>NZ_QZWH01000029.1 GCF_003601925.1 Buttiauxella izardii
AAAGGCCCTCACCCTAACCCTCTCCCCCAGGAGAGGGAATTAACGGTTTTCTCCCTCTCCCCCAGGAGAGGGGATTGACGGTTTTCTCCCTCTCCCTGAGGGAGAGGGCCGGGGTGAGGGTTAGCGATTAAAACTTCCAGAAATCCTGCTCTTTCCCATCCACCACCAAACGGCGTTTTTCACCCGCTGGTAGCGTTAACTTCATCTCTTTCCAGGCCGGTTGATAATCCCCTTTACGGCTAAACGCCACCTGAATCTCATCGGCAGTACAGCGAATTTCCCAGTTCAGCCACAGTGCATTGCCTTGCTGATAACCCCATGATTCGCCGTCATCTTCAAACAGACTACCGTGAGAAACGCCTGTGCCTTGCAGCGGATACACTTTCAGCTCGCGCACATTATCTGCACTCGCTTTGACATGCGTAATGCGTGCCGAATGCGGCAGAGCAGCACCCGCACGAACCAGCAACGGCAAGCGTTCCAGCGGCGCATCAACCACAATAGTCTGGCCGCCGCTGTACCACTGGCCGGTGTAATAGTCGTACCAGCCTGCGCCGTTTTCCGGCAGCCACACTTCACGCTCACGTTGGCCTTCTTCAACCACGCTTGCCACTAACAAATCACGACCCAGCATAAAGTCGTCGCACTCTTCGAAAGTTTTCGCGTCGTGTTCGTGGTCAAGGAATGTTGAACGTAGCATCGGCTCGTCGTCGGCATGCGCCTGCCACAGTAGGGTGTAGAAATACGGCAGCAGGCGATAGCGCGTTTCAATCGCGCTGCGAATCGCCGGAGTGACCGACGAATACATCCACGGCTCGTTCACCGTGTGATCGTCATTCCATGAGTGAATAGTGAAACGCGGGTGCATCACGCCGTTTTGTACCCAGCGCACAAACAGCTCAGCGTCTGGCTTGTCGCCTGAGAAACCGCCGACATCGTGGCCCACGTTATACAAACCAGACAGGCTCATGCCCACGCCCATGCGGGTGTTGTAGCGCAGCGTGTTCCAGTTAGTGCGGTTATCGCCGCTCCAGGTTTGCACATAACGTTGCATGCCCGCGCAGCCGGAACGGGAAATCAGATACGGGCGTTTTTCTGGTGCAAATGCCTGCTGGGCTTCCAGCGAGGCGCGCATCATCAGCAGCGGCATCACCGGACGGATATTTTTGATGGCGATCTCTTCACCAAACCCGTGGCAGCGTGCTTCACCGTCCCACACTTCGTATTCGTTGTTATCGTTCCAGGTCGAGTCGATGCCCATTTCCAGCAATTGCGTGGTGACGCCGTTCTGCCACCATTTCACCGTCGCCGGATTGGTGAAGTCGAGGTGCGAACCTTCGTCATCCCAGAAGATTGAACGCTCCGGGCTATCTTGTTCGGAGTCTTTAATAAACAGACCTTGCTCAACCACTTCCTGATAGCGCGGGTGATCCTGCAACAGGCACGGCTTGATATTCGCCGCCAGTTTGATGCCCGCGTCGTGGAACGCCTGGCTCATCACTTTCGGCTGCGGCACTTTGTCGTAGTTCCAGTTGAATACGTAGCGCTTGTTATTAATCGACGTGTAACCGGATGAAAGCTGGAACGAATCGCAAGGGATCGCGTGTTCGTCGCACAGTTTGATAAAGCTCATCAGCTGGTTTTGCGCGTCCGGCGCATCGGTGTAATGCATGGTTGAACCGCTGTAACCGAGGCTCCATTTCGGGCCAAACAGCGTTTTACCGGTCAGGCGCACAAACGCTTTGGTGACGTCTAAAACTTGCGGGCCGAGGAACAAGTAATAATCGACATCGCCCGATTCTGCCTGCCAGCGGCGGTAGGGCAGGTGATAGTTATCAATTTCGTTGCCCAAATCCAGCCAGCAACTGCTCAGGTTGTCGTAAAACATCCCGAAGCTTACGTCCGGGCGGCGCGTAATGGTAAATGGAATATGTTTGTACAACGGATCGGTAGACTCCGCGTTATAGCCCATCGCGTCGAGGTTGCGCATTTCATAACGCTTACCGGTACGCTGAAGCGGGCCCGCTTTTTCGCCTAAACCGTAATACTGTTCTTCTTTAAAGCGACGCTGATAGTGCGCCACGCCGTCGCCGTGAGCATTCAGCAGATACGCGCTGGTCGGGCGGTCGCTGGCGAGCATTTGCCACTCGCCGTTCTCGTTCTTATATTCCCACTCCAGCCACAGCGGCTGGTGAACGGTGACGCGCAGTTTATCGCTGCTCACGCGGAGCGTATCATCAAGTTCTTCAACGCTAAAACCTGGCAGCGTAAAACCTTGCAAGCTTTCGCGGTCGCGGCCTTCCCATGGCACGTCATTCTCTGGCGCGATGCTCCACGTGCGGTTCAGCGCCAGCTTGTTTTCGCGCTTAATCAACACGCGGAACATGCCTTGCTCCAGCACAAACAGGTTCAGGCGGTGTTTACCGTCCACGCTTAACTCAACGTGGTTGGTATCAGAATTCAACAGTGTCCAGTTCTTCAAAGTTTTCATCGTTCACAATCCATTTCAGGCGCGCTTGGTGCGGCGTTCAGCAATAAAGGAAACCAGGAATACAGCGCCAATCAGGTCAAAGAAGCCCATGGCGATAAATAAAGGGTTGTAGCCAATCTTGTCGGCGGTGACGCCAATCAGCAGTGAGAATAAGAAGCTGGCAATCCAGGCGGCAGAACCGCGCATGCCGTTGACCGTCGCCATCTGGCCTTTATCAAAGGAATCCACCACCAGCGCGCTCAACATGCAGGAGATAATCTGGTGCCCGAAGCCACCGACGGAAATCAACGCGATGGTGATGTACGGGTCTTTGGTGAGGGCAACTAACGCCAGGGAAATCATCAGGAATGCGCCGGTCACAGAACTTGCCACGATGGAGTTAGTGCGCGAGCAGCCAAACCAGCGGGTGTAAATCTTAGTCAGATAACCACTCGCGACACTGCCTAGGTCTGCGGCGAGGAACGGCAGCCAGGCGAACATGGCGATTTGCTTCAAATCCATACCGCGCTCTGAAGCCAGATACAGCGGCACCCAGAAGCTCAATACGGCCCAGGCCGGTTCAGCCATAAATGCAGGGATCGCGATACCGTAAAAACGTTTGTTTTTGCCGACGGTTTTCAGCGCGGTCAGGAACGGCAGTTTTACCGCATCAGGCTCGTTATCTTGTTTGATAAAAGCGAGTTCTTCTTTGCTCAGATTCGGGTGTTGTTCCGGGTTGTGATAGAACAGCCACCACAAAATCACCCATAACATCGCCAGCACGCCGGTAAACATAAACGCGCCCTGCCAGCCGAAAGAGGCATGCGCAAAATAGATGATTGGCGGCGCGAGCATCGCACCAATCGAGAAACCAACGCCTGCCCAACCTGCGGCAATCGGGCGTTCTTTTTTCGGGAACCATTCGCCAATGGTTTTGGCGTTAGCAGGCGTGGCGGCAGCTTCTGCGCCACCCATAAAGAAGCGCAAAATCGCCAGTTGCAACCAGCTTCCGGCTCCGGCGTGCATTACACAAACCACGGCCCAAATACCTGCGCAGACTAAGAAGCCTAGCTTCAGGCCGATAACATCGATTAACCAGCCGCAGATAGGCTGGAACACGGTGTAAGCCAGTTGGAACGCGCCGACGATATAAGAATATTGCTGAGTGGTAATCCCAAGAGAAGATTTCAGTTCTGGGGCCAAAATGCCCAATGAGTTGCGGGTAATGTAGTTAACGGTAACGCCTAGCAGGAACAGCACCAGAACCCACCAGCGCAGGTTTTTAATAGTGCGTTTGGCCTTAACGGCGGTAACCCCAGGATTTATGCCATGACTCATGTCGTTCTCCACGTAGAAGCAGTGTCTATCGGAATGTTTGCCACAATTTGAATTGTGAAAATTGTATCTATTTGATTAATAATTATTTTATGTGCTTCTTGCCGCGAACAGGCAGGCTCAGTTGCGGCAGTGGAGAGAGCGTAAAACAGTTAGAAATTGCTCAATAGCGACTTCGGTGCAAAAATTTTCATATGAAAGCCAAATACGTGCGTTTGGTAACGAAAAATCCAGTGATAAAGCCATACACTTCGTCATGAGAAATTTTTCATGGCTGAAATGGGCGTAGATCACATAATGAGTAAAAAGCTAAAAATCGCCGAAATTGCAGCGGAAACCGGCCTTTCTATCAGCACGGTTTCACGCGTGCTGGCCGGGAAATCCAACACCAGCGAACAGGCGCGCCAGCAGGTTTTAAACTGCGCCGGGCAAAAAGGCGTGCTGGCGGGCATGGCTGCGGGGCGCATGTTACTTAACAGTCTGGTCGTTTTTGCGCCACAACGTGCCTTCGATGAGCGGTCTGACGTCTTTTATTATCGCGTGACGCAAGGGCTGAGTAAGGCGCTTTTGCCCCACGAAGTGCGGCTGCGGTATTGCGCGCTGGAAGAAAACGACAGCGACGCCAACATGTTCCTGAGCAAAATGAATGAAGTAGAAACCGAAGCGGCGATCTTGCTCGGCATCGACGATCCGCATATTCACGATCTGGCGGTGGATCTCGGCAAGCCGTGTGTGTTGATCAACTGCCGCGATCGCAAAATGCGCCTGCCGGGAGTCGCGCCGGATCATCAGTTGATCGGCGACTTTGCAGCGAGTTATCTGTTCGAGCAGGGGCATAAATCGGTAGTCACATTGCTTTGCTTGCGGCGCTACACCATGGAATTACGGCTGGCGGGCATTCGCGACGCCTGGGATGCCAATAATCTGCAATTTGATGACGCGCAGCATCTGATCACCGCACAAAGTTTTAGCGCCAAAGAGAGTGAAAAGCTGATTGCTGATTTTCTGGAAAGAACGCCGCGCCACCAGTTGCCAACGGCTTTGCTAGTAGGCGGAGATTTTATGGCGGCGGGGGCGGTGAGTGCGCTGCAAAATGCCGGTTTGCGCGTGCCGCATGACATTTCGGTCATGAGTATCGACGGCTTTAACCTGGCCGCGATTCACGATGTGCCGCTGACTTCGGTACACGTTCCGCGTGACCAGTTAGGCGAAGAAGCGGTGCATATTCTCCAGCAACGCTTGATTCGCCCGGATGCGCCAGTGGGGAATTTATTGCTCAATGGCATGCTGGTGGTGCGCGATTCAGTGCGCCGTATTCGCCCGAATAAGAGCCATACGGCGGTCAGTAGCGTGGGGCTTTATGATGAGTGAGAACAACACACATCACACTGCGGATTGCGCGGCAGTTTCATTTCGCGGAATTGGCAGGTCATCGCATCGTACATCACGATTTTCCCGCTCGCAGGCGTGCCGTAATTCGCCAGCAGTTTGATGGCTTCCATCGCCTGCAATGAGCCGATAACACCCACCAACGGGGCCATCACGCCCGCTTCCACGCAGGTGAGGGCATTCTCACCGAACAGGCGGCTCAGGCAGCGGTAACACGGTTCGCCATCCTGATACGTAAAGACGCTGATTTGCCCTTCCATACGAATCGCCGCGCCGGAAACCAGCGGTTTTTTCAGCGTAAAACAGCACTGATTCAACTGATTACGAATCGCCACGTTATCGGTGCAATCCATCACCAGGTCGTGCTCAGCAATCAATTCCAGCAACTGCGCTTCGTCTAACAGCGCATTCACCGTTTCCAGTGTGATATGCGGATTTATCGCCGCCAGCGCATCTCTTGCAGAATCAACTTTTGGCTGGCCGATGGTGGCATCGCGATGCAGCGTCTGGCGCTGCAAATTCGACAGCGCCACAGTGTCGAAATCGAGCAGCGTCAAATGCCCGACGCCCGCCGCCGCCAGATACGGTGCGCTGGCGCAACCGAGGCCACCAAGCCCGACAATCAACACGCGGGCGGCTTTCAGCGCTTCCTGGCCGTCAAAATCGAAACCGCGCAGGATAATCTGGCGGTTATAGCGCAGCATCTCCTGATCGCTCAGCTCAGCGCCCATCGTTAGCCTCCAAACAAATGGTTGAACGGCTCAATCTCAACCCAATCGCCCGCTTCAACATTGCCGCGCTCACGCTCCAGCACGATAAAACAGTTGGCCTGGCTGAAAGAACTGAAAATATGCGAACCCTGGTGGCCGGTGCTCAACACTTCTAATTGCCCGTCTTCGCCGGTGCGCATCATGCCACGCTGGAAATCGAGGCGGCCCGGAGACTTTTTCAAACGCCCAACGGTACGCGCGCGCTGGCGTGGCGGCAGGGCGTTACCCTGCTGGCCGCTGAGTCTGGCGAGTAATGGCTGAACCAGTTGATAGAACGTCAGTGCCGCAGAAACCGGGTTGCCCGGCAATCCGCAGAACCAGCTATTTTGCAGGCGACCGAAAGCAAAAGGTTTGCCCGGTTTAATCGCCAGTTTCCAGAAACCGACTTCGCCTAACTCTTCGAGCAATTGTTTGGTGTAATCCGCTTCACCCACCGACACGCCGCCGCTGCTGATCACCACATCGGCCTGGCTGTCGGCGTCAATAAATGCCGCACGCAGCGCTTCCGGGTCATCGCGAATAATCCCCAAATCAATCACTTCGCATCCCAGTTGCTCGAGCATAATATGCACCGCCAGGCGGTTGGTGTCGTAGATTTGACCGTCGCCAAGTGGCGTGCCCGGCAGTTGCAGTTCATCGCCGGTAGAGAACACCGCCGCGCGAACTTTACGCAACACCGCGACTTCCGGAATACCCAACGAGGCAATCAGCGGTAATTCCGCCGCCGTCAGCTTTTTACCCGCAGGCAACACGCTGCCGCCCTGGCGAATATCTTCACCGCGCAGGCGAATGTTTTGCCCGTTTTTCACCGCTTCGTTAAAGCGCACACCGCTTTCCGTCACGGTGGCTTCTTCTTGCATCACAACGGCATCGGTTCCTTGCGGCACCGGCGCGCCAGTCATAATGCGAATGCATGTGCCTTCCGGCCATTCGTCGGCAAAAGGCTGCCCGGCAAAGGCTTTACCCGCCACCGGCAACGCCGTACCCAGCGCCAGATCTTTCAGGCGCACCGCGTAACCGTCCATTGCTGAATTATCAAAACCCGGTACATCAATCGGAGAAGTGACAGGGTGCGACGTAATGCGCCCACAAGCCTTCAGTAAAGGGATGGACTCAGATTCGGTGACAGGAACAATACGCGAAAGCATCTGTTCCATTGCGGTTTCAAGCGGGATAAGCCCGGCGGTAAATTCCATGAAAGCTCCTGCGGCGCGGGGGAAAAATATGTCGGACATTATGGCAGAGAAACGCCTTTGGCTGAATGTCCCATTATGGGTAATCAGGAACGCCGTTTTCCTTTACATCACATTTACATCTTTCTATATTCAAAAATCGTCTCAAGCCGGTTCGACTAATCTGATATTTATAGAGAAAGTAAAACCGGACTTCACATGACAGGGCTACGTCGATATGACCAAAGCAGTAATTGCTATCCACGGTGGCGCAGGAGCCATCACTCGCGCGCAACTCAGCCCCGAAAAAGAGCTGCTTTATATTAAGGCGCTGTCGGAAATTGTTGAAGCAGGCCAGGCGTTGCTCGAAGCGGGTGGAACAGCCCTCGACGCGGTGACCGAAGCGGTGCGTATGCTCGAAGAATGCCCGCTGTTTAACGCCGGAATTGGCGCGGTCTTTACCCACGACGGCACCCACGAACTCGATGCCTGCATCATGGACGGCAACACGCTGGAAGCGGGTGCGGTGGCGGGCGTCAGCCATATTCGCAACCCGATTCTTGCCGCGCGCAAGGTGCTGGAACACAGCCCGCATGTTTTGCTGATTGGCAAAGGGGCTGAAAACTTTGCCGAACAGCAGGGGCTTGAGCCGGTTTCGCCCGATATCTTCTTTACTCAGCAGCGCTGGGATCAATTACAAAGCGCCCGAGCAAACCAGCAAACCGTGCTGGATCACGATGAGCCGATTAACCCCGGCACCAAATTTGGCACCGTCGGCGCGGTCGCACTCGATAAACACGGCAACCTGGCAGCCGCCACCTCCACCGGCGGCATGACCAACAAAATGCCAGGCCGTGTGGGCGACTCACCGATTATCGGCGCGGGTTGCTACGCCAATAACGCCAACGTTGCGGTGTCTTGCACCGGAACTGGCGAAGTGTTTATGAAAACGCTCGCCGCTTACGACATCGCAGCATTGATGGAATACGGCGGGCTAAGCCTGCACCAGGCCACAGAACGCGTGGTGATGGAAAAACTCCCGGCGTTGCAGGGCAGCGGTGGAGTGATTGCCATTGATAGCGAAGGCAACGTGGCGTTGCCATTTAACAGCGAAGGAATGTATCGCGGCTACGGTTATGTCGGCGATGCTCCGAGCGTCGGAATTTATCAAAGCCAGGAGAGCTGATGCCCCACAGCCGCGAATTGCCCGATGACGAAGTGCTGTCGGTAAGCCGACTCAATGTCAGCTTCCGCCAGGAAAATGCTGATATCCAGGCGGTGTCGGATCTGTCGTTTACGCTAAAACGTGGCGAAACGCTGGCGATTGTCGGGGAGTCAGGATCGGGCAAATCAGTAACGGCGCTGGCCTTAATGCGCCTGCTGGAAAAGACCGCCAACCAGGTTGAAAGCGATAAAATCCTGCTGCGCCGTCGCAACGGCCAGGTGATCGAGCCGGAAAAGTTGAGTTCTTCGCAAATGCGCCGTGTGCGCGGCGCGGATATCGCGATGATTTTCCAGGAGCCGATGACTTCGCTTAACCCGGTGTTCCCGGTGGGTGAGCAAATTGCCGAATCTATCCGTTTGCATCAGGGCTTAGGCAAAAATGAAGCGCTGGAAGAAGCAAAACGCATGCTCGAACGCGTGCGCATTCCCGAAGCGAAAGCGATTCTGGGGCGTTATCCGCACCAGCTTTCCGGCGGTATGCGCCAGCGCGTGATGATCGCCATGGCGCTTTCCTGCCGCCCGGCGGTGCTGATTGCCGATGAACCGACCACCGCGCTGGACGTGACGATTCAGGCGCAAATTCTCCAGCTTATTCGTGTCCTGCAAGATGAAATGCAAATGGGCGTGATATTCATCACTCACGATATGGGCGTGGTGGCGGATATCGCCGACCGCGTGTTGGTGATGTATCGCGGCAAGGCGGTAGAAACCGGCACCGTGGAGCAGATTTTTAACGTGCCGGTTCACCCGTATACCAAAACATTGTTAGCTGCTGTACCGCGCCTGGGGGCGATGAATGGCCATGATTTACCGCGCAAGTTTGCGTTGGCCAACACCGACAATCCCGAAGCGGAAAATGACCAGGACACCATCGCGCCAGGTTCCGTCCCCATTCTGCAAGTCAAAGATTTAGTCACCCGTTTTGATATTCGCAGCGGCATCTTTAACCGCGTCACCAGCCGCGTGCACGCAGTTGAAAAGGTCAGTTTTGATTTATGGCCCGGTGAAACGCTGGGGTTGGTGGGGGAGTCGGGAAGCGGCAAATCCACCACCGGGCGGGCGCTGTTAAGGCTGGTGGAAACCCAGGGCGGCAGCATTCACTTCAACGGCCAACGCATCGACACGCTTTCCAACGCCGACATGCAGCATGTGCGCAAAGACATTCAGTTTATTTTCCAGGACCCGTATGCCTCGCTCGACCCGCGCCTGACGGTCGGTTACTCGATCATGGAACCGTTGTTGGTGCACAACGTGATGCCCAAAGAGCAGGCGCAGCAGCGCGTGGCCTGGTTGCTGGAACGCGTTGGTCTACAGGCGGAACACGCCTGGCGTTATCCGCATGAGTTTTCCGGCGGCCAGCGCCAGCGCATTTGTATCGCCCGGGCGCTGGCGCTCAACCCAAAAGTAGTGATTGCCGATGAATCCGTCTCGGCGCTGGACGTGTCGATTCGGGCGCAAATCATCAACCTGATGATGGATCTCCAGCGCGAATTTGGCATCGCTTATCTGTTTATCTCTCACGATATGGCGGTGGTTGAACGGATTAGCCATCGCGTGGCGGTGATGTACCTCGGGCAAATTGTCGAAATTGGCCCACGGCGCGCGGTGTTTGAAAATCCGCAACATTCGTATACCCGTAAATTAATGGCGGCAGTTCCGGTGGCAGATCCCGCGCACCGCCGCCCGAAACCCGTTTTGCTTTCTGATGAGATCCCCAGCACCACGCATAAACTGGGGAGTGAACCGCATGTTGCAACGCTTGTGAATGTTGGGCCAGGGCACTTTGTTGCTCAGTCCAGATAAAAATCAATTCCGGAGAACACAATGACCGTATTCGAGAATAAAAAATGGCTGTTGGCAGCGGGTCTGGCGACCAGCGTTTTGGCCGCCCCGGCATTCGCGGCGAAAGATGTGGTTGTCGCGGTGGCATCTAACTTCACCACGCTTGACCCGTATGACGCCAACGATACGCTGTCGCAGGCGGTGGCGAAGTCGTTTTACCAGGGCTTATTTGGCCTGGATAAAGAGATGAAACTGCAAAACGTGCTGGCGGAAAGCTACACCGTTTCTGACGATGGGCTGGTTTACACCATCAAATTGCACCCTGGGGTGAAATTCCAGGACGGCACCGATTTCAACGCCGAGGCGGTGAAGGTCAACCTCGACCGCGCCAGCAATCCTGAAAACCATCTCAAGCGCTACAACCTATATAAGGCGATTGCGAAAACAGAAGCGGTTGACGCCAACACCGTGAAAATCACCCTTAAACAGCCGTTCTCGGCGTTTATTAATATTCTCGCCCACCCGGCAACGGCGATGATTTCCCCGGCGGCGCTGAAAAAATACGGCAAAGAAATTGGCTTCCACCCGGTCGGCACTGGCCCGTATCAGCTCGATACCTGGAACCAGACCGATTTTGTGAAGGTGAAGAAATTCGACGGTTACTGGAAACAGGGTTTGCCTAAACTCGACACCATCACCTGGCGTCCGGTGGTGGATAACAACACCCGCGCGGCGATGCTCCAGACTGGCGAAGCGCAGTTTGCTTTCCCAATTCCTTACGAGCAGGCCGGGGTGCTGGAGAAAAACGACAAGCTGGAGCTGGTGGCATCGCCGTCCATCATGCAGCGTTATCTCAGCATGAACGTGACGCAAAAGCCGTTTGATAACCCGAAAGTGCGTGAAGCGATCAACTACGCGATTAACCGCCAGGCGCTGGTGAAAGTGGCGTTTGCCGGTTACGCCACGCCAGCCGAAGGCGTGGTGCCACCGTCTATCGACTTCGCGGAAAAATATAAACCGTGGCCGTATGACCCGGCAAAAGCACGCGAACTGCTGAAAGAAGCGGGCTATCCAAACGGTTTCGAAACCACGCTTTGGTCTTCGCATAACCACAGCACCGCGCAGAAAGTATTGCAGTTCACGCAGCAGCAACTGGCGCAGGTCGGCATTAAAGTGAAAGTCACGGCGATGGACGCCGGGCAGCGTGCTGCGGAAGTGGAAGGCAAAGGCCAGAAAGAGAGCGGCGTGAGAATGTTCTACACCGGCTGGTCAGCGTCGACGGGCGAAGCCAATTGGGCGCTGTCGCCGCTGTTTGCGTCATCTAACTGGCCGCCAACGCTGTTTAACACCGCGTTCTACAGCAACCCGCAGGTGGATAAAGATTTGACCGAGGCGCTGAAAACCACCAATCGTGACGATAAAGCGAAGCTGTATAAAGACGCGCAGGACACCATCTGGAAGGAAAATCCGTGGGTGCCGCTGGTGGTCGAAAAACTGGTTTCCGCGCACAGCAAGAACCTCAGCGGTTTTTATGTGATGCCGGATACCGGTTTTAGTTTTGACGATGCAGATTTGAAAGAGTGATGGTTTTTGATGTGCGTTTACGCCCTCACCCTACCGGTTTCCCCCCCTCTCCCTGGGGGAGAGGGCCGGGGTGAGGGCGATAAAACAGTGAGACAGGCCAATGTTTAACTATTTCCTCAAACGCCTGCTGGGCCTGATTCCCACGCTGCTGATCGTGGCGGTGCTGGTGTTCCTGTTCGTCCACATGCTCCCCGGCGACCCGGCACGTTTAATCGCCGGGCCGGAAGCCGATGCCACCGTGATTGACATGGTGCGCAAACAACTGGGGCTGGATTTACCGCTGTGGCAGCAGTTTTTGCACTACATCGGCAACATCGTGCAAGGGGATTTCGGCACCTCGATGGTGTCGCGTCGCCCGGTTTCCGAAGAAATCGCCAGCCGCTTCATGCCGACATTCTGGCTGACGATGACCAGTATGATCTGGGCGGTGATCTTCGGTTTATTCACCGGGATTATTGCCGCCGTGTGGCGCAACCGCTGGCCAGACCGTCTCAGCATGACGATTGCGGTTTCGGGCATTTCATTCCCGGCGTTTGCCCTCGGCATGTTGCTGATGCAGGTTTTCTCCGTTGAGCTGGGCTGGTTGCCGACCGTTGGCGCGGATTCCTGGCAGCACTACGTTTTACCATCGATTACCCTCGGCGCGGCAGTGGCGGCGGTGATGGCTCGTTTTACCCGCGCTTCGTTCGTCGATGTTTTGCAGGAAGATTACATGCGCACCGCCCGCGCCAAGGGCGTGAGCGAAACGCTGATTGTGATCAAACACGGCCTGCGCAACGCCATGATCCCCGTCGTCACCATGATGGGACTCCAGTTCGGTTTCTTGCTCGGCGGCTCGATTGTGGTCGAAAAAGTCTTTAACTGGCCAGGGCTTGGGCGCTTGCTGGTGGATTCAGTCGAAATGCGCGACTACCCGGTGATTCAGGCGGAAGTGTTGCTGTTTTCGCTGGAATTTATTGTCATCAACTTAGTGGTGGATTTGCTGTACGCCGCCATTAACCCGGCTATCAGGTACAAGTAAGGATGCGACTCTTTAACTGGCGACGCCAGGCGGTACTGAACGCAATGCCGATAGTTCGGCCAAACCAGGTGCGCACGCCGTGGCACGAATTTCTGCGCCGTTTACGCAAACAACCGGTGGCGATGATGGCCGGGTTATTCGTGATGTTTTTGATTGCCATTGCCCTGATTGCGCCGTGGATTTCACCCTTCGATGCGGAAAACTATTTTGACTACGACCGGCTTAACGATGGCCCGTCGATGCTGCACTGGTTCGGTGTGGATTCCCTCGGGCGCGATATTTTTAGCCGCGTGTTAGTCGGTGCACAAATCTCGCTTGCAGCCGGGGTGTTTTCGGTACTGATCGGCGCGTTGATTGGCACGTTCTTTGGCCTGCTGGCGGGGTATTACGAAGGCTGGTGGGACAGGGTGATTATGCGCATTTGCGACGTGCTGTTTGCCTTTCCGGGGATTTTGCTGGCGATTGCTGTTGTTGCGGTGATGGGCAGCGGCATGTCGAACGTGATTATCGCGGTGGCGATTTTCAGTATTCCCGCCTTTGCCCGCCTGGTGCGCGGCAACACGCTGGTGCTGAAACATCAGACCTTTATCGAGTCGGCGCGCAGCATTGGCGCATCGGATGCGACCATCATCTTCCGCCATATTCTGCCGGGCACGGTTTCGTCGATTGTGGTCTATTTCACCATGCGCATCGGCACGTCGATTATTTCGGCGGCGAGTTTGTCTTTTTTAGGTTTAGGCGCACAGCCGCCGACGCCGGAGTGGGGCGCGATGCTTAACGAAGCGCGAGCGGATATGGTGATCGCGCCGCATGTGGCTATCTTCCCGAGTCTGGCGATTTTCCTTACGGTGCTGGCATTTAATTTGCTGGGAGATGGGTTGAGGGATGCGTTGGATCCCAAGATAAAAGGGTAGTAAAAACAACCCTCACCCCGGCCCTCTCCCTGAGGGAGAGGGGGAAAACGGGACTATTCCTTCTCCCGTGGGAGAGGGGGAAAACCGAACAATTCCCTCTCCAGGGGGAGAGGGAGAAAACCGAACAATTCCCTCTCCTGGGGGAGAGGGTTAGGGTGAGGGCGTAAACTTAAACCACTGAACCCCACAGATCATACTCGTCCGCGTTTTCAACTTTCACGCGCACCACATCACCTGGTTTCAGTTTAGTTTCGCCGTTCAGATAAACCGCGCCGTCGATTTCTGGAGCATCCGCCATGCTGCGGCCAATCGCGCCTTCTTCGTCAACTTCATCCACGATCACCAGAATTTCGCGGCCCACTTTTTCTTGCAGACGTTCAGCAGAAATCTGCTGTTGCAACTGCATGAAGCGGTTCCAGCGCTCTTCTTTCACGTCTTCCGGCACCGGATCGGCCAGTTCGTTAGCGGTCGCACCTTCAACCGGGCTGAACTTGAAGCAGCCGACGCGATCCAGACGCGCTTCTTTCAGGAAGTCGAGCAGCATCTGGAAGTCTTCTTCGGTTTCGCCTGGGAAGCCGACAATAAAGGTGGAACGCAGCGTTAAGTCCGGGCAGATTTCACGCCACTGCTTAATGCGCTGCAACTGGCGATCCACGCTACCAGGGCGCTTCATCAACTTCAGAATGCGCGGGCTGGCGTGCTGCAATGGGATATCCAGATACGGCAGGATTTTGCCTTCCGCCATTAAAGGAATCACATCGTCAACGTGCGGATACGGGTAAACGTAGTGCAGACGCGTCCAGACGCCGAGTTTGGAAAGCTGCTCGCACAGGCTGACCATGCTGGTTTTCACCGGCTCGCCGTTGTAGAAACCGGTGCGGTGCTTAACGTCCACGCCGTAAGCGGAAGTATCCTGCGAGATAACCAGCAGCTCTTTCACGCCCGCATCAACCAGACGTTTGGCTTCAGAAAGCACATCGCCAATTGGGCGGCTGTCCAAATCACCACGCATGGATGGGATGATGCAGAACGTGCAACGGTGGTTGCAGCCTTCGGAAATTTTCAGGTAAGCGTAGTGACGTGGAGTCAGCTTCACGCCTTGTTCCGGCACCAGGCTCAGGAACGGGTTATGTTTTGGTTTTGGCACATAGTGGTGAACGTGCTGCAAAACCTGCTCGTAGCTGTGCGGGCCAGTGATTTCCAGAACTTTAGGGTGCACTTCGCGGATTTGATCTTCTTTGGCCCCTAAGCAGCCGGTCACAATCACTTTGCCATTTTCGTTCAGCGCTTCGCCGATAGCCTCAAGCGACTCTTGTACGGCGCTGTCGATAAAGCCACAGGTGTTAACGATAACCATATCGGCATCATCATAGCTAGGCACTACATCGTAACCTTCGGTGCGCAGCTCAGTCAGGATCCGTTCAGAATCAACGAGGTTTTTTGGGCAGCCGAGGGAGACAAAGCCAATACGGGGTTGTTGCATACGGGTCACGCTCACAAAGTAAACAGAAAATAAAAACCGGGCGATTCTACACGGGTTTTGGATGTGGCTCTACTGGTTGTTTTTTTCGGCGCACAAATGAAATTTCAGAATCATCACGTCGCCTTAGTTTTTGCTTACCTTTGGCGCAGGCTCTATTATCTTTCCCGCCTTGTTTATTCTTAACGTCCCGCTTAAAGAGATAATCACATGATGAGAAAAATTATAGCCCTTTCCGGGATGCTGGCCGGTGCCTTGCTGTTATCCGGCTGCAACATTATTCCTACGCCGCTGAACACCCCGCCAGCCACGGCGCAGAAGTTTGTTTGTGGTGGCGAGAAACTGGCAATCGATGGCGATTATGCCTGGTACAACGGCGACCGTTATTCCTACCAACGTATGAGCGGCGGACAGGCGTTTTACCGCTACCACAGCAGCAATTTCGGCCTGAAGAAAGTCGGTGAAAACCGCACGATGTTCATCGGCCTCGATGCCAAGCCTTGTGTGGCGGCGAACTAATTGAAGAATCCACACCGTTGCCTTAGTACGCTGCTGCTCAGTTTTACGCTGGCGGGGTGTGGAACGTTGTCGAACGTCGCGCCCGAAGCCGAAGTGCCGCAAAAAGCACAGCGAGTTTGTGGTGCAACGGAGCCACGCGATATCAACCAGTGGCTTCCCGCCATGGTTGAGCAGCAATCCCCCGCGATGGTGGTTGGGGTGATAGACGCCAGCGGGCAGCGCCATTACTGGCATTTTGGCGTCACTGATAACGAGCATCAATTCCCGGTTGATGAACATACGCTATTTGCCGTTGGCTCGCTCAGTAAAGGCATGACCGCTGAAGCGACGGCAGTACTGGTGACGCAAGGGCGTTTGCATTGGACGGATACCCTTGAAACATTGTTGCCACCGTCGGTGCCATTAAGTGCTGACGCGAAAAAAATCACCTTGCTGCAGCTGGTTACGCACACTTCCGGTTTGCCACGGCAGAATATGGATTTGCCGATGCTGACTGCATTTATTCGTTATCTCGGCAACGGCGAGAATTTTTACGCCCATCTTGATAGCGACGATGTGGTCGCCGATCTGGCTGATTTCGCAAAACCTTCCGGCAATGAGCCGCGTTATTCCAACCTCGGTTATGCTGTGCTGGATTACGTGCTGAGTTACCAGACCGGGCAACGCGCCGATCAACTGGTTCAGTCGCTGATTTTTGATCCACTGAAGCTGCAAAACAGCAGTTTTACGCCACAGAAATTAAGAAGTTATCCTCAGCGCGCCATTGGTCATGCGGGGAGTCAGCCTAAATTTGTTCCGCGTGGGCAAGTGGTGCCGGACTGGCAGTTTTCCGGCAACATGCTTGGCGCGGGAGGGTTGTACACCGACACCGCGGATTTGCTGACGTATGCCGCCGCCCATCTGGATAACACCGGCGATAACACGCTGGATAAAGCGATTGACGATACGATGCGCGTCTATTACCCACGCGACAAAGAAGCCGCCAATATCGCCTGGGTGACGGACACGTATGGCGAGCAGTCCATCACTTATCAGGTCGGGTATATCGGCGGTTACTCCAGTTATATTGGTATTGATCGGGTGAATCACTTTGCGGTGGTGGTACTGCAAAATAGCTTCACCTGGCAAAATAACCTTGGGCACAGTGTGTTACGGCAAATGCTTGAAGAGAAGAACCAGGCCGCGACCTGTCGGGTCGTCACCGCTGCGTAACGCCTTGTTTCACGCCGACTGTTAGCAATTGTAAAGCTTGTTGCCGGGGATCAAAAAACTCGGCAAAAATTCCAGGTCAGATTAAAATTTATCCATACTATAAGTGTGTGTTATTGATTCAAACCACACGGAGGGTAAATGTATGACTGGGGAGCCACTCAAACGCGATCTCTTGAAAAAGATGATTATCGCCAAAATAGACATCGCCGCTTATCTTTGTATGAGAAAAGCGAAAGGCTATATGTCTGTGGTTGAAACTGAGCATCTGCGCGATAACTTGTTCGATTTGTCGAACGAGTATCGTGAGAAGTCGTTACGCCTCAAATCGCATCTTGCGCTGCAAGAAATCGAAACGCTGAATCAAGGAATGAGCGCGGTATGCTCTGCTGCCGTCTGCCTGATGACCGGGCGTCACGATTGCCCGCAATATATCGCCGTCGATGCCGAAAAACTGGAAAGTTGCTTGTCTCAGCTTTCTGCCAGCCTGAAAGATATTATGGGCCACCAACTGGCGGTAGAAACCTGATATCAGGGGGAGGAAACTCCCCCTTGTTCAAGTTTTTGTAAAATTCTCATCCCCCCATTTATGGACGACTAACCTTATCGGGTAACCGATAAGGAGAAGGCTATGTCACGGTCCGGACTCAATTCACTCATCACCGCCACATTGCTCCTTTCAGCAAGCTGGACTTATGCCGCTGAAGTGAAAGTCGATGTGTTGCAAAGCAAGCTCGATCACCCCTGGTCATTGGCATTTTTGCCAGAGAATAAAGGCATGCTGATTACGCTGCGTGACGGGCAGTTACGCCGCTGGCAGCCTGGCGAGGGCTTAGGCGACCCGATTGTCGGCGTGCCAAAAGTCTGGGCGCATGGGCAGGGCGGATTGCTGGATGTGGTGCTGGCTCCGGATTTTGAACAAAGCCGCCGCGTCTGGCTAAGTTTCGCGGAAGCGAATAGCGATGATAAAGCGGGCACCGCCGTCGGCTACGGCACCTTGAGCAGCAATATGGAACGGCTGGAAAACTTCAAAGTCGTCTTCCGCCAGACGCCAAAACTTTCCACCGGCAATCACTTTGGCGGGCGCATGGTGTTTGATGGCAAAGGCTATCTGTTTATCGCGCTCGGTGAAAACAATCAGCGTTCAACCGCCCAGGACATGGACAAACTGCAAGGCAAACTGGTGCGCCTGACCGAAAACGGCGAGGTGCCGCCGGATAACCCGTTTGCGGGCAAGCAGGGTGTTCGCAGTGAAATCTGGTCTTATGGGCATCGTAATCCGCAGGGCATGGCGCTTAATCCGGCTAACGGCGAGTTGTGGCTTAATGAACACGGGCCGAAAGGCGGCGATGAAATTAACGTCGCGCAGCCGGGTAAAAACTACGGCTGGCCGCTGGCGACGTGGGGCATTAATTACAGCGGGTTGCCGATACCGGAAGCGAAAGGAGAAATTGTTGAGGGTACCGAACAGCCGATTTATTACTGGAAAGTTTCTCCGGCGGTGAGCGGCATGGCGTTCTATAACAGCGATAAATTCCCGCAGTGGAAAGGGAAGCTGTTTATTGGCGCGCTAAAAGAGAAGAACCTGATTGAGTTGACGCTGAACGGCGATAAAGTCACGGAGCAGAAGCGTTTGCTTGACGACCACGGCGAGCGGATCCGCGATGTGCGCGTCGGCCCGGACGGTTATCTGTATGTCCTGACCGACGAATCAGATGGGCAATTGTTGAAGATCAGCCCATCCCAGAATGATGACAACGCGAAATAAACGGGTTTTGTAGGGTGGATAAGCGCTAGCGTCATCCACCATTTGCGCCTGTCATGGCAGGTGAAAGTGTCGGATGACGCTGCGCTTATCCGACCTACGGAACGAGTGATTAGCTTAAGGGAATCATGACGATTTTCTTGAACGCCGTGCGCTGGGTCAGTTGCTGATACCAGCGTCGTAGGTTCGGAAAATCATTCCATTGCACATCAAGATTGAGCAGGTTGTAAACGCTCGGGGCAAGGGCGATATCCGCCACGCTGAACGCATCGCCTCCCAGCCATTTTTGCTTCGCCAGCTCCGCTTCCACGATGGCAAACAGCGTGTTGCATTGCGCGATACTGTCGTCGATAAGCTTTTGGCTGCGCTCTTCCGGCGCAATACGCACCAGGCTGAAAAACACGCCGCGATGCGGGCCAGCAAGCGTTGTGCCTGCCCAGTCCATCCACTTTTCACCGCGCGCACGAGTCGCAGGGTCGGCAATCCACAGCGTCTCTTTGCCATACTGCGCGGCAAGATAACGCACGATGGTATTGGATTCCCATAACGTCAGGTCGGTGGCGTCGTCGTGAATACATGGCACCAGCGCATTGGGGTTCATTGCCAGATATTCAGCATCGTGGGTTTTACCAAATTTCCCGCCCGCCGGAACCGATTGATACGCCACGCCTAATTCTTCCAGACACCACAACACTTTTTTCACATTCGTCGAATTATCTCTGCCCCAAACTGTGATCATTTTGTTTCCTCTGTACGTGGGTTTGCACCCCAGTATGCCGTGGGCTGATGAAGAAAACAGCAGTGAACATCAACGGCAGGTAAAAAACTCATCAACGTGGCGGCAAGTCGCGCAGTTATCGAATAAACTTAAAAAACTTTACCAACGTTATGTTTCATTAAGATGTTTCCCGCGATAGCTTACTGGCAACTTGAAACATTAAGTCACGGCGCGCGTCGTCACTTTTATAGAATGGATACTGGGTGGTGTTATGAAAACTTTGCAAATCCCTGCTTCGCTTCGAGCATTACTGGCGGGTACGACCCTGCTGTTGGTGGCCGCGCCTGCGGTTAGTGCGGAACAACAGACTGCTGATGCACCGCAAGTTGATGCTAAGGCCTGGATCTTAATGGATTATGCCAGCGGTAAAGTGTTGGCCGAAGGGAATGCCGATTCGCAACTTGATCCGGCGAGTCTGACCAAATTGATGACCAGTTACGTGGTCGGGCAGGCGCTCAAAGCCGATAAAATCAAACTGACCGATATGGTCACCATTGGCAAAGATGCGTGGGCTACCGGCAACCCGGCGCTGCGCGGTTCATCGCTGATGTTCTTAAAACCGGGCGATAAAGTCTCGGTTGAAGACCTGAACAAAGGCGTGATTATTCAGTCAGGTAACGACGCCAGCATTGCGATTGCCGATTACGTCGCGGGCAGCCAGGACTCGTTCGTTAGCCTGATGAACAACTACGCGCAAAAGCTGAACCTCACTAACACCACCTTCAAAACCGTCCACGGCCTGGATGCGCCAGGGCAGTTCAGTACCGCGCGCGACATGGCGCTGCTGGGCAAAGCGTTGATTCACGATGTGCCGGAAGAGTACGCCATCCATAAAGAGAAAGAGTTCACCTTTAATAACATCAAGCAGCCGAACCGTAACCGCTTGCTGTGGAGCTCAAACCTTAACGTCGATGGCATGAAAACCGGCACCACTACCGGCGCGGGTTACAACCTGGTCGCATCAGCAACCTCCGGCGACATGCGTTTGATTTCCGTGGTGCTGGGCACCAAAACCGACCGCATTCGTTTTAATGAAAGTGAAAAACTGCTGACGTGGGGCTTCCGCTTCTTTGAAACCGTCACGCCAATTAAACCAGACGCCACGTTTGTGACCCAGCGCGTGTGGTTTGGGGATAAAAGCGAAGTGAATCTGGGGGCGGGCGAAGGTGGCTCGGTCACGATTCCTCGCGGCCAGTTGAAAAACCTGAAAGCGAGCTACTCCCTGACCGAACCACAACTTACCGCGCCGCTGAAGAAAGGCCAGGTGGTTGGCACCATCGACTTCCAGCTTAACGGTAAGTCCATCGAACAGCGCCCATTGATGGTGATGGAAGCGGTGGACGAGGGCGGTTTCTTCAGCCGGATGTGGGATTTCGTGATGATGAAATTCCACTCCTGGTTCGGCAGCTGGTTCTCTTAATTACCACTCAATCTGAATATTCTCCGACGCGGCAAATTCAACAAACGCCGCGTCGGGTTTTTCATCACTGATAATCAAATCAAAGGCAGAAAGCGGCCCCATACAAGCTGCGCGAACTTTGCCGAATTTACTGCTATCCACCACCAGCACACGCTGCTGTGCCATCGCTAATGCCCAGTGTTTGACCGGCAACTCATCGAGATTAAAACAAGTCGCACCGTGACGCGGGTGAATACCTGCCGCTGAGAAAAAGGCGATATCCGGGCAGAAGTTATTCAGGCATTCCTGGAAATTAATCGGCTTGAAAATCGCATTGCTGGCGTGAAACTCGCCGCCGCTTAAAATCACGCGGCAGCCGGGTTTATCCTGCAACGCCAGAAAGGTGTTTAACGAGTAACACACGCCGGTAAATTCCAGATCATCATCCAGCGCTTCAATGATGTAAGGCGTGGTGGTGCCGCAATCAAAAAACACCGTCTGATGTGGCCGAACCATGGCTGCGGCGAGGCGCGCCGCATGGCGTTTTTCTTCAATACGACGGGTTTTCTGGTCACTTAACAGATAGTGGTTAGCGGTGACGCTGCGCGGTTCAAGAACCACATAACCCCCAAGCAACACCACCGGCCCCGGTTCGTTACTCAAGTCTCGTCGAATCGTCATTTCAGAAACGCCCAGCAAGGCGGACGCTTCTTTAAGGTGAATTTTGTCGCTGCGTTTAAGCGCCTGAATCAGGCGGCTGATGCGTTCGTCGCGCCGGGTTTCCATAGTGAGCAACTAAACCTTTTTATTCCCTCTCCTGGGGGAGAGGGTTGGGGTGAGGGCGTTAATTAACGCATCTTACCTTCGCTCAAAGGGTTAGTCACGCACCCAGCCTTTGCGGATGGGCAGGGCGAAACAGAAACGATATCCCCGGTGCAGGCGCGCGTGAAGCGACTCGCCAAGCAGGTTCCATACCATTTGCGCCAACAGGCAAGAACACAAGCCCACCAGCAAACCGCCGAGCATATCCAGCGGCCAGTGTACGCCAAGGTAAACGCGCGACCAGGCAATCGCGCAGGCGATGGCAAACAGCACGACACCAGACCAGACCCGGTGCCAGAACAAAAACGCCAGCGCGAAGGTGAAAATCACCGTCCCGTGATCGCTTGGGAAAGAATCATCCGGCGCGTGATGCAGGAAGTTATAGCCAAAGCCAGTGACAAACGGCCTGTCATGTGGGAAAGCATGACCGATAATCCATGACAGCGACACGCTAATAATAATGGCCAGTGCGGTTTTGATTACCACAACACGCTGCGCGGTCATCTGGCGGCGTTGCCCCCACAACCACAAAATGGCAATCAGTAATGGCACGATGCTAATCAAATCTTTGGCGATGAAAATGGCAAATTTAATCAACCATTCCGATGAATCAGGTGTTGCGTTAATCAGCAGAAAAAGCGACTGATTGAGTTGTTCGATCATAACGTTTTGAGTTCCTTAGCCCGTCAAATGAAGATGATGCCGCACGCCCTGCATCGTGACTATAGGACGACAGACTACTTTGACGTTCTTAAGAAAACCTTAAACAAACGAACGATTGTCTTGCTTAAATAACAATTCACTATCTACCGCGAGGGCAATTTATTACACTTCGTTCGTTTTTCTTCTCCTTTGAGTTTCTCATGCAAAATAATAAGCGACTGGGTCGCCAGGCACTGCTATTCCCGCTGTGCCTGGTGCTCTATGAATTTTCTACGTATATCGGCAATGACATGATCCAGCCCGGCATGCTGGCGGTTGTCGAACAATACAACGCGGGAATCGAGTGGGTGCCAACCTCCATGACCGCGTATCTGGCAGGCGGCATGTTCTTGCAATGGCTGTTAGGGCCGCTGTCCGACCGTATTGGTCGTCGCCCGGTGATGTTGACCGGCGTGGTGTGGTTTATCGTCACTTGTCTGGCGACATTGCTGGCGCAAAACATCGAGCAATTCACCTTCTTGCGATTCTTACAGGGTATCAGCCTGTGCTTTATTGGCGCGGTAGGGTACGCGGCGATTCAGGAATCGTTTGAGGAAGCGGTGTGTATCAAAATCACCGCGCTGATGGCGAACGTGGCGCTGATTGCGCCGCTGCTCGGCCCGTTGGTGGGCGCTGCGTGGATTCACTACGCGCCGTGGGAAACGATGTTTGTGCTGTTCGCAGCGCTGGCGGCGTTCTCCTTCTACGGCTTACACCGCGCGATGCCTGAAACCGCCACGCGCCTGGGGGAAAAGCTCTCGCTGCGTGATTTAGGGCATGACTACAAGCTGGTGCTAAAAAATGGCCGTTTTGTGGCCGGTGCGCTGGCGATTGGTTTTGTCAGCCTGCCGCTGCTGGCGTGGATTGCACAATCGCCAATTATTATCATCAGCGGTGAAAAGCTTTCGACCTACGAATATGGTTTGTTGCAGGTGCCAATATTCGGCGCACTGATTATGGGTAACCTGGTGCTGGCGCGGTTAACTTCACGTCGCAGCGTACGTTCGCTGATCATCATGGGCGGCTGGTGGATTGTGCCGGGGCTGGTGGTTGCGGCGGTGGCAACATTGGCATCAACGCACGCTTATTTGTGGATGACCGCCGGGCTGAGTATTTACGCCTTCGGGATTGGCCTTGCGAATGCGGGTCTGGTTCGTTTGACGTTGTTCGCCAGCGACATGAGCAAAGGCACCGTTTCAGCGGCGATGGGCATGTTGCAGATGCTGATTTTCACCGTCGGTATCGAAGTGAGTAAACATGCTTATCTGCAAGGCGGAAACGGCTTGTTCAGCCTGCTGAATTTGCTCGGCGGCGTGATTTGGTTAGGTTTGATGTTTGTGTTTTTGAAAGATAAAAGCGTTGGGAATCGGACGGACGCGTAACAAAACAACCCTCACCCTAACCCTCTCCCTGAGGGAGAGGGAATATCCGGTTTTCTCCCTCTCCTTTGGGAGAGGGCCGGGGTGAGGGAAAATATTACTTAACTGCCATACCCGCCTGCGCACCGCTGTCCGGGCTTAACAAGAAGATATCTTTCCCGCCAGGACCTGCCGCCATCACCATCCCTTCCGAGATACCGAAGCGCATTTTACGTGGTGCCAGGTTTGCCACCATAATCGTCAAACGGCCTTCCAGCGCGGCCGGGTCTGGATAAGCAGAACGGATACCGGAGAACACATTGCGTTTCTCGCCGCCAAGATCCAGCGTCAGGCGCAGCAGCTTGTCAGAACCTTCAACAAATTCCGCTTTCTCAATCAGCGCAACGCGCAGGTCTACTTTAGCAAAATCATCAAACGCGATCGTTTCGCTAATCGGGTCGTCAGCCAGTGGGCCAGTGACCGGAGCGGCAGCGGCTTTCACTTCTTCTTTCGAGGCTTCAACCAGCGATTCAACCTGTTTCATCTCAATGCGGTTATACAGCGCTTTGAAATTATTCACTTTGTGATTCAGCAGCGGCTGCTGGATAGCATCCCAGCTCAGTTCCGTATTCAGGAATGCTTCAGCACGTTCAGAAAGCGTTGGGATAACCGGCTTCAGCCAGGTCATCAACACGCGGAACAGGTTTATACCCATGGTGCAGATGGCTTGCAGGTCAGCATCGCGGCCTTCTTGCTTCGCCACCACCCACGGTGCTTGTTCGTCAACATAGCGGTTTGCTACGTCTGCCAGCGCCATAATTTCACGCACGGCTTTACCAAACTCACGGCTTTCCCACGCTTCGCCAATGCTTTGTGCCGCATCGGTAAAGGTTTTGTACAGCGCCGGGTCAGCGATTTCGGCAGACAGTTGGCCGTCGAAACGCTTGGCGATAAAGCCTGCGTTACGGGAAGCCAGGTTCACCACTTTATTCACGATGTCGCTGTTCACGCGCTGCACGAAATCTTCCAGGTTCAGGTCGATATCGTCGATGCGCGAAGAGAGTTTCGCGGTGTAGTAATAACGCAGGCTGTCGGCGTCAAAGTGGTTCAACCAGGTGCTGGCTTTAATGAACGTGCCGCGCGATTTAGACATTTTCGCGCCGTTCACCGTCACGTAACCATGAACGAACAGGTTAGTTGGCTTGCGGAAACCGCTGCCTTCTAACATCGCTGGCCAGAACAGGCTGTGGAAGTAAACGATGTCTTTACCGATGAAGTGATACAGCTCGGTTGTGGAATCTTGCTTCCAGTATTCGTCAAAGCTTTCGGTATCGCCGCGTTTGTCACACAGGTTTTTGAATGAACCCATGTAACCGATTGGCGCGTCCAGCCAGACGTAAAAATATTTGCCCGGCGCATCCGGGATTTCAAAACCGAAATATGGCGCATCGCGGGAAATATCCCACTGTTGCAGGCCAGACTCGAACCACTCCTGCATTTTGTTCGCCACTTGCTCTTGCAGCGCACCGGAGCGAGTCCAGGCTTGCAGCATTTCGCTAAACGAAGGCAAATCAAAGAAGAAGTGCTCGGAATCACGCATCACAGGCGTTGCGCCAGACACCACGGATTGCGGGTTAATCAGCTCGGTTGGGCTGTATGTTGCGCCACAAACTTCGCAGTTATCGCCGTATTGGTCTGGTGCTTTGCATTTCGGGCAGGTGCCTTTCACGAAACGGTCTGGCAGGAACATGCCTTTTTCCGGGTCGAAAAGCTGAGAAATTGTGCGGTTTTTAATAAAACCGTTCTCTTTCAGGCGGCCATAAATCAGCGACGCCAGCTCGCGGTTTTCATCGCTGTGCGTGGAGTGATAGTTATCGTAGCTGATGTTAAAGCCAGCAAAATCAGTCTGATGCTCCTGACTCATTTCGGCAATCATCTGCTCTGGAGTAATCCCTAACTGCTGTGCTTTCAGCATGATAGGCGTACCGTGTGCATCGTCTGCGCAGATGAAGTTAACCGTATTGCCGCGCATTCGTTGGTAACGGACCCAGACGTCAGCCTGGATGTGCTCCAGCATGTGACCAAGGTGGATTGAGCCGTTAGCGTACGGAAGTGCGCACGTTACCAATAATTTTTTCGCGGTATGAGCCATAGTAGAAATTGCATCTTCTAAAGAGAAAAGGGCCTTGATGTTAACCGAAAGCCCGCCTTGCGGTAAACCACACAAGCTGCACAAGGAAATTTTATCGCGCCTGGTGGCTTCTGGTATGCTTAACAAACTGCAATGTCCGACAATAAAAACATAAGGAGCCGGGATGAATTCGCAATCCCCGTCAAGTCGTTCCCCCGAGCAGCTGCGCGCTATGGTCGCCGGGACGCTAGCCAATTTTCAACACCCAACGCTTAAACATAATCTGACCGCACTCAAAGCGCTGCACCACGTCGCCATGCTGGACGACACGCTGCACGTCGAGCTGCTGATGCCGTTCGTCTGGCGTTCGGCCTTTGAAGAACTGCAAGAGCAATGCAGCTCTGATTTGCTGCGTATTACTGGCGCGAAAGCGGTGGACTGGAAACTCAGCCACAACGTCGCCACGCTAAAACGTGTAAAGAATCACCCTGGTATTAGCGGCGTGAAAAACATCATTGCCGTTAGTTCGGGCAAAGGCGGCGTGGGTAAATCAAGCACGGCGGTGAACCTGGCGCTGGCGCTGATTGCCGAAGGGGCAAAAGTCGGGATTTTGGATGCGGATATCTACGGCCCGTCGATCCCAACCATGCTGGGTGCGGAACACGAACGCCCAACCTCGCCAGACGGCACGCATATGACGCCAATTATGGCGCATGGCCTGGCAACCAACTCCATTGGTTATCTGGTGACGGATGAAAACGCGATGGTGTGGCGCGGCCCGATGGCCAGCAAAGCGCTGATGCAAATGCTGCAAGAAACCATGTGGCCGGATTTGGATTATCTGGTGCTTGATATGCCGCCAGGCACGGGTGACATTCAGCTGACACTGGCGCAGAACATTCCGGTAACGGGGGCGGTTGTAGTGACGACTCCGCAAGATATCGCGCTGATCGATGCCCGCAAAGGTATCGTCATGTTTGAGAAAGTCGATGTGCCGGTACTTGGCATCGTCGAAAACATGAGCATGCATATTTGCAGCAACTGCGGCCATCACGAGGCGATTTTCGGCACTGGTGGCGCGCAGAAACTGGCGGATCAGTACCACACCAAATTGCTGGGCCAGATGCCGCTGCACATAACGCTGCGTGAAGATCTTGATGCGGGCAAACCAACGGTAGTGAGCCGCCCGGAAAGTGAATTTACTGCGGAGTATCGCCAGCTAGCCGGGAAAGTTGCCGCACAACTTTACTGGGGCGGTGAAGTGATCCCTGCGGATATTGCGTTCAGAGCGGTTTGATTTAAAACCACCCTCATCCCAGCCTTCTCCCTGAGGGAGAAGGAGCAAACCGGATGATCCCCTCTCCCGTGGGAGAGGGTTAGGGTGAGGGCAAATTACCCCGCATATCGCATCAAATAATACTCGCCGTCCACGCTATCCCCGGTTGATTCAATTTTCCAGTCGTGTCGCAGATAAAATTCCAACGCATTCTCGTTCTTCACCAGACATTTTAACGTGCCGCTAGCGGTAAATTCTGCCTGAACTTTCTTCAGCAATTCCAGCCCGACTCGTTTTCCCTGATGTTTCTGAGCGACATATAAACTATGCAAAAAATTATCGGCGACAAAGACCGAAGCAAAACCCAACAGTTCGCCGTTCTCTTCCGCGACCCAAATTTGTTCATCTTGCGTGGTGCTATCAAAATCCTCTGGCTTCCAGGCGCTGCTGTCCAGCCACGGCCAGGCGCTCAGGCGAACCTGTAAATATAAAGTCTGTAAATTGAGACGATCGTTCTCGGTAAAAGAGCGAATAAGCAAATTGAAGCACTCCATAGTCTGAATATCGCGATTATTGAGGGCAAATCAAAAATTATTGAATCCCTTCAAAGAAAGTTAAGCCGCATTGTCGTATGTTACGCGCCCATTAAAATTTAACGGCGCTCGCAATGTACGAATTTAACCTGGTATTACTGCTGCTCCAGCAGATGTGCGTCTACCTGGTTATCGCCTGGTTGATGAGTAAAACGCGCCTATTTATCCCGTTGATGCAGGTCACCGTACGTTTACCACACAAATTACTCTGCTACGTCACGTTTTCCATCTTCTGCATTATGGGCACCTATTTTGGCCTGCATATCGACGACTCCATCGCCAACACGCGAGCGATTGGCGCGGTAATGGGCGGCTTGCTCGGCGGCCCGTTAGTGGGTGGGCTGGTCGGGTTGACCGGCGGATTGCACCGTTACTCAATGGGCGGAATGACCGCACTCAGTTGCATGGTTTCGACCATTATTGAAGGCTTGCTGGGCGGGCTTTTACACCGCTTTTTGATTCGCCGTGGGCGCAGCGATTTATTGTTCAACCCGCTCACCGCAGGCGGCATTACGCTGCTGGCTGAATTCTTCCAGATGGGCATTATTCTGCTGATTGCTCGCCCGTTTGCTGACGCGCTGAACCTGGTGAAAAGTATTGCCGCGCCGATGATGGTGACCAATACCGTGGGTGCGGCGCTCTTTATGCGTATTTTGCTTGATAAGCGCGCGATGCTTGAGAAATACACCTCGGCATTTTCCGCCACGGCGCTAAAAGTCGCTGCCTCTACCGAAGGGATTTTGCGCCAGGGATTTAACCAGGAAAACAGCATGAAAGTGGCGCAGGTGCTGCATCATGAGCTGGATATCGGCGCGGTGGCGATCACCGATCATGAAAAGCTGCTGGCTTTTACCGGCATTGGTGCCGATCACCATTTGCCGGGGCGTCCGATCTCATCCGATTACACCTGGCAGGCGATTGAGCGCGGCGAAGTGGTGTATGCCGATGGCAACGAAGTGCCCTATCGCTGCTCGCTGCACCCCAACTGCAAACTCGGCTCGACGCTGGTGATCCCGTTATACGGCGAAAATAGCCGGGTGATTGGCACCATTAAACTGTATGAAGCGAAAAATCGCCTGTTCAGCTCGATAAACCGCACGCTGGGCGAAGGTATTGCACAACTGCTTTCAGCACAGATTCTGGCGGGGCAATACGAGCGGCAAAAACAGATGCTCACACAGTCGGAAATCAAATTGCTGCACGCGCAGGTCAATCCGCATTTCTTGTTTAACGCGCTGAATACGCTGGTGGCGGTGATTCGCCGGGATAACGAACAGGCCTGCCAACTGGTGCAATATCTCTCAACGTTCTTTCGTAAAAACCTTAAGCGCCCGAGCGAGATTGTGACCCTTGCCGATGAAATCGAGCACGTTAATGCGTATCTGCAAATTGAACAGGCGCGGTTTCAGTCGCGCTTGCGTGTGCAGTTGAACGTTCCACAAAGCCTTGAGCAGGTACGTTTACCGGCATTCACTTTGCAGCCGATTGTCGAAAACGCCATTAAACACGGCACTTCACAATTGCTCGGCGTGGGCGAAATCACCATTAACGCCAGCCAAAATGGTGAGCATTTACATTTGTTCGTGGAAGACAACGCCGGGCTTTATCAGGAAAACCCATCCGCCTGCGGGCTGGGCATGAGCCTGGTCGACAAACGCCTGCGCGCCCGTTATGGCGACGACTGCGGCATCAAAGTGGACTTTGAATCCGACCGATTTACCCGCATCACCCTACGTTTACCTCTGGAGGAAACCCCATGTTAAAAGTGCTGATTGTCGATGACGAGCCGCTGGCGCGTGAGAATCTGCGCGTCATGCTGCAAAACGAGGCCGATATTGAGGTTGTGGGGGAGTGCGGAAACGCAGTGGAAGCGATTGGCGCGGTGCATCGTTTACACCCGGACGTGGTGTTTCTCGATATCCAGATGCCGCGCATTAGCGGCCTGGAAATGGCGAGTATGCTCGACCCGGAACAGCGGCCCTACATCGTTTTCCTCACTGCTTTTGACGAATACGCGGTGCAGGCGTTTGAAGAACACGCGTTTGACTATTTGCTCAAACCGATAGACGGCAAGCGGCTGGAGAAAACACTGCATCGCCTGCGCCATGAACGCGTCGATCAGGACATGACGTTACTGACGCCCAACCAGGAAGATCTCAAATTCATCCCTTGCACCGGGCAAAGCCGAATTTACCTTTTGCAAATGGAAGAGGTGATGTTTGCCAGCAGCCGCATGAGCGGGGTGTATGTCACCAACGCGCAAGGGAGCGAAGGGTTTACCGAACTCACATTGCGCACCCTCGAAAGCCGCACGCCGCTGGTGCGCTGCCATCGCCAATACCTGGTGAACATGGCGCATCTTAAAGAGATCCGTTTTGAAGACGGCGGGCAGGCCGAACTGATGCTGCGCGACGGGCAATCCGTTCCGGTGAGCCGCCGCTATCTTAAAAGCCTGAAAGAGGCGCTGGGGCTGAAAGCGGTGTAGTTTTATTTATTAGGGTATCTGCAATCGTGCCGATATACTGCCCGCTTTAGAAATACCCCCGCTTGTAAGATTTAGAACGAGAGAATCACCACTATGATGAATAACGACGTATTACGCAGCGTGCGCTACATGCTGAATTTGGGCAACGACGACATGGTGAAAATCTTCGCCCTGACCGACACTGCCGTGACTGCCGAGCAAATTGTCACCTGGACCAAAAAAGAAGACGAAGAGAACTTCAAACTTTGCCCGGATATCCTGATGGCAAACTTCCTCAATGGCCTGATTTACTTCAAGCGCGGCAAAGACGAAAGCAAACCTGCACCAAAAATTGAACGCAAGATGACCAATAACATCATCCTGAAAAAACTGCGTATTGCGTTTGATTTGAAAACTGACGACGTGCTGGAAATTTTGACCAGCCAGGAATTCCGCATCTCTATGCCGGAAATCACCGCGATGATGCGCGCACCAGAGAACAAAAACTTCCGTGAATGTGGCGACCAGTTCCTGCGCTACTTCCTGCGTGGTTTAACTTCACGCGTACACGTCGCGAAGAAGTAAGATTTTATGCGCTTATCCACTCTACGAATGTCTTTCGTAGGTCGGATAAGCGCCAGCGTCATCCGACGCTATCCCCGCGCTTCGTTTTTCCGCTTCACAATATCCGCCATCACCGCCAGGGCAATTTCTGCCGGAGTTTTGCTGCCTAACGGCAAGCCAATCGGCGCATGAATGCGTTGTAATTCTTCCGGGTTTAATTCGGCAATTTTCTGTAACCGCTCCAGCCGTTTCGCGCTGTTCTTCTGCGAGCCCATTGCGCCAATATAAAACGCAGGCGTATTCACCGCTTCCATCATGGTTAAATCATCCATGCGCGGGTCATGGGTTAGCGCGACAATCGCCGTATTCGCGTGGCAGGAATTTTGTTCGAGATAGTTCGCCGGGAACTGTTTAAGCAGCGTGATTTCCGACTTGAGCTGTGTGGCGAAGTTCTCCAGCACTTCCGGGCGATTCTCACAAACTAACACTTCAAAACCGAGCGAGCTGGCAAAATCGGCACAGTACAGCGCCACGCTCGACAGCCCGGCAATCAGCAGGCGCGGGGCGGCGGCAACATGCAGCGTAATCTGTTGCCCATGGCGCTCAACCTGGGTGATCTCGGCAAACTCAGTGACTTCAAGATGGCAGCAAGGCTCAGGCAGCGTCAGGCGTTTTTGCAGGGCAAAATGGCCGCTCAGCGCATTTTCCATTTTCTCGAGATAAGCCCCATTTCCCGCCGTGGCGGGCAGATATTCCACCAGAATATCCAGCACGCCGCCGCAGGGTAGTGCGATCCCCGGTTCCAGTCCGCCTTCGCCATAGCGCACAATTTGGCTGGCTTGCTGGTATTCACCTTGCGCAATACGCTGCAAAAAATCCTCTTCCACACAGCCGCCGGAAAGCGAGCCGCAAAAGCGGTTGTCGGCGGTGGCGACCATCAGCGCGCCCGGTGAGCGCGGCGATGAACCATAGGTATTTAACACGGTACAGAGCCAGACCGGTTGTGCCGTAAGCCACTCTCGCGCCTGGCGAATCACACTCATATCAAGGTGTTGCACGATTATTTTCTCCCTTGTACCAGTTGTGATGGAAGGTCGATGTCGCGTTGCGAGTCGCCATCATCAATTTCAATAAAATGCACCGCTTCACCTTTTAACAACTCACGCGCGCCGTTATCGCCCGTAAGGCCGCACAGTTTGTCGAACCCGGTGTTATCGAATCCCACCGGATGGCCGGGCAGTGAACCCACGCGCGGGCGCACAAGCGGGTAGGTTTTTAGCGCATCGGCAACTTGCAAGAACACGTCGGGGGGAACAAAGGGCATATCCGCGAGATGAATCAGCCAGCCGTGCCAGTCGGAATTGGCGCGAACTCCGGCGGCGATGGATTCACCCAAACCTGTGCTGTCGATAAGCGTGACGGGAACCTGCTGCGCATGGCACAAATCCTGAATGTGAGTATTTTCCGGGCGCGTCACTACGTGAACCGCAAGATGAGTTGCGCAGGCGTTGTTCAGCGTTTGCGCAAACACGCTGCAATTGTTAAGACGCGCATCCAGTTTATTGCCATTTCCACCTGCTTCCCGGAAGCGTCTGGCAAACCCGGCGGCGGTGATGATAATGCCCACATTCCTGCTCAAGACTGATTCCTCGGCACTTTTTATCACACAGATTACGTAAATTTGTTGCGCAACTGTTTGCGCAAATATGTTTTTTTTATGAAAATGAGTTGTTAATTCTCACATGATTTAGCTTAAATGGATATACTCATAATCACTACGGATATATCTAAATGCTGTGCAATTAGTTCAAAAAAAAGACAATTATAAAATTAACGGGATGTTTTATGAGCAATTTTAATCCATCGCGGCGTCGCTTTATAAAAAGCGCCGTCGTAGCAGGAGTCGCGGTCTATCTTGCCCCTCTCTACAGCCGCGCCTACGCAGCATTGTTTGAGGCTAAAATCCTCCAGTCCCCGGAATGGGATGCCAAAAACAAACGCGTTCGTTTTCGTATCGACGGCAAATCAAAAGTCATGGGCCAGAAAGTTTTCGCCCGTGATATTCGTGCCGTAGATATGCCGCACTGGCCGCAGAAACAGGCCCACGCCTTTATTTTGCGCACCACTCAAGCCGACAGGCTGTTTAGCGGTATCGATCTCTCTTTATTAGGCGACGATCTCAAACCTGACCGTATTGTGACCGCTGAAGATTTGGCGCGCGACGGTTTAGCCTTCCCGGCGTTTTACGGCGAAGACATGCTGCTGCCGACCGGCAAAACTCCGGCGTATCTCGGCCAGGCCGTAGCGATTTTGATCTATCACGATTTCGCCCGTTTCCGTTTCGCCAAAGACAAACTGAAATTCAAAGACGAAGTGATCCAGTATGGCGCAGAAACCGGGCCGCTGGAGCGTGACCCGTGGGGAACCTTCCGCTTTGTGCGCGTCGGCGGGGCCACTTCCCAGGACGACGATAAATTCTCCAGCCTGAAAGATATGCCCATCTTCCCGGTATCAATGAGAAAGCATCTGCCGGTTTGGCCTGAAGGGCGCGAAGGCGGCAAGCTGGACCAGGAAGGCATGTTCTATGCTTCGCAAATTGCCGACGAGCTGAAAAACCCGCCGCAAGACTGGCTGGTAATGAACCGCCGCTACACCACGCAATCTATCGACACCGCCGCCCTTGAGCCAGATAACTCCAACGGCTGGTTCGACCCCGCCACGCAAACGCTGCATATGGTGGTGCCGACGCAATCCCCGCAGGAAGTGGCCGACGAAATGCCGCGCATGCTGGCAAAAGCCACGTCGCCGGTAAAACAGCTGATTCTGCATCCGTGTTACACCGTGGGTTACGGCTCGAAAGATCACTACAACTTCCCGTTTTACGGCGCGGTGGCGGCGATGTATGGCGACGGTCATCCGGTGCGCCTGGCCAACGACCGCTACGAGCAGTTCCAGACCTCGATCAAACGCCACGCGTTCGACATGAATTACACCATTGCGGTCAACAAACAGACCGGCGTTCTGCAATCGTTTTTAGGCGATATGACCGCCAACGGCGGCGGGCGCAGCAACTTTACGCCATCAGTTGCCATGGTCGGCGCGACGGCTGCGCAGTCCATTTACTACTTCCCGAAAAGTGATTTGTCGGCGGTTGGCATAGCTTCCCGCGCTATTGACGCCGGTTCCGCTCGCGGTTACGGCACGCTGCAAAGCATGGCCGCCACTGAAATGATGGTGGATGAAATTGCCGCCGAGCTGAATATCGACCCAATCGAATTCCGTATGCGCAACGCGCTGAAATCCGGCATGAAAAACACGCAAGGCGCGATTCCTGGCGGGGCGATTCGTGTCGATGAAGTGTTAGCGAAAGCGGCAAAACATGAAATCTGGCTGAAACGCGCTGAACGCAAAGCCGAATTTGAAATGAAAAACCCAGGCAAACGCTACGGCGTCGGCTTTGGCTGCGTGCAAAAAGACTTTGGCACCGGAGCGGAAACCTCGTTTGCCCGCGTGGAATTGAGTGCTGAAGGGCGCATTACTTTGCACCACAGCGGCGCGGAAATGGGCACCGGCATGTCGACTTCACAATCGGTGCTGTGCGCGCAATGGCTGGGCAAACCGGCTGATGAAGCGCATTTCTCCGTTACTGATTGGTCAACGCTGCCGATTGTCACCAGCGGCGACCCGTACATTATGTCCCAGGAAGAGCAGGACAAACTGGCGGCAAACCCGGCGTGGTCACCGTCTTACTGCTCGCCATCGAGCGCCAGTAACTCGGCTTTTTACTTCTCCCACAGCACGCGTGAAGCGGCGCGTTTAGTGTTCGAACAGGGCGTGTGGCCTGCGGCGATGGCAATCTGGAGCACCGGAATCGGCGGCGGCCAGGCGGCTCCGTTGGTGGTGCGTATCGACGACGCCCGTTGGGTGGAAGGTGGCTTAACCGCCGCTGGCATGGAAATTCTCAGCCTCGAAAGAATTGCGAAAAAGGCCTATGAAATGGGGCTGATGACCGGCGCAGCGGTGCATGTGTTTAACCGTTGGCAGTGGGCAGAAGCCGATTTCAAACTGGGCGAGCAAAGCAGACGCCTGCCGATTGATGGTTTATCGGTGCGCAACGGCAATGGCGAATTCACCACGCTCGCTCGCGAACACGTTTATTACCCGCCAACCCAGCGTAACAACGCGGCGGTGACGTACTACAGCGCGGTCGCCACGCTGGCAGAAATTGCGGTCAGCCTCGCAACGGGTGATGTCGAACTGCTCAATCACCACTCGATTATGGAATGCGGCAACTTGATTGTGCCGGAACTGGTTTCCGGGCAGTTGCAGGGCGGCCTGGCGATGGGTATCGGCCACGCGCTCCACGAATATTTACCTCTCTACGAAGACGGGCCGGGTAACGGAACATGGAACTTCAACCGTTACCACATGCCGCGCGCCAGCGATGTTGCCGTCTGGAAACAGACCGGCGATATCCTGCCTGCGCTTTCGGAAACTGACCCGCCAAAAGGTATGGCTGAAGTGGTGATGATCCCGGTAGTTGCCGCGATTATTAACGCGCTTGCCGATGCCACCGGCCACCGTTTCCGTGATTTGCCTGTCCGTGCTGAAAATATTCGTGAGGTATTACCATGAGCATCAAAACTAAACCAATGACCCTGACCATCAACAACAAACCGTACGGCCCGATTGATGTGCCGGAAGGGTTGATGATGATCGATTTCCTCCACGAATACGTTTATCTGACCGGTTCGCGCCTTGGTTGCGGGCAGGGCATTTGTCACGCTTGTGTGGCGATTGTCGATAACCCAAGCGGCACCAGCGAAGAAGTGCGCACCTGCATTACCGGCGCACATTTCTTTAACGGCAAAAAAGTCCGCACCGTGGAAGGCCACGCCAAAGTCGATGAGCAAGGCGAAGTCGTCGAGCTTTCGCCGATCCAGCAATCTTTCCTCGATCATTACAGCTTCCAGTGCGGCTACTGCACGCCAGGCTTTGTGAATGCCGCGACGATTTTTGTTGAGAAACTCAAGCGCGAGCCCATCGAACGCGACGAACTGGAAGGCGCAATTTCCCAGGCGCTGGAAAACCACATCTGCCGCTGCACCGGCTACGTGCGTTACTACGAAGCCGTGCGCGACGTGGTGCTGAAAACGCCGGGGCTGGTGAAGGAGGCGGTGAAATGAAAAAGCGTCTCGCGCTAATCGTACTGGTGATTATCGCCATTATCGTGGCGATTCTGTACTGGCGGGAATACCGCACGTATGACGGCCCGGTGCAAAAAGTCACCGCCAGCAAAGAGCAAATCGAGCGCGGCAGTTATCTTGCCAAAGCGGCTGACTGCGCGGCTTGCCACACGGCATCCGGCGGCGCACCGCTGGCGGGTGGCTATCCGCTGGAATCCCCGTACGGCACAATTTACGGCAGCAACCTGACGCCATCGGCTGATTACGGGATTGGCCGCTGGACGAAAGATGATTTCTATAAAGCGCTGACCGAGGGCGTTGGCCCAACCGGACGCCATCTGTTCCCGGCGATGCCGTACACCTCGTACAAAAACATTTCGCGCCAGGATTCAGACGACATTTATGCGTATCTGATGACCCGCCCGGCGGTAGACGTGAAAACGCCGGATAACGAAATGAGCTTCCCGTTCAACCAGCGTATCGCGCTGATTGGCTGGAATATCCTGTTCCACAGCAAAGATCCGCTGCCTGCGATTTCTACCGGCAACTCTGCCGACTGGCAGCGTGGACGTTATCTGGCGGACGTGCTCGGGCACTGTGGCGAATGCCATACCGAGCGCGGATTACTCGGCCAGATGAAGCTCGACAAAGCGATGCAGGGTGGGGAACTTGGGCGCTTTATGGCGCCGGATATTACGCCGAAAGCATTAGCGCAACGCGGCTGGACGCCGGACGACGTGAAACAATTCCTCACCACCGGCATTGCGCCACAGGGCAGCGCGTTTAGCGAAATGCATATGGTGGTGGATCTGAGCACGCAGCATTTGACGCCTGAAGATCAAAAAGCGATGGCGACGTATCTGATGGGCGAAGCGCCTCCGGCGGCGATCCCGGCGAAACTCGGCCAGGGCAACGAGGCAGGGCGCATGACCTATCTCGACCAGTGCGCTGGCTGCCATGCCCGTGAAGGCGAAGGCAAACCGCACGTTGCTGTTTCCATGCTGAACAACGCCACGCTGCGCCAGCCGGATGCGAAGAACCTGATCGTTTCGGTTATGGACGGTCTGCCTGCGCAAAACTTCCCGAACGGGGAAAGCATGCAGAGTATGCCAGGGTTTGGTGATCGTCTGGATGATGCGCAGATTGCGGAGCTGGTAAATTACCTGCGCGTGACGTGGGGTGGTTTGCCGGGGGATGTGACGGCGGATCAGGTGAAGGCGCTGAGGCCTCAGAAGTAGTGTAAGGCCCTCACCCTAACCCTCTCCCTCAGGGAGAGGGCCGGGGTGAGGGTGATTAAAACCACTCACCCCCCATTTCCAACCACTCACACGCAAATACAACCACTCACCAAAACTCCCACTCCTTGCACCCCCGCCCCATGCCAGCATAGCGCTGAATTTTTTCTCTTTGGCTCTGGAGTGGGTTATGCAACACGCACTAACGTTTGTTATCGCGACCCTGTGTATTCTGGCTATCTGCTATCGCCTTTACGGGGTGTTTTTCGTCCGTAAAGTTCTGAAGGCTGATGACTCTGAAATCACACCGTCACATGTTCTTGAGGACGGCAAAGACTACGTCCCGACTAAAAAATGGGTTAACTTCGGCAGCCACTTTGCTGCGATTGCCGCCGCTGGCCCGTTGGTTGGCCCGGTTCTGGCCGCGCAATATGGTTATCTGCCAAGCTTCCTGTGGTTGGTGATTGGCTGTGTGGTGGGCGGCGCGGTGCACGACACCGTGGTGCTGTTCGCCTCCATGAAACACCGTGGAAAGTCGCTCTCAGAAGTGGCAAAAGCGGAGCTTGGCCCGGTCGCTGGCTGGTGTACTGGCCTGGCGATGTTATTCATTATCACCATCACCATGGCGGGTTTATCGATGGTTGTGGTGCACGCGCTGGAACGTAACCCGTGGGGCACGTTTGCGGTGTTTATGACTATCCCGGTGGCGATTTGCGTTGGCCTGTGGGAACGCTATACCGGCAGCATGCGCGGCGCGACCTGGGTGGGGATTATCGTTATCTTCGCCTGCGTGATCATCGGCCCATATATCCAGGAATCGTCATTCGGCGAATGGCTGAGTCTGCGCGCTTCAACCGTCAGCCTGGTGCTGCCGTTCTACGCCTTCTTTGCCACCGCTTTGCCGGTGTGGATGCTGCTGACCCCGCGCGGTTACCTTTCAAGCTTTATGAAAATCGGCGTGTTCGGCGCGCTGGTGGTGGGCGTGGTGTTCATCAACCCGGAAATTCAGTTCCCGGCGGTGACGCAGTTTATCCACGGTAATGGCCCAGTTCTGGCTGGCCCAGTCTGGCCGTTTATCTCTATCACCATCGCCTGTGGCGCGATTTCTGGCTTCCATGCGTTTATCGGTTCCGGCACCACGCCAAAACAAATCGACAAATGGAACGACATTCTGCCGGTGGCTTTCGGCGCGATGTTGGCGGAATGCGTGGTGGGCGTAATGGCACTGATTGCTGCCACGGCGCTGCATCCAGCAGATTACTTCGCGATTAACTCCGCACCGGAAGTGTTTGCTGGTTTGGGCATGAACGTGGTGAATCTGCCGCAGTTGAGCGAATCCATCGGCCTGGATTTATACGGTCGTACCGGCGGGGCGGTGACGCTGGCGGTCGGCATGGCGGATATCTTCACCCGCATACCATGGTTCAGCCATCTGGCGTCTTACTTCTTCCAGTTCGTGGTGATGTTCGAGGCGGTGTTTATTCTGACGGCGGTGGACTCCGGTACTCGCGTCGCACGTTATTTACTGCAAGATTTCCTCGGTGATATCTGGGCTCCGCTCAAACGCACTAACTGGATGCCAGGCGCGATTGGTTGCAGCATCGTGGCTTGCCTGTTATGGGGTTACTTGCTGAACTCCGGCGATATCAACTCGGTGTGGGCGCTGTTTGGCGTATCTAACCAGTTAATGGCGTCGATTGGCCTGATGATTGGCGCGACCATTATCCTGCGCATGTCAGAAAAACGCTGGTACGTACTGACTTGCCTGGTGCCGTTGTCGTATCTGTACGTGACGGTCAACTACGCAGCGTACTGGATGGTGAAAAACGTCTACTTCAACAGCGCCGCGAAAGGTTTCAACATCTTCAACGGCACGATTTCCATTGTCATGGTCGCGTTGGGCCTGGTGATTATGGTGGCGTCGATTCAACGCTGGTTCGTGCTGTGGCGTGCTCGCGGGAATAACGAGCCGATTGAGTTGTTGTCTTAATAAGAATTGATTTAATGACGTACTAAAAGCCGGTCCTCCATGACCGGTTTTTTTATTGGCAGGCTTTCATTTCTGCGTTAGTCAGATCTTTACGGCTGCAATCCAGCGGGCGACCGGATGGGCCTTTGGCATCAGCAGCGGCTTGCTCAGCAGAAACAATCATGCCGTGCGCGCGATGTTTGCCTGTCCAGCTGACATCTGCTGAACCGTCCGGGGAGGTGGAAATTGACAGCACAACGCCCTGGCCAGTGGCTTCGTAATAGTTGTCGTTGATTTTCTTCAGCTTCATTTCTTTGCCGTTCAGGTAAACCGGGCCGCCCTGGTCGATATGCACATCACCCGGTTGGCCTTTGCCGTTAAACAGCGGCAGCGCAGCGCTGGCAGAAAAAGCGACAAAACCCAGAACCATCACTAACGTTTTCAGTTTGCTCATCATTAACTCTCTTATCAGTATTTTTTCTCAATTTATTCACAACCGTGAATATGAGAAATGGAATATTTCCGGAGCGAGATAATGCTGCCGGACGCCTGAACCCTTATTGATTTGTATCAAACTGCTGAATGGGTTTGATGGCGATTATTCTTAATAATGATGATTCCGCTACAACCCGTTTCCACAGATTGTAGCGGCAGACTTACTCTTCGGTGGCGATTTTGCTGATTGGTTGCTCGAGTACCATGGTCTGCGTCTGGCTCAGGCTAACACCCGCCGCGCGCAGCATTTTGAGGATTTCATACAGCAAGTCGCTGCGCGTTGAGCTCACCATGCGCGGGCTGTTTACATAGCCGGTTACGCTCAGCACGATGCCGGTTGGCCCCAGCTCTTTAAAGCTGACGGAAGGCTTCGGGTTTTCCAGAATCGATTCATGCAGATTATAGGCTTCGAGCAATAAATTACGCACTTGCTCTGGGTCGATATCCAGCGGGAAGGTCAGGGCAATGGTTGCCACGCCTTGTGCATTGCCCATCGTGGCGTTACGCACGTTCTGCGAAATGAGCTGCGAATTCGGCACGATGACCGTGGATTTGTCGCCTAACTGAATCTCGGTGGCGCGCACATTGATGCGACGGATATCCCCTTCAACGCCGCTGATGCTCACTAAATCACCCACTTTCACCGGGCGCTCGGTTAACAGAATCAGGCCGGAGATAAAGTTCTTCACGATTTCCTGCAAGCCAAAACCGATACCCACCGACAGGGCGCTGACGATCCATGCCAGTTTGTTCCATTCAATGCCGAGCATCGAAAGGGTGAGCATGATAATCAGCACGTAGCCGACGTTGGTAAACAGCGTCACCAGCGAGGCACGCAGGCCGCGATCCATATTGGTTTTTGGCAGGAAATCATTGTCCAGCCAGCGGCGCGTGGAGCGCAGCACATACCAGCCGACCACCAGACACAGCACCGCATTAAGCGCATGTGCCGGGATGATGTTCATGCCTTCGAGGCCTTTTCCGCCCCACATATCGGCAATCTTGGTCAGCAACTCCATCGGCGTCGTGGTGCCGAAAGTGCCGTTCAGCAGCGCTACGGCGGCCATTATGAGCAGCGTCGTTTTGCCTAGCGCGGAGAACAACGTTGCGGCAAGCGACAGGTGACGGTCATTCACACTCAACGTGCTTTTGAGGATTTTCCCGCTCTGGGTGGAAGGCGAGAATACCGCTTCACACAAATCAACCACGAAATGAATCAGCAGATACAGGCTGGAAACCACCAGCCCAATCCACAGCAATTCGAAGGTGACGAAACGCGCCAGCGGGATGTAACCAATCAGCAATGCCAGCAGGATGACGAACGCGGTGAGGCTGATGACCAGGTGAATCAGGCCCGCGACCGTTGAGCGGGCTTCGGTTTGCTCGCCATCGGCACGCATTTTACGGCGGATACGGTTAACGCGAATCGGGGCGATTAAACAGTTCAGCGCCACCAGTAATGCGGAAAGACCATTACCAAAGAGCGTGGCGGCAATACTCGCGCCGACCAGCGCGTTGAGTTGTTCAATAATGCCGAAGATAAAGATAAACGTTGCCAGCAAAATCGGGAATGTCGCCAGCGTTTTAGCGATGGGATCGGCAATGCCTGGCAGTCGCCAGGAAGGGTGGTTATTGGAGAGCAGTGCGATACCCAGCCCGGCGATCACCGCAGAAAAATAGGTGAGTTCAACTAATTGCTCGGCAAATTCGTTGATCAACGCGGAGGTATCGGGCAGGCGAGTGAAGATATAACACAGCAACTGCATGCTGATGCCCAGCGTCAGCGTGGTGCTTAACGTGGTGAAACAAGCCAGGAAGCTGCGACGAAAACGCCCCTGCGGCAGCCAGCGCGGCAAAATCCAGTTCATTGGGCTATCCAGCCCACGGCGACCCAATAGCCCAATGCCCAGCGCTAACAGCAAATAGATCCCGGTGCCCAGACGCCATTCTTCGCTCCACGCCTGGTCCCACGCGTTGCTAACCTGCGTACCAAAGTCCCCAAAACGTTCGGCGTCTTTATCGCTATAACTCACTACCGGCGACCAGAACTTTTCACCGAGAATACTGCCGGTGTTCAGCGCGATTTGCGTTTTCAGCGCGTCACGACGCAACCCGGAAATTTGTGACGACAGGTTTTGCGCGCCCACGGAAATCGCTTTCGTTTGCTCAATTTGGGTAGTGAGCAACGTTTTGCTGTTATTGAGCTGCTTGCGTTGGCTCACCACTTGCGGCGTTTCTGCCAGCGTGCCCGGCGCAGGGGCTGGCCCCAGAACATCAAGCTGCGCCTGAATTTGGGTTAATTGCGGAGCCAGCGCCACGGCGAGTTTGTCGGCTTCGCTCGCCAGCTTTTGCGCATCGTCGTTAAGACTGGTGAACTGCTTGTCCATTTTCGCGGCGGAGACGCGCTGTTTTAACGCATCCAGGCGTTTTTGCAACGCAGGCAGCGCGGTGCTGGCGTTGACCTTTGCAGGCTCTTCGGTGGCAGTTTGTCCTGTAGAATCATCAGCATGTGATATCAAAGGAGTCAATATCAGGCAGGACAATAATGCCAACAACAAAGGCATTTTTAACATTTTTTGTATCATCAGGATCGATCCAGTGAATCAATAATTTAACGGCTTAAAAACATTGGCTAAGAATATCTGTTATTCGCCCGGAATGTACCAGGTTTTATCTGTACTCGTCATACTCCAGGCCGCCTCTTTGTTGGCTACGCTCACTCTCCACAGACACTTCCTTTTGGGAGTGGTTCTTTTGTCGCCACTATTTCTTAGGCGTTAATAAGACATTCCTTAGGCATGATAAAGGTTTGGTACATGTTATTAAATGTGTATTTAACTTAAATTATCCCCCGTCGAAGATATTGGGATTTAAATGAAAATCACAATCTCGCTGATAACGATAAATAAATATCTCCACAGGGAATGAGGGGAGGGAATAGGCTGCCTATGGCCTCGGTTATTTACTGGAATAATGAAGGATGCATTATTCAAACAGGGTATTTTGATAATAAAAGGAATCTCAATGAAATTCAGCAAAATTGCATCTACTTTGGTTGCGGGTATTGCATTAGTGAGCGGCGCAGCACAAGCCGATGCGGTCACTGTTAATGGCGGAACTATTCACTTTAAAGGTGAACTGGTGAATGCAGCCTGCGCAGTCAGCACTCAGTCTTCCGATCAGACGGTGAAATTGGGCCAGTACCGCACTGCGGCATTTACTAAAGTGGGCGATACCTCCGCTCAGATTCCATTCACTATCGTGCTTAATGATTGCGATACATCTGTTTCAACCCTGGCTTCCGTCTCCTTCTCTGGCCAGACTGATGCCACCGATCCTACGCTGCTGGCGATTAACTCGGGTGACAACAGCACCACAGCAGGCGGCGTGGGTATCCAGATTCTGGACAACAAATCTAAAGTGCTGACCCCGGATGGCGCAGTATTCTCCACCGCGCAGACTCTGATTGATGGCACTAACACCTTGCCGTTTACCGCGCGTTATAAATCTACCGCAGCGGTTGCAACAGCCGGTCAGGCGAATGCAGACGCCACCTTCGTCATGAAATACGAATAATAAAAACCTCAAAAATGAGGTATGAGACTGATGACAAACCCCGTATCCACCCTACAAAACCCGTTCATCAATCTTAATCTAAAGCCTCAGCAATGAGGCTTCATTTATTAATTCATTATTGCTGAAGTTAAACAGAGAAATAATGATGGTGCCGTGTAATGACGACTTTATTTAAACAAGGCTCGGCCATAATGCTGTGCCTGTTAATGCTGGGCTTTAATGTACAAGCGGCCGGAGGCATTGCTCTGGGTGCAACTCGGGTTATTTATCCTGCTGAGGCAAAACAAACCTCACTCTCAATTAAAAATAGCGACAATAAAGAACGCTATCTTGTGAACTCGTGGATTGAAAATAACCAGGGCGTGAAAGATAAAACGTTTATTGTAACGCCGCCGCTATTTGTCAGCGAACCCTCAAGTGAAAACACGCTGCGCATTATTTACGCCGGGCCGCCGTTGCCAACTGACCGCGAGACGATTTACTGGATGAACGTGAAAGCGATTCCTTCGGTCGATAAAGATAACCTCGAAGGCAGCAACGTGCTGCAACTGGCGATTTTGTCGCGCATCAAGCTGTTTGTGCGCCCTAAAAACCTGCAAATGCAGCCAGAAGAAGCGGCAAAACAACTGCGCTTTAGCCGTAGCGGCGGGCAGTTGAGCATTCACAATCCTTCTCCCTATTACGTCAGCACCGTCAATCTAAAAATCGGCAACGAAAAACTCGCCAATACCATGGTCGCGCCAAAAAGCGTATCGCAGGTGACGGTTCCCGCAGGCCTGAAAGGCGCTATCTCCTTCCAGACGGTGAATGACTACGGTGCGGTCACGCCGGTGCAAGCGGGCGTAATGCAGTAATGCAGGTGATCTGCACAATAAGGATACCTGGCAGATGAACAATAAGTCAGTCACCCCGCTTGCGGCGATGATAATGGCAGCCCTCTGGCCCGGAATAAGTTCAGCTGAAAGCTACTTTAACCCTGGGTTTTTATCGGCAGAAGACGCCGCCGTGGCGGATTTATCACGTTTCGAAAAAGGCAGCCACCAGGCTCCGGGCGAATATCGCGTGGATATCTGGCGTAACGATGAATTTATCGCCACTCAGGATATCCGTTTCATTGCCAGCGACGCCAAAAGCGGAAAAGCCACATCAAGCGGGCTGGTGCCGTGTCTGGACACTGAGTGGCTCAAACGCCTCGGCTTAAATATGCTCGCTTATCCTCAACTGGCGAAGTTTAAGGCCGGTGAATGTGTGCCGATGGCAACGCTTATCCCTGATTCCGAAACCCACTTTGATTTTGCCAAATTACGCCTTGATATCAGCTTGCCGCAGGCGTCGCTGCTCAACAGCGCACGGGGTTATATTCCCCCGAACCAGTGGGACGAGGGGATCCCCGCCGCACTGCTGAACTACGGCTTTACCGGCAACCATGGCAGTTCTGACGATAACTATTATTTAAGCCTGCAAAGCGGCCTGAACTATGGGCCGTGGCGATTGCGTAACAGCGGCGCCTGGAGCTACAGCCGGGGTGATGATTACCGAACCAGCCACTGGAACAACATCAGCACCTACGCGCAGCGCACGATTATCCCGCTCAAAAGCGAGCTGGTGATGGGCGACAGCAATACCGGCAGCGACGTGTTCGACAGTCTCGGTTTTCGCGGCGCACGGCTTTATTCGGCGGATAATATGTATCCCGACAGCCTGCAAGGCTACGCGCCCACGGTGCGCGGTATCGCCCGCACTAACGCCAAAATCACCATCCGCCAGAACGGCTTTGTGATTTACCAAAGCTACGTTTCGCCGGGTGCGTTTGTGATTAGTGACCTCAACCCGACCTCGTCCAGTGGCGATCTCGACGTGACGCTCGAAGAGAAAGACGGCACGCAGCAAAAATATACCGTGCCGTACTCCACCGTTCCGTTGTTACAGCGTGAAGGGCGGGTGAAATTCGACGTTGTGGCCGGGGATTTCCGCAGCGGCAGCGACCAGCAAACTACGCCATTCTTCACCCAGGCCACGCTGGTGGCCGGTTTACGCGATGGCTATACCGTTTATGGCGGCACGCAGCTTGCTGAAGATTACACCGCGCTGGCAATGGGCGCGGGCAAAAACCTCGGCGAATGGGGAGCCATTTCGATGGATGTCACCCACGCCCGCAGTCGGCTGGCGGATGACAGCGAACATCAGGGCCAGTCACTGCGCTTCCTCTACGCCAAATCCCTCAGCGATTACGGCACCAACTTCCAGTTGCTGGGCTACCGCTATTCCACGCGCGGCTTTTATACGCTCGACGAAGTGGCATACAAAAATATCGAAGGCTATGAATACGCCGATGAAGCAGACGGCGGCGGCAAAAATGAGCCGGTGGTGCAGAGCTACCACAATTTGCGCTACAGCAAGCGCGGGCGTTTTCAAGTCAACGTTTCTCAATCGCTGGGGGATTACGGCTCGCTCTACCTTTCCGGTAGCCAGCAAACATACTGGGAAACCAATCAAAACAACACCTGGTATCAGACCGGCTATGCCAGCGGCTGGCGCGGCATAAGCTATTCGCTTTCGATGTCCTGGAGCAAATCCGTCGGGATTTCCGGCAACGATCGCATTATGGCTTTCAACCTTTCCGTGCCGTTCAGCACCTTGTTGGGGCATGGATATTCGCGCACCAGCACCCTTGATCGCGCGTATGCCACCTTTGCCGCCAGCAATAATTCTGATGGCGACGCCACGATGCAAGCCGGGATCGGCGGCACGTTACTGGAAGGGCGCAATCTCAACTACAGCGTGACTCAGGGCCATAGCGATACCAACGGATACAGCGGAAGTGCGAATGCCAACTGGCAGGCGACTTACGGCACGCTCGGTCTGGGCTACAACTATGACCGCGATCAGCATGATTTCAACTGGCAGGCGTCCGGCGGAGTTATCGGGCACGCAGATGGCGTCACTTTTAGCCAGCCGCTTGGCGACACCAACGTGTTAATCAAAGCACCGGGAGCCAGCGGTGTCAGCGTCGAAAATCAGACCGGAGTGAGAACCGACTGGCGAGGTTATGCGGTGATGCCGTACGCCACGGTTTATCGCTACAACCGCATCGCGCTCGATACCAACACCATGGATAACCACACCGACATTGAAAACAACGTCAGCAGCGTGGTGCCGACGGATGGCGCAGTTGTCCGTGCGGAATTTAAGGCGCGAATAGGCGTGCGAGCCATTATTACCGTCACGCGAGCCGGGCGTGCGGTGCCGTTCGGTTCCGTGGTGCGCGAAGAAACTAGCGGGGTCACCAGCATGGTTGGGGACGAAGGGCAAATCTATCTCAGCGGCTTGCCGCTTAAGGGAAAACTACTCGTTCAGTGGGGCGATGGCAAAGGGTCACAGTGTCTTGCGCCGTATACCTTGTCGCCGGAAAGCCTGTCTCAGGCGGTTGTCGTGGCGAGCGCGACCTGCTCATAAAATTTTCAGGGATCTGTTTATGAAATTGATGACATTTTTAGCGGGATCGATGCTGTTGACTTGCACCTTCCCCGCGTTTGCCACGGTCTGCAAAAACTCCAACGGGGTGCCGACGGATATTTTTTACGATTTGTCGGATGTCTTCACCAGTGAAAACAATAACGTCGGGCAAATTATTACCCTGGCGGCGAAATCAGGCTGGGTGGGTGTGAATGCCACTTGCCCGGCAGGAACCCAGGGCAACACCACCATGCGTAGCTACGTGACTTCGCTTCCGGTGCAGGAAACCATCGGCGGCTATAAATACATGAAACTCAATGACTATCTAGAAGGGGCGATGAGTATTACGGACAGTTATGCCGGGCAGTTTTACCCGCCACGCAATTACATTCAGATGGGAAGTGACAGCGCTGTTTCTAAACAGCAGCCTTTTGGCGTTCAGGACTCGAAGCTAATTTTTAAGCTCAAAGTGACGCGCAAATTTATCAATATGGTGCCGATCCCCAGGCAAACCATGTTTACGGTGTATGTCACCACGCGAAACACCGACCCGCTGACCACGCCGGTTTATACCATCAGCTACAGCGGCAAAATCGAAGTGCCACAAAACTGTGAGATTAACGCCGGGCAAATCGTCGAATTTGATTTCGGGGATATTGGCGCATCGTTGTTTAGCCAGGCGGGAGCGGGGAATCGCCCGCAAGGCGTGACGCCGCAGAGCAAAACGGTCGCCATAAAATGCACCAATGTGGCGGCACAGGCTTATCTATCGCTGCGCCTGGAGGCGGAAAAAGCGTCCGGCAAAATGATGGTATCGAACAATAACGATCTCGGGTTTATCGTTGCCGACAGTACCGGGCAACCGCTGACGCCCAATGATCTCAGTAGCAAAATCAAGTTCCAACTTGATGATGCCGCTACGGCGCAAGTGGGTATACGCGCCTGGCCGGTGAGCGTCACCGGCAACAAACCTGCGGAAGGGCCATTCAGCACGCGGGGTTACTTGCGGGTGGATTATGACTAAAAAATCATTCGGGACTCTGGTGCGGGTTTTATTGCTGACTAGCGGCATGGTGAATTACGCACAAGCGGGCTCTTCGCTCGGTGAAGTGAATATCGAACTGCGTGGAAACGTGGTGGATTTCAGCTGTTATGTAGAAATCGGCGACGAAAACAAAACGGTGCAACTCGGGCGCTGGCCGACAAAAGAGCTGCGTACCGTAGGCAGTACGACCCAAAGCATGCCATTCACCTTAAAGCTGAACGGTTGCCCTCCGGGAGCGGCATCGATTACTTTTTCTGGCAAACAAGCCGCTGGTAACCCCGGATTACTGGGGCTGAACGACAGCAGTGGGGCGACAAACGTGGCTATCGAATTGCGCGATAAAGACAAAACGCCATTGCCGCTAGAGCAGGCAAGTCAGGACGTGGCGGTCGATGCCAACGGCAATGCGGTATTAAACTTCTTTGCTAATTACATCGCGCTGGCGGATAACCCGCAGGCAGGGCAGGCGAATGCCGATGCGACTTTTATGATCAATTATTATTAGTTTGCCAGGAAGTATCTCAAGGGCATTAAAAAACCGGGGCAAGATCCCGGTTTTTTAATGCCAACTGTGATGCGTCTATAATAATTCTTTTACGCGTGCGTAATCGATAAGCTCGACAATAGAAGTGACATGCAGTTTTGAAAATATATTTGATTTATGCGCACTGATGGTTTTGTTACTGAGCAGCAATTGCTCGGCAATCTCCTTATTAGACAGGCCATTCGCCAGATAACGTAATACGGTTATCTCTCTATTAGACAATGGCATATCATTGGTGGCTCCTTTACGTGAACCCGCGTTACTGATTAATTCCAGTGTTTCAGAAGGGAAGAAAGAATACCCCGAAAGCAGCATTTCGACCGCATGATAGATATCTTCCTGTTCCTTCCTTTTGCTAACAAAACCATTTGCGCCAGCCTGAATAGCACGCCCTGCATAAAATCGCTCAGATTTTGATGATAAGAAAAGTATGCGAGTGTCTGCTTGTATGCTTTTGATTCGCTTTAATAAAGTAAAGCCGTCGATAGACGGTAGCTCAATATCCAGAATCACTAAATCGACAGAATGGGTGCGCATATAGTTAATCACCTCCCGGCTATCGTCCGTTTTCATAACAACATCAATATTTTTATTTTTCTGTAGCAGAACTTCTATCGACATTCTGACAATAGGGTGTTCGTCCATAATAATGACGGATGCAGGTTTCATATTCTTGCCTCGGTTTTGAGAAACACATCGCATTGACACAGATTCACTGGCTGTGAAAGCAGCGAAACTATTCACTGATGAGGTTTTTATATTGTATGCAAGATGTTTCCTTGAACTTAAAACAGTCCTTCAAATTTACTATTCCATAGCAGATTTGTGCGTTACAAAAGGAATTATTTCATGAGCTAAATGAATGTTTCATATTAGCTAAATGAATGATTGGATTATACAGCCATATTATTTCAGAGAAAGGCTACAGTTTTCTCCAGGCAATAATGCGATGATCAAATTCTAATTAAATTGGTTAATTATTTGTTATTTGGGTAATGCGCCTGTGTTAAGTTAAATGAATGGCAAAAAAGCGCGTTTTGAATATAAAGAATAGTATGAAATCTTAAATGTTTCTTAATTGTTATGCATAACATGGAATCATTGCATGATTTATCCCGTGAAAGCGGCAGAGCCAGCGGGAAACTCAGTTTCCAGGAATAGTTGTAATTGTGAATCAATTGATCTGTTTTAACAAAATTTAAACAATGAAAATAGGCAATTTCTTACGCTTCACTTGAAAGCGTGATATTCAGCGCGGCTACTCTTTCCCCGCCAGCGGGCAGGTTAATCTATTTAACAGGTGTATCAGTTCTTTGTTGTTTTTTAGCCCAACACGGGCGGCAACGCGGCCAAGTGTGTAAACAACGTAGTGGTAGGGTTTACCAAAAGACCGGGCGATGGATTTCAGCGATTCGCCTTTTGCCACGGCCAGCAGAATGTTCCATTCACGGGAAGACAGCGGAGCCGCAGGGGCAAATTTTTGAGTAAGAACAAGCCGCTGCACGTGTTGTTTTTGAACCAGAGCGTTATGCAATTCGGGCATTCTTTGCCGCCGTTCCACCACCGGAAAATCTGATGCCGCATCAATGAGCATGACAACATTCATGCAGCGGCAAGCCGTAAATTGCATGACATTGAGTTGAGGCCAGGTTTTTTGCCATTGCCGTATGGTATTCAGCACGTCAATGGCTGCGACATTCACGCCATCTAAATCGATCAACATTCGCGGTTGGGGACTGCGGTTTAGCAATTTCTCGGCCTCATCGAGCGTTGCGCAGACGTGAGTACGCTGGTACTTAAAAAAGTGCTCGGTCAGTGCCAGAGACAAAAAGTTGTCGCGGGTCATGAGGATAAGATCAAGAGGCTCCCGCGCAGGCTCTGCGCGAATCTTATATTGCAGAGATTCCAGGCGGTCGAAGATTATTGGTATCACTCTGGCGTGAGGATGATCAATGCCTCCGTTTCTGATGCGGCGAAATCTGCGTTTGCGTGCGGCTATGTACAAAAGCTCAGTCTTCCATTGCGCGAACAAAAGGGTATTCGCGTTGATACGGCAGGGAATCAATGCTGAATCAGACGTTATTTCCATTTTATGTTAGTGGCATAAACGCATCGCTAACGTCCGACAGAAGCTGAATGTTTACAGCTTCTGATTATATCGTTGCAACGGATACTGACAGGGATTAAAAGTGTTAGATATTAGGTTTGCCTTAAGTACATATAAGGGGTTTCTTAAATAAAATTTCAGTTAGGGATTAAAAACAGAAGATGAGCTTTTACAAACTTGCTCAATTCATATTGATTACGGATGCCCAGTTTTTTCATGATCCCCTTACGGAGCAACCTGGCGATATTTTCATCCATTTTCAATAAATATGCAGACTCTGTTAGAGAATGACCCTTAGCGATGTGGCAAAGCAACTGGCGTTCAGCCACAGTGAAACTGCGTGTTGTGCAGTAGTGGCAAATCCCGGCGGGAACCGCAATGGAATTATTCCCGTCTCTGGCTGATTCAGTCCATCCACTTATTTTGCGGGTTATTTCATCAATTTCATCTTCCCTGTAGATAACGGGCAACATATACAAACACGGGCGAAAAATAAGGTTCTGGTGTTCTTTTTTTCGGCATATGAGAATAATTCGTTGAGACTGAGTTGCCGCTGGCATTTGATAGCATTCGGCTGTGACCCAATGATCATCAAGAGACAGAAACACAATATCGGCGCAATGGTGGTGTTCAGGAGATAAAAAACAAAAATCTTTTTTTAGGTAATGGCACACTTTTTCAACGATTATTTTAATACCGTGAGTGAAATGGCTATTTTTTTCCCGTATTGCAATCTTAAGCATAAGATCTCTCATTGAGAAATAAATCGAATGGCGATCGTAATAAAATTAGCAGTGAAACAAAATCACCTGAGACTTAATCGAGGCGTCGCTGAGGATGAGACAATGCCAGGGGAATTCCTGGCATTAAAAATAGGGGGGGAAATTAAGTAACAGTGCCGAATGTATGTAAAGCGATCATTTCTTTAATGATTCAATAAGAACGGGTTTCCCGGTGTGGTAACCCTGTAGCCAGCCGATACCCATGTTTATCAGCATTTGTTTGATCTCTTCGCTTTCAACAAATTCTGCGACGACTTCCAAATTCTTGAACTTTGCGGCTTCGCAAAATGACATCACAATAAAATGGTCGAATTTTTCAGCAACGATATTGCGAATAAACGAACCATCTATTTTTAGAATATCAGCTTCTAAATTTTTCAGGCGCGAGTAGCTTGAAGCGCCGGTGCCAAAATCATCAATCGCAATCTTACAGCCCAGTTTTCGCAGCTCGCGCAATACGGATGAAGCATTAAGATTATCAATTATATCTGACTCAATGATTTCAAAGATCACGCGATGCGGGCGTATTGACCAGATAGCGAACAAAGCATAAATCCGGTCGAGGAAATCGGATTTTATTAGCGACTGCGGGGTAAGATTTATCGAGAATCGACTCTCCGAATGTGATTCCCCAAGGGAATGCATAAAGCGAAACGTCTGCTCGATTACCGTCATATCCACTTCTGCCAGCAGGCCAGCCTCCTGCGCCACGGGCAAAAAGGTATTCGGGAATAGCAGCGTATTTTCGCCAGTTTTAATGCGAATCAGTATTTCGTGATACCGCTCGGCGCTTGTTGTGGAAACGATAGGCTGAGCCATTAAGACAAACGATCTCTGGTCTATCGATTGCTGTAACAAATGGCGGATGACGCTGGGATTGTTATTATTTTCGCCTGGAGCATCGATATTCAGCGTTTCTGGTCTGCCATTTTTGAGTGACACAAAAGTGCTGGCGTTGAGCTGCCCGACAACAGAAGAAAGATTAGTGATATTGCTGCCATTGAGAATATAGGACAAGCCAAAATTCAAACCTAACTCCATTTCTTCCCATGAGAAACGGAATGCGGACATGGCCTTGTAATAAGAGTCGATTAGCGTGTCATTGATATCGTCGAGGCGAAGGAGAATACCGTAACCGGGACTGTAATAAATATTGTCATGACCTCTGAGCAGTGGTTTCAGATATTCAACAACGGCTTTAACAAATTCAAAGCGGAAGGTAATGCCATGAGCCTGGGTCAGGGAGTTTAATTCAGGGCACTGAACGCTACACAACCCTGCGCCAGGAAAGCGAGGAATGTCATTTTTCAAGGCGCGAAGATTGGGTAAACCGGTATGAGGCTCTGTTAAAGAGACGCGTTTGAGATGCCTGATGTATCTCAAAATGCGGGTTGCCAGCACACCGACCAGCACGATGGTCAGTGAAAATATCGCGATCATTGAAGAGGCCATCGCCAGGTGCCTGACGTAATGCTCTTCGGTGAAGTCGTTACTCCTCGCGATATAACTGTCGCTGTAATGACTCAACAAAATCAGCATGAAAACCCATAACGGGTTAATCAACGCATGCCCTAAACAAATAGCCCCCCACAGCATGATCGGCAAAAGCCAGACCAGGGAATAATCTGTGAACAGCAAGAAATCCTGGTTTGCAATAATCAGGCAATACATGATGGTAACTAACATCATTACCCAGGTTATTTGCTTAACGGCAGTCGGCCCTTCGACAATCAGCGCTTTCAATTGCCTTAAATAGCTGAAAAACCACTTCGGCTTGTAGCAAGCTCTAATTACCAAGTAACAAAATGGGATTCCAGTAATACAGGAAGTTAACATCCACTGAATATTAATTAACGTCGCGACGCTAAATATTTTTGCATCATAGGGTGAAGTGATGTGGAATTTTAACAATAGCCAGTGATGCAGCAGCGTAAATACAGCCGTATTAAACAAAATAAGCCAGAAAATGCGTTGCGCGGTAAGACGGCTGCGGCCAAAACTCACTGCACCTCTTTTCCCGGTGATGAAGAAATAAATCACGGCGCTGCTTAACGCCGCAACAATTTGCGCCGCAATCTCTAAAAACTCAAAAAGAGGATAGCGCCAGAAGCTGTAAACGGCGAACAGAGCCAGCGTAGGCAGGGCGCGGCGATGGTATAAAATCAGCAGTGCGGAGATAACCGGTAATGTCAGGTCATAGAGTTGCAGTGTGAAGCCACTGACTTCAATGCTATAACTCAGGCTCGCGGCAAGTGAGTAAAACACAATAAATGTTAAAAACAGTTTGCTGTGTCTTTTAAATCCGTCAGAGAAAACCATGTTTGTTAGTGATAATTTCCAGAATTGTTTAATAGTCGAGCTTTTCTCATCATGAATTTTTAACTTTCAATCATCTGTCTGTACAAATATCAAGCGCATTATTTTTTAGACGGCTAGATGATATTTCAGAGTATCAGTATCATATTAAACAAACATTAAACTGTCTTGTGATTATTGATTTTGCAATGATTGAATCTTGAAACTTAAATAATATGTAGAATAAATGAAGTTCTAAATGTTATTTATTTTCTGCCAATGTTGCCCTGAATGATTGAATAGGGCTATTACGTTCTAAGGGAAGTCTTCTTAACGGGTAACGGCACAGGCGGTTTACAGCCACTCCCGCAGGCATTATTCTTGTGGTCGATAAGATATGTTTTATCAATGACTCGGGGTGCCGTTGTAAAGGCTGAGAAATACCCGTACCACCTGATCTGGATAATGCCAGCGTAGGGAAGTCAGATGCCTGCCTGGTCATCTCTTCTTCACGCCAGGCAGGAGCTTAAAAGATGCAACCTGACCTGCTACCCGGCCCTCGCGCCGCCTCTGTTTTATACCAATTACGCAGTACGCCCCCTTTAGTTCATTGCATGACCAACGACGTGGTGCAAAATTTTACCGCCAACGTGTTGCTCGCCATTGGTGCCGCTCCCGCGATGGTCATCGAAGCGGAAGAAGCCGCGCAATTTGCGCCTGTTGCCAGTGCGTTGCTGATTAATATCGGCACATTAACCTCCGCAAGCCGTCAGGCTATGCTGGCCGCCATTCACGCAGCGAATGAATCTGACACGCCATGGGTGCTTGACCCGGTGGCGGTCGGCGCTCTGGAATTTCGCACGCAATTCGCCCGTGAAATCCTTGCGCTAAAACCCGCCGCGATTCGCGGGAATGCTTCAGAAATCCTCGCATTAGCGGGCGAGCACTCCGCAGGCCGGGGTGTCGACAGCGCTGACGACGCACTTTCCGCCTTGCCCGCAGCCCTGAAACTGGCGCAACTCACTGGAGCGGTGGTCGCGGTCACCGGCGAGGAAGATTACATCACCGATGGCGAAAATGCCTGGAGCGTGGCGGGCGGCGGCGTGCTGATGACGCGGGTTGTTGGCACCGGTTGCGCGCTTTCAGCCGTGGTTGCCGCCTGTTGCTCGCTGCCAGGTTCACGGCTGGATAATGTCGCTGCCGCCTGCCAGTTTATGAAATTAGCCGGTGAACAGGCGATTGCCGCAAGCCGCGGCCCCGGTAGTTTTGTCCCGGCGTTTCTCGACGCGCTTTATGGACTCAAGGCGGAGGCGCTGGCATGAAAGGGCAAAAGCGGATTAACGCATTGACCATCGCCGGAACCGATCCGAGCGGTGGCGCAGGGATTCAGGCCGACCTGAAAACATTCTCGGCACTGGGCGCGTATGGCACCAGTGTTGTCACCGCGCTGGTGGCGCAAAACACCCGTGGCGTGCAGTCGGTTTATCGCATTGAACCTGAATTTGTTGCCGCCCAGCTTGATTCGGTGCTCAGCGATGTGCGCATCGACACCATAAAAATCGGCATGTTGGCGCAAACCGATATCGTGGAAGCGGTGGCGGAACGTCTGGCCTTTTACCAGGCGAAAAACGTGGTGCTCGACACCGTGATGCTGGCGAAAAGCGGCGATGCGCTGTTGGCACCTTCGGCGGTGGAAAGCCTGCGTCAGAAGTTGTTGCCACAAGTCGCGCTGATCACGCCCAATCTGCCGGAAGCCGCCGCGCTTCTGAATGCAACCCATGCGCGTAATGAGCGAGAAATGAATGAGCAGGGCGACGCGCTGCTGGGAATGGGTTGTAAAGCGGTGCTGATGAAAGGCGGCCATCTTGATGATGCCGAAAGCCCGGACTGGTTATTTACCCGTGATGGCGCACAGCGTTTTACCGCGCCGCGTGTGCAAACTCGTCACACTCACGGCACGGGATGCACGCTTTCTGCGGCACTTGCCGCACTTTATCCGCGTTATAACGACTGGCCGCAAACCATCGCTGCGGCAAAAATGTGGTTATCCCAGGCGTTAGAACAGGCGGATTCCCTGGAAGTCGGGCATGGAATCGGCCCGGTTCACCATTTCCATGAATGGTGGTAATACCAATACAAGACCATGGTATATACTTTATTCCCTTTATCTCCATCTTCCGGATACTTACGTCACATGGAACCAGCCCACAGCCAGCTTATCGAACAACTCATCCAGCGTTTCTCTGAAGCCGATAATATGCCGCTGTATCTGAAATTCGCCGAAACGGTGAAAGCGGCGGTGCGCAGCGGCGGTTTGCCGCAGGGGAATATTCTGCCGGGCGAGCGTGACCTGAGTCAGTTGACCGGTGTTTCGCGCATCACGGTGCGAAAAGCGATGCAAATGCTGGAAGATGAAGGGGTGGTGACGCGTTCCCGTGGCTACGGCACGCAGATTAACAACACGTTTGAGTATTCGTTGAAAGAGGCGCGTGGTTTTTCGCAGCAAGTGGTGTTGCGCGGTAAAAAGCCGGACACGTTGTGGGTAAACAAGCGCGTGGTGAAATGCCCGGCGGATGTGGCAGAGCAACTGGCGATCGCCGCCGATAGCGACGTTTTCTTGCTTAAACGCATTCGCTACGTGGATGAAGATGCGGTTTCGGTGGAGGAATCCTACGTGCCTGCGGAGTTGATTGCCGATGCCGACGACATCGGCGTTTCGCTGTATGACTACTTCCGCAGCCAGAATATTATTCCCCAGCGAACGCGCAGCCGCGTCAGCGCCAGAATGCCCGACAGCGAATTTCAGACGCATATCAAAATGGAAACGCCGGTGCCGGTTCTGGTGATCAAACAGGTGGCGTTTGATTCGCAAAACCGGCCAATCGAATACAGTATTAGCTACTGTAGAAGTGACTTATATGTGTTTGTCTGCGAAGAGTAAGGCTTGCTCAAGTTCAGCCAGATGCGGCGCGCAATCGCCGCCGCGATGGCTCACTACATAAGACGCCACGGCATTTCCCAGGCAAACCGCATCGTCCAGATTCCAGCCAGCGGCTAATCCCGCCAATGTGCCGCCGGCGTGGCTGTCGCCCGCGCCAATGGTGTCCACCACTTCCGCCGGGAAAGGTGCTGCCAGCCCGGTTTTATCCTGTGAAGCAAACCACGCGCCTTGTTTATCGAGGCGCACAATTAATGGCGAATCAAAGCGTTGCAGCCACGCCTGGCAAATTCCCGCCATATCTTCTGCCGCCACATTCAGCCATTCGGCGGCAATCGCCGCTTCCTGGCGGTTAAGGGAAACAATCGGTTTGCAGGCCATAATCCGCGCCAGAAGTGGAGCAGGGATATCCGCAATGCGCGGGCCAAAATCGATAAAGGCGGTGACTTCGTTTAGCGATTCCAGCCAGCTGACTAATAATTCTGCGCACGGGCCAGCAAGCTGATAGCCTGAAAGCGAAAGCAGGGTGCCAGGCGCAAGCTGCAATTTATCGAGCCACGCCTGATTCCACTGATGCTCGACGCCGCGAAACGACATAAATGTCCGCTCGCCATCCGGTTCAACCAGCGCCAGACACCAGCCGTTGTCGCCGCTGTCGGTGTGGATTTCGCTCTTGATGCCTTGCTTTTCGAGGCTCGAGCGAATGATATCCGCCCAGGTTCCCTGGCCAATCGGCAGCGCATTTTGCGAAGCAATACCGAGGCGTGAAAGCGTCAGCGCAATGTTCAATGCGCAGCCGCCGATATTCACGCTTTGCTGCTGCAACTCAATATCACAACCGCGCCACGGCAGGGCATAAGCGTCGGCAATCACGTCGATCACTGCCGAGCCGAGCACGCACACCGGGCGTTTTGCGGCAAGCGTCGGCAAGCGAGACTGCAATTCACGGGCATTCATGTCACACCTCCCGCTGATGGCGATACGCCATAAACAGGCGGCTGTAGCGCGTAAAGTCGAGCTGATTCACTTCATCAAGCTGGCGTTTCAGCTCGCTATCGATGCTTTCCACGCCGTGAAGCGCGCCGCAAATTGCCGTCGCCATCGCGCCGATGGTGTCTGTATCGCCGCCGAGATTAGCGCACAAAATCGCACAGCGGTTCGGGTTAGTTTGCGCCAGTTCCACCATCGCAATCGCCGCCGCCACGGATTCAATGGTGCTGGTTCCGGTGCCGACCAGTTGATAAACCTGCTCCATGCCAGATTCGGTGCCGCGCGCGGTTCGGGCAACGTTTAGTGCCAGTTCAATGCGTGCGCCGAGCGACGCGTTAAAGGTGGTGACTTTCTTTTCTTGCGCGTGGCGCGCAACGGACGGCAGCTCGTCGCAAATCGTTTCCCAACTCGCTCCTTCAATCGCTTTAGAAATCGCCCAGGCAATCACGACTGCGCCGGAAATCGCCAGGTCGGATTTGTGCGTCGGGCTGGAAGCGAGCGCCACTTCATCAATAAAGGCGTCGAGATTGTGCGTCGGCAACAGGCAACCGAGCGGCGATGCACGCATGGCGGCACCGTTGGTGACGCCATTGTTTTCCAGTTCGCTGACTGGCGTGCCTTGCTTAATCGCATTCAGCGCGATTTTGGACGTTGGCCCGAGAACGTTCTTGTTGAACGCGTCGAAGCCCTCGGCCCAGCGCAGAATATTGCGGCCGATAGTGTCGGGATGAATGGCGCCATCATGTTCGATAATCGCATCGGCCAGCGCCAGCGCCATCGACGTATCGTCGGTGAACTCCGCGCGGTTGAAATAACAAGCGGCATTGTTTTCCGCAGGGCCTGGCAGGAAACGGTCAATCCAGCCAAAGTGCGCTTTCACCCGCGAGCGCGGCCACAACTCCGACGGCATGCCCATCGCGTCACCTAATGCCTGGCCGTAAAAGGCCCCGAGAATGCGATTTTCCATCATTATGCTTCCTTTAAATCTTTTTCAGATTGGTTGCCAGCAACGGCAATCGTGGTGATTTCTTTGTCGGACTCGCGGAAGAACACCATGAACAGCACGGTAATCACCGCGATCATGATGGCACCAAAGCCCCACATTCCCGCCCAGTTGAAGGTCTGGCCGTTGACCGGCGACGGGTAGGCGAACATTTTTTCCATCAGTTGTGCGCCGATGCGATAACCGAGCAGGCTACCAAAGCCTTGGCAGCACAGCGTGATAAGCCCTTGTGCCGCGGTGCGCATGTGAGTTGGCGCTTTTTTATCGACGTAGATATAGGCGGTGACGTAGTAGAAATCGTAACTCACGCCGTGCAGTAAAATGCCGAGGAACAGCAGGCCATAAGTAAAGATGTGATCCGCGCCGCCGTAGACGAAGAAACCGTAACGAATCGCGGCGGTGATAAGACCAAACAGTAATACCTTTTTGATGCCAAAGCGCTTAATGAAGAACGGCAGCGCCAGCATAAAGAAGATTTCGGAGAACTGACCGAGCGTCATCCATCCAGTGGCGTTATGCATTCCGACTTCGGTGAGGTAGCCGTTGGCGAAGATGTAGTAGAACGCCAGCGGCATGGCAAACAGGAATGAGCAGAAGAAAAAGACGAGGAAGTTTTTGTCTTTCAGCAACACGATGGCATCGAGGCCGAGCATCACTTTCAGGCTCATCTTGCCGGTACTTTTCGGCGGTGTATTCGGCAGTGTTAATGCGAATACGCCCAATAATGCAGAGCTGGCGGCGGTGATAATCAGCGGAATATTGGTCGGTGAGATATCGCTAAAGCCGAGCATCTGCGGCAGGAAACCACACACTAAACCTGACGCAATCCAGCCGATAGTGCCCATCACACGAATGCGCGGGAAGTCGCGTTCCACATCATCGACGTTGGAAAACGCGATGCTGTTAGTCAGCGCAATGGTCGGCATATAAGTCAGGGAATAGGCCAGCAGCAGCGGGAAGAAATACACAAACTCAGTTTGCTGAGCGGCGAGATACATTAACACCGCACCGACGAACATCAGCAGCGCCAGCACCTTCTGCGCGGCAAAGAAACGGTCAGTCAGCGAGCCGACCAGAATCGGCGAAAGGATTGCGGCGATGGCGGTACAGGCATAAGACCAGCCGATTTCAGTCGGGCTAAATCCACTTTTACTCAGGAACAGCCAAAGAGGGACGAACCAGGCGCCCCAGATAAACCATTCAATAAACATCATGAATGAAAGGCTAATTGTTGTACGTTTCATACGTTGAACCTTCATGATTGTGTTGGGTACGCCATTACCATACCAATCAACAATACCTTTTAAATACCTTTGTGTTGGTTTTATGAGGGAGGTAGCAAAATTTGTGACATGACGTCTGGGGGGGCGGTGGTTTTCCGTTCACCTGAAAGATCTCAGATCCTACATATTTCTGCGAACGGTGAACGTGTAAGGGGGATTACGACATCCCACCCTGACTTATGGGGAACACTGGGGCAATCAGCAGCGCCAGCACCTTCTGCGCGGCAAAGAAACGGTCAGTCAGCGAGCCGACCAGAATCGGCGAAAGGATTGCGGCGATGGCGGTACAGGCATAAGACCAGCCGATTTCAGTTGGGCTAAATCCACTTTTACTCAGGAACAGCCAAAGAGGGACGAACCAGGCGCCCCAGATAAACCATTCAATAAACATCATGAATGAAAGGCTAATTGTTGTACGTTTCATACGTTGAACCTTCATGATTGTGTTGGGTACGCCATTACCATACCAATCAACAATACCTTTTAAATACCTTTGTGTTGATTTTATGAGGGAGGTAGCAAAATTTGTGACATGACGTCTGGGGGTGCGGTGGTTTTCCGTTCACCTGAAAGATCTCAGATCCTACATATTTCTGCGAACGGTGAACGTGTAAGGGGGATTACGACATCCCACCCTGACTTATGGGGAACACTGGGGCAATTTATACCGGGAACAAGGTCAAAACCGGCTCGGTGTAGTCTTTGGGTTTTGACTTTTTGTTTTGA
>NZ_QZWH01000030.1 GCF_003601925.1 Buttiauxella izardii
CTCTCCCTCAGGGAGAGGGCCGGGGTGAGGGTTGTTTTAAAAGTCAAAACGGCCGTATCCCACGCATCACCGGTTGAGCACTCAACCACATCACTACCGCCGCTAAAACCAGAATCCCACCGCCCGCTAGCGCTAACGTCGCCCAGGCCACTTGTCGCCATAAAACCGGGGCTTTATTCCCGCTTAAGCGCACCGCCAGTTTGCGGAAGCTGTGAACCATTACGGCCAGCGCGGAAATCGTCATCGACGTTCCCGCCGCCATCGCCAGCGCCGACAACATTCCCCAGCTATACACGCCCATCACTTTGCTAAACAGCAGCACCATAATGGCTCCTGAACACGGGCGCATTCCCATCGACAACACAATCATTGCCCGAGCGCGCCAGTCCTCTCCGGCTTCAAGTTGCTGTTCAGTCGGCAAATGCTGATGGCCGCAGCCGCATTTTTCATCATGAACATGATACGGCGTGAAGGAGTTGAAGCGTACCGGTTTGCGCAGCACCCGTCGTAGATTGCCCAGCGCTCGGCCACAGAGCATCAAACCCAGAATCCCAACCAGCAAGTAACTGCCCCTCTCCAGCCAGAAACTGCTCATATGCAGTTGCCGCGAAGGAAGCGCCAGAACGCCCAGCACCACCGTCACTAAACCAATCGCCACCAGCCCTTGTAATAAGGAAGCGGCAAACGTCAGATTAAGGCTGCTTTTCAGGCGTGAGGGATGCGTGGCAAGCCAGGTGGCGATCACCACTTTTCCATGCCCCGGCCCCAACGCATGCAATACGCCATACACCAGGCTAAACGACAGTAACGACCAACCCGCACGCGCCGGGTTTTCAGCCACCTCGCGCATAAGCCCACTCATTTGCTGGTTAATTGATTTCTGCCACATCGCACTATTAAGGATGATTTGCGGCCAGAAGTGCCACAGGCTGTAAAGAGCAACGGCGCAGATAATAAGGAAGAAAGCCAGCGGCCACATATGAAGCCAGCGACGGGATGAGGTTCGAACTGAGGGCATTACTGACATTGCAATATCACCTGTTGAGCAAACTGTTTACCCAATTCCATATCTTCAGGCGGTGCGTCGGCCTTATCTAAAGAGAGTGCAAACGCCTGCATGTCTTCCGTCGGCTTGGGCGTTTTCACTGAGATTTTGCATTGTTTGGCTAATGTTTCCGGCACTTTGGCATCGCTATTATGGTCGTAACTCATATCGACAAAATAGGTCGGATCAAATGTCGCGAACTGGTAGGTCTGGCCTTTTAATGGCTGCGGATGCGCCAGCGGTAAAATAAAGGTTAAAACCGCCTGATGCCCAACCCGCGCGAGTCCGTACTCAGGCGGCAGGTTGTTAAACGTCACTTTTTGGCCGTTATGCCAAAATTCGGTGAAGTAATGTTGCCCCAAAACATTAGCCATCACTTCCGCCGCCAGCTTCTTCCAGACCGGCGATCCGGGCTTCGCATCGCCCGCGTCATACAGTAGATCGGCTGAAGTAATTTCATCCATCGTCCACTGCATCTTCAGGCCGGTGAGTTGATCGTTTTCAGCCATGACCGTGGTGACGAGGGTAATAAAACTGTGCGGATGTGCCAAAGCTAACGGGCTAAAAAGCGCCGTAGACAGGGCGAAAAACGCAATTCTGTTACACATTTTCCTGCTTATTATTCCCTCAAGATTAAAATTCTGTGAGCTAGTCAGAATTCCGTAATTAAAAAACTTAAATGTCGATCTCTACGCCAAAAGCTTTAGCTACTCTTAGCATTAATAAACTTTGACTTGGTTATGCGGATGATGACACTGCTTTCCCCAACACCATCTGTACTCTCCAGTCCGCAGCGTCGCTGCCACCTGCTTTTGTTGCTTTACTTACCGGGCCAAACCGTCACTCCAGAGATCTTAGCCAGACTCAACGGGGTCGATGACGCCAAAGCCCTGCAAGATATAGCCGACACCGGCGATGAAATCCAGCGCTATCACCGGCTGAGGCTCATCACACAACAGGACGGCAGCTACCGGATTGAGGGCACGCCTTTAGACCATCGCCTGTGCTTATTGCACTGGTTGCGTCGCGCATTGCGACTTTGCCCGCACTTCGTGCAGCAGCATTTTACTCCGGCTCTCAAAACCCAGCTTAAACAGCAAGGGATCCTGACGGCGCTTTACGACGAGAAAAATCTCCAGGCGCTTATCAGCCTGTGCGCACGGCGTTTGCAGCGCCAGTTTGATACCCGAGATGTGCAGTTTTTGACGCTGTTTTTGCAGTATTGCCTGCATCAGCATCATGCGGGAATTACGCCTGAGTTTACCGAGCAGCAACGGGCGTGGACGCAAATCCGCCCGGAGTTTCTGGCCGCGCTTGAAATTGCCCGCCACTGGAAGCGCCGCGCCATGCAATCGACCAATGAAAACGAGCAATTATTCCTCGCGCTACTGTTCCAGTTAATGCGCATGCCCGACCCGATTAACGACAATCATGAACAAGATTTACGGCTGCGCGCTGCGATAGCCACCATGATTGCGCGCTTTCGCGAGCAGGCAGGAATGTCGTTTAGTGATGAACAAGGGTTGAGCGACCAGCTCTATATTCATCTCGCCCAGGCGCTGGATCGCTGCCAGTTTGGGATTGGCATTGATAACAGCTTGCCGGAGGAGATTACCCGTTTATACCCGCGCCTGATGCGCACCACGCGTGAAGCGTTTAGCGATTTTGAGTCTCACTTTGAGATGCGTTTTTCGGATGAGGAAGTCGGGCTAGTCGCCGTGATTTTCGGCGCGTGGCTGATGCAGGAAAACGATCTGCACGAGAAACAAGTGTTGCTGCTGACGGGGAATAACGCTGAGCTTGAGCAAAATATTGAACAACAGTTACGCGAGCTAACGCTACTGCCGCTCAATATTAAACATCTGACGATTCATAGTTACCAAAAAGAGGGAGCGCCAAAAGAAGTGGTGCTGGTGATTACGCCCTATTCCACCACTCTGCCGCTCTACTCGCCGCCGCTCATTCACGTTGAGCTGCCGCTGGGTGAACACCAGCAGCAGCAAATTCGTAAAATTATTGAGTGTTAACGCAATAAGAAACCGGGCGCGGGCGAATGAACAACGCCGGAACCGCGACTAACGCCATAATCCAGAACACCCCGCCCTGCATATGCTGGTACAGGAAGCCGGAGAACATGGTCATGATCGCGATGCCGCCGCCCATGGCGACTGCCGAATATACCGCCTGCAAACGAATCACTTCGTTACCTTCACGGGCCGAGATATAGCGCATCGCCGCCAGGTGGCAGACGGTAAAGCTGCCGCAGTGCAGGATTTGTGCGGCAATCAGCCACGGTAAATCGGTGGTGTACGCCATCAGGCTCCAGCGCAAAATCCCCGTCACGCCGGAAAGCAGCAGCAAATCGCGCGCGCTCCAGTTGCGGAACAGCTTGTTGCTCAGGGCAAAAATCACGATTTCCGCGACCACGCCCAGCGACCATAAATAGCCAACAACCGAGGCGGAATATCCCGCGCCCTGCCAGTAGATCGCGCTGAATCCGTAATACGCCGCGTGCGCGCCTTGCAGCAATGTCACGCAGGCAAGGAAGCGCCACGAACTAAGCACCAGTTTCTTCCACGCCGGCCAGCCCGCACCTTCGCTGTGCCGAGTTTCACCCTGCGGCATCACCGATGGGCGCAACATCATGCCGATGAGCATCGACGCAACGCCGATACTCAGCAGCACCAGAATCGCCTGGTAGCTAAACACGCTCACCAGTTTGCCGGTCATCGCCGAACCAATCACAAACGCCAGCGATCCCCACAGGCGCACGCGCCCATAATCCATGGTGATTTGTTTTTGCCAGGTGCCTGCCAGCGCATCGGTCAACGGTACGAGTGGCGAGAAGAACAGGTTAAAGCCGACCATCACAATCAACAGCCAGGTGGCGGTTTGCCCAAACCAGAAGGCGACGGCGAAAAGTAAAGTGAGTAAGGCGAGGATTCTAAGTGCAAAGACAAGTCGGGAGGGGTCGGTAACTCGAGGTGCCAGCAACAAGCTGCCAAGGAAACGGGCGATTAATCCTGCCCCTAATAACAGCCCGATGGTTTCAGGCGGTAGTCCTACTCCGGCGAGCCATACGCTCCAGAATGGTAAGAAAATCCCGTAGCTAAAGAAGTAGGTAAAATAACTGAGCGCCAGCCAGCGCGTTGAATGCAAAACCATGATCCCTCCCGTTTTGGAGGCGTTAGTGTGTCCGAGCGTAGGCTGGCATGCAAGCAATCATTAACAGACTAATAACACGTTGAAATAGTATGGTTATGGTCATTGGATTGTCGGATGACGCTGCGCTTATCCGACCTACAACACCATTATTTCCATCTGCAACCGTGTCGTCTCCCCTTGCCTCAACAACACCAACCCCGGCTGCCCGGCCATATTATGGGCATTCACCGGGTGAGTTTGCGGCTCAAGGCAAATAAACGGTTCGTCTTTCATGCGGAACACCATCAAATACGGCGTGGCGCAATTTAGCTGCACCCGCATTTCCCCGCTTTCTATTAACGCTTTGCCATTCCAGCCGGAATAACCCACATTCAGCCACGAGTTATCCGGGGTTTTGGCATGAATGAAATCGGTTTGCGCGGTCAGTTCACCCTGCCATTCCAACGGTAAATGACTCTCGCCTTCCGGCCAGAAACCCGTTGCGCCAAACTGCACGCGGGTAGACTCCGTCAGATGAAAGAATGGATGGAAACCCACGCCGTAAACCATCGGCTTGCTTCCCCGATGGCTTAATTCCAGTTCAGCAATAAACCGCGCCCCTTCCAGCCGATAAACCAGCCGAGCCTGATAATCAAAGCCGCAGTCGTGCTGGCTTTCCATTGCCAGCACGAGTTCCAAAGGCTCATGCTTTTCAACTTCCCAGGTTTTTAGCCAGCCGTCGCCATGCAGAAAGAATTGCTCATCCACCGGACTCTTCGGCAATTCGACCGTTTCGCCATGCAGTGGAAAACTATTTCCGGCAACACGATTCGCCAGCGGCAGCATCGGGAATAATGCTTTCTCACCGGCATAAAGAACCGGCTGTTGGTGCGTGAGTGAATCCAGGCGCAGGATAGTCGCCCCCTGTAGGACGACCTCCAGGCTCAGATACTCATTTTCGAGCAGTAAGGTTGCCATCATTAATGTGCCGTTCTTTCTGCGCGAGCTTTCGCCGCCGCACCGTGTTGTTCGGCCATGCGTTTTTCCAGTGCTTCAAGGCTCACACCTTTGGTTTCAGGAACGTAACGACGCACATAGACAAAACCTGCCGCGCAAATCACGCCATAAAGCAGGAAGCTCCCCGCCGCGCCAAGCCCCGCGTTGAGTAACGGGAAGGTGTAAGTCAGTAAGAAACAGGCAATCCACAACGCCAGCGTGCCGACCGACATCGCCAGCCCGCGCACGCGGTTCGGGAAGATTTCAGACAGCAGAACCCAGGTCACCGGAGCCAGCGTCAGGGCGTAAATCGCAATCGCCGCCAGCACCAGAATTAACACCGGAAGCCCCATAATTCCCAGGCCGTATGCCGCACCAATTAACGCATAGATAATCGTCAGGCCAGCAGCACCAAACAGCATCAGTTTGCGGCGGCCAATTTTGTCCACCAGCGGCAGTGCGGCGAGGGTAAAGATAAGGTTAATCAAACCAGTGGCGACGATGGATTTCAGCGTGCTGTTGATATCAAAACCTGCGGAAGCAAAAATCTCCTGCGCATAGTTAAAGATCACGTTAATCCCGCACCACTGCTGGAACACCGCCAGCACCATCCCGATGATAATGATCGGCTTCACCTGCGGCTGCCACAGCGCACTCCAGGAAACTTTTTGCGTGTCGTTGTTCAGGGTTTGCAGAATGTCGCTCATCGTATCGTCAGCATATTTCTGGTTGCCGATGCGTTTAAGCATCTGGTGCGCGCGTTCGTTTTTACCGGCACGAGCCAACCAGCGTGGCGATTCCGGCACAAAGAACATCAACACTAAAAACGCCAGCGCCGGAACCAGTTCCGCGCCGAACATCCAGCGCCAGCCAACCTGCCCGTTCCAGCTTTCAGTAATTTGCTGCATGGTGGCGGCTGAGCTAACCGGTTCGGCAATCATCAGGTTGATAAGCTGTGCTGCCAGCACGCCAATCACAATGGTTAACTGGTTGATGGCGACAAACTTGCCGCGTTTTTCTGCCGGGCTGACTTCCGCGATATACATCGGGCTGAGCGCCGATGCGAGGCCGATCCCCACGCCGCCGACAATGCGATACACCACAAACATGTCGAAGTTGCTCGCCATCGCCGTTCCCCAGGCCGATGCGGTAAACAGTATCGCCGACATAATCAACGGCGTTTTGCGCCCAAATTTATCGGCACACCAGCCAGAAATGATTGCGCCAAAAATACAGCCCACCAGTGCGGAACTCATCGCCCAGCCGGATTGCGCCGGGTCGGTAATCGAGAAGTAGGCTTCGTAGAACGGTTTCGCCCCACCAATAACCACCCAATCGTAACCGAACAGCAAACCTCCGCAGGCGGCTACCAGACAGATTGTCCAGACATACCCCATGCGTAATTGTGTCTGTGTCGTGTTCATTGTGTTTCCTCATTTCAATCTTGTAGAGATACAGAGGAGCGGGATTTTTATCCCGCCGTTTATTGTTATTCAGCAAAGACGCCGCACTGCATTGCCCGTTGCAACAAGTGTGCTTTGTCGTGTGCCGGGTTTTGTGACAGTAAAGCTTTCAGTGCCGCTTCGAACTCGGTGACTTCGCCCAATCCCAAATGCCCCAGCGCAGCGACAAACAGGCAATGCTGTTTATGCGCGGCCTGGCGGTCGGCATCCAACGCCACCAAATCCGGCAGTGAAACCGCAAAGAAATCGGGTTCAGACGGGTCGTTAAAGTGCGCATCAGCCCAGGAAATAAAGCTGTGGAATTGCAGCTCGGCTTGCTCTTTTTCGCCGATACGTGCCAGCGCCATCGCCTGATAGAACAGGTAATCGACAGGTTGGTCGTTGTAGTAACGCCCGGCTTCCAGAGTGGAACCGCCTTCCAGCGCACGTTGGTAATATTGCTGCGCCCGTTCAGGCTGTTGGTTTTGCTGCGCGCACCAGGCGAGCAGATACCAGATATCGTTATCGCTCTGGCCGACTAAGCGCCCTTCGCCGAGGTTTTCCGGGTAATGCAGCGCCTGCTGGAGTAACTCTTCGGCTATTCCAAACTGTTGTTCAGCGATACACGCCAGCGCCCGGCGTTGCAGGTTAATCAGATATTGCCCGGTGACTTTGCCCTCGCCCCCTTCCCACGGGTGGAATTTGCGCCGCGCTAAAACGTGTGCGGCGGCGTCAGTTTCACCATGGATGTTCCACAGGCTGAGCAATTCAGCGGTCAAGTCATCGCGTTTAAGCACCACATCGCGGCGAGGGGCAAGATGCGCCAGGCGCAGCTCGGTGGAGCGACCGCTGAGTTTTTGCAGGAAATCGAGTTCAAACAGGAAGCGGGCGTTGTCAGGCTCCAGTTCGACTGCACGTTGCAGATATTGCTCTGCCAGTTTGGCATCGTGTTGTTTATTCCAGGCATGAATGCCGAGAACGCGCTGCACCGCAGCAAACTCAGGAAGTTGCTGCGCGGCGAATTGCCAGCAGGCAACCGCTTCGTTATAGCGGCGTTTGCTGTACCAGAAACAGCCGAGCAGATATTGCGCGAAGCCGTCGTGCGGCAGGCGTTGCAGCATTTGCACTTCGTCCAGCGTGTTTGGGAAGCGCACTTTGCGGGCAAAATTGTCCTGCGCCTGCTGAACAAACGCATGTTGCTGGGCGTGATCCGTTTCCAGTGCTGCACGCCACAGAAGCGGCATTGCTTCCTGGGAATCGAGCACTTTGAGTAATTCTTTCGCCGCCGCCTCTCTACCCATACTCACCAGCCAGCCCGCTAACACGCTGGCATTCACGCCGCGTTTGCCAGTAACACGCAACAGTTCAGCGCGGTCAGTTTCACTTTGTGTCAGCGCCCAGCGAGCGTAATGCAGCACGTAACTCAGCGGATATTCTTCAAGCTGCTGGGAAATCCAGGCAAGCGCCTGCGGTTGCGGCAATATCAGCGCTTTTAGCCCCATAGCCAGATTGTTGCTGGCGTTGAATTTCAGGCTTTGATTCACAAACGCCAGCGCCTGAGAAACTTCGCCCTTACGCAGCGCCAGGCGAGCGAGGGCGTAAAACGCCGCGTCACGGCAGTTACCGCTCCAGCTTGCTTTGAAGTAATCGTCGAACGCGCCGTCAACGTCGCCCTGCTTCTCTTTAGCGGCACCACGCAACATGCTGGCATCACCGTTTTGTGGGTTTTTGTTCAGGCGATGCGCGCGTTTCAGCGCGGCATCGGCGTGTTTTTCGGCAAGCGCCCAGTTGCCGCGGTTAAGTTCAAGCTGCCCGAGTGCGACGTTGCAGCGGTAATCTTCAGCATCCAAGGCCAGTGCACGCTGGTAATAATCAAACGCCGAGCGGCTGGCATGCAGATACTGCTCAAGATGCTGGCCGATAAAATACAGCTCGTCGCAATTGGTGATGTCCTGCGGTTTCGCCGGAACGCTGGCGGGCTGTGGTAGCGGCAAATCTTCTGGAACATGTTCGCAATAACTGAGAATCAGTTTGCCCTGCGCATCACGTAGATTCAGCGTCAGGCGCTGCGGCCAGTTGTCGCTGATAGCTTCTTGCCACGCCTGCGCCGGTTGCAGCGAAAGTATGGTTTTCCACAAAGTGCTTCCCGCCGATTCGATGCTCAGCGTGACGCCTTCCAGCGGCGCAATGGCGTACACGCCGAGCTGCAGTTCACCATTGTGGCGTTCGAGTTTTATCGCCGCTTGAGTGTTGGCATTTTGCAGCGTGCCAAGCTGGCTATAAGGCAGGAAGTTTTGCACGAAGACTTTTTCTTCGTAAGGCACAATCCAGGTGAAATCCGGCTGGTTATCGGTGAACACGCCGGTCATCAGTTCGATATACGGGCCGTTTTCATCAGTCAGGTTGCGATCCCACGCCTGACCGAAATCGCAGTTGCCCCACGTCCACTGCTTTTTGCCCGGTGAAACATGGTGGTCGGCAATGTGCAGCAAACCGCCCTGCTCGCCGTGATGGTAAGCGCCGACAAAATCGTATTCTGATTTATCCGCCATGTAAGACGTTGGCACTGGGATGTTTTTGTAGCGAGAGATATCGACGCCTGCGGAATAGTCGACTTTGTAGTAAGTGCCGTGGGCTATCGGGAAGGCCGAAACATCACGCTTGCCGTGGTCAAATACCGCCGTGACATCAGGCGGGAACACGCTTTGGTGCTCGTCGCCGCCTTTTACCGCCGGGTTCGCCCACCACAGGAAATGGCGCGGCGTAGGGTTGCCGTTGAACACTTTGCCAGTAATTTCAATCAACGCTTTTTCCGGGTACAGCGTAAAGCCCGTCATCACCTGCAAGCCACGCATTGGCTCCACTTCACCGAGCCACACGGTTTGCGCACCGTTTTCATGTTTCTGGAAAGTCACGTCGACGGGCATAAAAGTGGTCGGGCGATGGTGCTGCGGCCAGTTAAATTCGATACCGCCAGAAATCCACGGCCCGACCAATCCCACCAGCGCCGGTTTCACCACTTCGTTGTAGTAAACGAAATCGCGCTCCATCACTTTGTCATAGGCGCGGTGAATACGTCCGCCTAATTCTGGCAGCAGCATCACGCGAATAAAGTCGTTTTCAATCCACACGGCGTTGTAGTCGCGCATCTCACGCTGGCCAGTGAGCGTGTCGATGACGCCGTAGGGATAAACCGCACCGGAAGACCCCTGGTAGACACGGTTTTCCAGAAACATGGGATTCGGGTCTTCCGCACCGGTCGTCCAGGTGGGGAGAGAGATCGTTTCTTGTGTAACCTTAACGGCTCCGTACATTTCGGTTCTCCAGTAAACAAACAACAGTGAAATACGTTATGTTTGCAGTGTAGAGAACTCATTACGGCTTAGAGTGCTTAATGCTCACACAATAAAGTTAACGGAGTTTAGTGAAATGAATGATTCAGGGCTGAATAACCAGCGGGTGCGACAAGTCAATCGCCGGACGATTATGAAGCTGGTGTGGCAGCATAAGCGGCTGAGCAAATCGCAGTTTGCACAGTACACCGGGTTGTCGATTCCAGCGGTAAGCAAGATCCTTGAAGAGTTGGTCAGCGATGGAAAACTGAGCCATTCCAGCGAAAATCTAAGCAACCGCGGCATTAACAGCGGCAGTTACCAAATCCCGCCCGATGGCGATTTCATTCTTTGCATGAATGTCACCCCCACCAGCATTGAAAGCCAACTTTGCGACGCGCAACTTTCAGCGCAGGGGCAGTTTGAGCGGATACCCATCAACGCAAAAACACCGCAGGCATTATTGGCGGCCATTGAAGGTATCTGGCGCAACCAGCGTAAAACCTGGCCGAAGAAAACCATCAACCTGGCATTGGGGATTCATGGGCAGGTTGACCCCGTCACAGGCGTTTCGCAAACCATGCCACAAGCGCCGTGGCGCGAACCGGTAGAAATCAAATATCTGCTGGAAGAAAAGCTCGGCGTAACAGTCAGAGTGGATAACGACTGCGTAATGCTGGCGCTGGCTGAGAAATGGCAGAATCCAGGTAATCGCCAGGATTTCTGTGTGATAAACGTCGATTACGGCATCGGTTCGTCATTCGTTATAAATGGGCAAATTTATCGCGGCAGCCTTTATGGTAGCGGACAAATCGGCCATACGATTGTTAACCCTGACGGCATGGCCTGTGACTGCGGGCGTTACGGTTGCCTGGAAACTGTCGCCTCGCTGACGGCATTAAAAAAGCAGGCGCGAATTTGGCTGAAATCACAACCTCAATCGCCAAAACTGGATCCGGAGTCTATTACTTCAACTCAGCTCATTACCGCCTGGCACGAAGGTGACGATCACGTTCGCCGTTGGGTAGAAAACTCCGCCAACGCTATTGGTTTAAGCCTATATAACTTTCTCAACATCTTGAATATTAATAAGATTTTATTTTATGGCAGAAGCTGCGGGTTTGGGGAAAGCTGGCTTGCGACCATCGATAAGCAAATTGGGTTTAACCCGTTTGATCATGGCGATTCACTCAAAGCAAATGCAACTCAGATCAGTTTTGGGCAATTAACCCGGCCACAGCAAGTTATGGGAATTGGCTATTTGTACGCAGAAGACGCGTTGAATGACGTGTAGTGACAGATATAAAAAAACCCCGGCGAGCCGGGGTTTCCACAGTCAGACGATATTATGCGTAAACAGGCAGACGCGCGCAGATATCGAGAACTTTTTGCTTAGTGCGTTCGATAACCGCTTCGTCGTTGATGCTGTCCAGCACATCACACATCCAGCCAGCCAGCTCACGAACATCCGCTTCGGTGAAGCCACGGCGAGTCACTGCTGGTGTACCGATACGGATACCGGAAGTCACAAACGGGCTCTTCGGATCGTTTGGCACGCTGTTTTTGTTAACAGTGATGTTTGCACGGCCCAGAGCGGCGTCAGCTTCTTTACCGGTCAGGTTTTTATCAACCAGATCCAGCAGGAACAGGTGGTTGTCAGTACCGCCAGAAACTACTTTGTAGCCGCGCTCAAGGAACACAGCAACCATCGCTTTCGCGTTTTTAGCTACCTGGTGTTGATAAGTTTTGAACTCAGGTTCCATGGCTTCTTTCAGTGCCACAGCTTTACCCGCGATGACGTGCATCAGTGGGCCGCCCTGCGCGCCTGGGAATACCGCGGAGTTCAGTTTCTTGTACAGCTCTTCGCTGCCGCCTTTCGCGAGGATTAAACCACCGCGTGGGCCTGCCAGCGTTTTGTGCGTTGTGGTGGTCACAACGTGAGCATGTGGAACCGGGTTCGGGTAAACGCCTGCGGCGATAAGGCCAGCAACGTGCGCCATATCAACGAACAGTTTTGCGTCAACCATGTCGGCGATTTCACGCATTTTTGCCCAATCAACCACGCCGGAATAAGCTGAGAAACCACCGATGATCATTTTCGGTTTGTGTTCTTTGGCTTGTTTTTCCAGGTCTGCGTAATCGATATGACCGGTTTCATCGATGCCGTAAGGCACGATGTTGTACAGCTTGCCGGAGAAGTTTACCGGGGAGCCGTGAGTCAGGTGGCCGCCGTGTGCCAGGTTCATACCCAGAACGGTGTCGCCTGGTTCCAACAATGTGGTGTAAACCGCAAAGTTAGCCTGAGAACCGGAGTGCGGCTGCACGTTAGCGTAATCAGCGCCGAACAGCTCTTTTGCACGGTCGATAGCCAGTTGCTCAACCACGTCGACGTATTCACAGCCGCCGTAGTAACGCTTGCCTGGGTAGCCTTCTGCGTATTTGTTAGTTAACTGAGAACCCTGAGCCTGCATGACGCGCGGGCTGGTGTAGTTTTCGGAGGCGATCAGTTCAATGTGCTCTTCCTGACGTACTTTTTCTTGCTCCATAGCCTGCCACAGTTGGGCATCATAATCGGCAATGTTCATTTCACGCTTTAACATCCGCATCTCCTAAACTCAGCTAACGGTAAATATTTGAACAGCTTTAAGGCCGCCTTAAATACAACGGGCAACAGTGTAAACCGAAACAGTGCTACGTGATAGGCCTTGACAGAGGTTTTTACGCAAACGATTGGCTTGGCGTCCTGCAAGGGTTTGAAGGCAAAAGTCATCGGCTATTTCAACGGAGTTTATTTCATCATCCACATGAATGAATTTCACGTTCTGTGACTCATATCGACCTAAAGAAGTACCCATTTACAATGTAGTGCTTTTTTTTCTGCGGAGAGTTTTATAAGATGCATTCAAAATACAACATTAACTTTCGCTGTTAAAAATGGAGCTATACCATGCTTGATGCACAAACCATCGCTGTCGTGAAATCCACCATTCCCCTGCTTGCCGCCACCGGCCCAAAACTCACCGCGCATTTTTACGATCGTATGTTCAGCCATAACCCTGAGCTGAAAGAGATCTTTAATATGAGCAACCAGCGCAACGGCGATCAGCGTGAAGCGCTGTTCAATGCTATTTGCGCGTATGCCACCAACATTGAAAACCTCGCGGTGCTGTTGCCTGCGGTGGAAAAAATCGCCCAGAAGCACACTAGTTTCCAGATCAAACCTGAGCAGTACGATATTGTTGGCGGTCATTTATTAGCGACGCTGGATGAAATGTTCAGCCCAGGCCAGGAAGTGCTGGATGCCTGGGGCAAAGCATATGGCGTGCTGGCGGGCGTGTTTATCAATCGCGAATCTGAAATCTACCAGGATAACGCCGCGAAAAATGGCGGCTGGGAAGGCACGCGCGCATTCCGTATTGTGGCGAAAGAGCCGCAAAGCACGCTGATCACCAGTTTTGAATTTGAGCCAGTCGACGGCAAAGCGGTCGCCGATTATCAGCCGGGTCAATACCTCGGCGTGTGGCTGAAGCCAGAAGGTTTCCCGCACCAGGAAATTCGTCAATATTCCCTGACCCGCAAGTCCGATGGCAAAAGCTATCGCATCGCGGTGAAACGTGAAGATCTGGGCCAGGTTTCAAGCTGGTTGCATAATCACGCACAAGTCGGCGATGAAGTGCATCTTGCCGCGCCTGCCGGTGATTTCTTTATGGATGTCAACGCGCAAACTCCTGTGACGTTGATTTCAGCAGGCGTTGGCCAGACGCCAATGTTAGCCATGCTGGATACGCTGGCGAAAACCAAACACACCGCCCAAGTAAACTGGTTCCACGCCGCAGAACACAGTGATGTGCATGCGTTTGCCGATGAAGTGAATGTGCTGGGCGAACAGTTGCCGCGCTTTGAACGCCACGTCTGGTATCGCGCACCGGGTGAAAATTGCCGTGCACAGGCGAAATTTGATAGCGAAGGTTTGATGGATTTGCTGGCGCTGGAAAGCAAAATCAGCGCGCCGGATATGCAGTTTTATCTGTGTGGCCCGGTGAGTTTTATGCGCTTTGCGGCGGAGCAGCTAGTGAATTTGGGCGTTGAGCAAGACCGGATTCATTACGAATGTTTTGGCCCGCATAAAGTGATGTGATTTTAAAACAACCCTCATCCCGGCCTTATCCCTGACGGAGAAGGCTGGCATGAGGGGCAAAGATTAAATCGCGGCGTCGTCTTCTTCGCCGGTACGGATACGCACCACGCGCGCAACATCAAAGACAAAGATTTTACCATCGCCGATTTTACCGGTTTGCGCGGTGCGGATGATGGTGTCCACGCAGGTATCAACGATGTCGTCGGTCACGACAATTTCAATTTTCACTTTTGGCAGGAAATCCACCATGTACTCAGCGCCACGGTACAGTTCGGTATGCCCTTTCTGACGCCCAAAACCTTTCACTTCGGTGACCGTCATGCCAGTGATGCCAACTTCTGCCAGTGCTTCACGAACGTCATCCAGCTTGAACGGTTTAATAATCGCATCAATTTTTTTCATAATTTTCTCTGTCATCCCGCACTTCATCGATAGCCCAAACTTACCACAGACTACTCTTTAAAGTCATTGGCATCGAGCTCATGCCGTGAGAGTAATTTGTAGAATTCTGTGCGGTTACGCCCCGCAACACGCGCCGCCTGAGTCACATTCCCTTTGGTCATTTGCAGCAATTTGCGCAGGTAGTTCAGCTCAAACTGATTACGCGCTTCGACGAACGTCGGGAGTGCCGTGTTTTCACCATCCAGCGCCTGCTGAACCAGCGCTTCACTGATAACCGGAGCAGACGTCAACGCCACGCATTGTTCAATGACGTTGACCAACTGGCGCACGTTGCCAGGCCAGCTCGCCGCCATTAAGCGTTTCATGGCATCGGTTGAGAAACTGCGCACAAACGGCTTATGGCGATCCGCAGACTGGCGCAGCAAATGATTCGCCAGCAACGGCACATCTTCCGCGCGTTCTTGCAGTGCAGGAATTTTCAGGCTCACCACGTTGAGGCGGTAAAACAAGTCTTCACGAAATTCGCCGCGCTCCATTGCTTTGGGTAAATCGCGGTGCGTGGCGGAAAGAATGCGCACGTCGATATCCAGGTCGCGGTTGCTGCCGAGCGGACGCACTTTGCGCTCCTGCAAGACACGCAATAATTTGACCTGCAAAGGAATCGGCATGTCGCCGATTTCATCGAGGAAAAGCGTTCCGCCTTCTGCGGCCTGGAACAATCCTTCTCTGCTACTGACCGCGCCGGTGAACGCGCCACGGGCGTGACCAAAAAGCTCTGATTCCAGTAACTGTTCCGGCAGCGCGCCGCAGTTAATCGCGATAAAGGCTTTTTTGCTACGTGGGCTGGCGTTGTGAATCGCCTGCGCCAGAATCTCTTTACCAGTGCCGCTTTGCCCGTTGATCAGCACGCTGACATCGGACTGCGAAACCATGCGCGCCTGCTCCAGCAAACGCAACATTGCCGGGCTGCGCGTGACGATGGTGTCGCGCCACATGTCATCCCCGGCGATCACCGAATGCACCAGCGCATCGTCGATTGCCTTGTACAGCGCGTCTTTATCCACCGGTTTGGTCAGGAAGCTAAACACGCCCTGCTGCGTCGCGGCGACGGCATCAGGAATCGAACCGTGAGCGGTAAGAATAATCACCGGCATTCCCGGAAACGCTCTCTGGATTTCAGCGAACAGCGCCATGCCGTCCATTTCGTCCATGCGCAAATCGCTTATCACCAGGTCGATTTTTTCACGCCCTAACAGACGCAACCCTTCGGCCCCGCTTTCGGCGGTCGAGACAGTGTAGCCTTCGCTCGTCAGGCGCATGCCGAGGAGTTTCAGCAGGCCTGGATCGTCATCCACCAGCAGTAATCTTGCGGGTTTACGTTGCGTCATGGTTTCGCCTCCTGCGCGGGTTTGGTGTTATCCGGCAATTCTGTGCTGGCAGGTTTACGGCTGGAAAGCTGACGTTCAATGTCGGTTAAGTTTTCCAGTTTTCGGGTCGTCAAACTGAGCTGGCTTCTGAGCCGTTGCTGCTGCTCACGCAATGTGTCCAACTCGCTGTCTGAGCTTTGCTGTAATTTGCTGTAGCGCGTGCGTTCGTCTGACAGCGCCAGCAGAGAAGCCTGGCCATCGCGCCACACCTGGAACAAGGAACGCACCTGCGACGGGACTTCCGTCGTCATCGCATCCAGTTTCACCATATAGCGGCGGCGTTCGGTCGGGGTGATTTTGGCATTCGCCAGCAAGATGCCGCGCTTGAAAGTGTCGCGCCAGCTATCGGACGGCCAACGACGCGCTTCTGCTCGCGCCTGCGCAGGCGCTAAACGCTCGGCACAATCCATCGCCCGCAGCCAGTAAAGCGGGTTGCTCATGGAGTCGTGGCTCTGGTTTTGCCAGATATCTTCGCAATCGGTCGACAGGTAATCCGCCAGTTGTTGCTTAGGTTCTTCTGCCAACGGTGGATGTTTTACGTCTTTGGTCGCTGTGTGTTGCACACAACTCGCCAGCAACAAGGGCACTAACAATGCTGACAAAGGGCGAAATATAGTCACTTTCATTTTTTATTTGTTCTCGGGAAAAACAGGCAACTCGATACGGAAGCAAACATCGACCGTTTCATCGTCAATCAGATGCAATTCGCCGTGCATACGACGGATACAATCCTGGGCAATACTCAGGCCCAGACCACTTCCTTTAACCGCACCTTTGCGTTGGTGGCTTCCCTGATAAAAAGGTTCAAAAATCATCTCGCGCTCCGCATCCGGAATGGGGTCGCCGGTATTACCGACATCAATATGGAGTAAGTCCCCCACCTGCGCGCTTCGTAGATAAATGGTACCGGATTCAGACCCATAGTGCACCGCATTGGAATAGAGATTATCCAGCACGCTCATCAGCAACATGGGTTCGGCAAGCACCGCCGCCGGGCTGAAATTGCATTCGGTACGCATCATTTTAGCCCGTGCTGGCAAACTGTGAGCGGCAATAATCACGTCCACCAGCGGAGCGAGTGCAACTTTTTCAAGTTCGACCGGAACATCCGCCAGTTTGCGGTTGTAGTCCAGCAGTTGCTCTATCAATTTTTGTAGGTGGCGGCTGCTGTTATCGAGGATTTCCACGACCTCTTTTTGGTCGTTGGTGAGCGGCCCGACAACCTGGTCGGCCAGCAGTTCGGTGCCTTCGCGCATGCTGGCGAGAGGGGTTTTTAACTCATGGGAAATGTGACGCAAAAATTCATGGCGCTGGGATTCAAGCCAGGAAAGACGCTCGCTCAACCAGACAATGCGTTGCCCTACCGAGCGCAATTCACGCGGCCCTTTAAACAACACCGCATTGTTCAAAGAGTGCCCCTCGCCCAGCAAGTTAATCATCCGTTCGATGCCTTTAACCGGGCCGATAATCATGCGCGTAAAGATAATCACCAACGCGACGCTGAGCAGAAACAGCACCAGCGCCTGCCAGCCGAAGAACTGCCCACGTTCAGCGATTTCTTGCTGGAGCTGTTGCCCGCGAGAAAACACCACCGCGCGCGTGGCTTGAACCATTTCGGCATTAGCCGTTGCGAAGGTTTCCAGATGCGCGGCCGCAGCGGTATCTGGCCCACTGTTTTTGCATTGAATTTCGGCAAGATCTTTTAGCGACTGGCTTAAGGTTTGATAGAGATGATTGTCAGGCAGAACGGCGGCGTGGGCTTCGAGCATTTGTGCGTAACGTTTACGCTGCCCCTGATAAACCTTCGCAAGAGTCGCATCGTCCAGCACGCAGTATTGGCGATAGCTACGTTCCATTTCCAGCGCCACGTTGGTCATCGCTTCGCTGCGACGGGCGTCAACCAGCGTGGTGCGATTGGTCATTGCCGCCTGGTCGCTTAGCGCGTTAAGGCTTTGCCAGGCCTGCCACGCCAGAACCAGGAGCGGTACTAGCACCAGCAAAAATGCCATCATGACGAGCTGACGTAGGGATCGCGGGAAAAAATGCCACTGGTTCAATAGCTTCATCTCATTGTCTACCTGAATGATTCGATGCTAGCGGGGATTGGCAGGAGTTTAAAGTTCAGAAACGACAAAGGCAGAGAATAATCTCTGCCTTTGTTCTGGAATCAGGCGGTGCCTTACTCAACGTTTCGCCCGGAGCATGATAAAGCAGTACGAGACTGACAATAATCAAAAGGTGGACGGCAGGCACCTGGTGTGCGTCATTCTAAATTTTATGTAGCACAACCCTTGCGGGGGCTGACATAGGAGGGTGAATGAGCCACTGCACAGTATTATGCATACTTTGTGCCATGTTTGCTACACATTCTATACATCGATGTTTCTATTATGTTTATTTGTATTTTCGAGTAGGGTTTAAATTGATTGTTTATTGTTCGTTATGTCGCTATTTAGCAACACTAAAAACGTGGAATTTTTACGTCATTTAAAATCAATGGGTTAAGTGTCTCAAAATAGAGACACCTGAAAAGTGATATTGTCGGGAATGGGTGACAATAATGCCCTCACCCCAGCCCTCTCCCCCAGGAGAGGGAGAGGGAGAGAGAGGGAGAAAACAAGGTGATCCCTTCTCCCTCAGGGAGAAGGTTAGGATGAGGGCGGTCTTTACAATTAACCCAATTGCTTACGCGCATTACGGAAAATGCGCATCCACGGGCTATCCTCGCCCCACTCTGCCGGGTGCCAGGAATTGCTTACGGTACGGAACACGCGCTCAGGGTGCGGCATCATAATCGTCACACGTCCGCTTTCGTTGGTCACCGCCGTAATCCCGTTTGGTGAACCGTTCGGGTTCGCCGGGTAGCTTTGCGTCACTTTGCCGAAGTTGTCGATAAAGCGCAGAGCGACCAGCCCTTTGCTTTCCAGGGCGGCGAGATGTGCCGCATCGCGTACTTCTACATGCCCTTCGCCGTGAGAAACCGCGATTGGCATGTGCGAACCAACCATCCCTTGCAGCAGCAGCGACGGGCTGGAAGTCACTTCTACCAGGCTGAAACGCGCTTCAAAGCGGTCTGATTCGTTGCGCACAAAGCGTGGCCACAAATCGCTGCCCGGAATCAGTTCACGCAGGTTCGACATCATCTGGCAACCGTTACATACGCCCAGCGCCAGAGTTTGCGGGCGGTGGAAGAAGGTTTCGAACTCGTCACGCACGCGCGAGTTGAAGAGAATGGACTTCGCCCAACCTTCGCCCGCGCCCAGCACGTCACCGTAAGAGAAACCGCCACACGCCACCAGCGCCTGGAAATCTTCCAGACCACGACGGCCCGCCAGCAAATCGCTCATATGCACGTCGATGGCATCAAAGCCCGCACGGTGGAAGGCCGCAGCCATTTCAACGTGGGAGTTAACGCCTTGCTCGCGCAGCACGGCAACCTTCGGACGCGCACCTTTGGCGATAAACGGCGCGGCGATATCTTCTTTAATATCAAAGCTCAGTTTAACGTTCAGGCCAGGATTGTTGTCGTTAGCTTTCGCTTGATGTTCTTGATCGGCACACTCAGGGTTATCACGCAGGCGCTGCATCTGCCAGGTGGTTTCTGCCCACCACATGCGAAGCGTGGTGCGGCTTTCGCTAAATACCGCGTGACCGTCAGCGGTCAACGTGAAACGGTCACCCGCCACGGCTTTGCCGAGGAAATGAACGCAATCTGCCAGGCCGTGATCCGCAAGAGTTTGCTCAACGGCTTGACGATCTACCGCTTTAACCTGGATCACCGCGCCCAACTCTTCGTTGAACAGCGCTGCCAGATGATCTTTGCCCAAAGTCGCGATATCTGCTTCGACACCGCAGTGACCGGCGAAGGCCATTTCAGCCAACGTAACCAATAAACCACCGTCGGAACGGTCGTGGTAGGCCAGCAATTTCTGCTCTGCAACCAATGCCTGAATCGCGTTAAAGAAGCCTTTTAGCTGCTCGGCGCTGCGCACATCGGCGGGTTTGTCGCCCAACTGACGGTAAACCTGAGACAGCGCGGTAGCGCCAAGTGCGTTGTGGCCTGCGCCCAAATCAATCAGCAGCAAGGCGTTATCTTCGGTTTGCAGTTGCGGCGTGACGGTACGACGCACATCTTCAACACGCGCAAACGCAGTAATCACCAACGACAACGGCGAAGTCATCTCGCGTTGTTCGTTGCCTTCCTGCCAGCGGGTTTTCATCGACATCGAATCTTTGCCGACCGGAATGGTCAGGCCGAGCGTCGGGCAAAGTTCTTCACCGACAGCTTTCACCGCTTCATACAAGCCAGCGTCTTCACCCGGATGACCGGCTGCGGACATCCAGTTTGCCGAGAGTTTAATGCGATTGAGTTCGCCAATTTGCGTCGCCGCAATGTTAGTCAGCGCTTCACCAACGGCCAGGCGACCGGATGCTGCGAAGTCGAGCAGTGCAACCGGAGCACGCTCGCCAAGCGACATCGCTTCACCGTAATAGCTATCCAGGCTTGCGGTGGTGACCGCGCAGTTAGCGACCGGGATCTGCCACGGGCCAACCATTTGATCACGCGCCACCATGCCGGTCACAGAACGGTCGCCGATGGTCACCAGGAAGGTTTTCTCGGCAACAGTCGGCAAGTGCAGCACGCGGTTTACCGCATCCGCAATGGTGATATTGCGAGTGTCCAGCGCATCGCCCTTCGCTTTCAGGGTTTCAACGTTACGTTCCATTTTCGGCGTTTTGCCGAGCAACACGTCCAGCGGCATATCAATTGGCTGGTTGTCGAAATGGCTGTCGTTGAGTGTCAGGTGTTTTTCTTCAGTCGCTTCACCGATAACGGCGTACGGCGCACGTTCACGGCGGCATAACTCGTCGAACAGCGGCAACTGGTCAGGTGCGACCGCCAGAACGTAACGTTCCTGGGATTCGTTACACCACACTTCCAGCGGGCTCATGCCCGGCTCGTCGTTGAGAATGCTGCGCAGATCGAAACGGCCACCGCGCCCGCCATCGCTCACCAACTCTGGCATGGCGTTGGAAAGGCCACCGGCACCGACGTCGTGAATAAACAGGATTGGGTTGGCGTCGCCTAACTGCCAGCAACGGTCGATCACTTCCTGGCAACGACGCTCCATTTCTGGGTTATCGCGCTGGACGGAAGCAAAATCCAGATCCGCATCAGACTGGCCGGACGCCATAGAAGAAGCCGCACCGCCGCCTAAACCAATGTTCATCGACGGGCCGCCGAGCACGATAAGTTTCGCGCCAACGGTGATTTCGCCTTTCTGAACGTGGTCAGCTCGAATGTTGCCGATACCGCCTGCCAGCATGATTGGCTTGTGGTAGCCACGCAGTTCAACGCCGTTGTGGCTGTTAACTTGCTCTTCGTAGGTACGGAAGTAGCCGGTCAGCGCCGGTCGACCAAATTCGTTGTTAAATGCCGCGCCGCCCAGAGGGCCGTCAGTCATGATATCCAGCGCGGTGACGATGCGATCCGGCTTGCCGAAATCTTCTTCCCACGGCTGTTCAAAACCAGGAATGCGCAAGTTGGACACCGAGAAACCGACCAGACCGGCTTTCGGTTTAGCGCCACGACCCGTTGCACCTTCATCACGGATTTCGCCACCGGAACCGGTCGCCGCACCCGGCCATGGGGAAATTGCCGTCGGGTGGTTGTGGGTTTCAACTTTCATCAGGATATGCGCATCTTCCTGGTGATAGTCGTAACGCCCCGCTTCGTGGTCGGCAAAGAAGCGCCCGACCTGTGAGCCTTCCATCACTGCGGCGTTATCTTTGTAAGCCGATAACACGTACTCAGGATTTTTCTCAAAGGTGTTTTTAATCATTTTGAACAGCGACTTAGGCTGTTCTACGCCGTCAATAACCCAGTCGGCGTTAAAGATTTTGTGGCGGCAATGTTCGGAGTTGGCCTGCGCGAACATGTACAGCTCGATATCGTTCGGGTTGCGCCCCAGTTTGGTGAACGCATCCTGCAAGTAATCAATTTCGTCTTCCGCCAAAGCCAGGCCTAAACGGATATTGGCTTCAACCAGCGCTTCGCGACCTTGCGTTAACAGGTCCACGCTTTGTACCGGCGCAGGCTGGTGTTGAGAGAAAAGTTGCTGCGCGTCATTAAGCGCACCAAACACGCTTTCCATCATGCGGTCGTGCAGCAGCGCGGCAACGTCCTGGCGCTGTGCATCGGTCAATGTGCTGGCAGTGATGTAATACGCCACGCCGCGTTCAAGGCGTTTAACTTTAGCCAGGTCGCAGTTGTGGGCAATGTCGGTAGCTTTGGAGGACCAGGGGGAGATGGTGCCAGGACGCGGCGTGACCAGAATCAGGTCGCCGGTCGGGGCGTGGTCGGCAAGGGTTGGACCATATTTTAACAACCGTTGCAGACGGGCGTGCTCTTCAGCCGTTAACGGCGCGTCGAGATCGGCAAAGTGAACATACTCGGCATAAATGTCGCTGACCAGAAGGTTGGCGTCATTAAAGCAGGCCAGTAATTTGTTAATACGAAATGCCGATAAAGCGGGCGAACCACGCAGAATTTCCATCATCAAAGATCTCTCGTCTTCGAAACGCCAGGGGGACGCTTCAGTGGGCGCAAGGGGAAAACGGGCGCCATTATAGAGAATCCGCCGCCTTGACGAAACCGTTTGCGTATAAATAAAAGGAATAGTTTTCGTTGGCGAAATTTTATCCATAAATATTGAATATGTTGCACAGTGGCGTTTTGTTAAGCAAAATGCGCCACACCTTTTAATGGTACCTCTATTTTTGAAGCCTGTTGTTAGCGAAAATTCGACGCCTCGTTGCAGATTAACTATTTGAAAAGATTTAAAATTAATTATCTGCTGATCGGTGCCGTAACCGTGTTGCTGGCAGTGGCGCTCTGGCCCTCCATTCCCTGGTTCGGACAAGCCGAAAACCGAATCGCCGCCATTCAAGCGCGGGGGGTTTTGCGCGTCAGTACCATTCAATCTCCGCTCACCTATACCCAGTATCAGGGCAAGGAAATTGGCCTCGATTACGAGATGGCCGAACAGTTCGCCCGTTATCTCGGCGTGAAACTGGAAGTGACCGTTCGCCCAAACATTCAAGAACTGTTTGATGACATTGATAATGACAACGCCGATGTGATTGCCGCGGGGCTGGTCTACAACACGCAACGCAGTCAAAAGTACCAGGCCGGGCCTGCTTACTATTCTGTTTCACAGCAGATGGTTTATCGCATGGGTAGCCCGCGCCCGAAAACGCTGGCTGGGGTGAAAGAAAATCAGCTGGTGCTTTCCCCTGGCGTAACGTCTCTCAACGCATTGAAAAAGCTTAAAGAAGAAAAGTACCCGGATTTGAGCTGGCGTATCGACGATCAGCACAGCAGCACTGAACTGCTGCAACAAGTTGTCGATGGCAAAATTGCGTTTACGATTGCGGATTCTGTTGCGATAAGCACCTTCCAGCGCGTCCATCCACAACTTGCCGTCGCTTTAGACGTGACGGATGAACAGCCGGTGACATGGTTTAGTGCGCTGGACAGCGACGATAGCCTTTCTGCGGCCCTTCTCGACTTTTATAACAAACTCAATAGCGACGGGACGTTTGCGCGGCTGGAAGAAAAATATCTCGGCCATGTTGGGGATTTTGATTACGTTGACACTCGCACGTTCCTCAAAGCCGTGGATTCCGTGCTGCCTGAGCTTCAGCCGTTATTCGAAAAGTATGCCACCGAAATAGACTGGCGTTTGCTGGCGGCGATTTCTTACCAGGAATCACACTGGGATAACCAGGCGACGTCGCCAACTGGTGTGCGTGGTTTGATGATGCTGACCAAAAACACGGCGCAAAGTCTCGGCGTAACCGACCGACTGGACCCGGAGCAAAGCATCGAAGGCGGGAGTCGTTATCTGAAAGATATGATGGCGAAAGTGCCGGAAAGCGTGCCGGAAGAAGAGCGGATTTGGTTTGCGCTGGCGGCATATAACATGGGCTATGCCCATATGCTGGATGCCCGCCAACTGACGGCGAAGCAAAAAGGCAATCCGGATAGCTGGGCGGATGTCAAAATGCGGCTGCCGCTGCTGAGCCTGAAACCGTATTACAGCAAAACGACCTACGGCTATGCTCGCGGCCATGAGGCGTATGCGTACGTGGAAAATATCCGCAAGTATCACATCAGCCTGGCTGGGTATTTACTCGAACAAGAGAAGCAGGAAGCACAGGAAGCAAAATACGCAGAGGCTTATCCGGTGGTTTCGCCGGTAGAGCTGGCTACTCCGCGCTACGGGCCTTTTCCTTTAGGGCCTTTTTCTCCAGCCGACGTGCTCGAAAAAAATCGCTTAACATTGCCGAGCACTCTTCTGCCAAAACACCCTCAGTCACACTAACCTGGTGATTCATACCAGGATGCCCAAGCACATCCATTAAAGAACCAATCGCCCCGGTTTTAGCATCGCGCGCGCCAAATACCAGGTTGCCGATTCGCCCGTGAACCATCGCGCCTGCACACATAACGCAAGGTTCGAGAGTGACATACAGCGTGGTATCCAGCAGACGGTAGTTTTGCAAAATAACCCCACCCTGACGGAGCGCCATGATTTCTGCATGAGCAGTGGGATCGTGTCGGCCAATCGGGCGATTCCAGCCTTCCCCGATCGCTTGATTGTTATGAACCAGCACCGCCCCAACCGGAACTTCACCTTCATCCCATGCGCGACGAGCGAGTGTTAACGCGTGGCGCATCCAGTATTCATGGGTAAATTCACTTTCTGACAAGGGACTCTCCGGGCAAAGGCTGTTTCGGGCGGCGCATTATACACACCCGCAACTCGAAGTATGAAGGGTATTACTCAAGCTGCTGCAATTGCCCAAGCGGTGTGACGCGCCAGCGGTGCTGGCAAAAATAGAGCAGCGGGTTATCCTGGTTGCTGTCGCTATAGCCGCTATAAAGCTGTAACGGCGTGCCAATTTTCTGTTCCAGTTGAGCCACTTTCTCATGACCCAGGCAGCGCATGGTCAGTACCCACCCACCGTGAGAGCGCTTAATCTGGCTGGCAATCAGCTTAACTTTTGGGAGCCACGGCGTATCGAAATAAACCTGCTGAACCAGCGGCTGCGGTGAGCCGGTGATTAACCAAACATCCGCATCGGAACTGGTCAGGTAATCCGTCAGCCGTTGCTGAACGACCGGGAAGGCAGTAACGCGCCCACGGAACCAGGTGACAAAGTCCGTTTCCAGTTGTTTGAGGCGCGTTTCGCTATGACCAAACGTCGCGCCCCACAGTAACAGGCTCATCGGCCAGCGCGCGGCACGTCCTTTAATCAGCAGCGCCCCTCCTATCACCGGCAAAAGCGGAATGACAAGTAACAGATTGAGGGGCAGATGGCGCAACAGGTAGCGCAAGAAGCTGCCGAACATGTCCTGCTGATGCAGCGTGCCATCTAAATCGAAAAATACTACCCGACGCTCACTCTGAGTGGTCAAACGTTTCTCCTCTGAATCGTTATTCAGTCAATAAGGGCTATCAGTAAGCCTAACAGATAGAACCTCACTTTTCCGGTTACGGACACTAACGTTTGTGCGCGTGGGGTTTGAATAATTAATTCCTTCAGGTTTGGTAATAATGGAATATACAATGAATTCAGGCGAGTGAATTTACGCTATTATTGAGCCGCCAGGGCAATTGACCCGGCACACTGGAGAGGAAATGAACTGTTTACTGCGAATCCGAAGCCGTTATTCCACCCTGGCACAGAGTGACCGTAAACTGGCCGATTTTCTGCTGGAACAACCCGATCACGCACGTCATTTAAGTTCGCAGCAGCTTGCAGCTGAAGCCGGGGTGAGTCAGTCAAGTGTGGTGAAGTTTTCCCAAAAGCTGGGTTTCAAAGGCTTCCCCGCCCTGAAACTGGCTATCAGCGAAGCGTTGGCAAGCGGCCAGGATCCACAATCGGTTCCGGTTCATAACCTGATTCTTGGGGATGACCCGCTGCGCCTGGTCGGTGAAAAGCTCATTAAAGACAATATGGCTGCGATGCATGCCACGCTTGATGTTAATAGCGAAGAAAAGCTGCTGGCGAGCGTGAATATGTTGCGTAGTGCGCGGCGAGTGCTGCTGGTTGGGATTGGCGCATCCGGCCTGGTTGCCAAGAACTTTGCCTGGAAGCTAATGAAAATTGGCATTAATGCGGTGGCAGAACAAGATATGCACGCCTTATTGGCAACCGCTCAGGCATCAAGCCCTGAGGATGTTCTGCTGGCGATTTCTTATTCTGGTGAACGACGTGAGATAAATCTTGCGGCGGATGAAACGCTGCGTACCGGCGCGAAAATCCTCGCCATTACCGGTTTTACTCCGAATGCGTTACAGCAACGCGCCACACTTTGCCTGTATACCATCGCCGAAGAACAAGCGACGCGAAGTGCGGCTATCTCTTCCACCAGCGCGCAAATGATGCTGACCGATTTGCTGTTTATGGCGTTGGTACAACGGGATCTGGAACGTGCGCCAGAGCGTATTCGCCATAGCGAAGCGCTGGTAAAAAAACTGGTTTGATCGAGGATTGGGCGTATAATGCCCGCCCTGTTTCTGTTGTTATCGAGATTTCCCCATGGCGCTACTTATCACTAAAAAATGTATCAACTGCGATATGTGCGAGCCGGAGTGCCCGAACGAGGCCATTTCCATGGGGGATAGCATTTATCAGATCAATACCGATCGCTGTACCGAGTGCGTCGGGCATTATGAAACGCCAACCTGCCAGAAAGTCTGCCCGATCCCAAACACGATTATCAGCGATCCGGCACATCAGGAAAACGAAGAGCAACTGTGGGATAAGTTTGTCCAGTTGCATCACGCCCACAAGCTTTAGCTCTCAATAATGACTGTTGCGCAAGCATAGTGGCGCTCATCAGCAAGCGTCACATGCACTGAACGCACACCTAATTTTTGCGCGACTCGCTCGGCCTCTTCCCAAAAACGTAATTGCGGTTTACCCAAAGGATCGTTAAACACTTCAAACTGGTTAAACGCCAGGCCGTTGCGAATCCCCGTTCCGAACGCCTTCGCCGCCGCTTCTTTTACTGCAAAACGTTTAGCCAAAAAGCGCACCGGTTGCTGGTGCGCCTGGTATTGCAGCCATTCATTGGCGCTGAGCACCCGCTTCGCCAGGCGGTCGCCCGAACGTGAGATAACCCCTTCAATTCGCGCTATCTCTACGATGTCAGTGCCCAGGCCAAGAATTGCCATTAGCTACGCGCTTCCTGCATCAGGCGTTTCATTTCTGCGACCGCTTCTTTCAAACCGCTCATTACCGCACGGCCAATAATCGCATGGCCGATATTCAGCTCGTGCATTTCCGGCAGACGCGCAATAGCTTTCACGTTGTGATAAGTCAGACCGTGCCCGGCGTTGACTTTCAGCCCTTTACCGGCGGCGTACGTTGCCGCTTCCGCAATGCGCGCCAGTTCTTTGGCCTGAGTCGCTTCGTCTTTTGCATCAGCGTAGCAACCCGTATGGATTTCGATATACGGCGCACCGACGGCCACGGCGGCATCAATTTGCGCGTGGTCAGCGTCGATAAACAGGGAAACCAGAATACCGGCATCCGCCAGGCGTTTGCAGGCGTCGCGCATTTTATCCAGCTGGCCTGCAACGTCGAGGCCGCCTTCAGTGGTCACTTCCTGACGCTTTTCCGGCACCAGGCAGCAGAAGTGAGGTTTGGTTTCGCAGGCAATACCGATCATCTCTTCGGTAACCGCCATTTCGAGGTTCATACGCGTGTCGAGGGTCTGGCGAAGAATGCGCACATCGCGATCGGTGATGTGGCGACGATCTTCACGCAGGTGAACCGTAATACCGTCTGCCCCTGCCTGCTCGCAAATGAATGCAGCCTGCACAGGATCGGGATATGCCGTGCCGCGTGCGTTACGCAGAGTGGCGATGTGATCGATGTTGACGCCTAACAGTAATTCAGACATGCCTTTCCTCGGGGTCAGAACGGTTTGAGTTCTGGCAGTTTACACCGTGAGAGGAAACCATGGCTACGGCCGTGCGTTATTGCAGGTCTTGAGGTGATTTGAGTGGTGGTTTTTTGGGCACAAACTGGCGGAACAATTCGCGGCTTTTGAGCGGTTTTCCACCCAGATAAGGTTTTAACGCCATGCGGGTAAAGCGTTTAGCGGCGCGTAAACTGACAACATCAGGAAATTCGCGGTTGGCGAGCGCTTTCAGTTCATGGCCGGTGAAAGTGCGATTATCCACCACCAGGCTGGCGATAAAACCTTTCTCTTCGCGATAACGGTACGTCATGGTGTCGCTGACTTCTTCACCGCTACCGGCACAATGCAGGAAATCCACGCCGTATCCCAAATGCCCAAGCAGTGCCAGTTCAAAACGACGCAATGCCGGTTCCGGTGAACCGTTGGTTCCCGCTAAAGCCTGAATACAATGGAGGTAATCGAAGAATAATTCAGAGAAACGCGTTTCATCTTCCAGCACGCGTGAAACCAGTTCATTCACGTACAGGCCGCTGTAAAGCGTAATACCACTTAAGGGAAGTGCCAGCGAGACAGCTTCGGCGCTACGTAGCGTTTTAACATCGCCACGTCCGCCCCAGCGAACCAGCAAGGGGGTAAAAGGTTGGAGGGTGCCTTTAAGGTTGGAGCGGCGAGAACGGGCGCCTTTCGCTAAAACTCGAACGCGCCCTGACTCTTCAGAAAAGAGGTCAAGCAGAAGGCTGGTTTCGCTCCAGGGGCGACTATGCAGGACAAAAGCCCGTTGCCAGCCTTCCATTTTATTACTTCAGATCGTCGGTATAGCCCAGGCTACGCAGTGCACGTTCGTCGTCTGCCCAACCGGATTTCACCTTCACCCACAGCTCCAGGTGAATTTTCGCTTCAAACATCTCTTCCATGTCTTTACGCGCTTCGATACCGATGGTTTTGATTTTGGCGCCCTTGTTTCCAATCACCATTTTCTTCTGGCCTTCACGTTCAACCAGAATCAAACCATTGATGTCATAACCGCCACGGGCGTTACTCACGAACTGTTCGATTTCCACGGTGACAGAATATGGCAGTTCCGCACCCAGGAAGCGCATCAGCTTTTCACGGATGATTTCGGAGGCCATGAAACGCTGTGAACGGTCAGTCACGTACTCTTCAGGGAAGTGATGAGTCGCTTCTGGCAGACGTTTACGCACGATGCTGGCGATAGTGTCGACGTTCATGCCGTGTTCAGCAGAAATAGGCACGATATCGAGGAAGTTCATCTGGCTGCCGAGGAATTGCAGATGCGGCAGCAGAATGCCTTTATCCTGCACATTATCGACTTTATTCACTGCCAGAATAACCGGCGCACGCGCGTCACGCAGTTTGTTGAGTACCATTTCGTCGTCGGCGGTCCACTTGGTCCCTTCAACAACGAAAATAACCAGTTCAACATCACCGATGGAGCTACTCGCCGCTTTGTTCATCAAGCGGTTGATCGCGCGTTTTTCTTCCATATGCAGCCCTGGGGTATCAACATAAATTGCCTGATACGGGCCTTCGGTATGGATACCCATAATGCGGTGACGCGTGGTCTGCGCTTTACGGGAAGTGATAGAGATTTTTTGCCCAAGCAACTGGTTTAGCAGCGTGGATTTGCCGACGTTCGGGCGACCAACGATGGCCACGAATCCGCAAAAGGTTTGTTCTTCGCTCATTATTCCAGCTCCAGCTTGATAAGCGCCTGCTCAGCTGCAGCCTGTTCCGCTTTACGGCGGCTTGAACCGGTACCTACTACCGGCTCAGGCAGGCCACTCACCTGACAGTGAATGGTAAATTCCTGATCGTGCGCTTCACCACGAACCTGCACCACCAAATAAGATGGCAGTGGCAAGTGGCGACCCTGCAAATACTCTTGCAGACGCGTCTTAGGGTCTTTTTGCTTATCGCCTGGGCTAATTTCATCCAGACGAGATTGGTACCAGGAAAGAATTAAACGCTCAACATTCTGGATATCGCTGTCGAGGAAAACGCCACCAATTAAGGCTTCTACGGTATCGGCCAGAATAGATTCGCGACGGAATCCGCCACTTTTCAACTCACCCGGGCCAAGGCGCAGACATTCACCTAACTCAAATTCACGGGCAATTTCTGCCAACGTATTTCCGCGTACCAGCGTCGCACGCATACGGCTCATATCACCTTCGTCTACACGAGGGAAACGATGGTAAAGCGCGTTTGCAATAACATAGCTAAGAATGGAGTCACCCAGAAATTCCAGACGCTCATTGTGTTTGCTGCTGGCACTGCGATGCGTTAATGCCTGCTGCAACAGATCCTGATGTACAAAAGTGTAGCCCAGCTTACGCTGCAGCCTATTTATTACGATGGGGTTCATGCGATACCAATTAATGAATGCGTCAATTATTCAGCACACGGAACAGACCTGAAAAAGAGAACCAACGCTGTTTCGTTTGCCGTGGCTCCTCAAAGAGGAGCCAACCTTAATACGGGGGGATATTCTATAGATAACGACGTGGAAAGTCGTTATCTGAATGGATTTAATTGATCAATGAATTCCGCCAATACGACTTAAACGAACACCCGTCGGCCATTCACCTTCTTGTTTCTCGAAACTCATCCAAATTGCGGTCGCTTTACCCACCAGATTCGCCTCAGGAACAAAGCCCCAATAACGGCTATCAGCGCTGTTATCGCGGTTATCACCCATCATGAAATAATGGCCCGGTGGCACAATCCAGGTCGCCAGTTGTTGCCCTGGTTGCTGGTAATACATCCCCAGTTGGTCCTGAGCAATTGGCACGGTCAGAATACGGTGAGTTACATCGCCCAGCGTCTCTTTACGTTCAGCCAGACGAATACCGTTTTCTTTGGTCTGGTCTTGCGGCAACTGGAAGAAACCCGAGTTCGCTTCACTGCCGTTACGACGTGCAAACGTCTGCACAAAATCACTTGGTGCTACATTGCTGTAGGTGATTGGCAACGCGTTATCACATGCCTGACCGGAACTGCAATTTGGCTGAATTGTGACTTCTTTGGCAACAGGATCGTAACTGACGCGATCGCCCGGTAAACCAACGGCGCGCTTGATGTAATCAAGACGTGGATCTTGTGGATATTTGAACACCACAATATCGCCGCGTTTCGGATGGCCGGTTTCGATGAGCGTATTCTGGTAAATAGGATCTTTAATGCCATAGGCAAATTTCTCTACCAGAATAAAATCGCCGATTAATAACGTTGGCATCATTGAACCCGACGGGATCTGGAACGGCTCATAAACAAATGAACGCACGATCAAGACAATCGCGAGCACCGGGAATACGGATGCCCCCGTTTCTAACCAACCTGGTTTCGGTCCCACTTTTTTCAGCGTTTTGCTATCAAGCGCATCACCAGTGGCAGCTTGCGCTGCCAACTGTTTTTCACGGCGCTTTGGCGCAAAGATGAATTTATCGATGCACCATAAAATGCCCGTTACCAGCGTCGCTATCACGAGGATTAGCGCAAACATATTCGCCATGCCAACTCCTTAATTTATTTGCTGTCTTTGCCGACATGCAGAATGGCAAGGAACGCTTCCTGAGGCAGTTCGACGTTACCGACTTGCTTCATACGCTTCTTACCGTCTTTCTGTTTCTGCAACAGCTTTTTCTTACGGCTAACATCGCCGCCGTAGCATTTTGCCAGAACGTTTTTACGCAATTGTTTAACGGTAGAACGCGCAATAATGTGTGCGCCGATAGCCGCCTGAATCGCAATATCAAATTGCTGACGCGGGATCAGTTCTTGCATTTTCTCAACCAGTTGGCGGCCACGGAACTGCGAGTTGCCACGGTGAGTAATCAATGCCAGAGCATCAACACGATCGCCGTTAATCAGAACATCAACACGCACCATGTCTGACGCCTGGAAACGTTTGAAGTTATAGTCCAGCGACGCATAACCACGGGAGGTCGATTTCAGACGGTCGAAGAAGTCGAGCACCACTTCAGCCATTGGAATTTCATAAGTCAGCGCAACCTGGTTACCGTGGTAAACCATGTTGGTCTGCACACCACGTTTTTCGATACACAGAGTGATCACGCTGCCCAGATATTCCTGAGGCATCAGCATGTGGCATTCGGCAATCGGCTCACGCAGTTCCGTGATGTTATTCAGTGCTGGCAGCTTCGATGGGCTATCAACATAAATCGTTTCGCCGGTGGTGGTTTCCACTTCGTAAACTACGGTTGGCGCAGTGGTGATCAGATCCAGATCGTATTCACGTTCCAGACGTTCCTGGATGATTTCCATGTGCAGCAGACCAAGGAAGCCACAGCGGAAGCCAAAGCCTAACGCGGTTGAACTTTCTGGTTCAAAGAACAGGGAGGCATCGTTCAGGCTCAGTTTGCCCAACGCATCACGGAAATTTTCGTAGTCGTCAGAGCTAACCGGGAACAGGCCCGCATAAACCTGCGGCTTCACTTTTTTAAAGCCTGGCAAGGCTTTATCTGCCGGGTTACGTGAAAGCGTCAAGGTATCGCCAACTGGCGCGCCGAGGATGTCTTTGATTGCACAGACCAACCAGCCTACTTCACCGCAGCCCAGCACATCACGATCAACACGTTTCGGTGTGAAGATGCCCAGACGGTCAGCGTTATAAACCTGGCCGGTACTCATCACCTTGATTTTGTCGCCTTTTCTCATGGTGCCGTTTTTGATACGGACCAGAGAGACAACACCGAGGTAGTTATCGAACCAGGAGTCGATGATCAGCGCTTGTAATGGCGCTTCCGGATCACCTTCTGGACCTGGAATATCGCGTACCAGACGTTCAAGAACATCCGTTACGCCAAAACCGGTTTTCGCCGAGCAACGTACGGCATCAGCCGCGTCGATGCCAACGATATCTTCAATTTCCTGCGCTGCACGTTCAGGATCGGCTGCTGGCAGGTCAATTTTGTTCAGAACTGGAACCACTTCCAGATCCATTTCCATGGCGGTGTAGCAGTTTGCCAGGGTCTGAGCTTCAACGCCCTGCCCGGCATCAACCACCAGCAACGCACCTTCACACGCCGCAAGGGAGCGGGAAACTTCATAAGAGAAGTCAACGTGGCCAGGGGTGTCGATAAAGTTCAAGTGATAAGTTTCGCCATCACTTGCTTTGTAATCCAGGGTAACGCTTTGCGCTTTGATGGTAATTCCACGTTCACGCTCCAGATCCATAGAGTCAAGAACCTGGGCTTCCATTTCACGATCGGACAGGCCGCCGCAAATTTGGATAATACGGTCAGACAGCGTCGATTTGCCGTGGTCGATGTGGGCAATAATAGAAAAGTTACGTATATTCTTCATAGTTAGAGGTTTTTATGCCTTACAAATCCGGGAAAGCTCGGCGCTACGCGCTGTACAGAGCATGATGTCAATGGCTGTCTTTTGCCTGAAACGCCGCATTCTACACTACAACCAGAAAGCGAGGAAACAGGTCATCATGCAAGCTTAGCTGAGTGATGAAAAGCCGAAGGAATGAGTGTCGAACAGATAGCGGGTATTGGAGGCTTCAAGGGTTGTCCGTAGAGGTCACGGTTTCGACTCTGAGCGCATCTGGCGGCAGGGCCACGCTGAGAATAACAGGCTGCCAGTTTTCACGACGGCTGAGTTTTAAAGAGAACCCGCGCGCGATCAGAAAACCACCCACACCTCCCAGCAACGCACCACATATCGCAGCTAAGTTTGTACCAAACATCGCCTGGAAAAGAGCCGAGACAATAAACAAACCCACCAGTGGCGACATGTAAACCAGCAATGCCGAACCTAGCAGGCTGCCTTCAGCAATACCCAATTCGACTTTTTGACCGGCCACCAGCGGAGTATCGCAGGCAACCGATAAGGTGTGGCTGGTTTGCGGGCCAAGCTTATTGAGGATGCGACTGCCGCAGCCCGCGCGTGAAGCGCAGCTACTGCAAGATGCCTTCACATCGCAGCTCAACAACGCTTCACCCTGACTCCAGGAGACGACGGTTGCCCACTCTTTGATCATTGCCCGTTCCTGAATTTGATGCTGTCGGCGATACGTTTTGCCGTTTGCGGCGGGAGTTCACCAACAATCGTGATTTCTGTTTTATCACGAATTTCAGAACTTACGGTGCGGCGCCCGGTACGCAGAATCTGGTCGGTGCTATTACTTGCAGCACGACTAATATTTACCGAGAAGCTAAATAAACCATCGGAATACAGACGGGATTCGATAGGCACATCAACAGTCGGCAACGGACGGCGGCTACTGGAGACTTCGCTAAAACCTTGCGGCAACCAGGTCGGTGCCCAGGTAAAGTTGATTTTTTCAGCACCAGGAACTGACAGTAATGGCGGCAAACTCGCCTTTGACAGGCTTTGCATCATGCCATTGGCTTCTTTGCTGACGTTGAAGGAGATCACGCGGAATTGTTCCAGCGTTTCGCCATCGCGATCCAGCAAATCTACCCGCAGCGGTAATTTGGTTTCTGAGTCCATCCACACCATATAGCTGTAACGCGTACCGTCTCGTGCCACCACGCGAATCACTTCGCATAAGCGATCGGCAATACGAGTGCGTCCGACAGAAATGAAGTCGTAATATGGCGTTAAGCGTTTGAAATCGGTGTAGACGATTGATGGAAGCGAATCAACGATGTAATCACCGGTGAGCGTAAACGGCTCAAGCCCAGGTTCAAAGTAGCTGATTTCACTGCCACGCTGGACAACTTCCCGGCGAGGTCCATCCATCTGAAGCAATTGAGCAAGCGGACGATTATCAAGCCTTGCATGGCGATAGCGTAAAGATTCTATGCCTTGCTTATTAATGCTGATAAATGCCAACTCATAATTGAGTGACTGACTTGCCTGGTTCATTTGCTGCAACAATGCCCCGGACGAAACAGTGTCCGCCGAGGCATTTGAGCTGAACAACAGGCTGCTTGTCATAAGAGACAGTGCATACCAAAGTTGCTTCATTACTGCGATTGAGTTCCTAAAGTTTGGTTTCCTGGCACTTGTACCGCAGCTTGCTGGGTTTGTGCCTGTTCAAACTGGAGTTGCTCGGCGTGTAAACGACGCTGCAATTCGTAATCTTGCAACATGGCATTGATACGTCGACGCTGTTCCTGTACCTGCTGCTGACCCGTACTGGCTGTGCTATCAGACGGCACACCTAAACTTACCGGACTCGCTTTACCCATCATAGGCAAAGTGTTAAACACCGGAGCTTCAGGTTGAGCAGGGTTGTCAGACTGGCCATTATAGTGCTGCACACCAACGATTACTGCAAGCGATACGCATGCAGCAACGCCCATTTGGGTCAGTTGGCTTGCCCACGGACGCACCTTGTTCCAGAACGACATTTTCTGCCATTGCTCTGGTTTTGGTTGCTGTTCAGTAATGAGTGGCGTGACATGACGCACTGGCTCATTTTCAATCGCTGCCATGACATTGGCTGCAATATCAAAATGAAGTAATTCACTGGTATCGCCGCGCATTGTATCGCGGATTAGGTGGTAGCTCTCCCAGCTTTGCTGCATTGATTCGTCTTTCGACAAAATGCTTAGCAGCTCGCTATCCAGAGTTTCCCCATCCATTAAAGCGGAAAGCTGTTCTTTCTGCATGCCTAATTACCCTTCCAGTAACCCGCTATCGTCAACGCCTGATAAGCGGTTGAACTTTATTATCAATAGCTTCCCGTGCACGGAAAATACGCGAACGCACTGTCCCTACCGGGCAATCCATGATGGCGGCTATTTCTTCATAGCTCAAACCATCCAACTCCCGCAACGTAATTGCCATACGTAAATCTTCCGGAAGTGACTCAATAGTACGGAAAACTATTTGTCTCAGTTCTTCAGACAACATTAAGTTCTCAGGGTTCGATATTTCTTTCAATGCGCTGCCACTTTCGTAGTTTTCCGCATCAATTGCGTCCACATCGCTTGATGGAGGACGACGTCCCTGAGCAACCAGATAATTTTTTGCCGTGTTGACCGCGATGCGGTACAACCATGTGTAAAACGCGCTATCGCCACGGAATGAATCCAGCGCACGATAAGCTTTAATGAAAGACTCCTGCACCACATCAGGGACATCCCCTGAAGGTACATAGCGGGAAACCAGACTCGCCACTTTATGCTGATAACGAATTACCAGTAAATTGAATGACTTCTGATCTCCCTTCTGGACCCGTTCGACGAGGACCTGATCCGTTAACTGCTCGCTCATCCGAGGTAATGTCTCCCCAAACCTATTTCCACGCGTAATTGAAAAGCCAACCGAACTCTGCATATATGAGCAAGTTCACGGTTGGAACGCTCGAATTGAGCAAAGTTCCCTTACGCCTTTGTTTTCCTGATCTGTTCCACGAATTATCTCTTCTTGATTATAAGTTTCATGGCACAAATGGTGGCACCTTTTTTATCCTAAAAGGCGATCGCTAAACTGCATGCAGAGTATCGCATGAATCATGATTTTTCATCAGAAAATCTGCCACTAACGCCGCCCTGACTACAATTATGGTCTCTTCAGCACATAATTCAGATGAAACTGGCATCTCCGCCACCTCTTGTTTAGTTCATATAACACAACTTTAAAAAAAGCGTGTTGCAGCCCACATCGGGTGATATGCTGGCCCAACCATTGTTTAGTAAATTAAACACGATGAACGCAAATTCCGAACTCACTTGTGATGTATTAATCGTCGGTAGCGGAGCTGCTGGCCTATCTCTTGCTTTACGGCTTGCCGAAAACTGCAAAGTTATTGTTCTGAGTAAAGGGCCAATTAACGAAGGCTCTACCTTATATGCTCAGGGCGGCATTGCCGCTGTGTTTGATGAAACGGACAGCATCGACTCACATGTAGAAGATACTCTCATTGCAGGCGCTGGAATTTGTGACCGTGACGCGGTGGAGTTTGTCGCCAGTAACGCACGTCATTGCGTGCAGTGGCTGATTGATCAAGGCGTATTATTTGATACCGAAGTTCAGGCGAATGGTGCTGAAAGCTACCATTTGACTCGCGAAGGCGGGCATAGCCATCGTCGAATTCTTCATGCGGCAGATGCGACGGGTAAAGAAGTAGAAACCACGCTGGTCGGCAAAGCATTGAGCCATCCGAATATTCGTGTTATCGAGCGCAGTAATGCGGTCGATTTGATTGTTTCTGACAAAATCGGTTTGCCAGGCACTCGCCGCGTAGTCGGTGCGTGGATTTGGAACCGTAATCGCGAAAAAGTAGAAACTTGTCGTGCGAAATCCGTGGTACTGGCCACCGGCGGCGCATCAAAAGTTTATCAATATACAACCAATCCAGATATTTCCTCCGGCGATGGCATTGCCATGGCCTGGCGAGCGGGTTGTCGCGTTGCTAACCTCGAATTTAATCAGTTCCACCCTACCGCTTTGTTCCATCCGCAAGCGCGCAACTTCCTGCTGACCGAAGCATTACGCGGGGAAGGTGCGTATCTCAAACGCCCGGATGGCTCACGGTTCATGCCTGATTTTGATGAACGTGGCGAGCTTGCTCCGCGAGATATCGTGGCACGCGCTATCGATCATGAAATGAAACGCCTGGGTGCGGATTGCATGTACCTGGATATCAGCCACAAGCCGGAAGAGTTTGTGCGCCACCACTTCCCGACTATTTATGAAAAATTGATGGGGTTGGGTATCGATCTCACTAAAGAGCCGGTTCCGATTGTGCCAGCTGCGCACTATACCTGCGGCGGCGTGATGGTCGATGAAAATGGTCGCACCGATGTTGATGGACTCTATGCAATTGGTGAAGTCACTTATACCGGTCTGCATGGCGCAAACCGCATGGCCTCTAACTCGCTGTTAGAATGCCTGGTTTATGGCTGGTCTGCCGCGGAAGACATTATCAAGCGTATGCCATATGCCCGTATTTCCAGAAAGTTACCGGAGTGGGATGACAGCCGCGTCGACAACCCAGATGAACAAGTTGTGATTCAACATAACTGGCATGAACTGCGCCTGTTTATGTGGGATTACGTTGGGATTGTGCGCTCAACGCGCCGTCTGGAACGCGCATTACGGCGGATTACGATGTTGCAGCAGGAAATCGACGAGTACTACGCAAACTTCCGCGTGTCGAACAACCTGCTGGAACTGCGCAACCTTGTGCAGGTTGCCGAGTTAATCGTGAGCTGCGCGATGATGCGCAAAGAAAGCCGGGGTCTGCATTACACGCTGGACTACCCGGATTTGGCTGAAAACTCCGGGCCAAGCATTCTTTCGCCGCTCTACATAAATAAGTAGAAATCCTGGGTCAGGCTGCAATAACCTTCGGAATATTGTTGGTCTGGCCCACGAATCGTTAATCGCTCGGTAAAATACTCACCGTCTGTCGGTGATAGCGCCAACATCACCCGATGTGGCAAACGCGTTTCATTGTCTGCAATATCGTTACGGTAACGAACAAACCATCCCTGTGCTTTTGCCAGTTCAGTAAACGCGGTTCCCGACGTTTCAGGCATGATCACACAGAAAAAACCATCTTCTGTAATCAGTTGCGCGGCGCTGCTTAACAAAGCGCTGTGATCAAGCGTTGTGGTGTAGCGAGCCTGAGCACGTTCAAGTGACGCACAGTCACTTCCCTGCGAGAAGAACGGCGGGTTACTGACAATGAGTGAGTAGCGTTGCGTAGCTTGTTGCGCCCACTCGCGAATATCCGCGCAATGAACGGTTATGCGTGAAGCCCACTTGCATCCAGCAGCGTTTTCTGCGGCCTGCTCAGCCGCAACAGGGTCAAGCTCCACAGCATCAATAGTGACGCTATCAGGCGTGCGTTGCGCCAGCATTAACGCCAGCAAACCACTCCCGGTACCGATATCCAATACGTTTTTCACATTTGCCACAGGCACCCACGCGCCCAGCAACGTGCCATCAGTACCAACTTTCATTGCGCATCTGTCGTGCGCGACAAAGAATTGTTTAAAGGTGAATCCATCACGACGCAATACTGCTCTTTGACTGCACATCTTAGCTACCCTGTAGAGAAACGGGTGTAGCATAGGGGAAACTTGCTGCCAGGAAAAGCGCCAGTTATCCACACAAACAGATGAAGATCGCAGCCATAACGTCTATAATCGGCGCCCTACATAGAGGAAGACCATGACTGTAACCACTTTTTCCGAACTGGAACTTGACGAGAGCTTGTTGCTCGCGCTCCAGGACAAGGGCTTTACCCGCCCGACAGCTATTCAGGCTGCCGCCATTCCACCTGCACTTGAAGGGCGTGATGTCCTCGGTTCCGCACCAACCGGTACCGGTAAAACAGCCGCTTATTTGCTGCCTGTGTTACAGCATTTGGTCGATTTCCCGCGTAAAAAATCTGGCCCGCCACGTGTTTTGATCGTCACGCCAACGCGTGAATTAGCAATGCAAGTGGCCGATCACGCTCGTGAACTGGCAAAACATACTCATCTTGATATCGCAACCATCACTGGTGGCGTGGCTTATATGAACCACGCTGAAGTGTTCAGCGAAAATCAGGATATCGTCGTGGCAACGACGGGCCGCCTGCTGCAATACATCAAAGAAGAAAACTTTGATTGCCGTGCGGTTGAGACACTGATTCTTGATGAAGCCGATCGCATGTTGGATCTGGGCTTTGCGCAGGATATCGAAACCATTGCGGCTGAAACTCGCTGGCGCAAACAAACTATGTTGTTCTCTGCAACGCTTGAAGGCGATGCCATTAAGAACTTCGCAGAGCGTTTGTTAGAAGATCCAGTTGAAGTTTCTGCAACGTCTTCAACTCGCGAGCGCAAGAAGATCCACCAGTGGTACTACCGTGCCGACAACGTTGAGCATAAAACTGCCCTGCTGGTGCATTTGCTGAACCAACCGGATACCACGCGTTCAATCGTCTTTGTGCGTAAGCGCGATCGTGTGCATGAGCTGGTTGCGTGGCTTCGTGAAGCGGGAATTAACACCTGTTATCTCGAAGGCGAAATGGTGCAGATGAAACGCACCGAAGCTATCAAGCGTTTGACTGATGGCCGCGTGAACGTTCTGATTGCGACCGATGTTGCCGCGCGTGGGATTGATATTCCAGAAGTCAGCCACGTGTTTAACTTCGATATGCCGCGTACTGCTGATACCTATCTGCACCGTATCGGACGTACTGGCCGTGCTGGCCTCAAAGGCACTGCGATTTCTCTGGTTGAAGCGCATGACCATTTGCTGCTCGGCAAAGTCACTCGCTATATGAAAGAACCAATGAAATCTCGCGTGATTGATGAGCTGCGCCCAACGACCCGCGCACCAAGTGAGAAACTCACTGGCAAGCCGTCGAAGAAAGTGCTCGCTAAGCGTGAAGAGAAGAAAAAAGACGAGAAAGAGAAACCGCGTGTGAAAGTTCGTCTGCGCGATAAGAAGAATGTCGGTAAACGCCGTAAACCAAGCAGCGCGAAAACCGAGTCAGCTGAATAATTCATCAGCCACTATGAAAACCGTCTCAAATGAGGCGGTTTTTTTATGCTTTGAGCTTGGGTTTTAACGCTTTCATAACACTTACTGAATCAAACCCATAAAAAAAGCCGGAGGCAGATGCCACCGGCTTTTTGTACTTTCGGGATTACAGCTTATAAATTACAGGCTTGCTGTGAAAGTACGAGCAATAACGTCACGCTGCTGTTCAGCAGTCAGTGAGTTGAAACGCACTGCATAGCCGGACACACGAATAGTCAGCTGTGGGTATTTTTCTGGGTGTTTAACAGCATCTTCCAGAGTTTCACGACGCAGAACGTTCACGTTCAGGTGCTGACCACCTTCTACACGAACTTCAGGTTTTGCTTCCACACCGATTTCACGATATTCAATTTCGCCCAGTTTGCTTACTGGAACAATTTCGTCTTCTGCGAAATCTGCTTTAGCACAGACACAACGCGCTTCACCTTTCTCGCTGTCCAGCAGCCAGATAGAGTTCAGGAGTGAATCATTTGCAGCTTTAGTAATTTGGATACCAGTAATCATTTTATTTCTCCCTATGGGCTAATTTTGTGATTCTATTTCGGGCCATAAACTGGCTCATTGGTAAAACCATTGTTGCGTTACTGATCTTTATACTAGCCAAACTGGCTTCAAACTTTGATTTAAATCAATTAAATCCATGCCATCAATGTGCCTATGATATCATTTATTTGTTTTACATCAACTTAGCGCAGCCAGCTAAAATTAAAAATTATGTAAATTTTCAACTTTTTTTAGGTTTGAGTCTCATCATCAACTCATCCATTTTGTTTAAGAGAAAGAAGCCGTTAAGCTAGTCACATTCCAAATCGCAGGAGAGCGAGATGACTAACGCACTCACCTGGCACGATGTGCTGGCTCAAGAAAAGCAACAACCCTATTTCATTAATACGCTGACAACCGTTGCTGAACGGCGCGCTGCTGGCGTCACGGTGTATCCTCCGCAGAAAGACGTGTTCAATGCGTTCAGATTTACCGAGCTGGCTGATGTGAAAGTGGTCATCCTTGGGCAAGATCCCTATCACGGCCCGGGACAGGCACACGGATTGGCATTCTCTGTTCTGCCTGGTGTTGCAGTGCCACCTTCTTTAAAGAATATGTATAAAGAGTTGCAGAGTGACATTGCCGATTTTGTGCAACCCAACCACGGCTATCTGGAGAGTTGGGCGCGTCAGGGCGTGCTGTTACTCAACACGGTACTCACTGTCGAGGCGGGTAACGCGCACTCACATGCAAAATTAGGTTGGGAGACATTCACCGATAAAGTGATTGCGCTAATTAACGAACACTGCGAAGGCGTCGTCTTTTTGCTGTGGGGATCGCATGCGCAGAAGAAAGGAAGCTTTATTGACCGCAACCGCCACCACGTATTGCAGGCACCTCATCCTTCGCCTCTCTCAGCACATCGCGGTTTTCTCGGCTGCGGGCACTTCTCTAAAACCAATCAGTATCTGACTGAACGAAGCCAAGCCGCCATTGACTGGATGCCCGTTTTACCAGAATAAAGAGACAAAAAAGCCAGCTTTCGCTGGCTCTTTAAAGCGTTCACTCACAAGCATTACGCTTTGTTCTGACGCCACCATTCAGCCAACAACACACCGGTTGCCACTGAAACGTTCAGGCTTTCAACATTCCCGGTGCCGTTAATAGCAACGCTCATGTCAGCACTTTCAAATGTCGCATCAGAAACGCCTTCACGCTCTTGCCCTAATACCAGAACCATTTTCTTAGGCAGCTCAGCTTTAAACAGCGGAGTCCCTTTGTGGCTTGATGTTGTGACAATTGCATATCCAGCTTTGCGGAATTGCTCCAGACCTTCGTTGAAAGTCTCACCGCTGATCGCTTCAACGTGTTCCGCGCCGCCTTCGGCAGTACGAACTGCAGCGCCGGACTCCAGCATTGCTGCGTCTTCCACCAGCAAACCTTTCACACCGAAGTGTGCACAGCTGCGCATAATGCCGCCGAGGTTGTGCGGGTTAGCTACGTTTTCCAACGCCAGAACACAATCTTCATCACCCGCTTTAGATAACCAGCTATCAACGGTGATACCGCGACGTTTTTTAATGATGAAGCAAACGCCACCGTGGTGTTCAGTACCAGATGCTTTAACGAGTTCCGCATCATCAACCACATGGTAGGCTTTACGGTTTGCCGCCATCCAACGCAGTGCTTCTTTAAAACGTGGGGTTACGCTCTGGATAAACCAGGCGCGAACGATGCAATCAGGACGGCTCAGGAACAGAGCCTGACAAGCGTTCTCACCGTATACACGCGTTTCTTCCGCACGCTGGCGGCGGATGATTTCTGGGTCAACAATAGGTCTGCCATTGGCACCCATTTGTTCGCCCGCTTCAAATGTTTCTTCTCTTGGTGGCCGTGAAACGGTACGCCACGGGTTATCCCCGCGATCGTCACGATCGTCGCTACGATTGCGATCGCGCCCTGCGCCAGGTTTATCATCGCGACGTGGACCACGACGGCCCTCACCACGTGACGCTGCTGCCGGACGCCCACCACCTTTACCTGTGCGCGGGTTTTGGCTGCGTTTTTCGCTGTCATCGTCACCGCGGACATACATCACTTTGACCTTGCCGCTTTTACCTTTAAATTCGTCGTTCATGCTTTTCTCCACCTGGCTGAGCGCGTGGCGCGCAGATTACCCGATGTGGCACTGGTTAGCCATTAACTTTGCTCGAAAGCCAATAACTATTGTATTCATCGAATAAATCACTTGGCTGGCAGTTAATTAATCGCCGATAATATTTAACATACAAGAAACATTGTTTGTGAATATCGTCATTGTTGGACGATACATCCTTAAGAGGTTAGTTATGAATACCGTTTGTGCCGCCTGCCAGGCCATAAATCGCATTCCCGAAGAACGTATTGACGACGGTGCCAAATGTGGTCGTTGTGGTCATGAACTGTTTGACGGTGAGGTCATCAATGCCACCAGCCAAACGCTCGATAAATTGCTGCAAGACGACTTGCCGGTTGTTGTCGATTTTTGGGCGCCATGGTGCGGCCCTTGTGTAAACTTCGCGCCAATATTCGAAGACGTGGCCGAAGAGCGCAGCGGCAAAGTCCGTTTCGTCAAAGTGAATACTGAGGCAGAACCTGAGCTGAGCGCTCGTTTCCGTATCCGCAGCATTCCAACCATTATGGTGTTTAAAAAAGGTGAAATGGTCGACATGCTCAACGGCGCGATGCCAAAAGCTCCGTTTGATAGCTGGTTAAACGAAAACATCTAAGTTCACGGACACGTTTAATGTGCCTGGTGAAATCATCTACGTTAGAATGGCGTTTTTAAGCTTGTTTATCTGATGACTGAAAACGCCGTCTTACGTCTTCGCGCTGAACGCCTGGCGCGTGCAACTCGTCCCTTTCTTGCTCGTGGTAATCGCATACGCCGTTGCCAGCGTTGCCTGCTGCCGCTAAAACAGTGCCTGTGCGAAACACTCCAACCCCAGAATGCACGCAGCCGTTTTTGCCTGGTGATGTTCGATACAGAACCCATGAAGCCAAGCAATACCGGGCGATTAATTGCTGATATTTTGCCGGATACTGAAGCCTTTCAGTGGTCACGGACCGAACCACCGCAGGCTCTGATCGATTTAGTCAGCTCCCCGGATTACCAACCGATGGTGGTTTTCCCCGCATCTTATGCAAGTGAAGGCCGCGAAGTGCTAACGACTCCGCCAAAATCAGGCAAGCCTCCACTGTTCATTATGCTTGATGGCACATGGACCGAAGCACGCAAGATGTTCCGCAAAAGCCCCTACCTCGATAGTCTGCCGGTGATTTCAGTCGATTTGAGTATTGTTTCGGCCTATCGCCTGCGTGTTCCTCATGCTGACGGGCAATATTGCACCGCTGAAGTCGCTGCGGCATTGCTCGCACTGGCAGATGATGAACAAGCAGCCCTTGGCCTGACCGAACATTTCACGCTGTTTCGTGAGCGGTATCTGGCAGGCAAACCTCATCATCAATCCAGCATCACAGCAGTGGAACCAGAAAGCGTTTAAACTCACTGAGTTAATTCTCAGGAGAGAGAGCTATGAGTCAACGTGGGCTGGAGGCGTTACTGCGCCCCAAATCAATAGCGGTAATCGGAGCTTCTGCAAAAACAGACCGCGCAGGTTATTTAATGATGCGCAATCTTCTGGCTGGCGGTTTTAATGGCCCGGTAATGCCTGTGACGCCGAGCCATAAAGCGGTTTGCGGCGTGTTGGCCTGGCCAGATATTCCAAGCCTTCCCTTTGCGCCCGATCTCGCTGTCATCTGCACTCACTCAAAACGTAACCTGGAATTATTGCAATCGCTTGGTGAGAAAGGCTGCAAAGCCTGCATTATTCTCTCGGCTCCCCCTGAGCAATTACCTGATTTATTGGCCTGCGCTGCACAGTGGCAAATACGTTTACTTGGGCCAAACAGCCTGGGTTTACTTGCTCCGTGGCAGGGCCTCAATGCGAGCTTCTCACCGGTTCCCATCCAAAAAGGTAAATTGGCTTTCATCTCGCAATCAGCCGCCGTTTCCAACACCATTCTGGACTGGGCGCAGCAACGTGAAATGGGCTTCTCATGGTTCATCGCGCTGGGCGATAGCCTTGATATTGACGTTGATGAATTGCTTGATTACCTGGCTCGCGATACTAAAACCAGCGCCATTTTGCTTTATCTCGAACATTTGAGCGATGCACGCCGTTTTGTGTCTGCGGCACGTAGTGCTTCACGTAACAAACCCATTCTGGTGATTAAAAGCGGCCGCAGTGCCAGAGCGCAAGAACTGCTGAAAACACATACTGGCCTTGATGCTGCCTGGGATGCCGCAATTCAGCGTGCAGGCTTGTTACGGGTTCAGGACACGCATGAGTTATTTTCGGCAGTAGAAACGTTAAGCCATATGCGACCGCTTCGCGGCGAGCGTTTAATGATTATCAGCAATGGTGCCGCTCCAGCCGCACTGGCGTTGGACGAATTGTGGTTACGTAATGGCAAGCTGGCAACGTTGAATGACGAAATCCTCGGCAAGTTGAAAAGTGCTCTACCCGTCAGTGTTGAGAGTGGTAATCCATTAGATTTACGTGATGACGCGACTCCTGAACGTTATCTTCGCGCCGTGGAGATCTTGCTTGATAGCCAGGATTTTGATGCGCTGATGATTATCCATGCGCCGAGTGCTGCGGCTCCAGGTACTGAAAGCGCTACCGCGCTGATCGACTTAATCCGCAAACATCCGCGTGGGAAATACATCACTTTAATCACCAACTGGTGCGGTGAGTTTTCGTCTCAGGAAGCCAGGCGGTTATTCAGTGATGCCAGCATACCCACCTATCGAACGCCTGAAGGTGCGGTTACCGCTTTTATGCACATGGTGGAATATCGTCGAAATCAAAAACAACTGCGTGAAACACCCGCGTTGCCTGCCAATCTGAAAGCAAATGCCAGTGAGGCACACCAACTTATCCAGCAAGCGTTGAATGAAGGTGCGACCTCTCTCGACACTCATGAAGTCCGCCCTATTTTGCAAGCATATGGATTAAATACTCTGCCAACCTGGATTGCTGGCGATAGCGCAGAAGCGGTGCATATTGCTGAACAAATTGGTTATCCCGTTGCGCTGAAGTTGCGTTCTCCAGATATCCCTCATAAGTCTGAAGTTCAGGGCGTCATGCTCTATTTGCGAACCGCCGCAGAGGTTCAGCAAGCCGCTGATGCCATTGTTGACCGTGTAAAGATGGCCTGGCCGCAAGCTCGTATCCACGGGCTTTTAGTACAAAGCATGGCAAATCGCGCTGGTGCTCAGGAACTAAGGATCGTGGTTGAACATGATCCCGTGTTTGGACCATTGATTATGTTGGGCGAAGGCGGCGTTGAGTGGCGACCCGATCAGCAAGCGGTTGTCGCATTACCTCCGTTGAATATGAACCTCGCTCGCTATCTGGTTATCCAGGCGATTAAAAGTGGTAAAATTCGTGGGCGCAGCGCATTACGCCCTCTGGACGTTCCTGGTATCAGTCAGATTCTGGTTCAGGTTTCAAACCTGATAGTCGATTGCCCGGAAATCCGCCGCCTGGATATTCACCCGCTTCTCGCTTCTGGAAATGAATTCACATTGCTGGATGTCACATTGCAACTCGGTGAATTCGAGGGCGACCCGGAAACACGGCTGGCTATCCGCCCTTATCCATATCAGCTTGAAGAAAATGTGGTGCTCAAGAATGGCGAACAGTGCCTGTTTCGCCCGATCCTTCCGGAAGATGAACCGCTGCTCCAACAGTTTATTTCCCTGGTGACCAAAGAAGATCTTTATTACCGCTATTTCAGTGAGATCAACGAATTTACCCATGAAGACTTAGCCAACATGACCCAGATCGACTACGATCGAGAAATGGCTTTCGTTGCTGTCCGGCAACAAAATGGCGCTAATGAGATCATCGGCGTAACGCGAGCAATCTCCGATCCCGATAACATTGATGCTGAATTTGCCGTGTTGGTACGTTCAGATTTAAAAGGACTGGGATTAGGCCGTCGACTGCTGGAAAAGCTTATCGTCTATACGGGCGAACATGGGCTTCAACGTCTGAACGGTATTACGATGCCAAATAATCGTGGCATGGTCTCATTGGCTCGAAAACTGGGATTCGATGTCGATATACAACTCGAAGATGGCATTGTCAGCCTGACTCTTCCATTGATAAAAAGCATGGATTCGTGAGTAAGGTACTGGAAAACTTACTCACTTTGCGGGTCAGTAGTGGTATTATCAGCAGGTTCTGACGTCTGGATTTTGCAGAAGGCCATCCAATGAATAGAGAAGATACGCACTGTGATGTTGTCTAAATTTAAACGCAATAAACATCAACAACACCTTGCCCAATTGCCGAAGCTTTCTCAGTCAGTTGATGATGTAGAGACCCTTTTCTCCCCAGCGGATTTCCGTGAAGTCCTGCTGCAAAAAATTGCTGGTGCAACTCGCCGCATTTGTATTGTTGCTCTGTATCTTGAGCAAGATGATGCGGGTCAAGCAGTGTTAGCGGCCCTTTACCAGGCAAAAGAGCAACGCCCGGAAATCGAAGTGACCATTCTGGTTGACTGGCACCGTGCGCAGCGTGGCCGAATTGGAGCCGCTGCGACTAACACGAACGCCGACTGGTATCATCGCATGTCCGAGGAACATCCCGGTGTCGATATCCCGGTTCACGGCGTGCCAGTGAATACTCGAGAAGCGTTGGGCGTTCTGCACTTCAAAGGTTTTATCGTTGATGATTGCGTGATTTATAGCGGTGCTAGTGTGAATGATGTCTATCTGCATCAGCATGATAAATATCGTTATGACCGTTATCAGGTTATCTGTAACCCGCAGCTTTCCGACATTATGTATAAGTGGATGCAGGAAAATCTGGTGCGCGGACGCGCGGTACATCGCCTCGATAGACAGCACAGACCAAAAAGCCCTGAGATTAAAAACGATATTCGTTTATTCCGCCAGGAATTGCGGGACGCGAGTTTCCATTTTCAGGGAAATGCCGATAACGAGCAGCTTGCCGTTACGCCTTTAGTCGGCCTGGGCAAAACGAGTTTGCTCAATAAAACTATCTATCATTTGATGCCGTGCACCGAGCAAAAGCTTGTTATCTGCACGCCTTATTTCAACCTTCCGGCGGTGCTGGTACGTAATATTATCCAGCTGCTTCGTGAAGGTAAGCAGGTCGAAATTATCGTCGGTGACAAAACGGCGAATGATTTTTATATTCCAGAAGATCAGCCATTTAAGATAATCGGCGCGTTACCTTATCTCTATGAAATAAACCTTCGCCGCTTCCTTAGCCGTTTACAATATTACGTTAATAGCGGGCAATTAATTGTGCGCTTGTGGAAAGATGAAGATAACAGTTACCACCTGAAAGGTATGTGGGTTGATGACGAGTGGATGTTGCTGACGGGGAATAACCTGAACCCAAGAGCATGGCGGTTGGATCTGGAGAATGCGATTCTGATTCATGATCCGAAGCATGAGCTCACGACACAACGCGATCATGAACTGGAATTGATCCGCACTCATACGACTGTCGTTCAACACTATCGTGATTTGCAGAGTATTGCGGAATATCCCGTAAAAGTGCGTAAGCTCATTCGCCGCCTGCGCCGAATCCGTATCGACCGGTTAATCAGCCGTATTCTGTAGTTCATCGCTATACTGATAAACCCTGCTTGCAGGGTTTTTTATCGTCAGAGGATAGTGAATGTTCCGTTTCTTACTCCCATCTGTATTCCTACTCAGCGGCTGTAGCCATATGGCGCAAGACCAATGGCACGGGCAAGATAAAGCTCAGCACTTTATCGCCTCGGCAATTCTATCCGCTGCAGGGAATGAATATGGACACCATCAGAACTGGAGCGATTCCCGTAGCGCAAACTTTGGATTCTTATTTTCCGTAAGTCTTGGTGCGACGAAAGAGCTTTGGGATAGCCGCGAGGCTGGGAGCGGTTGGAGTTGGAAAGATTTCACGTGGGATGTAGCCGGTGCTGCCACCGGCTATGCAATATGGCAGTTAGCGAATTAGAGTTTTATTCCCTTCCCTTTACGATGCAGTAGTAACGACACCAGGAATGCCAGGGCTCCCATTCCGGAAACATACCAGAAAAATGCCGTCTCCATTCCTACGGATTTGAGGGACAGCGCGACGTATTCTGCGGAACCACCAAACAGCGCATTTGCGACTGCATAAGATAAACCAACACCTAAAGCCCGGACTTCAGGCGGGAACATTTCAGCCTTCAAAATTCCACTAATCGATGTATAAAAACTGACGATCAGCATTGCGAAAATGACAAGGCCAAATGCCGCGTAGGGAGAGGTGACGTTTTGTAAGGCGGTAAGAATTGGTACGGTCATTATCGTCGCTAATCCACCAAAGCAGAGCATTGAATTGCGACGGCCAATCTTATCTGATAACGCCCCAAAGAAAGGTTGTACCAACATAAATATAAACAATGCGAAGGTCATTAATGCGCTGGCAGTATTTGCATGCATCCCGGCAGTGTTAACCAAATACTTTTGCATATAAGTCGTGAAGGTATAAAAACTTAACGAACCACCGGCAGTAAAACCGAGAACCATAATAAAAGCACGGCGATTTTTCCAAAGCCCGCCCAATGTCCCGGCATCTTTATGTTCCCGAGTCGCTTTGTCTGAGGTTTCATCTAACGAGCGGCGCAGATACAGTGCGACCACAGCCAGCACAGCTCCAAGCGCAAACGGAATTCGCCATCCCCATTCACGTAGCTCGCCCTCACTGAGAACCTGTTGTAGCACAACGACAACTAAAAGCGCTAACAGTTGCCCGCCAATAAGCGTTACATACTGAAAGGAAGCATAAAATCCCTTTCGGCCTTCTACCGCAACTTCACTCATATATGTGGCACTGGTTCCATATTCACCTCCGACAGACAATCCCTGAAATAAGCGAGCCAGTAAAAGTAGCGCCGGAGCCCAGGTACCAATCGTTGAGTAACCGGGTAAACAGGCGATAACTAAAGAACCAAAGCACATCATACAAACCGATATTAGCATTGAATTTTTGCGGCCATGTTTATCGGCAATATAGCCAAATAACCAGCCACCAATTGGGCGCATTAAGAAACCAGCGGCAAATACACCTGCCGTTTGTAGAAGCTGAGTGGTGCTATTACCTGAAGGGAAAAATATGTGTGCGAAATAAAGCGAACAGAATGAGTAGACGTAGAAATCAAACCACTCAACCAAATTCCCTGACGATGCCCCTACAATTGCCCAAATACGACGGCGTGTATCTGAACCTGTAAGTGCTGCTTTATCCTGATGTGTTGTTGCTATTTCAGTCATTTTATTTTCTCCTGTCTTCCTGAATAGGCAAAGGCCCAAAGATCCAGTAAAGCAGGAGATAAAACAGATGCGACTCAGAGTTATCTGTTTCAATGTAGTTACTTAAAAAATTGTGAGCAAGCTAATCTTTTGGAGTGTATCGCGAGGAAATTTCACAAATCGCAGACAGCAAAAAGCCCTGTACGTCAGTACAGGGCTTTCCACTTATTTGGAGCCTGGCAGTTCCCTACTCTCGCATGGGGAGACCCCACACTACCATCGGCGCTACGGCGTTTCACTTCTGAGTTCGGCATGGGGTCAGGTGGGACCACCGCGCTAGTGCCGCCAGGCATATTCTGTTTCATCAACCGTCACAGTCTTATCTGTAACCATTAACTTAAAATCTCGGTTCAAGCTGAAAATCAAATATCTTAGTCTCTCAACCAAAACACCTTCGGTGTTGTAAGGTTAAGCCTCACGGTTCATTAGTACTGGTTAGCTCAACGTATCGCTACGCTTACACACCCAGCCTATCAACGTCGTAGTCTTCAACGTTCCTTCAGGACTCTCAAGGAGTCAGGGAGAACTCATCTCGGGGCAAGTT
>NZ_QZWH01000031.1 GCF_003601925.1 Buttiauxella izardii
CCCTTACACGTTCACCGTTCATTGATTTCTGTGGAATCGAATAACGTATAGGTGAACGGAAAACCTCCGAACTCCATTAAAAACGAAATCCATAAACACCGCCCAGCGCAAACATTAGCCCAGCGGCACCAACAAAACATCCACCTGACTCGACGCTACCACCGCCTTCGCGGAGCAAATTATCTTGCTAAAAAAGCTGTGATTGTGGTTGCCACAGATCACCAAATCCACCGAACCCTTATTACAAATCGCCAGAATATGCTGACTTAATTCACCTGTCGCAATAACTGATTCGGTAATCGGGTAATGGGCCTTCGCAATAAGCTCATCAATAAAAAGTTGAGTCTCTTCGAGCATTAATTCCCGCAGATTCTCCATCATCGGTGCGGCAAATTGATTATAAAGTTCAGGATCTGACGCGAGCGTTATCAGAGTGATTTTCGCATTCGCTGGCTGGGCGATTGAAACGGCCTTTTCCACCAATTGCTGGCTTTCCGGACTGACGGCGACAGCAACCAATATATGTTGGTAACTCATTACAACCTCCTGTTGCCTGATAACCAGACGGTTAACATTTTTCCTACAACAATCCTCAACATTGCGCAAGGATAGTAACCGTAGAAAATGTGAGTCTGCTCATGAAAAAAGATTAATAACGCTAATGTAATCGAGTTGTGAAGAAATCGAGATGCCTGGAACGCTCAAATTTCCATCAAACTTTAGTATTATTTTTTATCTCTAAAATCGCGTTCAGCGTTAACTGCGAAATTGTTCGTTTTGATCAGTAATTAGCAATAATACAAGGTGTTATATGCTGAAAACGTTTGCTGTATCAGATTATTCGTTGGTGTAACTAAAAATGCGATATAAATCACATAGCTATGTGAGTCGCCAAAGACGATATTGAGCGCAAGTCATAAGATTGTTAGCCAGAAGAAAAGGTTTTACCAGATCAACGTAACGGATATTCCGAATTTGATTATAAAGCGCTCAAATGAAAAGTCTTACTGATGTTTGACGGGGATGTATAAAGTAAATATATGTGATCTCCGTCACATAAACTTCAAAATTCAACCGTGACCGCATTGTATGTCTAATGGGCTGCGAGTAGAGTTTGCCCGGAATTAGGAAAAATCTTAATTTCTTACATAAAATTTACTCTCGGATAAGAACGCACCAACAAGGAAGTCTCCACCACATTTGTGTCGGTGGATTCAGTGCGTGTTATCAGTCAATTGATATTGGCTTTTTGCTTGTTTTAATTTTAACCGGAATTTCCGGCGACTCACGGGGTGCGGCACAGCCGCATGTATAAAAGTTAGTTTTTCAGGATGAACCAAATGCATACATCCGAGTTGTTAAAACATATCTACGATATTAATTTATCGTACTTACTGCTTGCTCAACGTCTTATTAGCAGTGATAAAGCCTCAGCAATGTTTCGTCTGGGTGTGACAGAAGACATGGCCAATTCCCTGAGCGAATTAACCTTGCCACAAATGGTGAAATTAGCGGAAACCAATCAGTTGATTTGCCAGTTCCGCTTTAATGACGAACAAACAATAACTCGTTTAACACAAGACTCTCGTGTGGATGATTTACAGCAAATTCATACTGGCATTTTGTTATCCACCCGCTTATTAAATGAGGTGTCCGCAACAGACGAGGCACCGCGTAAAAAAAGGGCGTAGCAAAATGAGCGAGAAAAGTATTGTTCAGGAAGCCCGCGATATTCAACTGGCGATGGAATTAATCACGCTAGGTGCAAGATTGCAGATGCTTGAAAGCGAGACTCAATTAAGTCGTGGCAGACTGATCAAACTGTATAAAGAGCTCCGTGGTAGCCCGCCTCCGAAAGGAATGCTGCCATTTTCTACCGACTGGTTTATGACGTGGGAGCAAAATATTCATGCTTCCATGTTTTGCAACGCCTGGCAGTTCCTGTTGCGCACCGGTTTATGTACCGGTGTTGATGCGGTCATCAAGGCGTATCGTTTATACCTTGAGCAGTGTCCCGCGCAAGAGGGCGGCCCGCTGCTGGCGCTGACTCGCGCCTGGACGCTGGTGCGTTTTGTCGAAAGTAACATGCTGCAATTAAGCCGCTGTAACTGCTGTAGCGGCAACTTTATTACCCACGCTCACCAGCCCGCAGGCAGCTTTGCTTGCAGTATGTGCCAGCCTCCATCAAGAGCGGTAAAAAGACGTAAACTTTCTACGAATACTGCCGATATTATTCCACAACTGCTGGATGAACAGGTCAAACAGGCCGTTTAACAGTTCGGTGTGGTAAACACTCCAGCAGCGATAAGCCATTATCGCTGCTTTTTTTTGCCCCGCATCCGACTGTTTGCTCCTCTGATTTGTGATTCCTCGTCACATTTAACAGCAGAAGGATGTACTCGTGCTGATTGTAATAGGTTATCTGGTCGTAATTGCGACAGTATTCGGCGGCTATATGATGACCGGGGGTCATCTTGGCGCACTCTATCAACCAGCTGAATTTGTCATCATCGGCGGAGCGGGGATCGGGGCCTTTATCGTGGGCAATAACGGTAAGGCGATAAAGGCGACGGTAAAAGCGTTGCCATTACTGTTTCGCCGCTCGAAATATACCAAAAGCATGTATATGGATTTGATGGCGCTGCTTTATCGCTTGATGGCGAAGTCGCGTCAGCAAGGGATGTTTTCTCTTGAACGTGATATCGAAAATCCCAAAGAAAGTGAAATCTTCGCCAGCTATCCGCGTATTTTAGCCGACACTCTGATGCTCGAATTTATTATTGATTACCTGCGCTTAATTATCAGCGGGAATATGAACTCGTTCGAAATAGAAGCGCTGATGGATGAAGAAATTGAAACCCACGAAAGTGAGGCGGAAATACCGGCTAATAGCCTGGCCATAATGGGGGATTCACTCCCGGCATTCGGTATTGTGGCGGCGGTAATGGGCGTAGTACATGCGTTGGCATCCGCTGACAGACCTGCTGCGGAACTCGGATCTTTAATTGCGCACGCCATGGTCGGCACATTCCTCGGTATTTTGCTGGCATACGGGTTTATTTCCCCATTAGCGACCGTTTTGCGCCAGAAAAGCGCTGAAACCACCAAGATGATGCAGTGCGTAAAAGTCACTTTGCTCTCAAGTCTTAACGGTTACGCGCCGCCAATCGCCGTGGAATTTGGCCGTAAAACGCTGTATTCCAGCGAGCGCCCATCGTTCATCGAACTGGAAGAACATGTTCGTGCCGTGCGCTCGCCAAATGGGCAGCAGCAGCGTGCCACGGAAGAAGAAGTATGAAGAACAATGCGCGCCCCATTATTGTCGTAAAACGCCGCAAACATAAGGGCCACGGCGGCGGCGCGCACGGTTCGTGGAAAATTGCCTATGCCGACTTTATGACGGCGATGATGGCCTTTTTTCTGGTGATGTGGCTGATTTCCATCTCCAGCCCTAAAGAATTGGCGCAAATTGCCGACTACTTCCGTACGCCACTTTCCGCCGCGATTACCGGCGGGCAGCGTATTGCTGACAGCTCAAGCCCAATCCCAGGCGGCGGCGATGATGTCACTCAGCAACAAGGTGAAGTGAAACGGCAACCGAATATTGAAGATCTCAGAAAGAAAATGGAAACCAGCCGTCTTAAACGCCTGGGCGATAAGTTAGATCAGCTGATTGATGCTGACCCAAAGTTGCGTGCGCTGCGTCCGCATCTGCAAATCGACCTGGTGCAGGAAGGGCTACGGATACAAATTATCGACAGCCAGAACCGCCCAATGTTTAAAAACGGCAGCGCGGAAGTGGAGCCTTACATGCGCGATATTCTGCGCAGCATCGCGCCGTTACTGAATGATTTTCCGAACAAAATTAGTTTATCTGGCCACACGGATGATTTGCCGTATGCCATGGGCGAGCGCGGATACAGCAACTGGGAACTTTCTGCTGACCGGGCGAATGCCTCGCGGCGCGAACTGATGTCGGGCGGGCTTATTGACGGCAAAGTGCTGCGCGTAGTGGGCATGTCATCAACCATGCGCCTGACCAACCGCGGGCCAGGCGACGCCATTAACCGTCGCATTAGTTTGCTGGTACTGAACAAACAAGCTGAAGAGGCCATCGTGCACGAAAACGCAGAAAGCGATAACCGGCCACTCAGCATTCTCCAACAACCTGTGGCCGTGGAACCGGCGCAGAACACATTACCGCCACAATCCGGTACGAGGTGATAGCGTGAGTATGGATATCAGCGATTTTTACCAGACATTTTTTGACGAGGCCGACGAGTTGCTGGCCGATATGGAACAGCACCTGCTGAATCTGCTGCCCGAAGCGCCGGACTCAGAACTGCTGAACGCCATTTTTCGCGCGGCGCATTCCATTAAAGGCGGCGCGGGAACATTTGGCTTCTCCGTTTTGCAGGAAACCACGCATTTAATGGAAAACCTGCTCGACGACGCGCGGCGCGGTGAGATGCAACTCAGCACCGATATCATCAACCTGTTTTTGGAAACCAAAGATATTATGCAGGAACAGTTGGACGCCTATAAAAACTCACAGGAACCGGATGCTGAGAGTTTCGATTATATCTGCAAAGCGTTACGCCAGCTGGCTCTGGAAGCCAAAGGTGAAACGCTCGCACCGCCTGCAAAACTGACGGTCGTAGAAAAAGAGACGGTCGAAAAGCCGCCTGCCAGCGACGGGAAATTGCGCATTACCATTACCGGGTTGAAAGCCAGCGAACTCGATTTGCTGCTCGAAGAACTGGGTAATCTTGGCTCGTTGAGCGAGGTGGAAAAGGGGGCGAACTCTGTCACCGCCACCATGGAAACCACCGTCAGTGCGGACGATATCAGCGCGGTGTTGTGCTTTGTTATCGAGCCGGAGCAAATTGAATTTCTGCCGTTGCCTACGGCGGCGACCGTTGAAGTAATCGACGCAGTTGAAGAGCCGGTGGCACTCGCCGTCAATGCGCCACAACCGGTTGCAATACCCGCAGCCCCTCGCGTAGAACGCGAAGCTAAAGCAACCCGCGTCAACGAATCGAGCAGTATTCGTGTCGCGGTTGAAAAGGTCGATCAGCTCATCAACCTGGTAGGCGAACTGGTGATTACCCAGTCGATGTTGGCGCAACGATCCAACGAACTCGACCCGGTTGAACACGGCGAATTGATTACCAGCATGGGGCAGTTACAACGTAACGCCCGCGATTTGCAAGAGTCGGTGATGTCTATCCGTATGATGCCCATGGAATATGTCTTCAGCCGCTTCCCGCGTCTGGTGCGTGATTTGGCGAGCAAATTGGATAAACAAGTCGAGCTGACGTTGCAAGGCAGCTCCACCGAACTGGATAAAAGTTTAATCGAACGCATTATCGACCCATTAACGCACCTGGTGCGTAACAGCCTCGATCACGGTATCGAAACGCCTGAAAAACGCGTTGCAGCCGGGAAATCTGCGGTCGGTAATTTGATTCTTTCTGCTGAACACCAGGGCGGGAACATCTGCATTGAAGTTTCCGACGATGGCGCAGGTCTGAACCGCGAACGCATCCTTGCCAAAGCGCTATCGCAAGGTATGCCGGTGCATGAAAACATGTCTGATGACGAAGTGGGCATGTTGATTTTTGCCCCTGGATTCTCCACGGCGGAGCAGGTGACAGACGTTTCCGGGCGCGGCGTCGGCATGGACGTGGTGAAACGTAACATCCAGGAAATGGGTGGCCACGTTGAAATCAAATCTCAGGCCAACATCGGCACCACGATTCGCATCATGCTGCCGCTGACGCTGGCGATCCTTGACGGTATGTCGGTCAAAGTGTGCGACGAAGTGTTCATTCTGCCGCTCAACGCGGTGATGGAATCGTTGCAGCCAAAAGAAGATGACTTGCATCCACTGGCGGGTGGCGAGCGCGTGCTGGAAGTGCGCGGTGAATATTTGCCGCTGGTTGAACTGTGGAAAGTGTTCGATGTAAACGGTGCAAAAACCGAAGCTACGCAAGGCATTGTGGTGATTTTGCAAAGTGCCGGACGCCGTTACGCGCTGCTCGTCGATCAATTAATCGGTCAGCATCAAGTGGTGGTGAAAAACCTCGAAAGCAACTATCGCAAAGTGCCGGGCATTTCTGCCGCCACCATTCTTGGGGATGGCAGCGTGGCGCTGATTGTGGATGTTTCCGCGCTGCAAGGTTTGAATCGTGAACAACGTATGGCAGGCCACGCCGCCTGATCCCAGGTTTGAGGAAGGATAAGAAAATGACTGGATTGACCAATGTGACAAAACTGACCGGGGAAACGGTAGGGCAAGAATTCCTCGTTTTCACCCTCGGTGACGAAGAGTACGGCATCGACATTTTGAAAGTGCAGGAAATCCGTGGCTACGACCAGGTAACGCGCATCGCCAACACGCCTGCGTTTATCAAAGGCGTGACCAACCTGCGCGGCGTGATTGTCCCGATTCTCGACCTGCGTATTAAGTTCGACCAGGACGGTGTGGAATATAACGAAAACACGGTCGTGATTGTGCTCAATTTAGGGCAACGCGTAGTAGGAATTGTGGTGGACGGTGTCTCTGACGTGCTCTCTCTGACCGCCGAACAAATCCGCCCGGCTCCAGAGTTTGCGGTGACGCTTTCAACAGAATACCTCACCGGCCTTGGCGCACTGGGCGAGCGAATGCTGATTCTGGTGAACATCGAAAAGCTGTTGAACAGCGAAGAGATGGCGCTGGTGGATAGTGCGGCGCGCGTGGCGTAATCGCTTAAACACGCAATAAAAAGGCCTGAGCGCAATCTCAGGCCTTTTTTGTTTTTATTAAAAACTGGTTGAAAAAGAATCACCCTGTTATCGCAAACTAGAGTACTCTATCTCAATAATTGTATAAATTGAGATAGTTTGATGAAGCAACCCCCGGCGTTAATCCCATTCTCCTCGTTGAGCGGGGAGCAGATAGAATCCCACCAGCGGTATAACCGAATGCTGGATGACAAAGGTCGCTATCTTCCTTTTGAAGAATTTCGCCATCGCCTAAAACGCGGGGATGACCTCCAGCTGGCCTGGACGCTAACACGTCGTGCACGTGATGCAGCTATTCAACGTATTGATTACTTTAACGAAGCCGGTGAACAGGCGGGGTTTAATTTCACGCCTTCCATCGTCGAGGTTTGCGCGCTGGTGGATATTTTTGCCAGCCAGGCAGCGATGCAGAAACAGGCCGCGTCTCTACGGGGAGCAGGGGCTGAACTATCGGCGCTGGTACTTGAAGAGCCGATTACCAGCTCGCAACTTGAAGGGGCGAACACCACAACGCTTGTCGCACGTAACCTGTTAGAAAGTGGGCGCAATGCGCGCAACGAAGACGAGCAAATGATCGTCGGTAACGCCCGGTTGATGGCTGAAATCCCGAACCATCTCAGCGAACCTTTGACCCTCGATCTTATTCGGCATTTTCATGCGGTTGGCATGAGCGGTATTGATGACGATAAATATGCCCCAGGGACATTCCGGCAAACCGATGATGTTGTGATTGCCGATTATGACGGAAATATTATTCATCAGCCGCCCCCGGCAAACCGGATCCTGGAGCGTCTTCAGGCAGTTTGCGACGTGGTTAATAACACCCGTGGTCGGTATATTCACCCGCTGATACGCGCCTGTATTCTTCACTTAATGATTGCTCACGAACACCCATTTCGTGACGGCAACGGCCGCACAAGCCGTGCGCTTTTTTACTGGTTCATGCTCAAAAATGGCTACGAGGCATTCAGGTACATTTCCATCAGCGCGTTTCTGCATGCCGCTCCGGTGAAATACGCCCACAGCTATCAATACACGGAAGGTGACGGCATGGATCTGACCTATTTTCTGGATTACCAGGCAAGCCTGCTGGTTCGCGCAGTGCACGAATACCTGGCGCATATCGACGAACTGATAAGCCGCAGGTCAGCGATAGACCGCGTGTTGTTTGAGTCTGGGGCATTAGGGCGGCTGACCTCACGCCAGGTCACCGTGCTAAATATTATGACCGCAACGCCTGGAAAGCTGTTTGCTGCCGCTGAGATCGCAGGTTCGTTAGGGATTTCGGACAATACCGCGCGAGCGTCAATCCGGGCGCTGGTGAAAGAAGGGGTTGCGGAGCAAGTGCGGGTTAACGATCAGCAAACACTATATCGGGCAAAATTCGAAAGTTGATGGCAAAAATAAAGGGGCTTATCGCCCCTTTATCGTTATCTCGTCGGGCTTACGCCTCGATCTCTTCCCCAACTTCAATCGACTCTTCCATCTCACCTTCATTCTTCGACAGCATCGCCGTCGCGACACCGTTGCCCAGCACATTAATTGCTGAACGGCCCATGTCGAGGAAATGGTCGATACCCATCAGCAGCAAAATGCCCGCCACCGGAATATTGAAGCTTGGAATGGTCGCCGCCAGCACTACCAGCGCTGAACGTGGCACGCCTGCAATCCCTTTAGAGGCCAGCATTAACGTCAGCATCAACACCACAATTTCAGAGAAATTCAGGTGGATATTATACGCCTGGGCGATAAACATGGAGGCGAACGAGCAGTACACCATTGAGCCGACCAGGTTGAACGAATAACCAATTGGCAGCACGAATGACGCGATGTTGCGCGAGCAACCAAAACGGGTCAGCTGATCGAGCGTTTTAGGATAAGCCGCTTCGGATGAACTGGTGGTGAACGCAACCAGAACCGGGTCTTTTAACATCGCAATCAGGCGGAACACATCACGCTTGAGCACCATATAACCGACGCCAATCAGCACCATGCAGGTCAGGATGATAGCCAGATAGTAGCCCCCGATAAATGAGGCATAGTTAAGCAAAATCCCCAGACCTTCGGTCGCTACAACAGACGAAATAGCGGCGAAAATCGCCAGCGGTGCCACGTACATCACGTAGCCCGTCACTTTCAGCATGATGTGGGAAACCACGTCTAATGCGGCGACTAACGGCGTATTAAATTTCTCACCAAGAGACGCGCCCGCAATACCGAAGAACAGTGAGAACACCACGATTTGCAGGATTTCGTTATTCGACATCGCGCCCGCAATACTGGTTGGGATGGTATGCGAGATAAACGCTTTCAGGTTCATGCCGCTCACCGCAAGGCCGGTCTGAACGTCGCCCGCAGGGATTTGCAGATTCATCCCCGCACCTGGCTGCTGAAGGGTGACGATAAACAAACCCACCAGAATCGACAGAATGGAAGAGGAAACAAACCACACCATCGCTTTGCCACCGACGCGGCCAATGGTCGAGGTTTCGCCCATCTTCATGATGCCCACCGTCAGGGTGCTGAACACCAACGGTGCAATCACCATTTTGATCAGACGTAAAAAGATGTCGGTAAACAGCGTGATGTTTTCGGCATAACTCTTAATGTTGTCAGCAGCGGCATATTCGTGGATCGCGGCACCGGAGAGGATCCCGGCAAACATGAATAGAAGAATAAATAGCGTGAGTTTGTTTGAACTAGACAATTACGTAATAACCCCGTCGATTAGTAACAATTAATTAACTTATTGAGCCATATATAATTTTTATGGTTGCCCAATTTATATTCGGCCCATAAATTGAAGCAAAGCGGGAAAGGATTCAACTATTTTTTACTTTTTGTCTTATTTGTTAATGCAGAAACCCTTATGTAACAGTGTGATAACAATCACGAAAATAATATTAATATTTCCGGTTATTTGTCATGCAAATGCCGAGGTTTAAGCATTAACCCATTGAATAAAGCCAATAAAATTTTGCAATACGACATCGGAGTGATTTGCCGTTCAGTTTCTGGTCATTTCTAAATACCTAAACTAAATTTCAATAAGTTAGCGAATGCAGCGCCCTGGCGATCATTGGGGATGGGATGTGCAAAACGAGGGCTAAACAATGAAAGCACACACACTCTTATTGCTTTGTGGAAGTGGTTTACTTTGTGGCATCAGCGGGGCGCAAGCGGTGACCAGCAATGGCACCATAAATGCGACACTCACCCTGACCAACGGCTGCCTGATTAACGGCTCACCCGCTCAAAACGGCATTAACTTCGGGACGCTGGATTTTGGTGAACATCCTGCAACTTTCTCGACGTTGACCACTGAACTTGCTGGCGCTTCCGGCGGCAACAGCTTCGGCATTCAATGCACCAACGGCTCGACTTACACCGTGCAAGTCACCGGCAGCACTAACGGCGCACCGGGCACCACCGTCGGCACGCCGGGAACGCCCGCTCGTTATCTGGTTAATACCTCAGACGCAACCCAAGGCGTGGCCTACAGCATCTACAGCGACAGCGCCTTCAATAATGTGATCGCCAACAATACGGCTATTCCGAAAGCGTCCACCACCGACGGCGTAGACAACTACATTGTTTACGGGCGTATTCAGGGCGGGGGAGACAGCGTGACGGTGAAACCCGGCACCTACACTGACGTGATTAATGTCAGCGTGACTTACTAACCCTTCATTCTCCAACAAGCATTTTTAACTGCAGGTCATCGCTCCTGCTGAGGGCCGCGCTTTGCATAAAATTCACGCGCTACTATGGGGATTGATGGGGGTATTTGCGGCGAATGCCGTCACCCAACAATCATTCCAGGTTGGCGCGACGATAACGCCAGGCTGTTCCATTGCCAGCGGCAGCGGCGGGTTATTCGGGACGCTGGATTTTGGCAGCCATAACGGCGTGGAAAGCGGGCTCGCCAGCAACGCGTTTATTCCCAACACCTCGCTGGCACTGGCCTGCACGCCAGGCGTGGCGTTAAGCATGACGATCGACGGCGGAAAACATTACACCTCGCTGCGCAATATGGTGCGCACTGGCGGAAATGAAGCGGTGCCGTACCGGCTCTACACCAGCGGGGCGCTAACCGCCAATAGCGAAATTTTGGTCAACCAGGCGGTGGCAATTAGCTACAGCAACAGCAATAACATCACTTTGCCGATTTATGGCGCGGCGCAACTCACGGGATTTAGCCCCGCAGGGACGTATACCGACCAACTCACCGTGACCTTGTCATGGTAACAAAGGGAGAAAACAATGACGCAACGGCTTTCGCATAAACTGCTGTTCGCGGCAGGATGTTTTGCCAGCGCTCAGGCTCTGGCGGCGGGTAATATCCTGATTTGGCCCATCGATCCCTATCTTGCTCCTGACGCGAAAGCCGCAGAATTGTGGATACAAAATCAAAGCAGCGAAGCCACCACCATGCAGGTGCGGGTGGTCGGCTGGCAGCAGCAAGATGGGCATGAAAAATACCAGCCGCAACAGGATGTGGTCGCCAGCCCGCCGATTGTGCAAATCGCCGGTGGCGGCAAGCAGTTGATTCGCCTGATTAAACAAAGTGTGGTGCCGCCAAATCAGGAACAGGCTTACCGCATCGTGGTGGACGAAATCCCGCAACCCGCTGATAACCGTAAACCGCAGTTGGGCTTGAAGTTACAGATGCGTTATTCCATTCCGCTGTTTGCTTATGGCGCGGGTATGGTCACCGAACAGGCGGCCAGCAATCACGCCAGTACCGAACCGGCGAAACTGTCCTGGCGGGTAGTGAATGACGGCGGTAAACCGACGCTGCAAGTCACGAATCGCGGTAACGTTCACGCGCGTTTGAGTAAAGTCACGTTGCGCCAGGGAAGCCAACAGCGGGTTTTGACCGACGGGCTAATGGGTTACGTGCTGCCCGGAAGCCAGCGAGAATGGCCGCTTCCCGCTTCACTTTCCCGGCCTGACCAATTGTCTGCAACGATCAACGCTCGTTCCGAACAATGGCAAACCTCTCCGGTCAATTGAGCCGATTAACGATGGCAATGTTATTGATGTCTTTGCCGTTGTGCAGCCACGCTGCACAGGAAGACGATGCGTTGCCGCCGCCACCGGACGCCCAGGCGTTGAACCAGACCGCGCAGTTTCATTTATCGCTGGTGTTTAACCAGTGGGACAGCGGCCAGGTGGTGCCTGTCACCCAGCGCAACGGGCAATTTTTTGTCAGCCGGGCGGATTTGCAACGCGCCGGTTTACCGGGCGAAAAATTCACCCAGGACGAGGTAAACGTCTCGGCGCTGAAAGACGTGCAAACCGAGTACGACAGCGCCGGTCAACGCCTGATGATGAAGGTTCCCAACGAATGGCTGCCCAGCCAGGCGATTACGCTGGGAAGAAAAGACGCCAGTTTTAAGCCGTTAAGCGGCACCGGGGCGCTGCTCAATTACGATCTCTACACCAGCCATGCCGAAAACAGCGGCGGCCAGGCCTCGCTTTGGCATGAGTTGCGCTTGTTTAGCGGCAATCTGAGTCTTTCTTCTACTGGCACCGCGCGGCAGGGGTTTTCAGGCTATGACGCAGGAAGTGGCGAAGGCTACATCCGCTATGACACCACGCTCACCGGCACCGACGAAGATGACATTATCAGCTGGTCGGCGGGGGATGTGGTCAGCGACGCCTTAAACTGGAGCAATAGCGTGCGTATGGGCGGCGTCTCCATTGGCCGCAATTTCTCGCTGCGCCCGGATCTGATTACTTACCCGCTGCCCGCGTTTTCCGGCGAAGCGGCGGTGCCTTCCACCGTTGACGTGTTTATTAACGGCTATCGCAGCGGCAGCACCGATCTGCAACCCGGCCCGTTTACGCTCACCAATTTGCCGTACATCAACGGCTCCGGCGATGCGGTACTGGTAACGACCGATGCGCTTGGCCGCCAGGTTTCCACCACGCTGCCGTTTTATGTCGCCAGCGAATTGCTCAAGCCGGGTTTGAGTGACGGCGCGTTCACACTCGGCGCGATGCGGCGTGATTACGGCATCGAAAACTTTTCCTATGGCCCGGCGGCAGCCAGCGGTTCGTACCGTTATGGCGTGAACGAATACTGGACGCTGGAAAGCCATGCCGAAGGGGCGCAATCCCTGGCATTAGGCGGCGTAGGAACGCTGGTTAAACTCGGGAATTTTGGCGTGATCAACGGCGCGTATTCGCGCAGCGAAATGCGTGGGGAAGGCGGGCAGCAAGTTAACTGGGGTTATCAGTACAGCACCAATAGTTTTAACATCGGCACCCAACACAGCCACCGCGACCGCGGCTTTGGCAATCTGGCGCTGTACGACTCGCCGGACATGTACGACGAAAACAACAAGCCCATCGCCAGCCTTAGCCGCAGCACCGATCAATACTCACTCTCTTTTAACCTGGGCAGTTACGGCAACGTCGGCGCGGCGTGGATTGACGTGCGCAGTTTTGACGATGAAAAAACGCAATTGCTGAACTTGTCATGGAGCAAAAACCTGTGGGGCGACAGCAGCTTTTATCTCGCCGCCAGCCACGACCCGGCGCAAAACGGCTGGAGCGTGGCGCTCTCTTTGCAGGTTCCCTTCGGCGTGTCAGACACTGCGGCATTCAGCGTCGAAAGCACACCGGATGCGGGCAGTTCACAGCGGGTGAACTACAACCACGCGATGCCAAGCAACGGTGGTTTTAGCTGGAACATGGCCTACGCGCATCAAAGTGATAGCGACGATTACCAGCAGGCCACGCTCGGCTGGCGCAACAATAAAGTCGAATTGCAGGGCGGGGTTTATGGGCAGCGTAATAATTATACGCAGTGGGGCGAAATGTCCGGCTCGCTGGTGATGATGGACAACACGCTGCTGGCGGCGAACCGCATCAACGACGCCTTTATGGTGGTCAGCACCGATGGCTACCGTGATGTCACGGTGAATTTTGAAAACCAGCCCGTTGGCACCACCGACGATGACGGCTACCTGCTGATTAGCGGCGTGTCATCTTATTACCCGGCAAACTACAGCATCAACACGCTGAATCTTCCCGCCGACACGCGCATTACAGACACCGAACGGCGCGTGGCGTTACGCCGTCACTCCGGCTATTTGCTTGATTTTCCTATGGAACAGCAGCGTGTCGCCAGCGTTATTCTGCAAGACAGCAAAGGTAAAGTGCTGCCGGTATCAAGCCAGGTTTATCGTCCGTTACAGTCGCCGGTTCCCGTGGGTTACGACGGCATTGCCTGGCTCGAAAACCTTAGCGATGTGAACCCGCTGACGGTGACGTTGCCAGACGGGAAGCGCTGCAAAGCGACGCTGACGCTTGAGAAAAACCCCGATCGCAAACTGAAAACCTACGGCCCGCTGGAGTGCCGCGAGGTGGGGAGATGAAAGGGCTGCTGGCGCTGTTACTGTTGATGGTGGGAGCGCCCGCCTGGTCGGCCTGTACTCAGGGCGGACAAACGGCGTCGTTCGGTAGCCAAAGTTCGTTTGTGGTGAACTCCACCGTCCAGAACACCAGCACCACATTGACGCTTGATTGCGACACAGTGCTGAACTTGCTGACTTCCGACTCGATAAAACTGATTTACCTGGGGGCAACGCCAGTGGTGACGGGCATTCGCGGCCTGCTCAAACGCACTGACAACACCACGATAACCGATAACGTTCCGGTGGTGGTGTGCGTGCAATCCGGGTGCGCCGGGAGCAGCGAAGTGCAAGTCGGCGGGACTTACACCTGGAGCGGCAGCACGCTACTCAATCTGCTTGCCAGTAAGCGCTATGCGTTGCCGATTTATTTGCGCACGGTCGCCGGGCAAAACGTCAGCGCCGGGCCGTATCGCGTGGTGCTGAACTTTCGTCTCGACTGGAATATTTGCAGCCTCGGCGTGGCGGCGTGTCTTGCGTATCAATCCGGGAACGGCAGCGCCGATGTGGCGGTGACGCTGACCGTCACTAACGATTGCAGCACCATTTCTGCTCCGGCGGTGAATTTCGACAGCGCGCCGCTGGTGCAAAACTTTAAAAGCGTGTCGCAAAGTATTGCCATCACTTGCACCAAAGGCAGCACTTACACGGTTGGTGTCAGCGATGGCTCAAATGCCTCGGGCAACGTGCGGCGCATGAAAAGCGGCAACAACTATATGAACTATGAGATCTATAAATCCAACGGCACTGACCGTTGGGGAAGTCTTGGCACAGAGCGCTGGGCGAGTGCCGCCTCGTCGGGGTTGAGTAGTGACGGCTTGCTGCGCAACTTTAACTATGTGGCAAAAGTGCTCACCAGCCAGACCACGCCGCCCGCGGGCGCGTATACCGATACGTTAGTGGTGGATGTCGCGTTTTAACGTGTCAAATACAAAACCCCATGCCAACCAGTCCGTAGGTCGGGCAAGCGTAGCGCCCCCGACATTTTCGCCCCAAAGTTTCACGTAAAGTTTCAATACCCCATGCCGATAACATCCATAAGAAATCATTAAAAGGGTGTTATATGTTGAACCGTATTCGCGTTGTCACCATGCTAATGATGGTGCTGGTGGTGTTCGCGCTCCTCCAGCTCATCTCTGGCGGAATGTTTTTTAACTCACTCAAACAAAATAACGACAGTTTTAAAGTTTCCAGGGAGTTACGCGTTCAGCAATCAGAACTGGCCAACACCTGGGAATTGATGCTGCAAACACGCATCAACCTGAGCCGTTCTGCGGCGCGCATGATGATGGATGCCAGCAACGGGCAAAGTGCAGCAAAAACGGACTTGCTGAATAACGCCAAAAAATCCCTCGTTGAAGCGCAAAAACATTACGCTGCTTTCAAAGAAATTCCGCCGATTACGCCAGAGCTTGAAGCGCTGGTAAAAGGCATTGATGACGATTACCAGAACTACAACCAGGCGTTGAACGAACTGGTGGGTTATCTGGAAACCGGCAACATGGATGCCTACTTTGCGCAGTCCACCCAAAGCCTGCAAAACGCCCTCGAGAAAGAATACGCCGACTACATTGCGCTCAACGACCGCATGTACGAGCAATCTTATATCGCAAGCACTCACGACTATAACTTTGCCAAGTGGCAGATTGCGGGGCTTGCACTCGCGCTGTTCGCGGTGATTGTGCTGGTGTGGTTCGGTATGCGTCGCATCCTGCTGCAACCGCTGGCGGTGGTGATTGGGCATATTCGTGAAATCGCCAACGGCAATCTGACGGAAAATATCGTTTCCACCGGGCGCAACGAAATGAGCGAGCTGACCTCCAGCGTGCGCCACATGCAGCAAGAACTGATTATTACCGTCGGCAGCGTGCGCGATGGATCTGACGCCATCTACAGCGGTGCCTCGGAAATCGCCGCCGGAAACAACGATCTCTCTTCCCGTACCGAACAGCAGGCCGCATCGCTAGAAGAAACCGCCGCCAGCATGGAACAGCTCACCGCGACCGTGAAACAGAATGCGGAAAACGCCCGTCAGGCTTCGCAACTGGCATTAAGCGCCTCCGAAACCGCACAGCGCGGCGGCAAAGTGGTGGATGGCGTGGTGAAAACCATGCACGACATCGCCGGTTCCTCGAAGAAAATCGCTGACATTACCGGCGTGATTGATGGCATCGCTTTCCAGACCAACATCCTGGCGTTGAACGCCGCCGTTGAAGCCGCGCGTGCCGGTGAGCAGGGGCGCGGTTTTGCCGTGGTTGCAGGCGAAGTGCGCAACCTGGCGCAACGCAGCGCGCAGGCCGCCAAAGAGATCAAATCGCTGATTGAAGATTCAGTTTCTCGCGTCGATACCGGCTCGGTGCTGGTAGAAAGCGCCGGGGAAACCATGAGCGATATCGTCAATGCCGTCACCCGCGTCACCGACATCATGGGCGAAATCGCTTCGGCTTCCGACGAGCAAAGCCGGGGTATCGACCAGGTGGCTCTGGCGGTTTCTGAAATGGACCGCGTGACTCAGCAAAACGCCTCGCTGGTGGAAGAGTCCGCGTCGGCTGCCGCCGCCCTTGAAGAACAAGCCAGCATGTTAAACCAGCTAGTTGCGGCCTTCCGTTTAACCACCCAATCCGCGACAACGCCTGCCGCCATCGCTTCTCCAACGCCTGCGCCCGTGCTCAAAACGAGTAAAGCCGCCGTCGGTGGAAATGACGATAACTGGGAAACTTTCTAAGAATCTTTTATCGCCGGCAGACGTGCCGGCAGAGGGGCTGTGATGTTCAACCGTATCCGAATTTCGACCACGCTTTTGTTAATCTTGATCGTCTGCGGCGTGCTGCAGATTGGTAGTAATGGACTGTCCTTTTGGGCATTCAGGGATGATTTTCAGAATCTAAAAATGGTTGAAGTCGGAAACCAGCAGCGCGACACCTTAACGCAAAGCCGCGCAGCATTGTTGCAGGCCAGCACCGCGTTGAGCCGCGCAGGAACGTTAACCGCGCTCAGTTATCCGCCAGAAGATATTAAACGTCTGATGGCGAATGCCCGTGGCAGCCTGAAACAAGCGGACATGCTGTTTAACCAGTTTCTGGAAATCCCGCCTTTAAATAAAGAAGGCGAGGATATGGTGGTATCGACTAAGCAAAGTTACGCCGCTTATCGGGATGACTTACAGCATCAGGCGACCTGGCTGGAAAGCAATCAGCTTTCGGATTTCCTCAGCGCACCGATTCAGAAATCACAGGATATTTTTGACGCCTATTTTAATGCCTGGCAACAGAGCATTAATGACACCGTGGCGGCGTCGAGTGCTGACAGCAAACTGAACTACCAGATCTCGGCGGTGATTTTTGCCAGCGTAACGGTGATTGCCATTCTGATGCTGATTGGCTCGATTATGTGGTCGCGCAGAATGCTGGTGCAGCCGCTGGAAATCGTGCGCAGCCACTTTGAACATATCGCCGCTGGGGATTTAGCCCGCCCGATCAGCGTGTATGGACGTAACGAAATCTCTGAGATTTTCCGCAGCCTGAAAAACATGCAGCAGGAACTCAAAGAAACCGTGGCGCAGGTTCGCCAGGGCAGCAGCGCGATGCACACCGGCATTGCTGAAATTGCCGCGGGTAACAACGATCTTTCTTCACGCACCGAACAACAGGCTGCATCACTGGCTGAAACCGCCGCCAGCATGGAGCAGTTAACGGCCACCGTCAGCCAGAACGCCGACAACGCGCGCCAGGCCGCGCAGCTTTCCCGCACCGCCGCCGACACCGCGCAGCAGGGCGGGCAACAGGCCGCCAACGTCGCCCGCACCATGCACGACATCGCCGGAAGCTCGAAGAAAATCGGCGATATCACCAGCGTGATTGATGGCATCGCTTTCCAGACCAACATCCTGGCGCTGAACGCCGCCGTCGAAGCCGCTCGTGCCGGTGAACAGGGGCGTGGTTTTGCGGTGGTTGCAGGCGAAGTGCGTAACCTCGCACAGCGCAGTGCGCAGGCGGCAAAAGAGATCAAAGTGCTGATTGAAGAGTCGGTGAACCGCGTGCAGCAAGGCTCGCAACTGGTTGATACCGCCGCCACTACCATGGCGGAGATCGTCCGTTCGGTCACGCAGGTGAACGACATCATGGGCGAAATCGCTTCTGCGTCTGACGAACAACGTCGTGGTATCGAGCAGGTTGCACAGGCCGTCAGCCAAATGGATCAAGTTACCCAACAGAACGCCGCGCTGGTGGAAGAGGCAGCCGCCGCGACCGATGCGCTGGCAAACCAGGCCGAACATCTAAGCGGCGTGGTCGCCGTATTTAATCTGGAAAGTATTGCAAGCGAAGATACCGCCAGAGATTTAGTCACCAACGGGGTGCTCGCCACCTCCTGAAAGTAATTGAGAAGACGCTATGACATCACCACTGCCCAACGGGCAAACGTCATTAATGTTACAGATGACACAGCGTCTACCGCTGTCCGACACGCATTTTCGTCGGATATGCCAGTTGATCTACCAGCGCGCAGGGATTGTGCTGGCCGATCACAAACGCGACATGGTTTACAACCGCCTGGTGCGCCGTTTGCGCACCCTCGGGCTGGAGGATTTTGGGCATTACCTGAGCATGCTGGAAGCCAACGGCAGCAATGCCGAATGGCAGGCGTTCATTAATTCCCTGACCACCAACCTGACGGCGTTTTTTCGCGAAGGACATCACTTTCCGATACTCGCTGAACATGCGCGTAAACGCAGCGGTGAGTACAAAGTCTGGAGTGCGGCGGCGTCTACCGGGGAAGAGCCGTATTCCATCGCTATTACGTTGGCGGATGTTATCGGCACGGCACCGGGGCGCTGGAAAGTGTTCGCCAGCGACATCGACACACAAGTGCTGGAGAAAGCCCGGAGCGGCGTGTATCGCCAGGATGAGTTAAAAACGCTGTCGCCAGTACAGATGCAGCGTTATTTCCTGCGCGGCACCGGGCCGCATGACGGGCTGGTACGGGTGCGTAACGAACTGTCCACTCACATGGAATTTGCGCCGATCAATTTGCTGGATAAACAAGCGCCGATCCCCGGCCCGTTTGATGCCATTTTTTGCCGCAATGTGATGATTTATTTTGATAAAGCAACGCAGCAACAGATTTTGCAGCGCTTTGTGCCGCTGCTGAAACCGGGCGGATTGCTGTTTGCCGGGCACTCAGAAAACTTCAGTCATCTCAGCCGGGAATTTTTGCTGCGCGGGCAGACCGTGTACGGACTGAGTAAGGAAAGGTCATGACAAAAATAACCGTGCTGTGTGTCGATGATTCCGCCCTGATGCGCCAGATCATGACAGAAATTGTGAACAGCCACGACGACATGGAAATGGTGGCGACCGCGCCAGATCCTTTGGTGGCGCGGGATTTGATTAAGAAATTTAACCCGGACGTGCTGACGCTCGATGTGGAAATGCCGCGCATGGACGGGCTGGATTTCCTCGAAAAACTGATGCGTCTGCGCCCGATGCCGGTGGTGATGGTTTCGTCGCTCACCGGAAAAGGCTCTGAAGTGACGCTGCGAGCGCTGGAATTGGGGGCGATTGATTTTGTCACCAAGCCGCAGTTGGGCATTCGCGAAGGGATGCTGGCGTACAGCGAAACTATCGCCGAAAAAGTGCGCACTGCTGCGAAGGCGAAACTGGCAGCGCGTGCGCCGGTTGCTGCACCGATGGCCATTAAAGCGGGGCCGCTTTTAAGCTCGGAAAAATTAATCGCCATTGGTGCGTCAACCGGCGGCACCGAGGCGATTCGCCATGTGCTGCAACCGCTGCCGCTTTCCAGCCCGGCGGTGTTAATCACCCAGCATATGCCGCCAGGTTTTACGCGCTCGTTTGCTGAACGCCTCAATAAACTGTGCCAGATCGCGGTGAAAGAGGCCGAAGACGGCGAACGCGTTTTGCCAGGACACGCGTATATCGCGCCGGGCGATAAACATATGGAACTTGCCCGCAGCGGGGCGAACTACCAAATCAAAATTCATGACGGCCCGCCCGTGAACCGGCATCGCCCGGCGGTGGATGTGCTGTTCCATTCTGTTGCGAAATTCGCCGGGCGCAATGCCGTGGGCGTGATCCTCACCGGAATGGGGAATGACGGTGCCGCCGGGATGCTGGCAATGCATAAAGCCGGGGCATGGACTATCGCCCAAAACGAAGCAAGTTGTGTGGTGTTCGGCATGCCGCGCGAGGCCATTAGCAGTGGTGGCGTTAGCGAAGTGGTCGATTTAAGCGAAATCAGTCAACAGATGTTGATGAAAATTAGTGCCGGACAGGCAATACGTATTTAACCGAAGGAACTCTATAAATGGCAGATAAAGAACTCAAATTTTTGGTGGTGGACGATTTCTCTACCATGCGTCGCATTGTCCGTAACCTGTTAAAAGAGCTGGGTTTCAACAATGTTGAAGAAGCGGAAGATGGCGTTGATGCGCTGAACAAACTCAACGGCGGCGGCTTTGGTTTTGTGATTTCCGACTGGAACATGCCGAACATGGACGGTCTGGAATTACTGAAAACCATTCGTGCCGACGGCGGAATGGCGGCGATGCCGGTGCTGATGGTGACGGCGGAAGCGAAGAAAGAAAACATTATTGCCGCAGCGCAGGCGGGGGCGAGTGGCTATGTCGTTAAACCATTTACTGCGGCGACACTTGAAGAGAAATTAAACAAAATCTTCGAAAAGCTCGGCATGTAAGGAGAGGCTCATGCACTCATCGACAAATCCCGCGTCAGAGTTACATTCAACCGGCGATATCATCGTTCGGATAGGCAGCCTGACCCGTATGCTGCGTGACAGCCTGCGCGAGCTGGGCCTGGATCAAGCGATTGCCGAAGCGGCGGAAGCCATTCCTGACGCCCGCGACCGCCTGGACTATGTGGTGCAGATGACCGCGCAGGCCGCCGAACGCGCACTCAACTGCGTGGAGCTGGCGCAACCGCATCAGAACAAACTCGAGTCCGAGGCCAAAGCGCTGAATGGCCGCTGGGATGCCTGGTTCGAAAACCCAATCGAGCTGGCGGATGCCAAAGAACTGGTGACTGACACGCGCAGTTATCTTTCTGGCGTACCGTCACACACCAGTTTCACCAACGCCCAGCTGCTGGAAATCATGATGGCGCAGGATTTCCAGGATTTAACCGGCCAGGTCATCAAGCGCATGATGGATGTTATCCAGGAAATTGAACGCCAGTTATTGATGGTGTTAATGGAGAACATGCCGGAGCTGGATGCAAGAGCGAAACGCCCGGCGGACAGCTTGTTAAATGGCCCACAAATGAACGCCAGTGCGGCGGGCGTGGTGGCAAGCCAGGATCAGGTTGATGATTTGCTGGATAGTTTAGGTTTTTAGTATTTATGCGCTGTACCTGTAGTTGGATGCAGCGCGATTTTTACTTAGTTCAATCCTTCGATAATAAAACCAATAAATGTCATATTTTACTCGCCGAAGTATTTATAGTGCCGGGTATTATTTTTTTTATGATTAATTATGGAAATGTCTTCACCTTGTTGACTCTTTTCAAGTAAATGAATCAATTTCTCTATTCGCATAGTACTGATTAAGTTGCTCTCAAAATTGGTTTGTTCATAGCTCATCAAAATCTCACTGCTGTATTTTGGTAGGTTAATTTTAAGGAATTCACACAGTTTTCCTCCTAATATTTCTACGTTTTTTCCGTAAATAGTTCTAATGATTTTAACAACAGAACCTTTTTCATTAGGATTTTTTTCTAAAACAATATCCAATCGACGGTTAATTAAATCTTGTAAATAATTTGGGGGGTGATTATTCTTTTTTCTTGAATGTCATAAATCACTGCATCCCATGTCATTAACGTAGTATGCAACAAACTATCTATGTTATGTAAAGAAATAATATCTTCTCTAAAAGCCCAGGTATCTTCTAAGCTCCATATATCGAAATCCATACGAGAATGAGTTAACCTGAATCCCCCAAATTTATTTTCTGCAAAGCTAGAAACGTTAAGTTTTTTTAAAGTCTGATACAACGCACGATTTTGGTCAAATTTCTTTAAAGCCTTGCACAGAGTCTTCCCTTTGCTGACTGAAATAAGATCAGTAATATTTTTATCCAGAGGAAAAACTTGGGTTTTATCTGCAAGTCTTCGGGTTGGGGCGGCAAATAAAATGCGGTCATAATCGCGTTCAATTTCTTGCCTTCCACCTGCTGTTTCTGAAGGGCTTGATTCAGCATTGGCACTATTGCTGTCTTTACGCCGAGAACTGTTTAGTCATTGACTCCACTGCATTTTTAATCCTTTAATTGTTTATTAGTCATTCCTGATGCAAAGAAAGTAGCAGAGAGGTCTTTGGCTGAAAAGTTGATAGTTCATTGCTTTTTCAATCTTTAGGCGCGTCTCGAAAATTTTCATGTAAGTTAATGAAACTCACTACTTCGAAGATTATGTCGGATGTGAATCCATAAACAAACCCCTAAACTCCCTCGTTTTCCCCCCATTAACTTTATCCCTCTCTGGCATGCTGTGCTGGTAATTGCGGCCACGAGATTGTTGCGGTGTCAGAAGAAAGCGACGACGATAAAACAGAAGCCCCCACACCCCACCGACTTGAAAAAGCACGTGAAGATGGGCAGATTCCCCGATCCCGCGAATTGACTTCACTGCTCATGCTGCTGGTGGGTATCAGCATTATCTGGCTTGGCGGTGAACCTCTGGGGCGACAACTGGCGGCCATGTTGTCGGCGGGTTTGCATTTTGACCACAGCATTATTAACGACCCGAATCTTATCGTCAGCCAAATCAGCCTGCTTATCAAACAGGCGGTCTGGGCGCTGCTGCCGCTGATTATGGGGCTGGTGATTGTGGCGATTGCGGCACCGATGTTGCTGGGTGGCCTGTTGTTTAGCGGCAAATCAATTCAGTTCAAATTCAGCAAAATGAATCCGATTGCGGGCTTAGGAAGAATGTTTTCTGCCCAGGCCGGAGCCGAGTTACTCAAAGCCTTCCTGAAAGCGATTCTGGTGGGCAGCGTGACCGTTTGGTATCTGCTGCACAAATGGCCGGAAATGATGCGCCTGATGAGCGAACCGCCGCTGGCGGCATTGGGACACGCGCTCAATATGGTGGCCGTCTGCGGTTTGTTGATTGTTCTGGGTCTGACGCCGATGGTCGGTTTTGACGTGTTCTTCCAGATTTTCAGCAACCTGAAAAAATTGCGCATGAGCCGCCAGGATATTCGCGACGAATTCAAGCAGCAAGAAGGCGACCCGCACGTAAAAGGCCGTATTCGCCAGCAACAGCGCGCTGCCGCTCGCCGCCGCATGATGACCGACGTGCCCAAAGCCGATGTGATTGTCACCAACCCGACGCACTATTCCGTGGCGTTGCAGTATGACGAAAACAAAATGAGCGCGCCAAAAGTGCTGGCGAAAGGGGCGGGGCTGGTGGCATTGCGCATTCGTGAGATTGGCAATGAGCACCGCATTCCGATGCTGGAAGCGCCGCCGCTGGCGCGTGCGCTCTATCGCCATGCCGAAATCGGCCAACAAATTCCTGGGCAACTTTACTCCGCCGTAGCCGAAGTGCTGGCGTGGGTCTGGCAACTGCGTCGCTGGCGCGTGGCTGGCGGCCTGATTCCGAAAAAACCTGAAAATCTTCCAGTACCAGAAGCGCTGGACTTTGCAAACGAGAAGGACTCCGATGGCTAATTTGCTCGCAACACTGCGTCTGCCCGCCAGTATGAAATCCGGGCAATGGCAGATTCTTGCCGGACCGGTGCTCATCTTGATGATTTTGTCGATGATGGTGCTTCCGCTGCCCGCGTTTGTACTGGATTTACTGTTCACCTTTAACATTGCGTTGTCGATTATGGTGCTGCTGGTGGCGATGTTCACCCAGCGCACGCTCGAGTTTGCCGCATTCCCAACCATTTTGCTGTTCACCACGTTGCTGCGCCTGGCGCTGAACGTGGCATCCACGCGTATCATTTTGATGGAAGGCCACACCGGCGGCGCGGCGGCAGGTAAAGTGGTCGAAGCCTTCGGTCACTTCCTCGTCGGCGGCAATTTCGCCATCGGTATCGTGGTGTTTATCATCCTCGTCATCATCAACTTTATGGTTATCACCAAAGGTGCCGGGCGTATCGCCGAAGTGGGCGCGCGCTTTGTGCTGGATGGGATGCCGGGCAAACAGATGGCGATTGATGCCGATTTGAACGCCGGGCTGATTGGTGAAGAAGAAGCGAAAAAACGCCGTTCGGAAGTGACGCAGGAAGCGGATTTTTACGGTTCGATGGACGGTGCCAGTAAGTTCGTGCGCGGCGATGCCGTCGCGGGCTTGTTGATCATGGCGATCAACGTCATCGGCGGTTTATTAGTTGGTGTGCTCCAGCATGATATGGCGGTGGGCGCAGCGGCTGAAACGTACACGCTGTTGACTATCGGTGATGGCCTGGTAGCACAGATCCCGGCGCTGGTTATCTCCACGGCGGCGGGGGTTATCGTCACCCGCGTGGCGACTGACCAGGACGTGGGCGAACAGATGGTGACCCAACTGTTCAACAACCCGCGCGTGATGCTGCTCAGTGCGGGCGTTTTGGGCTTGCTCGGCATGGTGCCGGGAATGCCGAACTTTGTGTTCCTGCTGTTTACCGTCGCACTGCTGGCGCTGGCCTGGTGGATGCGCGGTCGTCAGATGGCGGAACCTGTGGCGCCGGCGGCACCCGCCAAACCACAGGAAAACCCGCAGGCGGTGGAAGCCACCTGGAATGACGTTCAGCTCGAAGACTCACTGGGAATGGAAGTCGGCTATCGCCTGATTCCGATGGTCGATTTCCAGCAAGATGGCGAGCTGCTCGGGCGTATTCGCAGTATCCGCAAGAAGTTCGCCCAGGATATGGGGTTCTTGCCGCCAGTGGTACACATTCGCGACAACATGGATTTGCCGCCAGCGCGTTATCGCATTCTGATGAAAGGCGTGGAAATTGGCAGCGGTGACGCTTACCCAGGCCGCTGGCTGGCGATTAACCCCGGCACTGCCGCAGGGACGTTGCCGGGCGAAGCGACCATCGATCCGGCGTTTGGCCTTGCTGCCACCTGGATTGAAAGCGCGTTAAAAGAACAGGCACAAATTCAGGGCTTTACGGTGGTGGAAGCCAGTACCGTGGTTGCGACGCATCTCAACCATCTGATTGGCCAGTTTGCGCCGGAACTGTTTGGACGCCAGGAAGCGCAGCAGTTGCTTGACCGCGTGACGCAAGAAATGCCGAAGCTGACGGAAGATTTAGTGCCGGGCGTCGTCACGCTGACCACGCTGCATAAAGTGCTGCAAAACCTGCTGGCCGAGAAAGTGCCAATTCGCGATATGCGCACTATTTTAGAAACTCTCGCGGAACATGCGCCGATTCAAAACGATCCTCATGAATTAACCGCCGTGGTTCGCGTCGCGTTGGGGCGCGCGATTACACAGCAATGGTTCCCGGGTAGCGGCGAAGTGCAGGTAATTGGACTCGATGCCGCACTCGAACGCCTGCTGTTACAGGCATTGCAGGGCGGCGGAGGGCTTGAGCCGGGGCTTGCTGACCGTTTGCTGGAGCAGGCAACGGAAGCTCTGAAACGCCAGGAGATGCTCGGCGCGCCGCCAGTGTTGCTGGTCAACCACGCATTGCGTCCGCTACTGGCGCGTTTCTTACGCCGCAGTTTGCCGCAGTTAATGGTGCTTTCAAGCCTTGAGCTTTCTGAGAACCGCAACATCCGCATGACTGCGACTATTGGAGCGAAGTAATGAATCGCTTATTTATGCTGATGTTATTGCCTTTTGTGACGCACGCCAGCGGTGAGGGCGCGTGGCAAGCGAGTGGTGTGGGCGCAACGCTCAGCCATCGCGGTGAAGCGGTTTCTTCGCGGGTGTTGGCACCGTCGCAACCGGTCAGCGGTGTGATGACAATGGTCGCCTGGCGCTATGAATTGATTGGCCCGACGCCAGCCGGGTTAAACGTCCGGCTGTGTTCGGTGACGCGCTGTGTGGAAATAGAAGGGCAGAGTGGGACGACGCGCGGTTTAACCAATGTGGCGGCCAACGAACCACTGCGTTTTGTCTGGCAAGTTCCCGGCGGCGGGGCGTTGTTCCCGGCGCTAAAAGTCCGTAGCAATCAGGTCATTGTGAATTATAAATGACCCTTAAAGCCGCATGACTGATGCGGCTTTTTCCCTTCCAGATCTCATTTTCAATCCCTGCTTTTGATAAAAACGAACCCTTGTTTTATAAATCGGTGACACCCGTGCCGGGACTCTTTGTAATTTTGCCAACATTCGCCCGTCCGTGGCAAAAATGGAAAGGTAACATCAGCCCCGTCCTTCTACCTTAACGTTGTAAGGTTCCTCGCAGGCCCGATACGCACGGGACGTGCAATCTCCAATAACAAAAGCAACGGGGTTTGACGGCAATGAAAACACGTAAGATTGGACTGGCAAATTATCTTGCCTATGGCTCAGGTGATTTCCTCGGAGCGGGAACCACGGCATTAACTGCCGCCTGGCTACTCTATTTTTATACTACCTTCTGTGGACTCACACCGATTGAAGCAACCTTCATTTTTGCCATGGCAAGGGTGCTGGATGCTGTGGTTAGCCCGTTGATGGGCTTCCTGACTGATAACTTCGGTTCGACCTGGCTTGGCAAACGCTTTGGTCGCCGTAAGTTCTTTATTTTGCTAGGTATTCCTTTGGTCTTCAGCTACAGCTTTATGTGGGTTGGAGAGATGAGTTACTGGTATTACCTGGTGACGTATCTAATTTTTGACGTGGTCTACACCATGATTCTGGTGCCGTATGAAACACTGGTTCCAGAAATGACCGATGACTTTAAACAGAAAACCAAGTTCTCTGGCGCACGTATTTCGATGGCGCAGCTTTCGGCGATTCTGGCCGCGTTCTTGCCGGGCATTCTGCTAAACCACTTCGGTAAAGACAACGCGATTTCCTTCTTCTACTCAAGCCTGGTCTTCGCCACGATATGCGCCATTGTGCTGACGTTTGTCTGGTTCTTTACCTGGGAACGCCCACGTTCAGAATGGACAGAAGCCGCATTACGTGCCGAAGAAGAGAAGAAAACGCTGACCTTCGCACAAAGCATGAAGCGCCTGAATGTTGAGCTGACTTCCACGCTGCGGGTGAAAATTTTCCGCCAGCATCTGGGCATGTATCTGGGCGGTTATATTGCGCAAGACGTGTTCAACGCCGTGTTTACTTATTACGTGGTGTTTGTGCTGATGCAAAGTGCGTCGATGGCGTCCAGCCTGCTCGGCACGATGGCGATTCTGCAATTCATCGCGGTGATCGGCATGATCCCGCTGTGTATTAAATATGGCCCGGCTCCGTCTTATCGCATGGTGGTGGTGCTGTTTGGCCTGAGCTCTGTTTCCTACGCGGTGCTTTACTACGCGGGATTAAGCGATGTGTTCTCGCTGCTGATGCTGGTTTCTGCCATCGCCGGTCTGGGTCGTGGCGGTATCAACTATGTGCCGTGGAACACTTACACCTACATTGCGGACGTGGATGAAGTGATTACCGGGCAGCGCCGTGAAGGGATCTTTGCCGGGATTATGACGCTGACGCGCAAAGCCTCACAGGCCGGTGCGGTGATGTTAGTGGGTATCGTGATGCAGCTTTCCGGCTTTGTTTCCGGCCAGAGCGTGCAACCGCCAGCGGTCAGCCACACCATTCTGATGATTCTGAGCTTTGGCACTGTCGCGGTATTGGCGTGCGGTTTCTTAGTCTCCCTGCGCTTTAAGCTGAATCTGCAAACTCACAGCGTGTTACGTGAAGAAACCGCGAAGATGCGTGCGGCGGGCCGTCCGGTTCCTGAAGCGACCACGCCAGAAGCTCGCGCCACTGTCGAATTGCTGGCGGGAATGCCGTACGACACGCTGTGGGGCAACAACAATATTGGTTATCTCAATCGTAATAAGCCTGCCGCTCCATCATTAAAACAGGCTGCTGCAATGAATTCGAATACATCACAGAGGTTAAGCTAATGATTATCTATCCCGTCAAACACAGCCCTTTACTGTGCCAGCCGGAGCATTTTATTGCCCGGGATGAGTTGAAATCCCTGATCCACAAGGTGACGGACAACCTGATTAACATTAAGGATGAAACGGGCCAATTTTTGCTGCGACTGGATGACGGACGAGTCATTGATACCAAAGGTTGGGCAGGCTGGGAGTGGACGCACGGCGTCGGTTTGTACGGTATGTATCAGTATTATCGCCAGACCGGTGATAAGAAGATGTGTGAGATTATTGATAGCTGGTTTGCCGACCGTTTTGCCGAAGGCGCGACCACCAAAAACGTCAATACCATGGCGCCGTTCCTGACGCTGGCTTATCGCTACGAAGAAACGCACGCCCCGTCGTATTTGCCGTGGCTCGAAAGCTGGGCGGAGTGGGCGATGTATGAGATGCCGCGCACCGAACACGGCGGTATGCAGCATGTCACGCTCGCGGAAGAAAACCATCAGCAAATGTGGGACGACACGCTGATGATGACGGTATTGCCGCTGGCGAAAATCGGCAAATTGCTGGGCCGCCCGGAGTATGTGGAAGAGGCGACATACCAGTTCTTGCTGCATGTGCAGAATTTAATGGATCGGGAAAGCGGGCTGTGGTTCCACGGCTGGAATTACGAAGGTAATCATAACTTTGCCAAAGCGCGTTGGGCGCGGGGTAATAGCTGGCTGACAATCGTCATTCCAGATTTCCTCGAACTGGTGGATTTGCCGGAGAACAATGCGGTGCGCCGTTACCTGGTGCAAGTGCTGGAAAACCAGGTCGCTGCGCTGGCGAAATGCCAGGACGACAGCGGTCTTTGGCACACGCTGCTCGACGATCCGCATTCGTATCTGGAAGCATCCGCCACGGCGGGATTTGCTTACGGCATTCTGAAAGGTATTCGTAAACGCTACATTGGTAAGCAATACACAGAAGTTGCCGAGAAAGCCATGAAAGGGATTGTGAAAAACATCTCCCCGGAAGGTGAGCTGTTGCAGGTTTCGTTCGGTACAGGAATGGGTAGCAACCTGGAGTTTTATCGCCAGATCCCGCTGACATCCATGCCTTACGGCCAGGCGATGGCGATTCTGTGCCTCGGCGAGTATTTGCGTATTTATCTATAAGCACTTTTTTAATCACAAAAGGCCTGTCGAATCAGACAGGCTTCTTTTTCTTGAATGGTTCCCAAAAAATAAGAAATTAAATAAGGAGTATTCAAGGGCACAATTCATTATGCTCCGCGCTGTTGCTTTCCCCCCACCAGGATCACCCTTTGTCCATTTCTTCTGCGTCCCGTATCGCTGCCAGCAGTCTGGTAGAATCCGGGGCTATTATTGGTGCACACGTTAGCATCGGACCGTATTGTATTATTGCCGCAGGTGTTGTGATTGGAGAGGGAACCGTTATCGGTTCTCATTCGGTTATTACCGGGCTGACAACCATTGGTTGTGACAATCGTATTGGCCAATATTCCTCTATTGGCGAAGTTAATCAGGATCTTAAATATGCCGGTGAGCCGACGACACTGGTTATCGGTGACCGCAATCAGATTGGCCACCATGCGACGATCCATCGCGGCACGGTGCAGGGTTTAGGCTCCACCCTTATTGGCAATGACAACCGCTTTAGTAATGGTGTGCATATTGGGCACGATTGCGTCTTGGGAGACAACACCCAGATTGGTGATAACAGCGGCCTGGCCGGGCATGTCGAGTTGGACGATGACGCGCAAATTGGTTTCATGTGCGCGATTCATCAGTTTTGTATGCTTGGCAATGGCGTGAAAATTCTCGATCAATCGGGCGTGGTTCAGGATGTGCCGCCGTTTGTCATGGCAGGTGGAAACCATGCGCAGCCGCTGGGCGTGAATGTGGAATCCCGGGCGTTTCTGGCGCTTGATGAACAACAGCAGGCGTTGATTCACACGCTTTATGCGCGTTTTTACCATGAAGCGTTGTCGATTGACGAAGTGAAAAGGTCGTTAAAAGTGATGGAAAGTGATTTCCCGGTGATTGGGTTTTTCGACCGATTTTTTGCGCGCTCGGCGCGGGGAATTGTGCGTTGATTAAATGAAAAAAGCTCGCCATTTACGGCGAGCTTTTTGTTTTTGTCGGATGACGCAGCCGCTTATCCGACCTACGAAAGAACTTTTACATACGCTCTACGGTTTCGATACCCAGCGTATCCAGACCCAGTTTCAACGTTTTCGCCGTTAACAGCGCCAGTTTCAGGCGGCTGTTACGCGCTTCTTCACTGTCTGCGGTCAGAATCGGGCAATGCTCGTAGAAGCCGGAGAACAGACCCGCCACGTCGTACAGATAAGTACACATCATGTGCGGCGTGCCGTCACGGGCAACCACATTCAGCGTTTCTTCAAATTGCAGCAGACGTGCAGCCAGTTGCGCTTCGCGGTCTTCAGTGATAACCACTGGCGCTTTCAGCAATTCGGTTTCGTCGATGTCGGCTTTGCGGAACACAGACAGCACGCGGGTATAAGCGTATTGCATATACGGCGCGGTGTTGCCTTCGAAGGCCAGCATGTTGTCCCAGTCGAAGATGTAATCGGTAGTCCGGTTCTTGGACAGATCCGCGTATTTTACCGCGCCGATACCGACGGCATTTGCCAGCGCTTCTAATTCATCAGCAGGCATATCCGGGTTCTTCTCACTCACCAGACGGCGCGCACGTTCCAGCGCTTCATCCAACAAATCGGTCAGTTTAACGGTGCCGCCGGAACGGGTTTTGAACGGCTTACCGTCTTTGCCCAGCATCATGCCGAACATGTGGTGTTCTAACGGTACGGAATCTGGCACATAACCGGCTTTACGCACGATAGTCCACGCCTGCATCAAGTGCTGGTGCTGACGGGAGTCGATAAAATACATCACGCGGTCGGCGTGCAGCGTCTCAAAGCGATATTTCGCACACGCGATATCAGTGGTGGTGTACAGGTAGCCGCCATCCTTCTTCTGGATGATGACGCCCATCGGCTCACCTTCTTTATTCTTGTATTCATCAAGGAATACAACCGTTGCGCCTTCGCTTTCCACCGCCAGACCTTGAGCTTTCAGATCCGCCACAATGCCCGGCAGCATTGGGTTATAGAGGCTTTCACCCATTACGTCGTCACGGGTCAGCGTCACGTTCAGGCGCTGATAAGTGATTTGGTTTTGCGTCATGGTCACATCGACCAGTTTGCGCCACATGGTGCGGCAATATTCGTCGCCGCCTTGCAGTTTCACCACGTAAGCGCGAGCGCGTTCGGCAAACTCAGCATCTTCGTCGTAGTGTTTTTTGGCGGCGCGATAGAACTCTTCGAGGTCAGCCAGCGCCATTTCACCCGCGTTTTCTTGCTGCTGTTTTTCGAGATACGCGATCAGCATCCCGAACTGCGTACCCCAGTCACCGACGTGGTTGGCGCGAATAACTTTGTGGCCGAGGAACTCAAGTGTACGAACAGCCGCATCACCGATGATGGTGGAGCGCACATGGCCGACGTGCATTTCTTTCGCCACGTTTGGTGCGGAGTAATCAACCACGACTGTTTTCGGTTCAGAAACGGTGACGCCAACACGGTCAGACGCCACGGCTTCATCGACATTTTTTGCCAGAAACGCAGGGTCGAGGAAAATATTGATAAAACCTGGGCCGGCGATTTCGACTTTGCTGGCAATTCCGGTCAAATCCAGATTAGCAATCACCAACTCGGCGACTTGTCGTGGTGGCTTGCCCAGTGATTTCGCAACTGACATCACGCCATTGGCCTGATAGTCGCCGAACTGAACTTTTGCTGACTGACGAACTTGCGGTTCGCAATCCGCAGGCGCACCTGCGGCAATCAGTGCCTGACTGACTTTATCTGAGAGAAGAGCCTGAATATTCACCGGGATACCTTACTTTTGCTTAAGACTGCCGTGACTTTTACAGCAGCCGTATCGTGGGGATAAAATTAGGGCGTAAGTATAACTGTATTTAACCCCCTTAGTCAGCAAAAGCCTTGCCCTGCGCGCCCTGAACTAATATCAACGGTATAGTGAATAACCATTCAGAACTTGATCGGCGTTTCGGGTGTTGGTGATGCGGGGTGAAAAAGGTAGATTAGCCCCCATTCGTGACTTGAGAGGATAGGGCGATGGCCAACTGGCAGACAATTGCAGAACTGAATGATATTTCAGCGGATCTCCCGCGTTTTACACAAGCGTTAACAGAACTTGCCGCCCGGCTTGATTTGGAGATTGCGCCGCTTGACGCCGATCACATTTCCTTGCGTTGCCACCAGAATACAACGGCTGAACGCTGGCGTGCGGGGCTGGAAAAATGCGGGACTTTGCTGTCGGAAAATATCATTAACGATCGCCCGATTTGCCTGTTTAAACTCGACGAGCCAGTATGCGTGGCGCACTGGGAATTTAGCGTGGTGGAACTGCCATGGCCGGGTGAAAAGCGCTATCCGCACGAAGGCTGGGAGCATGTGGAAATTGTGCTGCCGGGCGAGCCTGAAACCTTAAATGCGCGGGCGCTGGATTTGATGTCCGACGCCGGGCTGCGCCAGACGGGGATTTCGGTGAAAACCAGTTCGCCAAAAGGTGAACGCGAGCGCCTGCCAAATCCAACACTTGCAGTCACCGACGGCAAAGTCACCATCAAATTCCATCCGTGGAGTATTGAAGAGATTGTCGCAAGCGAGTTAGCTGACTGATTTTACTGCGGCGTCCATCCGTTTAATCGCTTCTTCCAGGGTTGCGGATGTACACCCAAAGTTAATCCGCACGAATTTCTTCTCGCCAAAATCGGCACCTGGCGAGAAGCCCAAACCCGCTTTCTGGAAGAACAGCGTCGGGTTTTCTACTGGCAATGCGCTGGCATCCACCCAACCGAGATACGTTGCTTGCGGCGAAGTCATCGTCAGTCCCGTCATTGCGTTCACAGCACTCACCAGGCGGTCGCGATTAGTGCGCAAGTACGGTAAAAGTTGCTGCAACCACGGTTCACCATCACGCCAGGCAGCCGTTGCCGCTGTCAGTGCCAGTACGTCAACGCTCGGCACGATCCCGTCGCGCACAGTGTTAAAACGCTTACGTAATTGCGGGTCAGGAATAATCGCCAGCGACGCGCCCAGCCCGGCAATATTGAACGTTTTGGACGGTGACAACAGAGTGAGGGAGCGTTGTTCGGCATCTGGGCTCAGAGTCGCGAAAGGAATATGTTTCGCATCGGGATCAAGCAACAAATCGCAGTGGATTTCGTCGGAGCAAACAATCAGATCGTGGCGCTGAGCAAAGGCCAACTGTTGCAGTAACTCTTCGCGGGTATAAATCGTGCCGCCCGGGTTCTGCGGATTACACAGCATCAGCAATTTTTCTTTGCCGGTGAATTGGGATTCCAGCGCGGCTAAATCCATCACCCAGCGGTCATTCTCAAGGCGAAGGGGCGCATTAAGTTGTGGACGCTGAGCAAACACGGAGGATTTCCTGAACGGTGGGTAAATCGGGGTCGGGGCAATCGTCGTTTCATCGGCGGCGGTAAATGCGCGAACGCTTAAATTCAGCCCCGCGACAACGCCCGGTAAAAACACAATCCATTCAGGTTGGATCTGCCACTGATAACGGCTGGCCATGCGTTCGACAACAACATCCACTAATTCTTGTGGACGTCCACCGTAGCCAAAAACGCCATGTTCCACGCGCTGATGAAGTGCTTCGAGAATACAAGGCGGGGAGCGAAAATCCATATCGGCGACCCACATTGGCAAAACGTCATCGCCAAATTTATTCCATTTCGAACTGTCGCTGTGACGACGGTCTAAACGTTCATCAAAATCGAATGTCATCATTGATTACCTTTTTGTGACTGTCGTTTGAGATTATCATTCTGAACCAGTGGCACAACCGCCAGGCTAAAGATTTTTAAGGAGTAATCAATGCCTTTGCTTGAGATATGTTGTTATGGAATTGACTGTGCAGTGACAGCACAACTCGCCGGAGCGGACAGAATCGAATTATGTGCGGCACCAAAAGAAGGCGGATTAACCCCGTCTGCGGGCGTGCTGCGCAAAGTGAAAGAGCGGGTTTCGATTCCCGTGCACCCAATTATTCGCCCGCGCGGTGGGGATTTTTGCTACACCGACGCAGAGTTCGACACCATGTTGGCCGATATCGCATTCGTGCGCGAACTCGGGTATCCGGGACTGGTGATCGGCATGTTAGATGGCGAAGGCCATATTGATATGCCGCGCATGAAGCGAGTGATGGACGAGGCAAAAGGCATGGCGGTGACCTTCCATCGCGCATTTGATATGTGCCAAAACCCTAACCAGGCGCTGGAACAGTTAACTGATTTAGGCGTCGCGCGCATTCTCACTTCCGGCCAACAGCAAACCGCAGAATTAGGACTTTCATTACTTAGGGAACTAAAACAACATTCCCGTGCTCCAATCATTATGGCGGGTGCAGGTGTCAGGCTGAGCAACTTAGAAAAGTTTGTCGAAGCGGGTATTGACGAGATGCACAGTTCGGCAGGGCAATCAGTACCTTCGCCGATGCGCTACCGCAAGGCTGGCGTATCAATGAGTGCTGATGCTGAAGCCGATGAATTTAACCGTTACTGCGTTGATGGCGACGTGGTAGCCGCGATGAAAGCCGTGCTGGTTGCCAGTCAAAAGGCGACATAACAGACAAACGGTATACAGTTTTAAACCGCGCATCATATTGCCCATGTGATGTAGCTCGTACCAGGCCCCGGCGTTTTGCTGGGGCTTTTTTTATTCAACTTACGCACAAATAAATTTCATCTCGTGTATTTAATTTATTCAGATTCACTCAATGATATTGAGTAATTATATTGTGTGTAATTTGTTATTTAATTGTCTATTATATTGCTGCAAGCGGCATGACTGCTGTGTTGTACATTGCGTTACATACGGATACTAATCACTTAAGGAATAATGTAGCTGGGTAACTTATGATTAAAATCCCTTTAAAAATATGTTGATAGAGCAAAGTTTCTATTTTTATTTTTAATTAGTCGTATGTGATGTTGTGTTAATTATGAAGATCAATAAAACTCTCTTTTTGCATATGTCGATGGCCGTGCTTGCCGCTCTGTTTTTGTCTTTGCCACCCCTTATTGATAGCCAGAAGGTAGAATTAAAATTCCAGCCTTTAATAAAAACCATGGAAGGGACGCGTAAAATTCAGGCTGAAAAGATAGCGACCATTTCCCACGCGTTGGATGGTAATGCGATCTTTTTCCTCGGTGCTTCTGAAGTTGCCACTTCCGAAAATGAGCATTTCGCTGTCTATAATTTCTTCAACAGCAAACTTCATCAACCGACAGTGGCTTATGGTGACAGCTACGTTGATAACATGACGCAACTGGCCTTGTTGACACGTTTTAAACAAAATCTTTCGCCTAAAACGAAACTGGTTTTGCTGCTGGCCCCTGATACTTTTTACTTTAATGGCATTCCGCCGACCATTTTTGCCGATCATTTCCCGGATACTATTTTTAAACCGTTAATGTCGGATAAAACGCTGCATCCCATTCTGACAAACTATTTAACGCATATTGATCCGCAAGACGTCGACCATTTAACTTTCAGCCAGATGCGCATTTTTGGCTGGCACGGGAATATCGTCTGGCGCGAAATCAAATATCAGTTCTCTTCATTCTGTGAATTGATCAGAGACTACTTTCTGACACTGCTACACATTCGTCATACCTCCGCACAGCCGTGGCCGTTGTTGAATCCTGTATGGAAAAATATCGACTGGAATGCGCAGCTCACTCAGGCAGAAATGCTTAACCGTGCTCGTCATGAAAGTGCCGCAACATTATGGATGGACAAAGATATATTTGCGGACGTGAAAACAGCCGATGAATGGTATCCCACGCCGCCATCACAGCCGGAAGAGCAGGCATTTGATGACATGATAAAACTGCTGCATGAACGCCAGGTCAATGTCGTGGTCATCATCGATCCAGTCAATCCGTGGGCCTTAAAACATACAGAAAAATTCAAAAATACCGACCGCTATATTCAGTCGGTATTACAAAAATACAACACGCCATATTTTGATATGTATAGCCAGAAATACCAGAACGGATGGAATTGGGACCGCATTCACCCGACCGAATTGGCATGGGTTGCCATGGACCGTTATATCGCAGAGGCGTTTAATAAATGAAAAAAGCCATCCGACTGTTTTTCCTTTATCTCTTTTTGCTGATAACGATCATTGCCTGGTCGTCAGTAGACAACAGCATGAATTTAAAGCTGCATTTTGAATATCAGCAGTTTTAAGGAATGAAATAATGTATACAAGCGCCCCTTTTTTCGCTGTGTTATTTGCCAGTTCATTACTGTTTGCCGGGTTACACCGCTTACTGGGTAATCGGTTAAGCTACACTTCGCTGTTTTCTTTTTTTGCTCTGTTCGCCGTTTGGGGCTACGTATTCAAAAGCCAGATAATCGTTCCCATTTTGATGTTTAGTTATTTGTACGGCATTGCTATTTGCAAAGATAAGTCCTGGCTGAAAACCTGGCAGTCGGTGACCTTAAGTTTATTACCGCTGATTCTGGTGAAATTACATCTGAATAACCACTGGGGAATGATCGGGCTTTCGTTCATGACTTTCCGGGCGGTGGATGTTTTGCTCTATCGTAATAAAAAGGATTCGCGCAATTTCTTCCAGTATTTTAGTTATCTCTTTTCACCGTTTATTATTCTGGCGGGGCCGATGTACCGCTGGAGAAGTTGGGTTCAGGATATCACCCAACCTAACTTCCGCTTAACAACCGCCGTTTTTTTGCAATCCATGGAGCAAATTTTCTATGGCATTGTGCAAAAATTCCTGTTTGCGATGCTGATTGATAACCTGATTATTAGCCACTGGAGTCATCGTCCTTTCACGCTGACGGTGGGGATTGTGATGTCGCTGGCCTACAGTTTTTATCTCTATTTTGATTTTGCGGGTTACAGCAATATGGCGATTGGTGCCGGACGCTTATTTGGCTTGAATATCCCGGCCAACTTTAACTTGCCTATTCTGGCTAAAAACCCACAGGACTTCTGGCGCAGATTTCATATTAGTTTGTCCGAGTGGCTGCGTGATGTTGTGTTCATGCCGATATACATGAATTTGATGAAGAGTGATTTCTTCAGGAACCATAAGGTCACGGCACAGAATATCGGTATTTTTTGCACCTTGTTTTGCATGGGAGCCTGGAATGGACTGGAGTTGAATTACGTCGTCAGCGGTGCGCTCTTTGGCGGAATTTCAGTTATGCATAATATGATTCTGTGGTGTGCAAAACGTAGCCAAAAAATAACTTCGTGGTTAAATAATCCGTTGATTTCCTTTGCCGGGCGAGTGTTAACCCTGGCAAGCGCTGCGGTTTCTCTTTATATTTTTAGCGGAATGTCTCCTGTATGATTAATGAATCTGAATTACAACAGCTAAATGAATATCTGCGGGCCGTGTTACTTAATCCGCAAAATGCTCAGCAACTGGCTATCAGTGGGAGCGATAATAACCTGACATGGCAACAACTGAGTTCCGCTGTTGTCGACTGGAACATTCGTTTTTCAGCACTCGATATCGCACCAAACGTTCCGGTAGTGTTGTACGGTCATCAGCAGGCAGAATTTGCCTCTGCTATTTATAGCTGCTTATTACACAATATCCCTTATATTCCGGTTGATAATATTTACCCGGCAGAGCGCCTGAAAGAGATCTGTGAATTAGCCAGCGCGCCCTATTATTATGACGTTGAACAACGCACGTTTAAGTCAACGGGCATACCGGCACAGGCCCTGGAACAGCAGGATTTGGCCTACATCATGTTTACTTCCGGCAGTACCGGGAAACCAAAAGGCGTGCAAATTGGCCGTGAAAGCGTGTGGAATTTCATGCAATGGGTACGGGATGATTTTTCCCTGCCAGAAAATCCGGTATTGATGAACCATGCGGTATTCAGTTTCGATTTATCGTTAATTCCACTATTAGGAAACCTGGCTACCGGCGGGCATATCGTTCTCAATGCGAAAGAAGATATTGCGGCTGAAAATTGGCTGCAAAATCTGCAACAGAAAAAAGTATCGGTATGGGTTTCAACGCCATCTTTTGCTTACCAGAAGCTTTTAAATCCGGAATTTCGGGCAGAATTTTTGACCGAACTGAAAGTGTTTGTCTTTATTGGCGAAGTTCTCAGTAAAGCGTTGGTAAAACATCTGCGACGCCTTTTCCCGGAAGCCAAAATTCTGAACTCTTACGGGCCAACTGAAGCCACGATCGCAACAACCGTTGTCGAAATTAGCGACGAAATAATCAAATCTGAGTGCGAATTATTACCTATTGGACAGATGATGCCGCAATCTGAAATGGAGATTACTCCAGATGGGGAGTTAATTATCTGGGGTAAAAACGTGATGCGCGGCTATCTGGGTTTACCAAAGGAAAATGCTGAAAAGCTATTATGGAATGAAACTCAGCAATGGCGTGGCTACAGAACCGGCGATTTAGGTCGCATGATTGACGGTAATTTATATTGCCAGGGTCGCAACGACAGCCAAATTAAAATGAACGGCTACCGTATTGAAATTCACGAAATTGAAAATCGCTTGTTGGCGCTTTCGGGAATCAGCGAAGCGGTAGTGTTACCGCTGACGAAAAAAGATGGTGCGGTTTTACGACTTGCTGCTTTTTGTTCATCAAAACTTTCCGAGAAAGAGATTAAAGCAAATCTCAAACAAACTTTACCGTCCTATATGGTGCCATCTCAGATTGTCATCATGGACGCATTACCACTTAATACAAACGGCAAAATTGACCGTAAATTACTCGATGCGCAGGCTCGTACTTGCTAATCCTAAGGATCAAAAATGGAACAGAAAATTTTAGATTTATTTGAAAACGTATTGTCGCGCAAAGTTGAATTTAATGATGAGTTGATTGAGTCCGGTATTCTCGATTCGATTACTGCGGTTGATGTCGTATTGGAAGTTCAGGCTGAATTTGGCTGTATGATTCCACCGACGGACGTTGCAACCGTGTTGAAAACGCCTGCCACCCTGGCAGGGTGGATTGAAGAGAACGCGTAGCTCTCACTGATCGCAAAGTATGTTGTAGGTCGTACAGCAGCGTCATCCGACAAAACTGGCGCAAGCGGTGGAGGACGCTGTCGCTTATCCACCCTACAAAACCGGTTAGTCAATCTGGAACCCCGGACTCAGTTCCGGGGTTTTTTGTGCTTGTTACGGTTTCCGCGCTACTAACACCGCGCGCAGCGGGGCAGGGTAGCCTTCGATGGTTTTGCGCTCATCGTTCGGGTCGAGGAAATCGGCCAGCGATTCAGTCGTCAGCCAGCTCGTGCGGCGCTGCTCTTCGCTTGTGGTGTAACAATGGTCGACGATTTTCACATCCACAAAGCCGCATTTCTCCAGCCAGTTTTTCAACGCTAACGCAGACGGAATGTAATACACATTACGCATTTGCGCGTAACGGTCGCCGGGCACCAGTACCGTATTTTCATCACCTTCCACAACCAACGTTTCCAGCACCAGTTCACCGTCTTTCGCCAGTTGGTTTTTCAGCTGATAAAGGTGATCGAGCGGCGAACGGCGGTGGTAGAGCACGCCCATTGAAAACACGGTATCGAAAATATTCAGCTCAGGAAGCTGCTCGATGCCCAGCGGCAGAACGTGTGCGCGTTGGTCGTTACCGAGCAATTTACGCACTGCTTCAAACTGGCAAACGAACAATTGCATCGGGTCGATACCCACTGCCAGATGCGCACCCGCGCCAATCATGCGCCACAGGTGGTAACCGCTGCCGCAGCCAACATCCAGAATAGTGCGCCCGGTCAGCGGGGAAATGTGCGGCAGAACGCGGTCCCATTTCAGGTCGGAACGCCATTCAGTGTCGATATCCACGCCGTATAGTGAATACGGTCCTTTGCGCCATGGCATCAGGTTACGCAGCAGTTTTTCAATGCCCAGACGCTGACCATCGCTAAGCGGTGTCTCTGGTTCCGCCGTGACGCTATGCAACAAATCGAGACGATACGGCGTCAGTTCAGGCAGGTATTCAACGGTGTTGTACCAATGTTTGAACTGGCCGTGCAGGTTCTCGCGCTGCCAGGTGGCGATTTGCGCAGGCAAGGTTTCTAGCCACGGAGCCAACGGGCTTTTCGCGATAAGCTGATAAAAATTACCAAAGTCGATCATGCAGATGTTCCTGATTTCAGTGCAACCAAAGAGCCAAAGTTAAAGCACTGGAACCATAATTCTGCGTGGTCAAATCCGGCTTGTTTGAGGCGTTGTTTATGCGTTTCAACGGAATCGGTGAGCATGACGTTTTCCAGCATGCTGCGTTTTTGGCTGATTTCCAGCTCGCTATAACCGTTTGCCCGTTTAAAGTCGTGGTGCATATTGAACAGCAATTCACCGACTTCGCCATCTTCAAAGCTGAACTTCTCAGACAGCACCAGCGCGCCGCCAGGGTTCAGACCTTTATAGATTTTTTCCAGCAGCAGTTTGCGGTCGTCTGGCTCAAGGAATTGCAGGGTGAAATTCAGCACCACCATTGAGGCGTTTTCGATAACGATATCGCGAATGTCGCCTTCGATGACGTCCACCGGAGTTTGCGCTTTGAAGGCGTCAAGATGACGACGGCAACGCTCGACCATTGCGGGGGAATTGTCTACCGCGATAATTTTGCAGTTGTCATGCTGAATGTTACGACGCACGGACAACGTCGCCGCGCCAAGAGAACAACCGAGGTCGTAAACCTGACTACCCGGTGCGACAAAGCGCTCCGCCAGCATGCCAATCATCGAAATGATGTTGGAATAGCCGGGCACCGATCGTTGAATCATATCGGGGAAAACTTCAGCTACACGTTCATCAAAGGTCCAGTCACCCAGTTTGGCAATTGGGGCGGAAAACAGCGTATCGCGGTCAGACATAATGTTAAATCCGGAAATTCGAAATTTCGAAAGGGGCATATTTTGCGTTAATGCAGCGAGAAAACCAACTCCCATGGCATATACCACAGGTTTGCCAGCACCATCAGAATCAAGGAGCACCAGGTGGCACTCATACCAGAACGACGCCAACTAATTAAACGATGATGAAAACCATAGGCATGCATCAGACGCCCGGCAATCAGCAGCAGCCCGCAAACATGCACCATCCAGGTTTCGGCACCGTTCATTTCCATCAGTAATAAAAGCACAATGGCGATAGGAACATATTCCACCGCATTGCCATGAATACGAATTGCGCTCTGAAGTTCGCTAAAACCGCCGTCGCCATAAGAGACGCGGTACTGCAAACGCATACGAACAACATCAAACGAAAATTTAATCAGCAACAAAGCACCCAAAACGGCATAGAGCGCGCTTACCATACCCACTTCCTTTAGAGATAGTTCCAGCACTGCCTATGATAGCAGCGCGACCTATAAGCTGTCGCTACCCCTAAAATAGGGAGTTTTGTTTGGGAATGGCCGGTTCGTTACCTAAAGCCGGGAAAGCTTGTTGCAACCCAGGCCATAATGCGTGAACCAGATCCTGCACCAGGCCAATATCGGGCGTATGCAAAAAGAGATACGGCGTGGATTTTTGTTCCCATTCGGGGAGCTTTTTTAGCCAGACATCAAAGAGCGCTTTATTTTGCTCCATATCGTCACTGCCGATAAATCGCACCATTGGATTTTTGGCAGTCAGAAGAGCATGAACCGGGACGACTGGCTTTTTGCGTTGCGCTTCACGAATGGCTTCATTATGCGGTTTGGCGCTATGAACCGGGCGACTATCAAGAATAACGCGATTCACATTACGTTCATGCAGGCCACGATTTAGCGCTTGTTCATCGGCACTTTTATCGAAGAAAGCAGGGTGGCGAACTTCAACGCCGTAAGTGAACTCTTTTGGCAATGAATCGAGGAAATTCCACAGCGCGGGTAAATCAGATGGCCCAAATGCAGCGGGAAGCTGGAGCCAGTATTGCCCGATGCGATTTGCCAGCGGTGACATGCGCTCAAGAAACTCGGCGGTTAAATCACCACACTGGCGCAAGGCTGCGTTGTGAGAAATCGTCGCCGGGAATTTAAAGCAGAAACGGAAATTATCGTCGGTCATTTCGCGCCAGCGTAATACCGTTTCTGCTTTGGGAAGGGCGTACAGCGTGGTGTTGCCTTCCACACAATTGAAGTGGCGAGCGTAATCTTCAAGAGAAGTGATGCCTAATCGCACCCATTTTGGATGCGACCATTGCGGAAGGCCAACGTAAATCACAGCGCTGCAATGACCTCTTCGGTGCTGCGAACGCGGCCAATGCGCGGGAAGATATTCGTCATGCTGCCCTGGTGTTGTTCGCTGCTGGCGGCGCTGCATGCGTCTTCAGCAATGATCAGGTTAAAGCCTAATTCCCAGGCGTTACGCGCGGTGGATTCGACGCCGATGTTGGTGGAAATCCCGCACAGCACGATAGTCTCGATACCCCGACGGCGCAGTTGAAGCTCGAGATCGGTGCCGTAGAATGCGCCCCACTGGCGTTTAGTCACTTCGATATCGCTGTCTTTTTTACCCAGAGCCTGCGGGTAAACCCACCAGTTTTCAGGAAGCGCATGCGCGCCAGCTTGCGCATCAACCGGTTGCTTGAGCGCTTCGGCAAAGTCTTTTGACCAGCCGACGCGAACCATAATCACGGGTGCGCCATTCGCGCGGAATTTCTCAGCCAGTTTGGCTGAACGAGCCACCACATCCTGTGCACTGTGCGGGCCACCCGCAAACGGCAGGATACCTTCCTGCAAATCAATAACGACAAGTGCGGTTTTGGAAGTATTCAGTTCTAACATTGGGTGACTCCAGGTCAAAATGGGGTTATCGCGTAATACCTTACGATGGAACAAGAGCCTGGCAGTTTACAAATTTTGTTAATTTTTGTGAGAATAAGCCAAACGAGGCGTTTTGAGACGCGTCAGTTCTTATCGTGGAGCGATATTTCCAGTATAATAGCCCCCTTTTTTCAACTATATCTGACTGACAAAAAATAGTGGCCACCGTTGCAGGTATTGGACAGTGAGCGGCTAATTTAAGGGATATCTCATGCGTACAGTATATTGCGGGCAGCTCAATCAATCCCATGTGGGACAACAAGTAACACTATGTGGTTGGGTCAATCGTCGTCGTGACCTCGGTAGCCTTATCTTTATTGATATGCGCGATCGCGAAGGCATCGTGCAGGTGTTTTTCGACCCGGATCGTCAGGATGCGTTCCAGCTTGCTTCCGAACTGCGTAATGAGTTCTGCATCCAGATCACCGGCACCGTGCGTCCGCGTGATGAGAAAAACATCAACAAAGATATGGCAACCGGTGCGGTAGAAGTCTTCGCCACCGATTTGAACATCATCAACCGTTCTGAAGCGCTGCCGCTGGACTCCAACCACGTCAACACCGAAGAAGCGCGTTTGAAATTCCGTTATCTGGACCTGCGTCGCCCTGAAATGGCGAACCGCCTGAAGACCCGTGCGAAAATCACCAGCTTCGTGCGCCGCTTTATGGATGACCACGGTTTCCTGGATATCGAAACGCCAATGCTGACCAAAGCCACGCCAGAAGGTGCGCGTGACTATCTGGTGCCGAGCCGTGTCCACAAAGGTAAATTCTACGCGCTGCCACAGTCTCCACAGCTGTTCAAACAGCTGCTGATGATGTCCGGTTTTGACCGCTACTATCAGATTGTTAAATGCTTCCGTGATGAAGATTTACGTGCTGACCGCCAGCCTGAATTTACCCAGATCGACGTAGAAACCTCCTTCATGACTGCACCGCAGGTGCGCGAAGTGATGGAAAAACTGGTTCGCGATATGTGGTTAGACGTGAAAAACGTTGACCTCGGCAGCTTCCCAATCATGACTTTCGCCGAAGCTGAGCGTCGTTATGGTTCTGACAAACCAGACCTGCGTAACCCAATGGAGCTGGTGGATGTGGCTGACCTGCTCAAAGACGTTGAGTTTAAAGTGTTCGCTGGCCCAGCAAATGATGCTAAAGGCCGCGTTGCTGCACTGCGAGTGCCAGGTGGCGCACAGTTAAGCCGTAAACAGATTGACGACTACGGCAAGTTCATTGAGATTTACGGCGCGAAAGGTCTGGCTTACATCAAAGTGACCGAGCGTGCGAAAGGCATCGAAGGCATCACCAGCCCGGTCGCTAAGTTCCTGAATGCAGAAATTGTTGAAGCCATTCTTGAGCGTACTGGTGCGCAAGATGGCGACATGATCTTCTTCGGCGCAGACAACAAGAAAGTGGTCGCTGATGCACTTGGCGCACTGCGTCTGAAAATCGGTAAAGACTTGAGCATCACCGATGAAAACGCATGGGCTCCGCTGTGGGTTATCGACTTCCCAATGTTTGAAGACAACGGCGAAGGCGGCCTGACCGCGATGCACCACCCGTTCACCGCGCCAAAAGATATGTCTCCAGAAGAACTGGCGGCAGATCCAGAAGCGGCAGTGGCCAACGCTTACGATATGGTGATCAACGGTTACGAAGTGGGCGGCGGTTCGGTGCGTATCCACAACGGCAACATGCAACAGACTGTGTTCGGCATTCTGGGTATCACCGAAGAAGACCAGCGCGAGAAGTTTGGCTTCCTGCTCGACGCCCTGAAATACGGCACACCGCCGCACGCGGGCCTGGCATTTGGTCTGGATCGTCTGACTATGCTGCTGACCGGCACCGACAACATCCGTGATGTTATCGCGTTCCCTAAAACCACCGCCGCAGCATGTCTGATGACCGAAGCGCCTAGCTTCGCCAATCCTCAGGCGCTGGCTGAACTGGGTGTGGCAGTGATTAAAAAGGCTGAGAAAGAATAAATGGCCTTTAAGCGTCCCGTATCGGTATTAGTAGTGATTTTTGCGAAAGACACCGGACGGGTGCTCATGTTACAGCGGCGCGACGATCCTGAATTCTGGCAGTCGGTTACCGGCAGCATAGAAGAGGGTGAAACCGCGCTGTTTGCCGCGCAGCGTGAAGTAAAGGAAGAGGTCGATATCGACGTTGAGTCTGAGCATCTGACCTTGAATGACTGCCAACGCCGCGTGGAATTCGAGATTTTTACACATTTGCGTCATCGCTATGCGCCGGGAATTACGCACAACACAGAATATTGGTTCTGTCTTGCGCTGCCAAACGAACGCCAGATAGCCATTTCGGAACATCTGGCCTGGGAATGGACGGACGCACCCGCTGCGGCTGCTCTGACTAAGTCGTGGAGCAACCGGCAAGCGATTGAAGAGTTTGTAATTAATGCTGCTCACTAAGCAGCTATTTTGGAGATATTTTTATGGCAGGTCACAGTAAATGGGCCAACACCAAGCACCGCAAGGCTGCTCAGGATTCCAAACGCGGTAAAATTTTTACCAAAATCATTCGTGAGCTGGTAACGGCTGCGCGTCTGGGCGGCGGCGATCCGGGTTCTAACCCGCGTCTGCGTGCGGCAATTGATAAAGCATTGTCCAACAACATGACGCGCGACACCTTAAACCGTGCAATCGCACGTGGTGTGGGTGGCGATGAAGACACCAACATGGAAACCATCATTTATGAAGGTTACGGCCCTGGTGGTTCTGCGGTGATGGTTGAATGCCTGAGTGACAACCGTAACCGTACCGTTGCGGAAGTGCGCCATGCGTTCAACAAATGTGGCGGTAACCTGGGAACTGATGGTTCTGTAGCGTATCTGTTCACCAAAAAAGGCGTTATCTCTTATGCCCCAGGCAAAGATGAAGACACCGTGATGGAAGCCGCTCTGGAAGCGGGTGCGGAAGACGTTGTTTCTTACGACGACGGCGCAATCGACGTGTTCACCGCGTGGGAAGAAATGGGCGCAGTACGTGACGCGCTGGAAGCTGCGGGTCTGAAAGCAGACGAAGCTGAAATCTCCATGATTCCTTCCACCAAAGCCGATATGGACGCAGAAACCGCACCGAAACTGATGCGCCTGATCGACATGTTGGAAGACTGCGATGACGTGCAAGAGGTTTATCACAACGGTGAGATCTCTGACGAGGTTGCGGCAACTCTGTAATGGCGTTGGCTGAAACCGTACATCTGTTTACGGGAGACGCGTGATGGCGATTATTCTCGGTATCGATCCGGGGTCACGCGTTACCGGTTACGGCGTTATTCGCCAGACCGGTCGGCAGCTTACCTATCTGGGCAGCGGCTGTATTCGTACTCAGGTGACCGACTTACCCTCGCGTTTGAAGCTTATCTACGCGGGGGTGAGCGAAATTATTACCCAGTTCCAACCTGAGTATTTCGCCATCGAATCGGTATTTATGGCGAAAAATGCAGACTCCGCTCTGAAACTCGGCCAGGCTCGTGGCGCTGCGATAGTCGCGGCGGTGAACCATGATTTGCCCGTGTTTGAGTATGCGGCTCGCCAGGTTAAACAGACAGTTGTGGGTATCGGCAGTGCAGAGAAAAGCCAGGTGCAGCATATGGTGCGCACTTTGCTGAAACTCTCAGCTAACCCGCAGGCGGATGCGGCGGATGCGCTGGCGATTGCCATCACGCATTGCCACGTGACGCAGAACTCGATGCAGATGAGCGATACACGGCTTAATTTGTCTCGAGGACGTTTAAAATAAATAGGGCTGGATATCTATCCAGCCTTTTTTATATGATAGGCAAAATTTTTTACGCAACCGTAGGGGAAGCAGTGTGATTGGAAGACTCAGAGGCATCATCCTGGAAAAACAGCCACCGCTGGTATTAATGGAAGCCGGCGGCGTTGGATACGAAGTTCACATGCCCATGACGTGCTTCTATGAATTACCGGAAATCGGTAAAGAAGCTGTGGTGTTTACCCAGTTTGTGGTGCGTGAAGACGCGCAACTGCTCTACGGTTTCAATAATAAACAAGAACGCACGCTCTTCCGCGAGCTTATAAAAGTGAATGGCGTTGGCCCGAAACTGGCGCTGGCGATTCTTTCTGGTATGTCGGCACAACAGTTTGTGAATGCCGTTGAGCGTGAAGAAATTGGTTCATTAGTTAAGCTGCCGGGCGTCGGCAAAAAGACCGCCGAACGTTTGATTGTTGAAATGAAAGACCGCTTCAAAGGCATGCATGGCGACCTGTTTACTCCGGCATCCGATTTGGTGCTAACTGCACCGGAAAGCGGTGTGACAGACGACGCCGAGCAGGAAGCCGTTGCGGCGCTGGTATCGCTGGGCTATAAACCACAAGAAGCCAGTCGCATGATCAGTAAAGTCGGCAAAGCTGGTGCCGATTGTGAAACCCTGATCCGTGAAGCATTACGCGCAGCACTTTGAAGCCCCTGAGGTAGAGAAAGGATGATTGAAGCAGACCGTCTGGTATCGCCAGACACCATCACCCCTGATGAGTTAATTGACCGCGCGATTCGCCCGCGTTTCCTGGCGGATTATGTCGGCCAGCCGCAGGTCACATCGCAAATGGAGATTTTCATCCAGGCGGCGAAACTGCGTGGGGATGCCCTCGATCATCTGTTAATTTTCGGCCCGCCAGGGTTGGGTAAAACCACGCTGGCGAATATTGTCGCCAACGAAATGGGTGTGAATCTGCGTACCACTTCCGGCCCGGTGCTGGAAAAGGCAGGGGATTTGGCGGCAATGCTGACCAACCTCGAACCTCATGACGTTTTATTTATCGATGAAATCCACCGTTTATCGCCAGTTGTCGAAGAAGTGCTTTACCCGGCAATGGAAGATTACCAACTCGATATCATGATTGGCGAAGGCCCGGCAGCGCGTTCGATTAAAATCGATTTGCCGCCGTTTACCCTGATTGGCGCGACCACGCGCGCGGGTTCGTTAACTTCGCCACTGCGTGACCGTTTCGGTATTGTGCAGCGCCTGGAATTTTACGGCGTTTCCGATTTGCAGCACATCGTTGGCCGCAGCGCGACAGTGTTGGGGCTGGAGATGAGCGAAGAGGGGGCTTTTGAAGTGGCGAAGCGAGCGCGTGGTACACCGCGTATTGCCAACCGTTTATTGCGCCGTGTGCGTGATTTTGCCGAAGTGCGCCACGATGGCACCATCAGTGCCGAAATCGCCTCGCAAGCGCTGGATATGTTGAATGTCGATACCGAAGGTTTTGACTATATGGACCGCAAGTTATTGCTGGCGGTGATAGATAAATTCATGGGCGGCCCGGTTGGGCTGGATAACCTGGCGGCAGCGATTGGCGAAGAACGTGAAACCATCGAAGATGTGCTGGAGCCGTTCTTGATTCAGCAGGGCTTCCTGCAACGTACTCCGCGTGGGCGAATGGCAACGCCGCGCGCCTGGACTCACTTTGGAATTATACCGCCCGTAGTTTAAGTAAAATGGCGGATGAAGTTGCACTTATCCGCCCTACGGTTTTGTAGGTTGGATAAGCGCAAGCGCCATCCAACACAATTTAAGCCGCTTGCTTCTTCGCCATACTTAATACAAACAATACCGCCGAACTTAACACCACTGATGGCCCGGCTGGTGTGTCATAAAACGCTGAGAACGTCAGCCCGCCTGTGACTGAAAGCATTCCGATAATCACCGCAAAACCCGCCATTTGCTCAGGCGTACGCGCAAAACGACGCGCCGTTGCCGCAGGAATAATCAGCAGGGAAGTAATAATCAGCGCACCGACGAATTTCATTGCCACGCCAATCGTCAGCGCCGTCACCAGCATCAACAACATCTTCACGCGTTGCAGATTGACCCCGTCAACATGAGCCAAATCCGGACTGATAGTCATCGACAACAAATTACGCCATTGCCAAAGTAGTACGCCAACCACCACCGCCACACCCAACGCAATCGAAATAATATCGGGCATCGTCACTGAGAGCAGGTCGCCAAACAGATACGCCATTAAATCGACGCGCACGTTCGACATTAAACTCACCACCACTAAACCAAGCGACAGGGCGCTGTGCGCCATAATGCCAAGCAAAGTATCCAGTGCCAGGTGAGGGCGCTTTTCGAGCCACACTAGCCCGATAGCCAGCAGTAAAGTCACTGCAATCACCGCATAAAATGGATTCACATTGAGCAGCAGACCAAACGCGACGCCGAGCAAAGAAGCATGGGCGAGGGTATCGCCAAAGTAAGACATCCGACGCCAGACCACAAACGAACCCAACGGGCCGGCGGCGCAGGCCAGTAAAATCCCGGCAAGCCAGCCGGGCAACAACAATTCAATCATGACTGGCCATTCCCTCTGCGCAAAATAATACGTCCGGTTAAATCGTGACGATGATTATGGTGGTGACGGTAAATGCCCAACTGCTCAGCACCACGCACACCAAACATCGAAATAAATTCTGGATGCATCGACACCACTTCTGGCGTGCCAGAACAGCAAATATGGTGGTTCAAACACAACACATCATCGGTTTTCGCCATCACTAAATGCAGGTCGTGGGAAACCATCATCACCGCGCAATCAAGCTCGTGGCGCAACTGGTCAATCAGGTTATAAAGCGCGAGTTGCCCGTTAACATCCACGCCTTGTGTTGGTTCATCAAGCACCAGTAATTGCGGCTGATTTAACAAAGCACGCGCCAGCAGAACTCGTTGATTCTCACCGCCAGAAAGCTTTTGCATTGGCGCTTCAATCAGATGGGCCGCCTGTACGCGTTTCAGCGCAGGCAAAATATCCGATTTTTTCACACCTGGACGCAGACGCATAAAGCGGCTGACGGTTAACGGCAGAGTGGCGTCGAGATGGAGTTTTTGCGGCACGTAGCCGATGCGCAGGTCGCGGTCACGCTTGATAACGCCTTCATCAGGTGCTACCAGACCCAAAACCACACGCACCAGTGTTGATTTCCCGGCACCATTTGGCCCAAGCAACGTCAAAATGCGACCCGGTTTGAGATCGAGTGAAATATCAGACAGCACGCGGCGTTGTCCGAAAGAAACAGAGATATTTTCCAGTGATACCAGATTTGTCATGACAATTTCAGGGGTTGCAGAAGTTAGCGGATGTTATAATATCACACATCTCACATTCTTAACGATGAAAAGTCGCATTATGTTACATAAAAACTCATTTCTTTGCGCAGCTTTAACAACTGCCTTTTTGGGTGCCGCAGCCGCCCCAGCGCAGGCGGCGGTAGTGGCTTCAATCAAACCCTTAGGTTTTATCGCCGCAGCGATCGCTGATGGCGTGACACCGACCGAAGTTTTGCTGCCAGATGGCGCTTCTGAGCATGATTATGCACTTCGTCCATCTGATGTAAAACGCTTACAAAGCGCGGACTTAGTGGTGTGGGTTGGCCCCGAAATGGAAGCCTTCATGCAGAAGTCAGTTAATCAATTAGCTGAACAAAAACAAGTGCAACTGGCCGCTTTGCCCGGTGTAAAACCGTTACTCATGAAAGGCAGCGACGATGACGACCATGGTCACGAAGGTCATGACCATTCAGCCGAAAATAGTGACGAAGATCACCATCATGGTGAATACAACATGCATATTTGGCTTTCGCCAGAGGTGGCGCGGCTGTCAGCGGTTGCAATCCACGATAAATTAGTGGAACTTATGCCGCAAAGTAGAGCCAAACTAGACGCCAACTTGCAGACTTTCGAGTTAGGATTAGCCAACATCGATAAGCAAGTCGGTAGCGTGCTCGCACCGCTCAAAGGAAAAGGGTATTTCGTTTTTCACGACGCTTATGGCTACTTTGAAAAACATTACGGTCTAACGCCACTTGGCCATTTTACCGTGAACCCTGAAATCCAACCCGGTGCGCAGCGTTTACATGACATCAGAACACAGTTGGTTGAGCAAAAAGCCGTGTGCGTTTTTGCTGAGCCGCAGTTCAGGCCAGCCGTAATCAATGCCGTTGCCCGTGGCACTAACGTTCGTTCCGGAACGCTGGACCCACTGGGGATTGAGGTTAAGCTCGGCAAAGACAGCTATATGCAGTTTTTGAACGGGCTTGCGAACCAATATGCGAGCTGCCTGAAAGGAGATTAGTGAGGAAGTGAATACGTGCAACAGATAGCCCGCTCTGTCGCCCTGGCATTCGACAATTTGTCCCGGCCCCACCGCGTTATGCTGGGGTCTCTTACAGTTCTTACACTTGCGGTCGCTGTCTGGCGACCGTACGTCTATCATCCTGAAGCCAGCCCCGTTATTAAAACCATTGAACTTGAGAAAAACGAGATTCGCTCGTTACTTCCCGAGGCCAGTGAGCCGCTAGATCAATCGCCAGATGCCGAAGATGACACCATTCCACAAGATGAACTCGATGATAAAACAGCGGGTGAAACCGGTGTTCACGAGTATGTCGTTTCTACTGGGGATACGCTCAGCAGCATTCTGAACCAGTACGGCATTGATATGGGTGATATCAGCCAGCTTGCCGCAGTGGATAAAGATCTGCGTAACCTGAAAATCGGCCAGCAAATTTCCTGGACGCTTAATGATAACGGCGAATTACAGCGCATGACGTGGGAAATGTCGCGTCGTGAAACCCGTACTTACGACCGCTCAGGTAGCACCTTCAAACTCAGCAGCGAAATGCAGCAGGGCGAATGGGTCAACAATGTGCTCAAAGGCACCGTTGGCGGCAGCTTTGTTAGCAGTGCGAAAGACGCCGGTTTAACCAGTGCTGAAATTAGCTCGGTAATCAAGGCGATGCAGTGGCAGATGGACTTCCGCAAACTGAAAAAAGGCGATGAGTTCTCCGTCCTTATGTCTCGTGAAATGCTCGAAGGCAAACGCGAACAAAGCCAACTGGTCGGCGTTCGTCTGCGCAGCAGCGGTAAAGATTATTATGCGATTCGCGCTGAAGACGGCAAATTCTACGACCGTAATGGCTCCGGGCTGGCGAAAGGCTTTATGCGTTTCCCAACGGCTAAACAGTTCCGCATTTCGTCGAACTTTAACCCGCGTCGCTTAAACCCGGTTACCGGGCGTGTCGCACCGCACAAAGGTGTCGATTTTGCGATGCCACAAGGCACACCAGTGCTGGCGGTGGGTGATGGTGAAGTGGTTATGGCAAAACGTAGTGGCGCGGCGGGTTACTTTGTCGCTATCCGTCACGGTCGCACTTACACCACGCGTTACATGCATCTGAAGAAATTGCTGGTTCAGCCTGGTCAGAAAGTGAAACGTGGCGACCGTATCGCGCTTTCCGGGAATACCGGGCGTTCTACCGGGCCGCACCTGCATTATGAAGTGTGGGTTAACCAGCAGGCTGTGAACCCGTTGACGGCGAAACTGCCACGTACCGAAGGGCTGACAGGTTCAGATCGTAGTGATTACCTGGCACAAGTTCGTGAAGTGACACCGCAGCTTAGATTCAACTAATTAAGCCTTTTGACAAAAGCCGGTACTCAGTGACCGGCTTTTTCTTTGTCTGATGGGCATTACCCCGCTAAGATACTTACAAATTCATGTCATCAATGATTTGATGCTGTACTGAGAATATGCATGGAAAAAGCAAAAAAAAGTCACAGTGAGTTCATTCCCGAATTTCAAAAGGCCTTCTTGCACCCGAAGTTTTGGGGCGCCTGGTTAGGCGTGGGCGCTTTTGCAGGGCTGGCAATGTTACCGCCTGCATTACGCGATCCTTTTCTGGGTAAAGTAGGACGCCTTGCCGGACGCTTCGGTAAAAGTGCGCGTCGTCGCGCGCAAATTAACTTGCTGTATTGTTTCCCGGAGATGCCTGAAGCAAAACGTGAAGCGATTATTGACGAGATGTTTGCCACCGCGCCGCAAGCGATGGTGATGATGGCGGAGCTGGCGATTAAAGGCCCGCAAAAAATCATGCCGCGTGTTGACTGGCACGGCAAAGAAATTATCGACGAGATAAAGCAGCGCGAAGAAAAAGTGATTTTCCTCGTTCCGCACGGTTGGGCGGTGGACATTCCTGCGATGCTATTGGCGTCTCAGGGGCAAAAAATGGCGGCGATGTTCCATAACCAGGGCAACCCGTTATTTGACTATATGTGGAATACCGTGCGCCGCCGTTTTGGTGGGCGTCTGCATGCACGTAATGACGGGATTAAGCCGTTTATTAGCTCTGTGCGTCAGGGATACTGGGGATATTATCTGCCCGATCAGGATCACGGTGCAGAACATAGCGAATTTGTTGATTTCTTTGGCACCTATAAAGCCACGCTGCCAGCGATTGGCCGTTTAATGAAAGTGTCGCGTGCACGTGTGGTTCCGTTATTCCCGGTCTACAACGGCAAAACACATCGTCTGGATATTCATATTCGTCCGCCGATGGACGACTTACTCGAAGCTGACGACAACACCATTGCCCGTCGCATGAACGAAGAAGTTGAAATTTTGGTGGGGCCAAATCTCGAGCAGTACACCTGGATTTTAAAATTGCTTAAAACGCGCAAAGAAGGGGAAACCGAACCCTATCGGCGCAAAGAACTGTATCCTAAAAAATAAGAAAGGGGCCAATCGGCCCCTTTGTCATATTACGAGTGAATTACTCAACACACAGAATACGTGTGGTGTTGGTGGTACCAATGGTACTCATCACGTCGCCCTGGGTCACGATAACCAGGTCACCGGAAACCAGGTAGCCTTTGTCGCGCAGCAGGTTTACTGCGTCACTTGCAGCGGCAACACCGTCGTTCTGGCTATCGAAGTACACCGGCGTCACGCCACGGTACAAAGATGTCAGGTTCAGCGTGCGCTCATGGCGAGACATGGCGAAAATTGGCAAGCCGGAGCTGATACGTGAAGTCATCAACGCGGTGCGGCCAGACTCGGTCATGGTGATGATGGCAGTAACCCCTTTCAGGTGGTTTGCCGCATACATCGCAGACATCGCAATCGCTTCTTCGGTGTTATCGAACTGTACGTCTAAGCGGTGCTTAGAAACGTTGATGCTTGGGATTTTCTCAGCGCCCAGGCAAACACGCGCCATCGCGGCAACGGTTTCAGCCGGGTATTGACCCGCCGCAGTTTCAGCGGAAAGCATAACCGCATCCGTACCATCCAGAACGGCGTTCGCCACGTCCATGACTTCGGCACGGGTTGGCATCGGGTTGGTGATCATCGACTCCATCATTTGAGTCGCGGTGATCACCGCACGGTTCAACTTGCGAGCACGGCGAATCAGGGTCTTCTGAATGCCGACTAGCTCAGGATCACCGATTTCAACGCCCAGGTCGCCACGAGCAACCATTACCACGTCGGAAGCGAGGATTACGTCGTCCATCGCGGCTTCGTCGCATACGGCTTCTGCACGTTCAACTTTTGCCACGATCTTCGCGTCACAACCTGCGTCACGCGCCAGACGGCGAGCGTAGTTCAGGTCTTCGCCACAGCGTGGGAAGGAAACCGCCAGGTAATCAACGCCGATTTTTGCTGCAGTCAGAATGTCTGCTTTGTCTTTGTCGGTCAGCGCTTCAGCGGACAGGCCGCCGCCCAGCTTGTTGATACCTTTATTGTTCGACAGCGGGCCACCCACGGTGACTTCCGTGAACACTTTCATGCCCTGAACTTCAAGGACTTTTAACTGAACGCGGCCGTCATCAAGCAGCAGGATGTCGCCGGTGACAACGTCAGCAGGCAGACCTTTATAGTCGATACCGACTTTTTCTTTGTCGCCTTCGCCTTTGCCCAGGTTGGCATCAAGCAGGAATTTGTCACCAATGTTAAGGAAGACTTTGCCTTCTTTAAACGTGGACACACGAATTTTTGGCCCTTGCAAATCGCCCAGAATAGCGACATGACGACCCAGTTTTGCGGCAATTTCACGAACTTTGTCAGCACGGATCTGATGATCTTCTGCGGTGCCGTGGGAAAAGTTCATACGCACCACGTTAGCGCCAGCAGCGATAATCTTTTCCAGATTATTGTCGCGATCGGTAGCTGGGCCTAAAGTGGTAACGATTTTGGTTCTACGTAGCCGTCTGGACATGTATTACTCCGTTGACTGAAACAACTTTGGTGTTGCGTTAACAAAAAGATTCGGTGAGTCAGGTTGCTTGAAAATTTCAAACCAACAACTTAACCGAATGACCTAAAAAGTTACAGCTTTGTTATAAAAACTTAAGTGTTTTCACCAGAGACAAACAGCCCCTTATCAAAACGCGATTCCTTGAGCGCTTCTTTGACTCGCTTCAAGTTATCTCTGAATTTTGCACCCCGGCGTAAAGTAAAGCCGGTTGCCAGCACATCAATCACCGTTAATTGCGCCAGGCGCGACACCATCGGCATATAAATGTCGGTGTCTTCTGGCACATCAAGCAATAAAGAGAGCGTCGCTTCGCGCGCTAATGGCGAACCTTCGGATGTTATTGCCAGCACGATGGCGTCGTTTTCACGCGCCAGTTGTGCAAGCTCGACCAAATTTTTGGTGCGTCCGGTGTGAGAGATGAGGACAACGACATCTTCTTCGCTGCAATTCATGCAGCTCATGCGCTGTAAAACCACATCATCGGAATAGATAACCGGCACATTAAAGCGGAAGAACTTATTCATCGCGTCATGGGCGACGGCGGCGGAAGAACCCAGGCCAAAGAAGGCGATTTTCTTCGCTTGAGTGAGCAAATCTACGGCGCGGTTGACCGCTGCCATATCCAGCGATTGCCGTACCTGGTCAAGACTGGCCATCGCAGACTCGAATATTTTGCCGGTATAGGCTTCGACGCTATCGTCTTCGTCAACATTCCGGTTTACATAAGGAGTGCCATTCGCCAGACTTTGGGCTAAATGTAATTTAAAATCCGGGAAGCCCTTAGTTTCCAGACGGCGGCAAAAACGGTTGACTGTCGGTTCGCTGACTTCAGCACTGCGGGCAAGCGTGGCAATGCTTGAGTGAATGGCATCTTGTGGTGCGGTTAGAATCACTTCTGCGACTTTACGTTCTGATTTGCTAAGGTGTTCCAGTTGGGACTGGATTTTGTCCAGCATATTCATAGGTGTCCGGCACTCATGGATTTTGTCGATTTCAACAAATGGAGAAATCGTGGCACGATTTAGCAAGAATATACTCTTGCCCATCGGTGATTGGGCAAGTTGATCAGGATAATGATGTTGTTTTTTTTCATTACATGATCAGGCTCTAACTTTAGAGATGGTATACATCGACAGCAAAACGTCAGAAAATTCCACTAAACATCGCAACAAGTGGCACTGACGGGCAAATGCTGCCCACTAACGCGATCAAATAATGGGTAGCGGTTTACCTGGATTCATCAAAAGCAGTACATTGTTCTGTAATAAAATTACACACGGGCCGGTATTCATACCGGACATCCGAAACGAGGAGACATAACATGGCGGTAACGCAGACAGCTCAGGCATGTGACCTGGTGATTTTCGGTGCAAAAGGCGACCTTGCGCGTCGGAAACTGCTGCCTTCCCTGTATCAGTTAGAGAAAGCAGGGCAAATTCACCCGGACACGCGCATCCTGGGCGTGGGCCGTGCAGATTGGGATAAAGCGGCTTATACCAAAGTTGTGCGTGAAGCGATTGAAACCTTTATGAAGGAAAAGATCGACGAAAGCCTGTGGGACAAGTTGAGCAACCGTCTTGATTTCTGCAATCTGGATGTGAATGACACCGCTGCTTTTACCAAACTCGGTAAGATGCTCGATCAGCAAAATCGCGTCACCATCAACTACTTTGCCATGCCGCCGAATACCTTTGGCGCGATCTGCAAAGGTCTGGGCAAGGCGAAACTCAACGCCAAACCGGCTCGTGTTGTGATGGAAAAACCGCTCGGGACCTCACTGGCGACCTCCCAGGAAATCAACGATCAGGTTGGCGAGTATTTCGAAGAATGCCAGGTTTATCGTATCGACCACTACTTAGGTAAAGAAACGGTTCTGAACCTGCTGGCGCTGCGTTTTGCTAACTCCCTGTTTGCGAATAACTGGGATAATAAAACCATCGATCACGTGGAAATCACCGTTGCGGAAGAAGTGGGCATTGAAGGGCGCTGGGGTTACTTTGACCAGGCCGGGCAAATGCGCGACATGATTCAAAACCACCTGCTGCAAATCCTTTGCATGATTGCTATGTCTCCGCCGTCTGACCTTACCGCTGACCATATCCGCGATGAGAAAGTTAAAGTTCTGCAATCGCTACGTCGTATTGACCGCAGCAATGTGCGTGAAAAAACGGTGCGTGGGCAGTACACATCAGGCTTTGCTCAGGGTCAAAAAGTCCCTGGCTACCTGGAAGAAGAGGGCGCGAATAAGTCCAGCAGCACCGAAACTTTTGTCGCTATCCGTGTGGATATTGATAACTGGCGTTGGGCGGGTGTGCCGTTCTACCTGCGTACCGGTAAACGTCTGCCAACCAAATGCTCAGAAGTTGTGGTTTATTTCAAAAGCCCACCACTGAACCTGTTTAAAGATTCCTGGCAGGATCTGCCACAAAACAAACTCACGATCCGTCTGCAACCGGACGAAGGTGTGGATATTCAGGTGCTTAACAAAGTGCCTGGGCTTGAGCACAAACACAACCTGCAAACCACTAAACTGGATCTGAGCTACTCCGAAACCTTCAATGAAACCCATCTGGCAGATGCTTACGAGCGCCTGCTGCTGGAAACCATGCGTGGGATTCAGGCTCTGTTCGTGCGTCGTGATGAAGTGGAAGAAGCGTGGAAGTGGGTCGATTCAATCACCGAAGCATGGGCTGCCGATAACGATGCTCCTAAGCCATACCAGGCGGGAACATGGGGGCCAGTGGCTTCTGTAGCAATGATTACTCGCGACGGGCGTTCGTGGAACGAATTCGAGTAAATCTCCGTCATCCTTCAAGTTGCAGGGGTGTTTCCTTCAAGTTGCAGGGGTGTTGGCTGCAACTCGAATGATTTAAGAGATAAATTTGGTGTTAGTTTGTAAAAACCGCGTAACAGAAGTTACTCATTTTACCGGTAACATGATCTAACACGCGTACTGTGGAAATTTTTTAATTTAAAAGCCCTGACTGGATTCACCAGCAGGGCTTTTTTATTTACACTAGCTGAAGCGATTTTGCCCTGATGGTTAGGATTCCCGCCTCTCAAAGTGAAAACAGAGCCGGCAATCATTTCCACCTGCCCAAAGCGACGGCAGCCACTTTATGAGGACCTGTTATGAATCCTGATTTGTTACGCGTAACAAAACGCATCGTTGAACGCTCCCGCCAGACCCGTGAAACTTACCTGGCGCGTATAGAAAAAGCGAAGTCAAATACCGTGCACCGCTCCGAACTGGCTTGCGGGAATCTAGCCCACGGTTTTGCGGCCTGTCAGCCAGAAGATAAAGCTGCGCTGAAAAGTATGCTGCGTAACAACATTGCGATCATCACTTCCTACAACGACATGCTTTCCGCTCATCAGCCGTATGAATACTATCCAGACCAGATTCGTAAAGCGCTGCATTCAGTAGGCGCGGTAGGGCAAGTGGCAGGTGGCGTGCCTGCCATGTGCGATGGCGTGACTCAAGGGCAGGACGGCATGGAACTGTCACTGCTCAGTCGCGAAATTATTGCTATGTCCACGGCGATTGGCCTGTCTCACAACATGTTCGATGGCGCGCTGTATCTCGGCGTGTGCGACAAAATCGTCCCTGGACTGACTATGGCAGCGTTGTCATTCGGCCATTTACCGGCGGTATTTGTGCCATCAGGCCCAATGGCGAGCGGTTTGCCGAATAAAGAAAAAGTGCGCATTCGCCAGCTTTATGCCGAAGGTAAAGTAGACCGCCAGGCCCTGCTAGAGTCGGAAGCCGCGTCTTACCACGCGCCGGGCACCTGTACCTTCTACGGCACCGCCAACACTAACCAGATGGTGGTTGAGTTTATGGGTATACAGTTGCCGGGTTCTTCGTTTGTTCACCCGGATGCACCGTTGCGCCATGAATTAACCGCAGCCGCCGCACGCCAGGTGACGCGTCTGACCGGAAACGGTAACGAGTGGATGCCAATCGGTAAAATGATTGACGAAAAAGTTGTGGTCAACGGCATCGTGGCATTGCTGGCAACCGGCGGTTCCACCAACCACACCATGCACCTGGTGGCAATGGCGCGCGCAGCGGGCATTATCATTAACTGGGACGATTTCTCTGACCTTTCGGATGTGGTGCCGTTGCTTGCACGTTTGTATCCAAACGGCCCGGCAGATATCAACCACTTCCAGGCGGCTGGTGGCGTACCGGTGCTGATGCGCGAACTGCTCAAAGGCGGCTTGCTGCATGAAGACGTGAATACCGTTGCCGGTTTTGGTCTGCATCACTACACCATGGAACCATGGCTGGATAACGGCCAACTGGCCTGGCGTGAAGGTGCAACCGCCGCGCTCGATACCGATGTCATCGCAACCTTCGAAAAGCCATTCTCTAAACATGGCGGTACCAAAGTGCTGAGCGGCAACCTTGGTCGCGCGGTCATGAAAACGTCGGCGGTGCCGGTGGAAAACCAGGTGATCGAAGCGCCAGCGGTTATTTTTGAAAGCCAGCATGACGTGTTACCTGCCTTCGAAGCAGGCCAACTTGACCGTGATTGCGTGGTTGTTGTGCGTCATCAAGGGCCAAAAGCGAATGGCATGCCAGAATTACATAAACTTATGCCGCCACTTGGGGTATTATTGGACCGCTGTTTCAAAATAGCGTTGGTCACTGATGGACGGCTATCGGGCGCATCAGGTAAGGTGCCATCGGCAATCCATGTTACCCCAGAAGCTTATGATGGTGGGCTGCTGGCAAAAGTCCGCGATGGCGATATGATTCGCGTCAACGGTCAAACGGGTGAACTGACATTGCTGGTCGATGAAGCCGAGCTTGAAAAACGCACCGCGTACCACCCGGATCTCAGCGCAGATCGTGTTGGAACAGGCCGTGAATTATTTAGCGCGTTACGCGAACAGTTATCTGGCGCGGAACAGGGCGCGACCTGCATTAAATTTTAAGGACCGGATGTAGCGATTGCTGCTCTGGAAACGAATTATAAAGTTGGTTAAGAGGCCTTAGATGAAAAACTGGAAAACTACTGCGGAACAGATCCTGACAACAGGACCGGTCGTTCCGGTTATCGTAGTAAACAAACTGGAACACGCAGTCCCAATGGCTAAAGCATTGGTTGCTGGCGGCGTGCGCGTTCTGGAAGTGACTCTGCGTACTCCATGTGCAATGGATGCCATCCGTGCCATCGCTAAAGAAGTCCCAGAAGCGATTATCGGTGCTGGCACCGTGCTGAACCCACAGCAACTGGCAGAAGTGACCGAAGCTGGCGCACAGTTCGCAATCAGCCCAGGTCTGACCGAGCCATTGCTGAAAGCAGCAACCGAAGGTTCCATCCCATTGATTCCTGGTATCAGCACTGTTTCTGAACTGATGCTGGGTCTGGACTACGGCCTGAAAGAATTCAAATTCTTCCCGGCTGAAGCGAATGGCGGTACCAAAGCGCTGCAAGCTATCGCTGGTCCATTCTCTCAGGTTCGTTTCTGCCCAACTGGCGGGATCACACCGGCTAACTATCGTGACTATTTAGCGCTGAAAAGCGTTCTGTGTATCGGTGGTTCGTGGTTGGTTCCGGCTGACGCACTGGAAGCGGGTGATTACGATCGTATTACCAAGCTTGCTCGTGAAGCCGTCGAAGGCGCGAAATAACACGTCATCCTTCGAGCCGTAGATGCGTTGGCTGCGTTCACTCACCCCGGTCACATAGTTTATCTATGCTCCCGGGGATTCGTTCTCTTGCCGCCTTCCTACGACTCGAATTATTCGTGTTATTGAATCCTCGCTCGAAAGAGCGGGGATTTTTTTTAGCCTTTGACGATTACGGCTTTGGTTGCGGAAATGGCGCGAGCAATTGCATCTTCCACGCTAGAACCCGTCGCCAGTGCGACACCCATTCGGCGTTTTCCGTTAATTTCTGGCTTACCAAACAGACGCACCTGTAAGCCCGCACCCAGCGCCGCATCGACATTGCCGTACTGCACGTTATCGCTGGTCAATTCTGGAAGGATAACCGCAGAAGCTGCCGGGCCGTACTGGCGAATATCGCCAATCGGCAAGCCGAGAAATGCGCGAACATGCAACGCGAACTCTGACAAATCCTGAGAAATCAGCGTCACCATGCCGGTATCGTGAGGGCGAGGGGAGACTTCGCTGAAAATCACTTCGTCGCCACAAACGAACAACTCAACGCCAAATAGCCCATAGCCCCCTAACGCTTTCACGACTTTCTCAGCGATTTCCTGAGAGCGCGCAAGTGCCGCATCACTCATTTTCTGTGGCTGCCAGGATTCGCGATAATCGCCATCTTCCTGACGGTGGCCGACTGGCGCGCAGAAATGCACGCCGTCAACCGCGCTGATGGTCAATAGAGTGATTTCAAAATCAAAATTCACCACGCCTTCTACAATCACTTTTCCTTTACCTGCGCGGCCACCTTCTTGTGCGTATTCCCAGGCTTGCCCTAAATGTTCGGCATGGCGCACAAAACTTTGCCCTTTACCGGAAGAGCTCATTACCGGTTTAACGATACAAGGCAGGCCGATTTCATCGACCGCTTTTAAGAATGCGGCTTCGCTATCGGCAAAACGGTAGCTTGATGTAGGCAACCCAAGCTCTTCTGCGGCCAGACGACGAATGCCTTCGCGGTTCATGGTGAGTTGTGTGGCTCGGGCGCAAGGCACTACGCGCTGACCTTGTTTCTCAAGTTCAACCAGCATATCTGTAGCAATTGCTTCAATTTCGGGAACAATGAAGTCAGGCATTTCAGCGGCAACCAGCTTTTTAAGCTCAGCACCATCGAGCATATTAATGACGTGGCTGCGGTGTGCGACATGCATCGCAGGGGCGTCTGCATAGCGGTCAACGGCAATCACTTCGATTCCGAGACGCTGACATTCAATCGCCACTTCTTTTCCTAATTCACCCGATCCTAACAACATCACACGCGTAGCTGAAGGACGAAGCGCTGTTCCCAACATTGACATAATCTGTATACCCGAGCAGAGAAAATAGACCGGCGGATTATAAACGAAAACGTTTGCGCACGCAGTTTTTTTCCCGCTTGCGGTACAGGGTTAATATCATTACACTGTTTAAATAAACAGTTAATCGGAGCTGCAAAATGGCGGTTGAAATTAAATACGTTGTGGTACGAGAGGGGCAGGAAAAAATGTCTTTTGCCAGTAAAAAGGATGCAGACGCCTACGACAAAATGCTCGACCTGGCTGAAGTTCTGGGCGAATGGTTAACCCATAGCCCGGTGACTCTTGAAGAAGGGCAAGCGGATGTGTTGGCAATGTGGATGGCAGAAAATAAAGATGTGCTCTCCACGGTGCTGAGAAGCGGTAAATTGCCAGAGCTGGAAACGGCTGATGCGGTTGATGAAGCTCAGGTTGATGAAGTCCAGGTCGATGAATCTGTCGCCGAAGAAACCGTTGACGACAAAGTCGCTGAGCACCCTCGTAAACGTACCAAAGCAGCCTGAGTTGCGCCGCGTCGGGTTACCGGCGCGGTTCTTTTCTCATCTTTAGTCTTATCAGACACTTCTTGACACCCTGTCGCTTAACCTCAGATGTTAAGTTCCTAATAAAAGGTGTCTCTTATGAGCAACTGGTTACAGCAACTTCAGTCGATGCTGGGGCAGGCAACGCAATCCGTGCAGAATCACACCGGTCAGAGTCAATCTTCACCGGGGAATAATTCTCAAGGTCTGAGCAAATTATTAGTGCCCGGCGCGCTGGGTGGCCTGGCCGGTTTATTACTGGCGAACAAATCATCGCGCAAATTACTCACGAAATACGGTACTGGCGCGCTGCTGGTGGGTGGCGGGGCGGTTGCAGGAAGCGTGTTGTGGAACAAATATAAAGACCGAGTTCGTGAAGCCCACCAGGGTGAACCGCAATTCGGGCAGCAACAATCTCCGGTAGATGTGCGCACGCAGCGTCTGGTGATGGCACTGGTTTTTGCCGCCAAAAGCGATGGGCATATTGATGATAAAGAACGCCAGATTATCGAACAGCAACTGCGTGATGCAGGCATCGAAGGGCCGGGGCGTAATCTGATTCAGCAAGCCATCGACCAGCCTCTTGATCCACAGCGCCTGGTGCAAGGCGTTAATAACGAAGAAGAAGCGCTCGAGCTTTACTTCTTAAGTTGCGCGGCAATCGACATCGATCATTTCATGGAACGCAGTTATCTGAATGCGCTAGGTGATGCGTTAAAAATCCCGCAGGATGTACGCGAAGGCATTGAAAAAGACCTTCAGCAACAGAAACTCAGTCTGCCGGGTTAATCCCGGCATTTTCCTTAAAATCCCACGTTACGCTTGCAAGGCTGTCTGAATTTGCCACCCTTACAGGGTGTTAACTCAAAAAGAAAAACGACATGCCACCAAAAGCAAAAAAAATTCCCCATACCATGATCGAGCATGGTGATACCCGCATCGACAACTACTACTGGTTGCGCGACGACGATCGCGCCGATGCGCAAGTCCTTGATTATCTTCATCAGGAGAATGACTACGGTCGTCAGGTGATGGGTACACAGCAGGCATTACAAGACCGCCTGCTTAAAGAGATGATCGACCGAATCCCGCAGCGTGATGTTTCCGCGCCTTATACCCAAAATGGCTATCGTTACCGCCAGGTTTTTGAAACGGGTAATGAATACGCTATTTATCAGCGTCAGTCCGTGATCCTTGATGAATGGGAAGAATGGAGCACGCTGGTGGACGGTAATCGCCGTGCCGCGCACAGCGAGTTTTACACCATGGGCGGCATGAGCATCACGCCTGACAACACGATCATGGCGCTGGCTGAGGATTTTCTCTCCCGCCGCCAGTACGGTTTACGGTTCCGTAATCTGGAAACGGGCAACTGGTATCCGGAAGTGCTGGATAATGTCTCCAGCAGCTTTGTCTGGGCCAATGATTCCGCCACGCTTTATTACGTGCGAAAGCATCCTAAAACGCTGTTGCCGTATCAAGTTTGGCGGCACACCGTGGGACATCCTTCTTCAGAAGATGAGTTGGTCTACGAAGAAAAAGACGAGATGTTTTACGTTAGCGTGCATAAAACCACCTCAAAACACTTCATCTTAATTTATCTCAGCAGTGCGACGACCAGCGAAGTGCTGTTGCTTGATGCGGAACTGGTCGATGCGCAGCCGCAAACTTTCGCCCCGCGCCGTAAAGATCACGAATACACGCTCGATCACTTCCAGCATAACTTCTATCTGCGTTCCAACCGTGAAGGCAAAAACTTTGGTTTGTATCGCAGCAAAGTGCGTGACGAAAACCAGTGGGAAGTCCTGATCCCCGCGCGTGAAAACGTAATGCTGGAAGGGTTCACATTGTTCACCGACTGGCTGGTGGTTGAAGAACGCCAACAGGGTTTGACCAGCCTGCGGCAAATCAACCGCAAAACTCGGGAAGTGATTGGGATTGCTTTTGATGATCCGGCCTACGTCACCTGGGTTGGGCATAATCCTGAACCGGAATCCTCACGCCTGCGCTACGGTTATTCGTCAATGACCACGCCGGACACCCTGTTTGAGCTGGATATGGATACCGGCGAGCGGCGGGTAATTAAGCAAACTGAGGTCGCCGGGTTTGATGCCAGCCATTACAAAAGCGAGCATTTGTGGGTCACGGTGCGTGATGGGGTACAGGTGCCGGTTTCTCTGGTTTACCATCGCGAACATTTCCAGCGCGGCAAAAATCCGTTGCTGGTTTACGGTTATGGCTCGTACGGCAGCAGCATGGACGCCGATTTCAGCAGCAGCCGTTTAAGCCTGCTTGACCGTGGATTTGTGTTTGCGATTGCGCATATTCGCGGCGGCGGTGAACTCGGCCAGCAATGGTACGAAGACGGTAAATACCTGAAAAAAATGAACACGTTTAATGACTATCTGGACGTGTGCGATGCCTTGCTTAAGTTGGGATATGGTGATGAAAACTTACTCTATTCCATGGGCGGCAGTGCGGGCGGATTGTTAGTCGGCGCGGCAATCAATATGCGGCCTGAATTGTTCCATGGCGTTGTCGCGCAGGTGCCGTTTGTTGACGTGCTCACCACCATGCTCGACGAGTCGATTCCTTTGACCACTGGCGAGTTTGAAGAGTGGGGGAATCCGCAAGATGTGGAATATTATCACTACATCAAACAGTACAGCCCTTACGATCAAATCACCGCACAGGCTTATCCACATATGCTGGTGACAACCGGCCTGCATGACTCTCAAGTGCAATACTGGGAGCCTGCAAAATGGGTGGCGAAGCTACGTGAAATGCGCACCGACGATAATTTGCTGTTGTTATGTACTGATATGGACTCGGGGCACGGCGGGAAATCGGGGCGATTTAAATCTTACGAAGGCGTTGCGCTGGAATACGCGTTCCTGATTGCCCTGGCGCAAAGAACCTTACCAGGGCAAGCGGGATAACGCATTATTAGCTTTCGAGATAATGCTTGAGCGTCATTCTAAGATCCGGTGCTAATTCTTTGATGTTGTTTAACATCCAACGTAAATAGCCCGGATCTTGTTCCGCAATTTCTGAAATTGGCTTGCCACGATATTTACCAAACGCCATGGTCGAAACCAACGCCGGACGACCCGTAATAGTCACCATTTGATCTGGCGTCCAGCCGGATTCATCCATAATGCGTAACAACAACGCGGCGGTAATATAGCAATCAAACAACGCGCGGTGATGATAAAGCCCGGCAGGCGTTTCCACTTCAAGTTTGAGTGACTTATATAAACCCATATTGCTGTATTTGATTCCCGGCCATAAACGGCGAGCGAGTTTTACCGTACAAATCCATTCGCTATTGGGCAATTCAGGCAGCATTCGCTGATCGAAACTGGCGTTATGTGCAACGTAAAATGGGCTGCCGTGATAGCGCGGGATCACATCTTCAATCCACGGCTTATCCGCCACCATTTCTTCAGTAATTTTATGGATTGCCATGGCTTGATGGCTGATAGGACGATCCGGACGTACCAGATCGCTCATCGGATTGACTATCTCGCCGTTGACGATATCGACGGATGCGACTTCTACCACGCCGCCCTGCAGGCCACAGGTTTCCGTATCAATAATGCGCAGCATTCTTACTCCATCATCTCTTCGCGGTGTTCATTAATGCGCTAGCGTAATGGAATGATTTCGCCATGCCAACCTTTTGCGTCACGGCGGCCGACGGCTAACAATTCGCCGTGGTCAGCTCGAACCACTAATTCACCGCGATCGTCCCAGCAGGCGCTACGCCCGGCAGAGCGGTATTTCCCGGCTGAGAATGCGTGATTCGCCAGCAGAACCGGTAAATTGTATTTATGCGCCCAACGTTGCAAATACATTTCATCTTGCTGGTAGCTCATTTCGTTGATGAACTTGCCAGTGGCGTAAAGACTCGCCCCCATTTCAGCGGCACTGCGCGGCCATGTTTCTTCATCGCTACCGGTGCTAAACCCCATCGCGACACTGCGATTATGCAACCCGACTAGTGGCGTTTGTTGGCCGGGAAGATCCATATCGTGGCTGGTCGGTTTACAACATGCGACACGTGAACCATCGGGTAAAAAACCGACGGAGCCGGGTGAAACGCCCTTTTCGCACTGCAGGGGCAGGCCCACAACAATGGTCATTTGATGTTTTACAGCGGCATGTTGCAGAGGATTAAGACGTTTATCAGTGAAGGGAAGGGCACAGGTGTGATGATTTTCTATGTTGAAACCGGTTAGGGATAATTCAGGGAAAATGAGAAGGTCTATTTGTTCGGCAACTGCACAGCGAACAAAATCTAAATGATGTGAAATATTCGACTCGAGATCATCGGGGATGGCGCCATACTGCGCCGCTGCAATATTCCAGACAGGCATACGTTCTTCCTTTATCAATCCACCTAACGACCATCATCCTATGGTCGTAACAGGTAATTCCTGTGTTTGAGATCTTAAAACTGCGAAAAATCTTAACACCATTTTTGTAAGGAAGTTTAATACGGCAAAGATTTATTTCACTTTAGGTTCGTAAGGCAAACGCGACAGATTGACCGACGCCAGGCGATGCGCAATCAAACGTTCCCGGAACCAATCTCGCAAATGCGCGGGCTGCTCGCGTTCAACAACTTCGGCGATAACCGGCATATTGTAACGTTCTTTAAACGCCACACCCGCCGCAGCAAGATCGACATTGATCTTATCCATTTCGTCCTGGGGTAAGTCAGCAAGATTGTGATTCATATTGGCCTCCAAATTTATGCCGCAAAGGTACTTGTTGAGGGGGCGGATGACAAGTCTTTACATTCATTGATAGCCGTTCTCATCTCGACTTAATCAGTGCTCAAGGTTATGCTTTCGCCGTCTCGAATAAGAAAAAGGAATAGTTGATATGGCTTTCACTCGAACTCGTCTCTTTACCATCGCTACATTATTCACGGCTCTCGCCGCTTCCGGTTCTGCTTTCGCGCATGCTCACTTAAAGCACCAATATCCAGCGGCGGATGCTGCGGTAACCGCATCTCCACAGGCGATTACGCTCAATTTCTCGGAAGGTGTTGAGGCGAACTTTAGCGGACTCACGCTGACCGGGCCGCAGCAAGCTGCGGTAAAAACGGGTACGGCAAAGCGCAATGAAAAAGATGAAAAGCAACTGATAGTTCCTGTTGAAGAAGCACTGAAACCGGGCGACTATCAGGTCGACTGGCATGTGGTGTCGGTCGACGGGCACAAGACCAAAGGGAAGTACCACTTCTCGGTGAAATAAACCGGATGTTGCCTTCTTTATATATCGCGCTGCGATTCATTCATTTCACCGCGTTAATGGTACTGCTGGGCAGTACCATTTCCTGTTCGTTATTAGCACCTCAGGCATTTAAACCGGTGCTTGCCCGCCGGATGAAATCGCTATGCCAAACCGCGGTGTGGATGACAATGTTGAGCGCAATATTGTTGTTATGCGCGCAGGCCGGAATGATGGGGAGCGGATGGCGGGATGCGATTAATCCACAAGTCTGGCTGGCGGTGCTTGGCACACGCTTCGGCTCAGTCTGGCTATGGCAGATAATGCTCGGCGTGGTGACGGTCGCGGTGCTATTGCTCAAACCCCGCACATTACAATTAATGTTGCTCATTCTGGCGGCGGCTCAACTCATCTTACTCGCCGGCGTCGGCCATGCTGCAATGCGCGAAGGTTTCGTCGGTGGCCTACAACGCCTGAATCATGCGGTACATCTTCTCAGCGCTGGCTGGTGGGTTGGCGGTTTATTGCCGTTACTGATGTGCATGCGAATGGCGAAAAAGCCGCACTGGCGAGGCGCTGCCATCGCCGCAATGATGCGTTTTTCGCGTTATGGGCATCTGGCCGTAGCGGCGGTATTGCTGAGTGGATTAATCAACAGCCTGATGATCCTGGGTTGGTCATTTCCACTGGACAGCAACTACGTGCGCTTCCTCTTGGTGAAGGTTGTCTTTGTCGCCATGATGGTTATCATCGCACTGTATAATCGCTACTGCCTGGTGCCGCGCTTTAACCGTGCGCCAACAGCAACAAAACAGTTTATCCAGTTCACCTGGCTGGAAGTCATTTTGTCGGTGGCGGTTCTCCTTGCCGTTAGCATTTTCGCTACCTGGGAACCGTACTGATGGCGTTATTAGCTCAAGAGAGACTCATGAAAAAAAGTATTCTGACGTTGCTGCTGCTGGCCTGCGCCGGCAGTGCTTTGGCAGCACCACAAATTATCACCGTTAGCCGTTTTGAAATGGGTAAAGATAACTGGGCGTTCAACCGTGAAGAGGTGATGTTAAGTTGCCGCGCGGGCCATGCGTTATTTGCTATTAACCCCAGCACACTGATGCAATATCCATTAAATGACATTGCACAACAACAAGTTGCCAGCGGCAAAACCACCGGCCAACCCATTTCAGTGATTCAAATTGACGATCCTAAACAACCCGGGCAAAAAAAGAGTCTAGCACCGTTTATTGAACGTGCTGAAAAGTTGTGTAACTAACCCTTCCTAACTTCTTCATACATAATAAAAAACCGCAATTTCCGATACACGGCTATTGCGGTTTTTGTCTAAAACGTCACCTGTAACACAGTTTTTTTCCGAACACTTTTGCGCCGGACTGGAAAAGCTGCGCCGGTAATCTATTCTTAGAAGGCAAGGCGATGTCTGCCTGCATTAATGCCAACTTTTAGCGCACGGCTCTCTCCCAAGAGCCATTTCCCTGGACCGAATATAGGAATCGTATTCGGTCTTTTTTTATCTGTGTTTTAAAACAAAAACTTAGCTGTTCGTATCCGAGGATACTTGCTCGGCATAATGAGCTTTTTGTAACAGACCCATAACAACATAAACTGCTTTTCCCGTGAATCCAACTACTTTTCGGGCATTTTTTCGGGTAATAACCGGAAGTTATTCAGGTGAATTTCTGTAATAGCTTTTCCAGAAATTCTGATTTTCGGTTTCCAGGCTTCATTAACATATTGAGTTAATATGGAAAATCCCTCTGGTATTAAACCTAAAATTGAGAGGAGTTATCATCCGTACTCTGTAGCCGATTTTCTTCGTCAATGAGCAGATCAGACATCGGCTGTTTGACGCTTTCACCGGACGGAGTGATAGGGGACATAAACCACTTGCTATATAATTTATCGAATTGTCTTGAGGTAAACAGGGTTTTTATTTCCTCATCGATAATATCTTTCATATTATATGCATCTTTGGAGACGACCAGCCCGTAAGATAAAGTTTCACCGAAACCTTCGGGACTCATTTGATAGTTTTCTCTGTCGGGAATATCAACCAGTTTGCCACGAATGATAATGTCATCGGTTAAGAATGCAGAAATGTGGTTTTCTGCCAGTAAATTAAAACCTTCATTGAAGTCTCTGACTAATTTAACTGAAATGGAATAATTAAACTCTTTATTCATTTTTGCGAGTGCAATGGCAGATGTGCCGCCACTAATGGCGCCAACGGTATGTCCCGCTAACATTTCTTCATGATTAATATTGTCAGATTTCTTCGTCAGATAATTCATTTTGGTGTAAAGCCAGGGAATGGAAAAACTCACGAGTTTGTTACGTTGCCCTGAGTTAGCGGCGACTGCGCAGAGGATATCCGCCTGATGGTGTGCGATAACGTCGAAACGGGCGGCAGTGGGGACTTTCTTCCACGTTACATTGATATCCGTTTTGTATCGCTGCTTCAGGTTTTCGACGACATCCAGACAGAGGTCAATCGCCATTCCTGTCGGTTGTCCATTTAACTGCCATGAGATAGGTTTGGTGTTATCAACCCAGGCGAGCGTGATATTTTGAGTTTTGAGAATTTTATCGAGTACGGGATCGGCAATAGCATTTTCACTAAATAGCACCATGGCTGCCAACATAAATGCACCAATCGTTTTACAATAAGTCAAATGACTAAACAAATGAAAACCCCCATTTATTAAAATGGCTAAAAATGAATAATTTTATAGTGAATTAGAAATGAACATCCTTACTATAATATCTTTGAAGTGGGTTGCCTAATATTAGTCATTTAGGTTTTATCCATTTTTACTATTTGCCACGTATTTATTCATGAAGTACTGCCCCTCTCGCCGTGCAACGAGATCATGCACTCGAAAAGAGACAGAGATCACATTAATTAGCATCCTTACTATCGTCTCTGTACAATCACGCCTGCTCAATCAAATCAATATTAAAACAAACCTGCAAAGACGAAATTATGACCACAACTCAAACTGAAACACATCGCCGGGAAAATTCTCTCGCCTATGTTTTGCGCAGTCCTCGGTTACTGGCGCGCGAATCCCTGGCGGGGATAGTGACAGCGTTAGCGCTTGTTCCGGAGATCATCTCATTTTCGGTGATTGCCGGTGTTGATCCAAAAGTTAGCCTGGTAGCCTCCATCGTATTGTGCATTTCGATGTCATTCCTGGGTGGACGTCCCGCGATGGTGACCGCTGCGGCGGGCTCGGTTGCACTAGTAATTGGGCCAATGGTGCATCTGCATGGCGTCGAATACATTTTCCCAGCCGTACTGCTGGCGGGCTTAATCCAGATTTTATTTGGTGTCACCGGGCTTGCGCGCATGATGCGTTATATCCCGCTGTCCGTGATGACGGGCTTTGTGAACGCCCTGGGGATTTTGATTTTCTTCGCTCAGGTGCCGCATATCTGGGGTAACAATCCGCTGGTCTGGGGGCTGTTTGCCCTGACGTTGCTGATCGTATTGTTCCTGCCGCGCGTATTCAAAATGGTTCCTTCTCCGCTGGTGGCGATTTTGATCGTTACCGCGTTGTGCATTGGAATGGGGTTCTCGGTGCCGACGGTGGGGGAATCCGGGCCGATGGCGGCGGGTTTGCTTGGCTTGACGGAACTTTTGGTGCCACTCAATTTCGACACCTTACGCATTATCTGGCCGTGTGCCTTGAGTATCGCTTTCGTTGGTTTAATGGAATCTTTGCTGACCGCCAAACTGGTTGATGAACTAACGGATACTCCTTCGAGCAAGCGTCGTGAATGCTGGGGCTTAGGCGTTTCGAATATTTTTGCCGGTTTCTATGGTGGCATTGCGGGCTGCGCAATGATTGGCCAGACCATGGTGAATGTGGAACTGGGCAAAGGGCGCACACGAGTTTCAACTCTGGCGGCGGGATTAGTGCTGCTGTTGCTGGTCACGGGGTTAAGTGAGTTGATGGCGAAGATCCCGATGGTTGTTTTAGCGGGAATCATGGTGATTGTTGCGGTTAAAACACTCAACTGGCACAGCGTGAAACCAGCCACGTTAAAGCGGATACCGTTGCCAGAAACGCTGGTGATGGTAACGACCGTCGCAGTCACCGTCGCGACTGGAAACCTTGCGCTGGGTGTGGTCGGCGGCGTTATCTTTGCCATGATTTTGTTTGCCCGCAGGATTGCCCATGTGGTGCGCGCTGAAAGAACACTATCAGATGATGGAAAATCCGTGCGTTATACAGTGACCGGGCCGCTATTTTTTGCCAGCAGCAATGACTTGTTCGAGCATTTTCGTTATGCCGATGATCCACAAAAAGTGATTATTGATTTATCTCAGGCGCAAATCTGGGATGTTTCAACAGTTGCCGTGCTGGACGCCATCGAAACTCGCTATCAACGCTATGAAATTCAGGTCGAAATTGTCGGGCTGGATTTGCGCAGTAGTGATTTCCACGAGCGTTTAAGCGGTAAAATCTAAAGCCAGTTATTTTGTGCTATATCGGCATGGATGAGGATTAGATGACAAAACTGTGAATCTGCCGTTACTTTTAGAAGCTCATGACTGCTAGATTAGTTTTAGTTCCAGAGTGAAACGGAGGTGCCAGAAAGTTTGAAACTGATCCTCGATAGTAAACTGGTGGAGTGCGTGGTGTAATTGTTTGCCACGATACTCTTAGGTGTATGCCATATTGAAACGCTTGAAGAAGCGAAAAAATTTGCCAGATAACTCGTATCACATCTTATAAAGGCTGCATTTTTTGCAGCCTTTTTTCATTTAATGATGGCAGAATTAATACACAGGATTCGTCATTAATAAATGAAAGGGCATCAGCATGATTACTGCAGCACCTCGCCTGGAAACAGAGCGCTTAGTTCTTCGGCATTTTACGCTGGAAGATTTCCCCGCTTTAGCGGCCTGCTGGGCAGACCCAGAGATGGTGAAGTTTATCGGTGGTGGGCAACCGCAAGGGTCGGAAATGACATGGGGCAGGTTGCTGCGTTATATCGGCCACTGGCAGGCGCTGGGTTACGGTTACTGGGCTGTTTTTGAAAAGGAGAGCGACCGTTATATCGGTTCCTTTGGTTTTCAGGACGCGCAGCGCGAATTGACTCCGGCACTTGAACTCCCGGAAGCGGGTTGGTCACTGATTCCCGCGGTTCATGGCCTAGGCTATGCGACTGAAGCGTTGAGCGTGATTTTACAATGGGCTGACCGCGAATTTACCACGCCGGTATGCTGCATTATTGATGATGACAATCATCGTTCTATTCACCTCGCAGAGCGATTTGGCTTCCAGTTCCAGCACTTTGTCACCTACCACGGTAAGCAAATCAAAATGTTCATCCGCCCCACGCGCTAACGACTGTCTCCCACTGGTTTATAATTGAGCGATAAGTAAACAAAGTGGGGGGCGTATGTATCAGCGAATTGACGGTGAGCAGTGGCGGCACGTGTTTATTGTCGGTGATTTGCACGGCTGCCTTTCCGAGTTTATCAGCCAGCTTAAACAACAACATTTTGATTACCATCAGGATCTCGTTATCTCTGTGGGGGATCTTATCGATCGTGGCGCAAACAGCGCAGGTTGCCTGGCGCTGCTTGATAGCAAGTGGTTCAGAGCGGTGAAGGGCAACCATGAAGCCATGGCGCTGGAGGCGCTCGATGAAGGCGAAGGGATGCTGTGGCAAATGAACGGTGGGACCTGGTATCAGGAATTGCCTGAAGACGTTCAACAAAATGTGCAACAGGCATTGTTGCATTGCCGTGATTTGCCGTTAGTTATTGAACTGCATACGCACGATAAGACGCTGGTGATTGCTCATGCTGATTATCCCGCTGCGCATTACAGCTGGAACCAACCCGTTGACGAGCATTTGCTGGTCTGGAGCCGTTCTCGGTTAAATGAAAATCTGCGTGGTGGCGGTGCGGATATTGACGGGGCTGATGAGTTCTACTTTGGACATACGCCGCTCAAGGAAGTCAGCCATTTTCACAATCAATATTATATTGATACCGGTGCCGTGTTTGGGAATAAGCTGACGATGGTGCAGGTTCAATAAATTACGCTGCAAAACTACAACGAACTAAATTCGTGAGCCGGTCGCCAGAAGCCATCAATAAAGTCTTCCACCGGGAAACAGCCACCATAACGGATCCGTTGCTCATCCATAGCGAACAGACATTGATGCTCGGTGTTAAAAACGTCCACCACAATATCTTCACAGCCACCGTCCAGGTAGCAAACAAACAAAACCAACGCAAACATTAACGCCCCAGGGTTACACCGTTTGGCTTAATTGTAGGAGATGTCACGGGAAGAGGGGTAATCAGACCACTTAATTAACCCGCCTGAGCGACGGGTTCATTTTGGATCAGGCAAGACGCATGATCCAGGCATCAGATTTTTGGTCGTAATGTTGACGGTAAAGGACAGAATATTCACCATCTAAGACGGCAGGAATACTGGTTTCATCATCCCAGGCATCAAGTTGCATGCACAAGTCCGGATCGGATTTACACGGGATACTTAACGTTCGATCCCCCTGTTGCTCGCCATGTAATTCAGCATCGTCAATTTCGAAGATGCCTATTCGTACGTTTGTTTTCGTCATCTCGCTCTCCTTGGGTCTGGATACATGTGGTATGACCAGTAAGGTCGCCCAATGTAGAGCGTAGACAAACGTGCAAAAACTGCAAATGATATGGCGATTATTTTTCGTTCATTCAGCCTTTGTGAGCAAACAGTTTTCCATCGCGAACCAAATCGCGCGGATAACTGTTTTTCAGGCGTGAACCGACTTTTCTCGCCAGCCCAAGTGGTTGCCCCTGATAAGTGACCACCACTTCGTTAAGTGCTGGAGCCACATCCGGGTAAATATCGCGCCCGTGATACCATTCATCAGCTTCCAGTTCCGTCAGGGCATAGGCCAGCGGCGAATCCCCAGGCACAAGGGCGATCACCGCTTCGTGCTGCCAGCGGTAGCCTTTGTTGTATTGCTCTGCCAGACGTAAACCAATACGTGAAAAACGCACCTGGCCGAAAAGCGGAACAATCTCTTTAGGGAATAACCAAATTTCTTTATCACGCAGCCAGAGTTGCTGGTCATCTTGCCAGATGATTCCTGATTGCTTTGCGGCGGCGGTGACTTCAGCGGCTTGCTTGCCGTGAAGCGGCGTGAACGGGAATTTCCCCACTTTGTAACCCGGAGCAGGGAGTGCTTCAACCGACGCCGTTTTACGCAGACGAGCCACGAAAAAGCCTTCGCAATCATAAATCTGTGGGAATACGTGCAAATAACCTTCGGCGGTAATGGCTTTGCCCGCTTCCGGGAAGAGATCGTTCAATGGGGCAATTTCAACCGCATCAGGCCATTCATCGAGTAACCACTGGCAAATCTGCTGGTTCTCTTCGCGGTTCAGCGTGCAGGTGGAATAAATCAGTGTGCCGCCTGGGCGCAAGGCATGAAACGCGCTGGCGATAAGTTCGCGCTGTGTATCGGCAATGCTGGCGGTACTTTCGGGCGTCCAGTTGCGCAGCGCGTCCGGGTCTTTACGCACCACACCTTCGCCGGAGCAGGGCGCATCCAGCAAAATGGCGTCGAAACATTCTGGTAATGCCGCGCCAAATACCCGGCCATCGAAATGCGTCAGGGCAACATTGCTGATGCCGCAGCGGCTGATATTGGCATGAAGCACTTTCACCCGGCTGGCGGAGTATTCGTTGGCCAGAATCGCGCCGTGGTTGCCCATACGTGCGGCAATTTGAGTGGTTTTTGAGCCTGGAGCCGCAGCAACATCCATAATGCGTTCAGGCTGATTGCCATCCGCAAAAAGCGCGGCTACCGGCAGCATGGAGCTGGCTTCCTGAATATAAAACAGGCCGCTTAAATGTTCGGCTGTGCTGCCTAAAGGCAAACTCTCTTCATCATCTCGCTCAATCCAGAACCCTTCTGCGCACCACGGAACTGGCGTCAGACTCCAGTCATAAGGCGCGACAAGTGTCAGAAAATCGCAGACCGAAATCTTGAGAGTATTAACACGTAGGCTACGGCGCAAAGGGCGTTGGCAATACTCGATAAAACTTTCGAGTGTTTGATCTGCCGGGAGTGCATCGCGAATAACATCAAGAAAGGCTTGCGGGAGAAAGGCGGTATGAGTGTGAGCCACAAAGGAAGTCCAGGAAAAAATGAGGGCGCTAGTGTAGCACAAACGCCCCGGTGAACCACCGGGGCGCGGGTATTAACGCGGCAGCGCTGTACCCCATTGACGCCATTCTTTCGGCTCACTTTCCTCTAACAAGAAGTGTTTACCCGTTTCAGCTTTCGGTGCCAGCGGTGTTCCTGGCGGGGTTGCGAAGGCAATACCGCCACGAATGAACTGGTTGAAGGTGCCGGTTTTCACCACGCCTCCGGTCAGACCAAAATCAAGGCTGTAACCCGACGCCAGCCAGAATACTGAGCTGTCGCGCACCAGATGCTGGAAGCGTTTACTGATACGTAATCCGACCATCACGCGGTCAGACAGATTACCCAGCGTTAAACCGGTGACCGTACCCACTTCTACACCACGGAACAGGACCGGAGTGCCGATGTTTAACGATCCGGCTTCCGGAACTTCCAGCACGATGCTCAGGCCATCAGAATAACGGGAGTCGGTTATCGTCGCTTCTTGCAATTCAAAATCACGGCGCGCGGGGCCACGGCCCGGTTCAACGTTGATATACGGCTGAAGAATGGTGTCGAGGTGATCCACGCCTGCTGCGGAAATCTGCGGTGTCACGACCGAGAAACGAGTGCCGCCGCGAGCAAATGTTTGCACAAACTCAGGATACAGCACCGCCTTGGCTTCGACTTCGCTGCGTGAGGCCGTCAGATTGAGCGACTCAAGCTGCCCAATGTCGATTCCCAGATAGCGAATTGGCATTCCTGCTGAGAGTTTGCCCGCATCAAAAGTATGCAGGGTGATCTGGCTACCTACGGCGCGAGCGGCAGTTTCAGAAGCGTATAACATCCGTTTGTCGCCTTTTTTAAGGCCGACGCTGGCACCGGATAAGTTATCAAAACTGATTGCGCCTTTCAGGGCACGAGAAAGCGGGGCGGCTTGCACGGTCAGGCCGCTGCCGTTAAGTTGCACGCGCGCACCACCTTCTGCCCAGAACACGCTGTTGGAGGTCAACAGGCTGCGATATTCCGGTTTGATATTCACATCAATATCAAAACTGTTGGCGCGAGGGCGAACACTGATAATTTCCCCGACCTGGAATTTACGGTACAGCACCACAGAACCGGTCTGGATGTCCGGAAGGGTGGATGCGGTCAGCGTTAATGTGGTGGTTGGTAAATCACTCAGGCTATTTTCAACGGCTTTTTCCAGGTTGGCATACAGCGGATAACTCTTTTTCATCTCGCCTTTGTTGCCTGGAATAATTCGCACGCCGCCGTTCACCCATTCGCTGGCGCTGGCACCTAAAAACTCAACGCCATCAATACCGACTTTGACGTCGACTCGGCTGTTAACAACAAATTTGCTGTCGCCTAGTACTAACTTGCGATATTCCGGTTCAATCGCTGCTGAGAAACTCACCCCTTTTGCTGATAGCGTGCGCTCGAGAATTTGACCCACTTGCACACCATGCAAAATAATCGGCTGGCCCGCATCGATGCCGTAGCTTTCTGGTGCGGTCAGGTTGAGCGTCAGGACATCAGGCTGCTGCAGCGGTGTTTTATCGCTTGGGAAAACCACGAAATGGTTCTGTGGCTCGCCTTCGCCTGGAACCAGTTCAAAGGTACTGCCGGTTAAGAGGCTGCTGAGATTAGGGTTACTGAAGGAGATTTTAGGGCTACGCAATTCAATGCGTGTGCCGCTGCGCATTAAATTGACCACGCTTGGATCGACGGTCATTTGCCCCGTCACCGTGCTGCCCGGGTTCAGGTTTAACTTGGTTAGCGTACCGACTTCAAGACCTTGATACATCAGTGCAGTTGAGCCTGCTTTTAGGCCGCTGCCGCTTGGTAAATCAAGATCGATGATCACGCCTCGCTGGCTGTGTGCCAGGTCTTCGTATAATCCGAACTCATCATCAGCTTTGGCTTCCGCAGAGTTTTCTGGTGAGTCAAAGGCAATCGCGCCATTAACCAACGCCGCCAGACTTTCCAGTTGCACTTGTGCGCCGGAGAGACTGACGTTGGCTTTAACACCCGAGACATTCCAGAACCGACTGCCTTTTTTCACGAGCTTGGCAAAACGGCGATCAACCAGTACATCAATCGTGACGCCCTGGTTGTTGTTATTGATGGTGTAGTCATACACCCGACCAACTGGAATTTTACGGTAATAGACCAGTGAACCGCTGTTCAGCGATCCTAAATCCGGCGCGTGAAGATGAATCATCAGCTCGCCGTTGTTGAGGCGATACTTCGGTTGGGTGTCGAGTGCGGTGAAATGATCGTTAGGCTCACCTTTACCGGGCATCATGCCGATATAGTTGCCGCCAACCAGCGCGTCCAGCCCGGAGACACCCGCCAGTGAAGCTTTTGGCGTCACCAACCAAAACTGGGTATCTTCACGAAGCGCGTCTTTCATATCGCTTTTGATACTGACTTTCACTTCGATTTTACGCAGATCTTTGCTGAGACTGACGCTCTGCACCGTACCGACCTCAACGCCCTGATAACGCACAGGCGTGCGCCCGGCAACGATGCCGTCAGCCGATATAAAATCAATGGTCGCAGTCGTGCCGCGTTCTTCCCAGGTCGTCCACATCAGCCAACTGGCAATCATCAATGCGATAATTGGCAATAACCAGAAGGGCGAAATACGGCGTTTAGTTTTAATTCGCGCTTCAGTCGGTGAAGCGGGCATTTCCTGACTCATGTGCGTCCCAAAGTAGTCGGCTATCCAGCCATTCGACAGCAAGAATAGTTAAAATAACCGCCGCGCCAAAGTAAAACGCAGCGGGTCCCATAGTAAATGCCAATAGCTGATCGCGATTAACCAGCGACATAGTCAGTGAAATAACAAAGAGGTCGAGAATAGACCAACGGCCAATCCAGGTAATAAAGCGTAGCAGTGTTATCCGCGTCTTAAGCCCTTTCTCACATTTAAAATGTATGCTCACCAGCAATGAAATCAGCACGATAACTTTAGTAAACGGCACTAGAATACTGGCGATGAAAACCACCGCTGCGACCGCCACATTACTGCTGGCGAGGGACAGAATACCGGAAAGAATCGTATCTTCCTGGCGCGAACCATTGACGTAAAGTATTGATATAGGGAGTAAGTTCGCGGGCAGTAAGAAGACTAATGAGCCGATTAACGCCGCCCAGGATTTTTGCAGGCTATGGCGACGGCGTTCTCGCAACGGCACATGGCAGCGTGGGCAACGCCCGCGATTATCCGGCACACCAGTGAAATGGCAGCCCAGACACACGCGAAGCTGCGGGTTCCATGCGCGGGGTGGCCTTTGCGGGTAAAAGCGCGACCACAGCTGTTCCATATTCAAATGAATCAGGGTCAACAGGCTCAGTATCACCAGTGCGATAAACGCCACCAGGCCAACGCCCGGCTGGATAAACGCAAACTCGCGTACCTTTATGCAAGCCACACCGATGGCGACCAGATAAATATCCAACATCACCCACTCTTTGAGCTTCTCCAGCATCAGCAATACCGGGCGCAGATTCATGCCCAAAATATGACCAAAATAGAGATAGGCGATACCGGCAACCAGCGTGGCAGGCGCACCGACGGCACAGAACATCACCATTGCCGCCGTAAGCGGGTCGCCCTGGCTGGTCATCTGCCAGATGCCCTGGAAAAGGTTGGCGTCAATGCGCGTGCCTAATAAATAGATGCGCACCAACGGCTCGGAAAAAGCGACCGGCATGAGCAGTAGCATAGCCACCGCCATGGCTGCCAGGCGGGTTAATGACCAGTCGCGTCCATGGTAAACTTTGGCATCACAGCGCGGGCAATAAGCGCTCTGGGATGATTTAACCAACGGTAACGAGAAAAGTGTATCGCATTGGGGGCAACGCTGATAACGTGCCTGCGGTACAGCATGGCTAATGGCGTGTATTTTCATGTGTCATCGTAAGCAGGGAATACCGTTGGCGCATGGGGGGTATCTCAATGGGTTATGAAATATTCGTTAAGCGTATATTAATTCATGGAATGATACACCTTGTGGCATAACGCATTTAATGCTTATTTTACTATGCTATGCAGTTGAGTAAGACAACATACTATGGTCAATCAATGAACAAAGAACAATTTTACGCGGACTTGAACCGCGATTTCAGTGCGTTAATGGCAGGTGAAACAAGCTTTCTGGCAACGTTGGCAAATACCAGCGCATTGCTGTTTGAACGTCTTGAAGGTGTCAACTGGGCAGGTTTCTATTTATTAGAAGGCGACACTCTGGTGCTCGGTCCATTCCAGGGGAAAATCGCCTGTGTGCGCATTCCTGTTGGAAAAGGTGTTTGCGGTACAGCGGTCTCCACTAATAGCATTCAGCGCGTTGAAGACGTGCATGCCTTTGATGGCCACATCGCCTGTGACGCGGCCAGTAACTCCGAAATCGTCCTTCCATTGACAGTCAATGGTGAGGTGATTGGGGTTCTGGACATTGATAGCACTGAGTTTGGGCGCTTTACCCCTGAAGACCAACTCGGCTTATCTCAACTGGTAACGCAGCTTTCGCTGGTGCTTGCCGACACGGATTTTAAAAAATTCTTCACTCGTTAGCATGATAAACAACGGATAACGTGGCATTTGCTGATAGCGTCATTATAATGTCGCCTGTTCATGCCTGCGGATTGTTGGCAACTCCGTTGTAATCAGGAAATTTCATGGAAAATCAACCTAAGTTGAATAGTAGCAAAGAAGTCATCGCCTTTTTGGCAGAGCGTTTCCCACAGTGCTTTAGCGCTGAAGGTGAAGCCCGCCCCCTGAAGATTGGTATCTTCCAGGATTTAGTCGCGCGCGTTGAAGGGGAGATGAGCCTCAGTAAAACTCAACTTCGTTCCGCGTTACGTCTTTATACTTCAAGCTGGCGTTACCTGTACGGTATCAAAGTCGGCGCGACCCGTGTTGATCTCGACGGTAACCCTTGTGGTGAACTCGATGAGCAGCACGTTGAGCATGCTCGTAAGCAGCTTGAAGAAGCAAAAGCTCGTGTTCAAGCACAGCGCGCAGAACAGGCAGCGAAAAAACGCGAAGCCGCTATCGCTAACGGTGAAACCGTTGCTGATAAGCCTCGTCGTGATCGCAAACCGCGTCCTGCACCGCGCCGTCCTGAAGCTACAGAGCGTAAACCACGTGTAGAAAAACCGGCTCCTCAAGCTCCGCTCGAAGAAAAACGCACTCCGGTTACGGACATTTCTGCTTTGCAGGTGGGTCAGGCAATCAAAGTCAAAGCGGGTAATAACGCGATGGATGCCACCGTACTGGAAATTACCAAAGATGGCGTCCGTGTACAGCTGACTTCTGGTATGGCAATGATCGTACGCGCAGAACACTTGCTGTTCTGAAACGGAGGCCAGACCCGGGCATGAACAAACTCTTTAAGCGTACGGCAGTCGCTAGTCTGTTGTTTCTTGCAGGTAGCGCACTGGCCGTCGAAAACATCACGCGTGCTGATCAAATCCCGCAGTTAAAGGAAGAGACTCAGCACGCTACAGTGAGTGAGCGTGTGACATCACGCTTTACTCGCTCGCATTACCGTCAGTTTGACCTGGATGAAAATTTTTCCGCAAAAATTTTCGATCGCTATCTAAACCTTCTCGACTATAGCCACAACGTGCTGCTTGCTAGCGACGTTGAGCAATTTGTGTCGCGGAAAAAGTTGATTGGCGATGAATTGCGCACCGGCAAACTGGACGTCTTTTACGATCTCTATAATCTGGCCCAGAAGCGTCGTTTTGAACGTTATCAATACGCATTGAAAGTGCTGGAAAAGCCAATGGACTTCACGGGTAACGACACCTTCAACGTGGATCGCAGCAAATCGCCGTGGCCTGTAAGCGTTGCAGAGTTAAATACCCTGTGGGACAGCAAAGTTAAGTTTGATGAACTGAGCCTGAAGCTGACCGGTAAAACCGATCAGGAAATTCGTGAAACGCTGACTAAGCGTTATCAGTTCGCGATTCGCCGTCTGGCTCAGTCCAACAGCGAAGATGTTTTCTCCCTGGCAATGACTGCCTTCGCCCACGAAATCGATCCTCACACCAACTATTTGTCGCCGCGTAATACGGAACAATTCAATACCGAAATGAGTTTATCTCTGGAAGGTATTGGTGCCGTGCTGCAAATGGACGATGACTACACGGTGATTAACTCGATGGTTGCGGGTGGCCCGGCTGCGAAAAGCAAAGCGATTACCGTAGGTGACCGCATTGTTGGCGTAGGCCAAACCGGTAAAGGGATGGTCGATGTGATTGGCTGGCGTCTTGATGACGTTGTTGCGCTGATCAAAGGGCCAAAGGGCAGCAAAGTTCGTCTGGAAATCTTGCCTGCAGGCAAGGGCACCAAAACGCGCATCGTGACCTTAACGCGTGAACGCATTCGTCTTGAAGACCGTGCAGTTAAACTGACAATTAAAACGGTCGGCAAAGACAAAGTGGGCGTGCTGGATATTCCTGGTTTCTACGTTGGTTTGACGGATGACGTCAAAGTCCAGTTGCAGAAAATGGAAAAACAGAACGTGAAGAGCGTGATTATCGATTTACGTTCCAACGGTGGCGGCGCATTAACCGAAGCTGTTTCACTTTCTGGCTTGTTTATCCCTGGCGGCCCAGTTGTTCAGGTTCGTGATAACAACGGCAAAGTACGCGAAGACAGTGATACTGACGGCGTTGTGTATTACAAAGGCCCGCTGGTGGTGATGGTTGACCGTTTCAGTGCTTCTGCATCTGAAATCTTCGCTGCGGCAATGCAGGATTATGGTCGTGCGTTGATTGTGGGTGAACCGACATTCGGTAAAGGCACTGTTCAGCAATACCGTTCCCTGAACCGTATCTACGATCAGATGTTGCGCCCGGAATGGCCAGCATTAGGCTCAGTGCAATACACCATTCAGAAGTTCTACCGCATCAACGGCGGCAGTACTCAGCGTAAAGGTGTTACGCCTGATGTCATGATGCCAACGGGTACTGAAGAGACAGAAACCGGCGAGAAGTTTGAAGACAATGCACTCCCTTGGGACAGCATTAACGCCGCGACTTACGTTAAGTCTGGCGACCTGTCTTCGTTTGAGCCGCAACTGCTTAAACTGCATCAGGACCGAATTGCAGCCGATCCAGAGTTCCAGTACATCATGAAGGACATTGCTCGCTTCAATGCCCTGAAAGAGAAGCGCAATATTGTTTCCCTGAATCTTGCTCAGCGTGAAAAAGAAAACCAGGAAGATGATGCCACGCGACTGGCTCGTATTAACGATCGCTACAAGCGCGAAGGCAAACCGCCGTTGAAGAAACTGGACGATTTGCCAAAGGATTATCAAGAACCCGATCCGTATCTTGATGAAACGGTGCACATTGCGCTGGACCTTGCGAAAATGCAGCAAGATAAGCCAGCGGAGCAACCGGCTCCCGCTAAGTAACTCCCCAACGGGCACAAAATTTTGTGCCCGTTTTTTTTACCTCTATCAAGCCGCGTAAAATCAACCTCTTCCTCAATGTAAAGTTATGTATTATTAACCACTTGGACACGATGAATGCTTGAAAATGGCAAGCTTGCCCCTACGATGTGGGGTAACGCAGAATGCGTATGTTTAACCGAGGTAAAAAGAAAATTATGATGCGTATCGGGCTTTTCCTGTTGACCAACCTTGCAGTCATGGTCGTATTCGGGCTAGTGCTAAGCCTGACGGGGA
>NZ_QZWH01000032.1 GCF_003601925.1 Buttiauxella izardii
TTTTTTTCGGCCCCCAGTCGGGGTGCCGTACGCGCATATCGATAAGCTGCTGAACAATCCCGGCGGGCAGGCGTTCATCATGCGTGAGGCGGGCGCGGGGCTGGTCAAAAAGAGAGGCCGGGTCGTCGGGGTTAAAACGCTGCAGCCATTTATACCCGGTTTTGCGGCTGATACCGAAGTGGCGGCACAGTTCGGAAACAGGAGCCGTGCCTGCGTGGCAGGCACGGATGAAATCAAGACGTTGCATGGGTCGGGTCTCAGTCCAGGGCATAGTGAGTCTCCTCTGCTATGCCGTTTATAACTGTTACCCATGTGTCCGGTCTAAAGTGTTACCTAGGTGTCCGGTTTGTACCGATAGCGTCATCCACCATTTTCACCGGTATTGACGGATGAAGCAGGCGCTTATCCGGCCTACGCAAAGATTTGTATCACTCCTGGGTCGGCGGCAATGTCGGCCCATTTTTTTGTTTGGACTAAGATCTATTAGCGAAAGATTTGCGAAAAGCGATCCTGCTCGCAAAGTAACCACATCACCCTGACAAAGGACTGTTTCCCTGCAATTCAGTGGTGTATAAACATACAGTGTTTTTTAATTGAGTCAGGAGGTCATATGGAATTTAACGTACAGCAAGTGCCCGAGCGTAAAGTAGCCGGTTTTCATATGGTAGGGCCGTGGGAAAAGACGGTTCATCAAGGGTTTGAGCAGCTCGCCTTGTGGGTGAAAACACACAAAATTGCCGGGGAAGAGTGGCTGGCCGTTTATTACGATAACCCCGACGTCGTGCCAGCGGAAAAACTGCGTTGCGATACGGTTGTCTCGGTGCCTGAAAACTTCACCGTGCCTGAAAACAGTGAAGGCGTTATCACTACCAAAATAGAAGCCGGACAGTATGCGGTGGCGCGTGCCCGTGTTGATGACGGTGATTTTGCCAAGCCGTGGAACCTGTTCTTTGACAGCCTGCTTGAGGATGAGCGTTATCAGATAACCGGGAAACCGTGTTTCGAACACTATTTGAATGACGGTTCAGAAAGTGGCGTCTGGGAAATAGACATGTTTATTCCGGTTGCCAGAAAAAGCTAATGCGCTTTACAGAATACCGCTAATAATAAATTAGCGGTATTCTGAGTTATGTTTCTAGTTTTTCTTTTTCTCGGGGATGAATATTATTGCTTATTCGATAATTGCTTTGGGTTTAGCTGGATTACCCATAACCGTGATGCCAGGGGGGACACTTTTTGTCACTACAGCACCCATGCCGACAACAGCCCCAGCGCCGATCACTACAGGTCTGTTTGCTGTGCCCTGCTTGATAACAGCGCCTGCTCCAATGTACGCATGATCTTCAATGGTTACACTACCATTGCATCTTACACCCGGCGCAAACGTGACGTAATCCCCGATTACACAATCGTGTGCAATGTAGGAGTGGACGTTAGCATGGAAAAATTTACCGATTTTGGCATTAGCCGTAACTGTAACAAAAGGGCATAAAATTGCACTTGGATGAATCTCAGACTCAGTATAAATGACAGTATTTTGGTGCGTTACTGTGAATGGCACCGCGCCTGCCTCAATCAGCAGATTGGCAATTCGCTCTCTGATCTTACTATCAGCGATAGCAACATTAAAAAACTTTTCATCATGAGATGAGTTTATAAATTCTTGTTGTGAAAGGACTTTGTAGCCATTTATTTCTGAGGTTTCTGAGGTTTCAAGGATGAAAACAACTTCAGTAGAATGCCCGTGCGGTAGATCGTTAATCATCTGTTTGACAATGGGGATGACTTCTCGACCAAAACCACCGGCTCCAGCGATGCCATACAATTTCATTTTTACCTCAGTTTTTTACTGTTGAAATAATATGGAATATAATAGTTTGGCATAATGACAAATGCTAGTTTTTGTTGATGGACATTATAAACAATGTTCGGGTTTATTAGTTGCCTGAAAACTGGGTTAATAAATTGTTGTCTTGTTTCTTGAGTTTAATACATGATTGATGAATTTTTTATCAATCATTCCTTTCGTCGGGGTTTTAATTTTTCAGGTTTGATTTTGTAATGCTCTAAATAATTAGAGTTGTAGGTTGGCAGTAATGCTAATTATTTAGAGTATTACGAAAGTTGTTATGTATTCCATTTGCAAGCATTCTTTGATACTAATTAGAAACGTTAGCCTAAGTATTGCGATACCCGTAAGAAAAAAACAGGTACAATCCCGTTTTTGTTTTTCAGGAGAGCCGGGTGTGCGCCCCGACAAATCACTAAGCCCGTTTGAGCTCCGCGTTTATCGCAACTACCGAGTCGTGCATGGCGTGCGTATCGCGCTGGCATTTGTTCTCACTTTTCTTATCGTCCATCTTCTGAAAGTCCCTGAAGGCACCTGGCCACTCATTACTCTTGTGGTCGTCATGGGGCCGATTTCCTTCTGGGGAAACGTTGTTCCACGCGCTTTCGAGCGTATTGGTGGCACCATTTGCGGCGCCACCATGGGGCTGGTTGCGCTCAAGCTTGAGCTGTTTTCACTGCCTTTGATGTTGGTGTGGTGCGCGCTGGCGATGTTTATCTGCGGCTACCTGGCGCTGGGAAAACGTCCGTACCAGGCTTTGCTGATTGGTATCACACTTGCCGTGGTTGTTGGCGCGCCCGCGGGTGATATGGAAATTGCGATGTGGCGCAGCGGTGACGTTATCTTCGGTTCGCTACTGGCGATGCTCTTCACCAGCATTTACCCGCAGCGTGCCTTCATTCACTGGCGCATCCAAATGGCGAACTTCGTCACCGCGTTTGGCCGGGTATATAACGCCGGTTTTTCTCCAAACTTACTGGAGCGCCCACGGCTGGAAAAGCATCTGCGCCAAGTGTTAAGCGATGTGGTCAAAATGCGTGCTTTGATTGGGCCGAGCAGCAAAGAAACTCACATTCAGAAAACCATTTTTGAAGCGATACAAACCGTCAGCCGCAACATGGTGTGTACGCTTGAGCTGCAAATTAACGCTTACTGGGCATCACGAGAAAGCCATTTCCTGATGATTAACGCCCATACGCTGCGCGACACCCAGCAGATGACACAACGCACACTCGCGGCTATTGCGCTGGCTTTGCATGACGGCAACCCGTCGCCAATTTCTGCCAATCACGAAAAACTCACGGAAATCGTCAGTGAACTGCGTCAGTTGATGCAAGAGGGGCAGAATGGGAAACTTCAGGAAACCCCCATTCACGGCTACGTTTGGTTGAGCCTGGAGCTCGCCCGTCAACTGGAATTGCTCTCACAGTTGATCTGCCGCGCGTTACGCAAATAATTGCTTAGCATGATGCGAATTGCTGGTTTCGATTCAGCACCAATTGAGGTTAAGATAGCGAAAGAGACCCATCGCCTGTATGTTCGGGTTGCAGCTAATCGCCATGCAGCTTGAAGAATGACATTGTCAGCGGGCATCGCTACCATTAAGGTAAGTCGATGACCGTTAACGTAATGAATCGTTATTTAACGAATCCGAGTATGAAATTAGCAGGGGTATAAAAATGGAACCAACCAAACCATCTTTCCAGGACGTGCTTGAGTTCGTGCGTCTGTTCCGTCGTAAAAACAAACTGCAACGTGAAATCCAGGACGTGCAGAAAAAGATCCGTGATAACTCAAAACGCGTTCTGCTGCTCGACAACCTGAGCGACTACATCAAGCCGGGTATGAGCATTGAAGCTATCCAGGGCATCATCGCCAGCATGAAAACCGACTACGAAGACCGCGTTGATGACTACATCATCAAGAACGCTGAGCTTTCTAAAGAGCGTCGTGAAATTTCCAAAAAGCTGAAAGTGATGGGCGAAATTAAGCCTGAATAATTTTACCCGTCATACTTCGAGCTGCCTCTGCGTTGGCTGCGCTCACTTACCCGAATCACTTACTTATGTAAGCTCATCGGGATTCGTTCACTTGCCGCCTTGATGCAACGCGAATTATTTAGGGTAAACGCTTTTTGCGTGCAGAAACCGCCGATTCGGCGGTTTTTTTTCGCCTGAACTTAGCGCACTCCGCCCTCAACCATCTTCACCAAATGCTGGCGCGGGTAGTGCGAATCAACATCCAGGCGTTTTATCTGCCAGAGCAACTTCTCAACATCATGCTTGCTTGTATCGAGCATCAAACCCACCACGCTGCCGCTGTGTGCGACATTCAGCCCGTACAAATCAAACTCTTCAATCAATGCCAGCAGCTGCGAAAACAGCGGTTTTTCCAGCAACTGCTGACTGGCAATGGCGCTCAATGTCGCGGCTTCCCCAAGCAAAAGAGGATCTTGCTGTTGGCAAGCGCGTTGTAATTTCAGCCAGGCGCTATCCAGAATCTCAGCATTGCGCCGTAAGGCAGGTTCGCGCTGCTGACGGCGATAATCCTCCGTCAGCAGTGTTGTGTGACTTTCCAGAATCAATAAATCCAATTCAGGAGCGGCCTGGCAGCTAATCTGAGTCTGGGCATTAAGATGATCAAACAGCGTCGGCATGCGAAAAATGGTGCTGTCCGTGGGTTCGATCTGCACGCACAACGCCGCCAGCGTGGATTCATCAAGGGTTTCGCCCAAATGCCGGGCGGTTGCCACAGCCGTTGCAGCGATATCTGCGGTACTACTCGCCAGACCTTTACCCACCGGGATCGTTGATTCAAGCGTTATGCTCAAGCTGTCTGCCACTGAAACAGGCCAGCCAAAATGCGCCACAACCCGCTCCAGCATCAGGCGCATTCGCGGGCGCTCTTCGCTAATCCTCGGGCCTTCACGTACTTCAGCGGTGCTAAACCAGTCAACAGGGCATGACACCAGTTTTTCCCCGCCGCCAATCCAGCCCTGAATCAGTTCACCGCAGGACGCCGGGCAGCTTGCTTCAGCCATAACAGTGGCAACTCTCTTTCATCAAAGATCTCATCTTGTTTCTTCGCCACAAGGCTTAAAAAATCAATAAAAATTGTTATAGCGCAACACTCGCTATCTATTAGCTTTTACACTGTTCGAGCTTTTATATATTCACGCGCATGATAGTTTGAGTGTCATGCACGTTACAACTGACTCGTTTATGCCATATATATAAATCCAAAATAATTCGAGAGGCAGGAAGGCGGCGACGCAGCGAATCCCCTGGAGCTTACTCTAGTAAGTGACTGGGGTGAGCGAGGAAAGCCAACGCACCTGCAACTTGAAGTATGAAGGATTTAATGTGGCTGGGAAGGGGGTGACATTCCCCCGCAGCCCCCGCTGCTGTGATGCCGACGAACCCGCGTAACCACTGATCTCACGATTGGGAAGGGCGGGCGAGAATGACGCTAAGCCAGAAGACCGACTTGTCTGTTCACTTTAAACAACTCCTTCGGTGGGAAGTTAGTTGTCATCAGATGCGTGCGGCCTGCGGTTGCGCGCACGTGCTGACATCCGCTTTTTGCCCAGACGTAAAAAGGCAACTATGGCAGGGGCAGCAAAACACGCATTCGTTATTGCAGGAACCAGCAGCGGCTGTGGCAAAACCACCGTCACGCTTGGGCTGCTCCGCGCCCTAATTGCGCGTGGTCTGCGCGTCCAGCCTTTCAAAATCGGCCCCGATTACCTCGACAGCGGCTGGCACAGCGCGGTGTCCGGCGTGACCTCGCGCAATCTTGATGCGTTCATGCTGCCGACGGCCACACTCAATGGTTTGTTTAACCGGCAAATGCAACAGGCGGACGTGGCGGTCATCGAAGGCGTGATGGGGCTTTACGACGGCTACGGCACCGACCCGAACTATTGCAGCAGCGCTGCGATGGCAAAACAGCTCGGCTGCCCGGTGATATTGCTGGTGGACGGCAAAGCGGTTTCCACCTCCATCGCCGCCACGGTGATGGGCTTCCAGCAATTTGATCCGTCGCTCAATATCGCGGGTGTGATCCTCAATCGCGTGAATAGCGACAGCCATTATCAACTGCTTGCCGAGGCGATTACCCGTTTTTGCGGGCTGCCCGTTTTAGGGCGCGTGCCGGTGATGGCAGATGTGGAATTGCCCTCGCGCCATCTCGGCCTGGTTCCCGCACAAGAAAATGCCCCGCAGGATGTTCGCTGGCAGCAACTTGCGAAGCAGCTCGAAGAAACGATCAATATCGATCGTCTGCTGGCGTTATCTCGCCTGAACACTCTCCCTGAAGGCGACGCCCCCGCAATCCCCAATTCCGCATTAGCCGACGGGCTGACCCTTGCCCTCGCCGAAGACGAAGCCTTTAACTTTTACTACCCGGATAACCTCGAGATGCTCGAGCAGGCCGGGGTGAAGATCCAGCGTTTCAGCCCGCTTCATGACCGCACGCTGCCTGATTGCCAGATGGTCTGGCTCGGCGGCGGCTACCCGGAAGTCCATGGCGCAAAACTCGCGGCAAACACCCGCATGCTCGAATCCATACAGCACGCTCATCAGCAACGCATCCCTATCTACGCCGAATGTGGCGGGTTGATGTATCTCGGGGAATCATTAACCGACGGCGACGGTGAAACTCACGCCATGTGCGGCGTGCTCCCCGGCCATAGCCAGATGGGCAAACGCCTGACGCGGTTTGGCTACTGTGAAGCCACCGCCAAACAAGACACTTTGCTGGCTAAAAAGGGCGAAACCCTACGCGGCCACGAATTCCACTATTCCGATTTCAACGGCCCATTACCCGCCGCGCTCGATTGCTGCAAATGGCGCGATGGTGTCGCGATTTCCCGCTGGCAGGGCGGCTTCCAACACGAGACCACTTTCGCCAGCTATCTGCACGTTCATTTCGCGCAACGCCCGGAAATGCTCAATCACTGGTTAACGCTTGCGAGGAATCATCTGTGACATTACTCGCCTGGGGCGTGGCCTGGCTGCTGGATTACTGGCTCGGCGACCCGCCGAACTGGCCGCATCCGGTGCGCTGGATAGGCAACCTGATTAACGTTTCTCAGCGTCTGATTCGTCGGTTATGCAAAAGCTATCGCGCTCTGAAAATCGGCGGCGGCGTGCTGTGGCTGGTGGTCGTTGGCATAAGCTGGGGGGTGAGTTGGGGAATATTGCACCTCGCAAACCTCGTGCATCCATGGCTCGGCTGGCTGGTCGAAGTGTGGATGATTTACACCGTGCTCGCCGCGCGTTGCCTGAGCGACGCCGCCCTCGAAGTCTACTGCGCCCTGAAAAATGGCACCCTTGAACAGAGCCGCGAAAAGCTATCATGGATTGTCGGGCGCGATACCTCGCAGCTCGAACGCCCGCAAATCACCCGCGCCGTGGTGGAAACCGTGGCAGAAAACAGCGTCGATGGCGTGATTGCGCCGCTGTTTTTCTTAATGCTCGGCGGCGCACCGCTGGCGATGGCCTACAAAGCCATCAACACGCTCGATTCCATGGTCGGCTACAAAACGGAAAAATACCGCGCCATCGGTTTTGTCAGCGCAAAACTCGACGATCTCGCCAATTTCATTCCCGCCCGGTTGAGCTGGCTGCTTCTGAGCATTGCCGCTTTTTGTTTACGCGCCAACTCGCGCCAGGCCCTGCGCATCGGCTGGCGCGACCGTTACCAACACAGCAGCCCAAACTGTGCCTGGCCTGAAGCCACGGTTGCTGGCGCGCTAGGGATTCGCCTCGGCGGCCCGAACCTCTATTTCGGCGAACGGGTAGAAAAGCCGTGGATTGGGGACGCTCAGCGCGACATCGCGCTCGACGACATTCCCCGCACCATTCAACTCATGATGTTGGCTTCGTTTTTCGCTTTGCTGCTGTTTGCCGCACTGCGCACACTCACGCTGGGCATCGCTTAAGGATTCAACATGAATTACCTGCAACAACCGCAACTTATTGAACAGCATAGTTTTGAAATCATTAGCGAAATTATTGCCGCCGAGCGCCCGGACTATCGTTTTAACGACGCCACTCAAGAGGCGATGATTAAACGCGTGATTCACACCACCGCCGATTTTGAATGGCTGGATATTCTGTGGTTTTCGCCTGATGTCATCGAGCAATTAACCGCAAGTTTGCAGCGTGGCTGCACGCTTTACACCGACACCACCATGGCGTTATCCGGCATCAACAAAACGCTGCTGGCGGAGTTTGGATGCAGTTGCCGCTGTTATATCAGCGACCCGCGTGTGGTGGCTCATGCTAAAGAACAGGGCATTACGCGCTCAATGGCGGCGGTCGATCTCGCCTTGCAGGAAGAGGGCGAGAAGGTTTTTGTCTTCGGTAATGCGCCCACCGCGCTGTTCCGGTTACTCGAAAAAGAGGCCAAACCGTCAGCCGTTATCGGCGTGCCGGTCGGATTTGTCGGTGCCGAGGAATCCAAAGAGGCTTTGGTGGAAAGTGGCCTGCCAGCCATTGCCGCTCGTGGGCGCAAAGGCGGTAGCAACGTCGCAGCCGCGATTGTCAACGCGCTGCTTTACCGCATGCGGGAGGCGGGGTGAGCGAGCAGCAAGCCGATTGCGTCTGGCATAAAGGCAAGGCGTATCGCAAAGGTTACACCACCGGATCGTGTGCCACTGCTGCGGCGAAAGTCGCTGCGCTAATGGTGTTGCGCCAACACGTGATCGACCAGGTTTCTATCGTTACGCCTTCTGGCGTCACGCTGCAACTGAGCGTTGAAATGCCGATGATTGAAGGCCAGCAGGCGACGGCGGCGATCCGCAAAGACGGCGGAGACGACGTTGACGCCACCCACGGCATGTTGATTTTTGCCCGCGTGCAGCTAAACGACAGCGGTGTTATCACGCTTTGCGGCGGCAATGGGATTGGCAAAGTCACACGCAAAGGTATCGGTTTGCCCATCGGCGAATCGGCGATTAACCGCACTCCGCGCCAGACTATCGAAGCCGCCGTGCGTGAAGTCATTGGTACTGAACGGGGCGCGGATATCGAAATTTTTGCCCCGGAAGGGGAAGAGCGAGCGAAGAAAACCTACAACCATCGGCTCGGTATTCTCGGCGGCATTTCGATTATTGGCACCACCGGCATTGTGATGCCGATGTCCGAAGAAAGCTGGAAACGCTCGCTGGCGCTGGAGCTGGAAATGAAACGCGCCGCAGGGCTGGACAAAGTGATTCTGGTGCCGGGCAATCACGGCGAACGCTTCGTGCGTGAACAGTTGCAGCTCGATGGCGAATGCGTGGTGACGATGAGTAACTTCGTCGGCTACATGATTCAGGAAGCGGTGCGCCTCGAATATCGCCACATCGTGTTGATTGGCCACCCCGGCAAACTGGTGAAAATCGCCGCCGGAATCTTCCACACCCACAGCCACATTGCCGACGGGCGCATGGAAACACTGGTCGCGCACCTGGCATTAATGGGCGCGCCGCTTGAATTACTCACCGCCGTCAGCCTTTGTGACACCACCGAAGCCGCGCTTGAAATCATCACCGAACAAGGCTGGCAGAGCGTGTTTGAACGGCTGGCCATTCGCATTTGTGAGCGCATCGAAGAGATGCTGCGCTTCACGCAATCGCCGCCAAAGTGCGATGCGATTATGTTCTCGTTCGATAACCAGGTGTTGGGCAGCAACCGCCCGATTGCCGAAATTGCTCAGGATCTGGCTGGAGAAAAGCGATGCTGACTGTCGTCGGAATTGGCCCAAGCGCTGCCCAATTACTGACTCTCCAGGGGCAGGCCGCCATTAACAACGCGCAAATTCTGGTGGGCGGCGCTCGTCACCTGGATTTATATGCTCATCTCGGCGCACAAAATCGCCTGTTAGATAGCGACCTCGACGGCTTAATCGACTGGCTGCGCGAGCATATCAACCAAAACATCGTGGTTCTGGCTTCCGGTGACCCGTTGATTTACGGCATCGGCAAACTATTGTCGGCGAATTTCACGACCGCAGAGCTGTGCATTATCCCCGGCATTAGCTCGATTCAATATCTGTGCGCCAGAGCGGCGGTGGATATGAATGACTTATGGATAACCAGCAGCCACGGACGCGAACCTGATTTCAATGCCATCGCCGCGCACCAAAAAGTGGCGATGGTGACTGACAAAATCATCGGCCCTTATGCCATCGCCCAAGCTTTGCTCGCACGTGGCCTGAACCCCACTTTGATTATTGGCGAAAACCTGTCGTCCCCCGATGAACGAATCCATTCCCTGCGCGCCAGCGATGTGGCGCAGTCTTACGAGATGAACGTGGTGTTAATCCTCAATGAAAGATGATCTGTTTTTACGCGGCGCACGCGTGCCGATGACCAAAGAAGTGGTGCGCACTCAGGCGCTGGAAAGGTTACAGCTTCAGCACGCGCGGCGGTTGATCGACATCGGCGCGGGAACGGGCAGCGTCTCGCTTGAGGCGGCAATTCGTTACCCGGACTTGCAGGTTTCGGCGATTGAACGCAACCCCGACGCGCTGGTTTTGATGGCGGAAAACCGCGAACTTTTCGCCTGCCCGAACGTGGACATTATCAGCGGCTACGCACCCGTTGAGCTGGATGTGATGGCCGACGCGGTGTTTATCGGCGGCAGCGGCGGGCAACTTACCGAGCTTATCGACTGGTCGTTGGCGCATTTGTATCCCGGCGGGCGTTTAGTGATGACCTTCATCCTGATGGAAAATTTAACCTGCGCGTTAACTCACCTTGAGCAGTGCGCCATTCGCGATTTCGACTGCCTGCAACTGCAAGTTTCGACGCTGGCGGCGCTGGGCAGTGGCCACTACTTCAAACCGAACAATCCCACTTATTTGATTTCTTGCAGCAAGGAACAATCCCATGACTGACGTTTTTGATACCCGCAAAGTCTGGTTTGTCGGCGCAGGGCCGGGCGATAAAGAGCTGATCACCCTGAAAGGCTACCGCGTGCTGCAACAGGCGCAAGTGGTGATCTACGCCGGATCGCTGATCAACCCTGAGCTGCTGGATTATTGCCAGCCAGGCACCGAATGCCACGACAGCGCCGCGCTCAATCTTGAACAAATTATCGAGCTTATGGAAAACGGCGTAAAAGCCGGGAAGCTGGTGGTGCGCCTGCAAACCGGCGATCTCTCCCTTTACGGCTCTATTCGCGAGCAGGGCGAAATGCTCACTAAACTCGGCATCGGCTACGTTTCGGTGCCGGGCGTCAGCGCATTTTTGGGAGCCGCCGCGCAACTTGGCGTGGAATACACCGTGCCGGAAGTTTCCCAAAGCCTGATCATCACGCGCATTGAAGGCCGCACGCCGATGCCGCCGCTCGAGCAGCTTGAGTCATTTGCCAGACACCAAACCTCGATGGCGATTTTCCTTTCCGTGCAACGCATTAATCGCGTGGCGGAGCGGTTAATCGAAGGCGGTTATCCGGCGGATACGCCCGTTGCCGTGGTCTACAAAGCGACGTGGCCAGACTGCCAGGAATTGCGCGGCACATTAATTGATATCGCCGATAAAGTGCGTGACGCAGGCATTCGTAAAACCGCGCTGATTATGGTCGGGGCATTTTTGGGCGAGGAGTATCACTATTCCAAACTCTACGACGCAGGGTTCAGCCATGAATACCGCAAAGCCTGAGACGATTGCGCTGTTCTGCCTGACGCCCGGCGGCGTGACGTTGGCGCAGCGACTGCAAACGGCGTTGCCGCTCACCTGTTTTACCAGCGAAAAACTGCTGCAACCGGGCTTTATTCCCTTTGGCGAAAGCTTCGCGCAGACGGTTCAGCAGGCATTTAGCCAATATTCCGCGCTGGTGTTTATTGCCGCCACGGGAATAGTGGTGCGGGTGATTGCGCCGCTGTTAAGCGACAAACTCCACGACCCGGCGGTGGTGGTGATGGACGAACGCGGCGAGCACGTCATCAGCCTGCTCTCCGGGCATTTGGGCGGCGCGAACGATCTCACGCGCCAGTTAGCGGGCAGTTTAGGTGCTGACCCGGTGATCACCACGGCGACTGATGTTAACCATCTGGCGGCACTCGACACGCTGGCGGCCAGGCTTGATGCCACGCTTAAAGATTTCCGCCTGGCGGTAAAAACCGTGAATCAAATGCTGGTGAGCAACCAGCGTGTTGGCCTGTGGTGGGATGCAGATTTTGCGAGCAGCGCCGCACTTTACGACACCCGAGGTTTTATCGCGGTTGAAAACCTCGAGGCATTACCAGAACTCGATGCGCTGGTCTGCGTCACGCTGCGTAACGAACTGCCGCCACAAACTATTCAGCTATTCAAACTGGTGCCAAAACGTATTGTTGCGGGCATCGGTTGCCGCCGCGATACGCCGCCGCAAATCGTCGCAGAATTATTAAATCAGCACCTGCTAGAAAACCATTTTGATCCACTGGCGCTGCGTGCCATCGGCAGTATCGCCCTTAAAAAAGACGAACCAGCGCTGCTGGAACTGGCGCGCAGCCTGCAAATCCCTTTCAACATTTACAGCGTTGACCAACTCGCCCTGCACGAACAGCGCTTTCCGGCCTCGGAATTTGTGCGCGCCACCGTCGGCGTCGGCAGCGTGTCACAACCAGCGGCGTGGCTCATGAGCGACGGCAAACTGGTGGGCAACACCCTGAAACAACAGGGCGTCACCATAACTTTAGGAGTTTCAGACAGATGTTAACGGTAATCGGCATTGGCCCCGGCAGCGAAGCGATGATGACCCAGGAAGCCATTGCTGCCCTGCAAGAAGCGGAAATTGTCGTCGGCTATAAAACGTATACCCACCTGGTGAAGCCATTAACCGGCGACAAACAGGTGATCAAAACCGGCATGTGCAAAGAGATTGAGCGCTGCCAGACCGCCATCGAACTGGCGCAGGCCGGGCACAAAGTGGCGCTGATCAGCAGCGGCGACGCCGGAATTTACGGCATGGCCGGGCTGGTGCTGGAGCTGGTGACATCCCAGAAGCTCGACATTGAAGTACGGCTGGTGGCGGGCATTACCGCCAGTATCGCTGCCGCATCTTTGCTCGGCGCGCCGCTAATGCACGATTTCTGCCATATCAGCCTCAGCGATTTGCTGACGCCGTGGCCGGTTATCGAAAAACGCATTATCGCCGCCGCGTCTGCCGATTTTGTTATTTGCTTCTACAACCCGCGTAGCCGTGGCCGCGAAGGGCATCTGGCGCGGGCTTTCGAATTAATGCGCGAGTTTACCGATGCAAAAACGCCGGTCGGCGTGGTGAAAGCGGCTGGGCGTAAGAAAGAACAAAAATGGCTGACCACTTTTGGTGAGATGGACTTTGAACCGGTTGATATGACCAGCCTGGTGATTGTCGGTAACAAAACCACCTTTGTACGCGATGGCCTGATGATCACTCCGCGAGGTTACGAGCTGTGAGTTTCGTAGGTCGGATAAGCGAAGCGTCATCCGACATGATAAATCCTGGCGCGGTGCTGGTATTCGGCGGCACCAGCGACGCCCGATTTATCTGCCAGATCCTCGATGAACATCGCATTTCGTACACCCTCTCGGTGGCGACGGCGGTGGGGGAGTCGCTTGCGGGAAATATCGGCGGGCAGATTCGCGTCGGGCGCATCGACGCCGACGAAATCGCCGATTTACTGGCAAGCCTTGCGGTGCGCTGGGTGATTGATGCTTCGCATCCGTACGCGGAAATTCTCAGCAGCAACATCGCCAGCGCCTGCAAAAAAGTGGGCGTAACGCTAAGCCGTTACCAGCGCCGCAGCGAACTCAACGATCTCGGTCACCCGCAGTTGTACAAAGTGGCAAACCTGCAAGCTGCCTGCGCGGTGGCAAATCAATTTGGCCCGCGCGTGTTGTTAACCACTGGCAGCAAAGAGCTGGCGGCGTATCAACAAGGCTTGCCCGATAAAACGCTACTGGCGCGCGTATTGCCGACCCGCGAAGTGATTGCCGAATGCGAGGCGCTGGGACTTGGCGTCGATAACATTATCGCGCTGCGCGGCCCGTTCAGCGCCGAGTTCAACGCCGCACTGTACGACTTCTGCCAGCCCGATGTGGTGATCACCAAAGAGTCCGGTGCCGAAGGCGGGTATCTCGACAAAGTAAACCCCGCGCTGGCACGAGGCATTCCTTGCGTAGTGGTGACGCGTCCGCAACCGTTAGTTTTTGGCCCTGAATTATTAGAAAGCCGTGAAGATGTGAGCCGCCGCGTCATGCGCTGGCTGCAAGAGAGAAAATAATGAAAAAAGCCCTGTTAGTGATCAGTTTCGGCACCAGTTACCACGACACCTGTGCCAAAAATATTGTCGCCTGCGAAGAGGAACTTAGCGGCGCATTTGCCGACCGCGACCGCTTCCGCGCGTTTACCTCCGGGATGATTATTCGCAAATTAAAAAGCCGCGATAACCTCGATATTGATTCCCCCGCGCAGGCCTTACAACGCCTGGCGGCCATGGGTTATCAGGATGTCGCGGTGCAATCGCTGCACGTGATTAATGGCGACGAATACGAAAAAATCGCCCGCGAAGTCCAGGCTTACAGCCACTTATTCCAACGTGTCGCGTTAGGCACTGCGCTGCTGAGCGACTTCAACGATTACGAGTTATTGCTTAACGCGCTGCAAAGCCAGATGCCACAGCTTGCAGCCGACGAACGCGTGGTGTTTATGGGCCACGGAGCCAGCCACCATGCGTTTTCTGCCTATGCTTGCCTCGATCATATAATGGCGGCGCGTCAGATCCCGGCGCGAGTTGGCGCGGTTGAAAGCTACCCGGAGATCGACCTGATCGTGCGCGGTTTGCAGCAAGATAAAGTGCGTAAAGTCCACCTGATGCCGCTGATGTTAGTGGCGGGCGATCATGCGATTAACGACATGGCCTCTGACGAAGAAGACTCGTGGAAAACGCAATTGCAGGAAGCAGGCATCGAAGCGCAACCGTGGTTGCAAGGTTTGGGAGAAAACCCGCAAATCCGTGCGATGTTCGTCAACCATTTGCAGCGTGCGCTGGAAAAATCACACCAGGTGACAGCATGAGCGGACGTTTATATGCCCTCGGCACCGGGCCTGGTGCGAGTGACCTGATCACCGTTCGTGCGGCGCGCATCATCGGCAAACTCGACGTGCTTTATGCTCCCGCAGGGCGCAAAGGCGGCGACAGTCTGGCGCTTTCCATCGTGCGCGAATACCTCAGCGACACCACCGAAATTCGCACCTGCCATTTCCCGATGAGTGCCGATAACGACGAAAAAGCGGTGGTGTGGGATGAAACCGCCGCCGCCCTTGTGCGTGAAGTCGAGCAGGGCAAACAGGTGGGGTTTATCACGCTGGGTGATTCGATGTTATTCAGCACCTGGGTGTTTTTACTGGCGCGAATCGGCAACCCGGAGTGGCTGGAAATCGTCCCAGGCGTGACTTCGTTTGCGGCGATTGCTTCCCGCGCCCAACTGCCGCTGGCGATGGAGCAGCAGTCTTTGGCGGTGATGTCTTGCACCGCATCACATCAGGCGCTGACGCAGGCGTTACGTTCCCACGATTGCGTGGTGTTGATGAAGGTTTACGGGCGTTTTGCGCAAATCAAAGCGCTTTTGCAACATCTTGAGCTTATCGACAGCGCGGTGTTAATGGCCGAAGCGACGCTACCGGGTGAGCAGTGCTGGCGAGATCTTAACGAAGTTGCGGATGACCAAAAGCTGCCGTATTTCTCGACCATTTTGGTCAACAAAAAGTGGCAGCGCTAAAACCATTGGTGGATGACGCTGGCGCTTATCCACCCTACGAAAACAAAGGTTTATGAAACCGCGTATGTCGGATAAGTGCAGCGTCATCCGACAAAAACAAAGGCCTTATGAAACCGTGTAGGTCGGATAAGCGCAGCGTCATCCGACAATAAACAAGCAAGGAACCCAATGGAATCGCGACTTAAAAAACTCTCATTGACCGGCCTCGGCATGGGAATGTTGCTGCTGATCGTGCCGCAAGAAGCCTTTGCCATGCACATTATGGAAGGTTTTCTGCCGCCGATGTGGGCGCTGACCTGGTGGATTTTATTCCTGCCATGCCTGTATGTCGGGCTGGTGCGCCTGCGCCAGATTGTCGCCGAAGACAGCAACCAAAAGGTGCTGCTGGCATTATGCGGCGCGTTTATCTTTGTGCTCTCGGCGTTAAAAATCCCGTCGGTCACCGGAAGCTGCTCGCACCCGACGGGCGTAGGCCTGGCGGTGATTTTGTTTGGCCCTGGCGTCGTCGCCGTATTGGGCGCGATTGTGCTTTTATTCCAGGCACTATTACTGGCCCACGGCGGCTTGACTACGCTCGGTGCCAACGGCATGTCGATGGCGGTGATTGGCCCAATCGTCGGTTATCTGGTGTGGAAACTGGCGTGCAAAGCCGGGTTCCGTCGCGACGTGAGCGTGTTCTTGTGCGCGATGCTTGCCGACTTAACCACCTATTTTGTCACTTCCATTCAGCTCGGCGTGGCGTTCCCCGATCCGCACTTTGGCGTTACCGGTTCCTCGATGAAATTCATGGGCATCTTCTGCCTGACGCAAATCCCGATTGCCATCGCCGAAGGCCTGCTGACGGTGATGATTTACGACCAACTCACGAAGCGCCATTTGCTTCCGGTTAAGGGCCAATAACATGAAAAAGACGCTGATTTTGCTCGCCCTGGTGGTGGGATTGATGATTGTGCCGTTCTTTGTTTCGCACGGCGGCGATTACGGCGGTTCCGACGACCAGGCCGAGGGCCAGATTTTAGTCGTCGCCCCGCATTACAAACCGTGGTTCAAACCGCTTTACGAACCGGCGAGCAGTGAAATCGAAAGCCTGCTGTTTACGCTGCAAGGCTCCCTCGGCACGGCGGTGATTTTCTACATCCTCGGCTATTACCGGGGCAAGCGCGAAGACCATGCTGGGGATTGATAAACTCAGCTACCAAAGCCGTTGGTGCCAGGTTTCGCCGCTGCGCAAATTCGCGCTGTATTTGCTGCTGATGGTGCTTGCCTTTGCGTTGCCGCCCGTCGGGCAGGGTATTTTGCTGCTGGTGATTGCGGCGTTCACCTGCTGGCTGCTGCGCGTGGGGCCGCTGCGTTACTTGCGCTGGCTGGCGGTGCCGCTGGGCTTTTTGCTCATCGGCGTGGTGACGATTATTTTTAGCGCCTCGCACCACGCGCAGTCATTGCTGTGGAGCGTGCCACTCGGCTCGTTTTACATCGGCATTGATGCGCAAGGCATTGTAGTCGCGAACCAGACGTTCTGGCGCAGCCTGGCTGCGCTCGCCGCCACGTATTGGCTGGTGCTCAATCTGCCATTTCCTCAGCTGATTCAGTTGCTCCAGCGTTTGCGAGTGCCGCGCTTATTGACCGAGCAAATCCTGCTCACCTGGCGTTTTATTTTTATCCTGTTGGACGAAGCGCAGGCCATTCATCGTGCTCAGTCACTGCGTTTCGGTTATCGTACTTTGCCTGGCGGATACCGCTCGCTGGCGATGTTAATCAGTATGCTGTTTTCCCGCGTGCTGGTGCGCTACCAGCAAATGGTGACCACGCTTGACGTCAAACTTTACCAGGGTGATTTTCACCTGTGAGAACCGCACCAATGCTCGCAACCCATAATTTATCGTTTAGTTATCAAGACGAAACCGTTCTGCACGACTTAACTTTCGACTTTGGTCGTTGTGCCGTCACCGGGATTGTGGGCGAAAACGGCTGCGGTAAATCGACACTATTTATGAATCTCAATGGCGTATTGCGCCCGAACAGCGGGGCCGTTTTGTGGCAAGGCAAGCCGCTTAATTACAGCAAAGCCGGGCTGATTGAGCATCGCCAGCGCGTCACCACCGTGTTTCAGGATCCGGAACAGCAAATTTTTTATACCGATATCGACAGCGATATCGCATTCAGCCTGCGCAACCTTGGCGTCAATGAAGCCGAAATCACCCGCCGCGTAGAGCACGCCATTGAGCTGGTGGACGCGCAATCTTTTCGCCATAAGCCGATTCAGTATTTAAGCCACGGGCAGAAAAAACGCGTGGCGATTGCCGGGGCGCTGGTGATGGAAGCCGACTATTTATTGTTGGATGAACCCACCGCCGGGCTTGATCCTTCAGGCCGCCAGCAGATGATTGAGATCATCGCCCGCATTGCCACGCAGGGGAAACATGTGGTGATTTCCAGCCATGATATTGATTTGATTTATGAAGTTTGTGATGGCGTGTACGTGATGAATCGCGGCAAAATTGTGGCGCAAGGTTCGCCAGGCACTGTCTTTAGCCAGAGCGAAATGTTGCGTGCTGCCGGATTAGTTCAGCCGTGGCTGGTCAAACTACACAGTGAACTCGGCTTCCCGCTGTGCAAAACCGAAACCCAATTATTCAACGCGTTACGCGAAACAAAGGAAGCATGATGAGCCTTTCAATAATGGTTCAGGGCACCGCCTCGGACGTTGGCAAAAGTATGCTGGTGGCTGGTTTTTGCCGCATCTTTGCCCAGGACGGCCATCGCACCGCGCCGTTTAAATCGCAAAATATGGCGCTCAATTCGGGCATCACGCCGGATGGCAAAGAGATGGGCCGGGCGCAGATTTTCCAGGCCGAAGCGGCAGGCATCGCCCCGGATGTGCGCATGAACCCGGTATTACTCAAGCCGACCAGCGACTGCAAAGCGCAGGTGGTGTTGATGGGCAAAGTCGCCACCAACATGGATGCGGTGACCTATCACAACTACAAACCGCAGCTGAAAACGCAAATCCGCGAGGTCTACCAGAGCCTGGCGGCAGAGCACGATGTGATGGTGCTTGAAGGCGCGGGCAGCCCGGCGGAAATCAATTTACGCGACCGCGATATCGTCAATATGGGTATGGCGGAACTGGCGCAATGCCCGGTGATTCTGGTGGCGGATATCGATCGCGGCGGTGTGTTTGCCTCGATTTACGGCACTATCGCGCTGCTGCTGGAGCATGAAAAGTGGCGCGTCAAAGGCGTCATCATCAACAAGTTTCGCGGCGATGTGGCGCTGCTTTATTCCGGTATCGAACAGATTGAAGCGTTAACCGGCGTGCCCGTTTTGGGCGTAATGCCGTGGCTGAACGTGGATCTCGAAGATGAAGACAGCGTGGTGCTCGATCGCGGGAAATATGATTCGGTGACGGCGAAAGATCTGGATATCGCGGTGCTGCAACTGCCGTATATGTCGAACTTCACCGACTTTAACGCGCTGGCGGCGCAACCGGACGTGCGTCTGCGTTACGTCAGCAAAGCCGATGAGCTGCAAAACAGTGATCTGGTGATTGTGCCAGGTAGCAAAAATACCCTCGGTGATTTGCGCTGGCTGCGTGAAAACGGTTTCGAGGCGGCACTGCTGGCCCATCATCGCAACAATGGCGCGGTACTGGGGATTTGCGGCGGCTATCAGATGCTCGGGCAGCACATTTACGACGAAGTGGAATCTGGCCTGGGCGAAATGCCGGGCATCGGGCTGCTGGATGTCGTGACTCGTTTTGCCCATGAAAAAACCACCACCCGCGTGGCCGGAAACGTGCAGTCAGATTTGCCTGGCATTTTTGCCGCCAGCGCAGGCACCTCACTCGCGGGTTATGAAATCCATATGGGCGAAACCCAACGCGGGGAAAACATCTCGCCATTTGCGACGTTCACCGAGTGCAATACTCAGCCTTATCATAATCTTGACGGCGCAATCAGCGACGATGGACGCGTGCTGGGCACTTATCTCCACGGCCTGTTTGATAGCGGCGAATTTACCCGTAGCCTGCTCGACAGCTTGCGTCTTCGCAAAGGGCTCAGTACCTGGGAAGGCGAAGTGTTTGATTACCAGAAACACAAAAATCAGCAGTTCGACATTCTGGCGGACGCGATGCGCGAACATATTGATATGGCAAAGATTTACCAGATTATGCGTGAGCATCAGGAGCAGCCTCAATGAAACTCGTTACCGGCGGTGCGCGCAGTGGGAAAAGCCGCCATGCCGAACAACTGGCGGCAAACTTTGAGCGCGTGATTTATATCGCCACCTCGAAAATTTTCGACAGTGAAATGGAACAACGCATCCAACATCACCGCGACAGCCGCCCGGCGCACTGGCGCACCGTGGAGCAATATCGCGAACTCAACACCGTGATTAATCAGCAAAACGAGGCACACGAAGCGGTGCTGCTGGAGTGCATTACCACGCTGATTACCAACGTGATGTACGACGCCGCAGGCGATAAAGCCGAAGACGACTGGGATTTTGACGCCATGGAAACCGTGGTGAATCAGCAAATCGACATTTTGCTTGCCGCCTGTGAAGCCAGCCCGGCGGAAGTGATTCTGGTGACTAACGAAGTGGGAATGGGCATCGTGCCGGAAAACCGCCTGGCGCGGCATTTCCGCGATATTGCCGGGCGCGTCAACCAGCGTCTGGCGCAGAAAGCCGATGAAGTCTGGCTGGTCGTTTCAGGGATTGGAGTCAAAATTAAATGATTGTTCGTTTGTTCTTCGCCACCTTGCAGTTTATGAGCCGCATTCCGGTGCGTGCGCGCTGGGCCGATGGCATCGAAACTCACCAATATGTGCGCGGCATCGTCACGTTCCCGTTTGTCGGCCTGCTGTTGGGCGCACTGGCGGGCGGGGTGTTTACGCTGTTGCAACCGTGGGCGGGTTTACCGCTGGCGGCGATGGGTTATGTGCTGGCGCTGGCGCTGTTAACCGGTGGTTTTCATCTTGATGGCCTTGCCGATACTTGCGACGGCGTTTTCTCGGCACGTACTCGTGACCGCATGTTAGAAATCATGCGCGACAGCCGCCTCGGCACCCATGGCGGGCTGGCGCTCATTTTCGTGATTGTGACGAAAGTGCTGGTGGTCAGCGAACTGGCGCTGCGAGATGGCAATATGCTGCCAGTGCTCGCGGCGGCTTCTATCGCCGGGCGCACCGCCTGCGTGCTGATGATGTACAACCACCAATACGCCCGTGAAAAGGGCCTCGGCAACCTGTTTATCGGCAAAGTGACCGGCACACAAACGCTGCTGACATTGCTCGGTGGCGCGGTGTTATGCACCGTTCTGTTGCCGACTTCCGGCTTGTTGGCGCTGGTGGTTACGCTGCTGGCGGTCTTTGGCCTCGGCTGGATGCTCAAACGCACCCTCGGCGGGCAAACCGGCGACACGTTAGGGGCCGCAATTGAATTGGGCGAAGTGGTGTTTTTATTGGCACTGCTGCGCTGATTGTCGGATGACGCTGCGCTTATCCGACCTACTAGGCTGATTTTTATAACGTTTTTGAGAATAAAAAATGCAAACTTTAAATTCCCTTATGGCAATGATTTCCCCGCTTGATAGCGAAGCCATGGCTCGCGCCCAACAACACATTGATGGCCTGTTAAAGCCGTTTGGCAGCCTCGGTCGCCTCGAAGCATTAGCGGTGCAACTGGCGGGAATGCCGGGCATGAAAAACGGCCTGAATACTAAGCGCAAAGCCATTCTCGTGATGTGCGCCGACCACGGCGTGTATGCCGAAGGTGTGGCGATTTCCCCGCAAATTGTCACCGCCATTCAGGCCAGCAACATGACGCGCCACAACACTGGCGTGTGCGTATTAGGCGCTACCGTCGGCGCGGATATTCACGTAGTGGATGTCGGTATCGACAGCGACGCGCTGCCCGGCGTGCTGAATATGAAAGTGGCGCGCGGCAGCGGCAACATCGCTCGAGGCCCGGCGATGAGCCGCCAGCAAGCCGAAGATTTGCTGCTGGCAACCATGCAACTCACCATGCAAAAAGCGGCAGAGGGCGTGACGTTATTTGGCGTGGGCGAACTGGGCATGGCGAACACCACGCCAGCGGCGGCGATGGTCAGCGTGTTAACCGACAGCGCACCAGACGACGTGGTCGGCATGGGGGCAAACTTCCCGAGCGACAAGCTGCACCACAAAATTGCCGTGGTGCGCCAGGCGATTGAAACCAACCAGCCGGATGCCGCGGACGGTATCGACGTGCTGGCAAAAGTCGGCGGTTTTGACCTCGTCGGAATGACCGGCGTGATGCTCGGTGCGGCGGCGGCGGGGCTTCCAGTAGTTCTCGATGGATTCTTGTCTTACGCTTCAGCGCTGGCGGCCTGCCAGATTGCACCAGGTGTGCGCGATTACCTGATTCCGTCGCATCTGTCGGCTGAAAAAGGCGCGGTGATTGCGATGAATAAACTGGGGCTTGAGCCGTATTTGCAGATGGGCATGCGTCTGGGCGAGGGCAGCGGTGCGGCGCTGGCGATGCATTTAGTGGATGCGGCGTGTGCGATGCACAATGAGATGGGGTCGCTGGCGGATAGCAACATTGTGTTGCCTGCCTGACGATAAATCTGCTTTGTAGGTCGGTTAAGCGCAGCGTCAACCGACATAAGCGAAAAAAGGTGGATAGCGTTAACCGCTTATCCACCTTACAACGGCTTAGTTCAGATTAGCTCACCTTAACCAGCGTCCGCCCCTGAACCGCATTATTCATAATGTCATCGGCAAATTTCGCTGCCTGCTCCAGACTAATCTCCGTCGTCGCCGTCTGATAGAAACTCTCCGGCAGCAACTTCGCCAGACGCTCCCACGCAGCAATGCGGCGCTCAATCGGTGCGCTCACTGAATCCACGCCTTGCAGACGCACGTTACGCAGAATAAATGGCATCACGGTGGTTGGCAGCGAGAAGCCGCCCGCCAGGCCACAAGCGGCGACGCAGCCGGAGTAGTTCATCTGTGCCAGTAGTTTGGCGAGCACGTTACCGCCTACGGTATCGACCGCTCCTGCCCACACTTGTTTTTCCAGTGGGCGAGTTTCAGCAAATTCACTGCGCGGCAGAATGCGGCTGGCACCCAACTGGCGCAAGTAATCATGGGTAGATTCACGGCCTGAAACCGCCACAACCTGGTAGCCCAACGCGTGGAGCAGGGCGATGGCGGTGCTGCCCACGCCTCCGCTGGCGCCGGTCACGACTACTTCACCGCTTTGCGGCGTGATGCCTGCTTCTTCCAGAGCCATCACGCACAGCATGGCAGTGAAGCCCGCGGTGCCGACGATCATCGCTTTGCGAGCGGTTAAGCCCGCAGGCAGTGGCACCAGCCATTCGGACTTCACACGTGCTTGTTCCGCCAGGCCGCCCCAATGGTTTTCACCCACGCCCCAGCCGGTCAGCACCACTTCCTGGCCTGCGTTAAAGGCGCTGTCGCTGCTCGCGGCCACGCGGCCTGCGAAATCAATGCCTGGCACCATCGGGAAGTTACGGATGATTTTGCCTTTTCCGGTGATCGCCAGCGCGTCTTTATAGTTCAGGCTTGACCACTCAACATCAACCAGCACGTTTCCCAACTCCTCGCCAGGGACGGTAATTTGCTTCACTTCTGCCTGAGTCTGGCCTTCAACTTGTTCGAGTACGACTGCTTTCATAATCAATCCTCTTTCTTTGAACCGGGGGTTCCGGCTGAGATATTTCTAATGCCCAACACGGTATACCTCTCGCGCCCGAGAATAAAGAAAACCGAACCTGTTCCGCGCTAAACGCCTGCTTTTTAGCAGGTTATAAGATTTTCCTATTTTAACTTTTGACCTTGCTCCTCGTATGTTTGAAACAAAAGTTTCTAACCGTTGTGACAAACGTTTCACAATTCCCCTTTGAGGAGATAAGCATGCGTGTATTCACCCTGACAACCGCTGTAGCCCTGGCCCTGGTAAGTGCGCATGCGAGTGCGGTAGATAAGCTCAAATTGCAGCTCGACTGGATGCCGAATGGCGGCGATAAAGCGTTCGTTTTTGTCGGCGTCCAGGAAGGATTTTATGCCGCCGAAGGGCTGGACGTGACCATTTTACCCGGCCGTGGCAGCAGCGACACCCTGACTAAAATCGCCTCGGGCGCGGCGGATATCGGCACTGGCGGCATTGCTTCTTTAATGATGGCGCAGGCAGAAGGCGGCATTCCGGTGAAGGCGATTATGAGCATCTACTCAAAACAGCCAGATGCGATTTACTCCTGGCAGGGTAGCGGCGTCACCGACATGAAAAGCCTGAAAGGTAAAACACTGGGGATCCCGACTTTCTCGGCTTCTAACGCGCTGCTGCCGATTATGCTGCAAAACAACGGTGTGGATCCTGACAGCGTAAAACAGATCAAAGCCGACCCCGGCACGCTGGTGCCGATGCTGGCGCAAGGCCGTGTTGACGGCGTGGTGGTGTGGTCGACCAATCGCCCAAGTATTGAAGCGACGCTGACGCAGGTCGGCAAAAAACCGCTGGAACTGGCGTGGACGGATTACGGCCTCGACGGCTACGGCCTGTCGTTCTTTGCCTCCGATAAGCTCATCAAAGAAAAGCCAGACGTGGTGGCGCGCTTCCTGCGGGCGGCGAAAAAGTCTATCGAGTTTAGCCTCGCGCACCCGGAGAAAGCCGCTGCTGACCAAAAAGCGATGGTGCCGGAAGCGGATGTGGCGATGTTAGAAGCTGACTTTAACGTCACCAAACCGCTGATCGTGAATGAAATTAGCCAGCGCGATGGCCTCGGGCAATTTGACCCGACGCTACTCAAACACACCTGGGAATGGGTGGCGAAATCGATGAAATATCCGCTCGATAAAGTGAACCCGGAAACACTGGTTGACCGTACTTATCTCGCCAAATAAGGGAATGTTATGCAGCCTGTTATAGAGCTAAGTCATGTTAATCAGACATTTATATCCGCCGATGGCACGCAAGTCACGGCGCTGGACGAAGTCAATCTGACGCTGCGCCGCCATGAGTTTGTATCGTTTATTGGCCCGTCAGGCTGCGGGAAATCCACCATTTTGCGCCTGATTGCCGGGCTGCTTAAACCGAGCAGCGGCACGATTTCGGTGTATGGTAAACCTGTTACCGAGCCGCGTGACGAAATGGGATTTGTGTTCCAGAAACCCACTTTGCTGCCATGGCTTAACGTGCTGGATAACATCACTTTTCCGATGAAACACAAATATGGCCGCGTCGATGCCAAAGACATTGCGCGGGGGCATGAGTTGCTGGAAATGACCGGGCTGACACAGTTTGCTGGAAAGCGCCCGGCGGAGCTTTCCGGTGGCATGCAGCAGCGCGTTTCAATTGCGCGTTCGCTGCTGCATGACCCGGATATTTTGCTGATGGATGAGCCGTTTTCCGCTCTCGATTCCCTGACGCGCGATGAAATGAGCTTTGAATTAATGCGTATCTGGAATGAACGCCCCAAAACGGTGCTGTTTGTGACGCACTCGATTCAGGAAGCGCTGCTGCTTTCCGACCGCATTGTGGTGATGAGTGCGCGCCCAGGGCGGGTGAGTGAAATTATTGATGTCCCACTGCCGCGCCCGCGCGATGAAGAAACGCTGAACCATCCGCTATTCCACGCGCTAACAGCCGAGATTCGCCACAAAGTCTTTAGCCGCCGCAAGGAGCCTGCATGAAAGCGTTTCTGGAAAGATATATCGCGCTATTGGCGCTGATTGTGGCGATTTTGCTGTGGGAAGGGGCGTGTAAATTATTCGCCATTCCGGTGTTTATTCTGCCGTCGCCGTCGGCCATTTTTGCTTCTGTAAGCACGCTGGATGCCGGGCGTTGGGCGACACATATTCTGGCGACGTTAAGCGTGGCGCTGAGTGGATTCCTGCTGGCGATTGTGATTGCGCTGCCGCTGGCGATTGCCATCGTTAGCTCAAAATTGCTTGCCCGCCTCGTGCTGCCATGGCTGATTGTGATTCAGTCCACGCCGGTGGTGGCGATTGCGCCGATTATTGTCGTCACGCTCGGTTCGGGCATGTTGCCGCGAGTGGTGATCACCACGCTGATTTCCTTCTTCCCGCTGGTGATTTCCACCGCCACGGGCATGACTTCGGTGCCTTCTGAATTACTCGAACTCTCGAAAACTCTGCGTGCGCCGCGCAACCGTGAATACTGGCAAATCCGCATGCCTTATGCGGTGCCGTATATTTTCAGCGCGCTGAAAGTGGCGATTACGCTGTCGATAATCGGTGCGGTGGTAGCGGAGTTTGTCGCCGCCGATCAAGGGCTGGGTTATCTGATTTTGTTCAGCACTTCATCGTTCAAAATCCCATTGGCCTTCGCCAGTTTGTTTTTGCTGGTGGTGTGCAGTTTGACTCTTTATGGCCTGGTGAGCTGGCTACAAAAACGCCTGTTCCCATGGAGCCTTGATGCGAAATAAGGAAGGACAACATGTCAGTAAAACGTGGGCCAAAGCCGAGTAAAGAACAGATCTTGCGCCATTTGCGCCGTTCCAATGCCGTGGCGGAGCGGGCGATTGCCCTCGGGCATCATCCGTTTGGTGCGCTGCTGGTGGCACCCGATAACGAAACCGTACTGCTCGAACAATGCAATATCGACACGGTAAACCACGCGGAATCGACCCTTGCGCGTATTGCTGCAACCAACTTTACCGCCGAATATTTGTGGCAATGCACGCTGTATACCGCCGTCGAACCTTGCTGTATGTGCGCCGGAACCGCGTACTGGGCGAACATCGGGCGCGTGGTTTTCGGCATGTATGAGAGCCAGTTACTGGAAGCCACCGGTAGCCACGAAGAAAACCCGACCATGAGCGTGTCGTCGAAATATGTTTTTGAACATTGTCAGAAACCGGTGGAACTTATCGGCCCGGTTCCGGAAATTATTGAAGAGACTAGGGCGATGCAGCAGGCGTTTTGGTCGCAGAGATAGAGGGTTGAATGTCGGGTGAACGTTAGCCTCACCCGACATGACAACGGTTAACCCTGCAATTGCAGCGTGGTTAAACAGGTCTGGCTTTCTTTGTGCGTTGCAATCGGTGCACTGGCGGTTTTGCCCTGATATTTGACTTCAATCGTGCCTTCAATATCGCGCGGTAACCACACGCCGACAAACCCGTTGGCGTGGCTGGTCATGCTTTTCTGTAATACGACTTTCCCGCTTTTATCCGTCACCTTCACATCAAACGGCGTGTTCGCCAACTCACCCCGACAACCCGAAAGACTGTGGTTAAAACACGGATGGGTTTGCGTCACGTAAGGCGCGAACGACAGGTAAAACTTGTCGCCCAGCGGGTAGCTAAACTGCTGAGTGCCATCGGAAAGTTTCAGTTCGGTGCTGGTGATCCCCGCGTTATAAGGCAAAGGACGCGCCTGGGTTGAGCCGTCGATCGCTTCCACCATTTGCTCGGTGGTTTTGCCTGAAAGACCGTGTGCGGCAAGGAAATCTGCATCGCCCTGCGCAGCTAACGCAGAGCCGCTGATGCTGAGTGCCAGTAAGGCGAAAAGCAGTTTTTGTTTCATCAATGAATACCTTTCAAAAGAGGAATTAAGCCTGCCGCAAAGACTAAACCTTCCAGTAAGGGGAGGGTCAAAATGATATGCAAAACTTTACATAGTGTGGGGGTATTTGGGGGTGTAGTGTTTGCCATGTATAGGTTTAAACCTATAAAAGAGATATTTCCTTATCAGCAGATGCATGCAAAAGGAATGAATGACATAAGCAGAACCCTCGAACAGATCCTGGCGACTGAAAAGCCCGAAGTTGTTGCGCAAGCGAAGGCTAAAGCCGCAGCCAGGTTTCGCAGCCTGAATATCACATCGGCAACACATATATTATTATTATGTGTTGCGCCTTTGCACACCTGTCGAACTCGTTGTGTATGTTGTCGATAATGAACGAGTTCATGTCCTGCGAATATTTCACACTGCACGTAAAATAGCTCAACACCATAAGTCAATAAATTAAAAATGACATCTAATTTAAATTTATAATTATGATTTTTTTATTTCTTGTAAGAGTGATATCAACCCCTTGAAATTTTCATCTTTTAGGGAGCTTTTATTATATGTCATATAGAATGTAATAGGTTTGGAAATAAACAAGCATTCTAAAATTTTAATATTAAAGCTGCTCATGAACTTTCTGGCAAACCAAGAGGGGACAAAACCAACTAAATCAGTTTTTTCAATTACCCCTGCGATAACAATAAAAGAGTGGCTAGAAAATAAAATATCTCTATCTTCAAAGTAACTTAGAGCATCATATTGGAATTTTTTAATGTCTTCGGATGGAGTACTAAGAAAGGTTGATTTTTCAAGTTTCATCTCTTCTTTATTCAGGGTTAATCCAAGGCGCGGGTGTTCTTTACTGCACACTGCAACAGTTTGTTCTATGAGAAATGCCTCACAAACAGTAGAAGATGAATAATATGGTTTGGTATCAAAAACTACATCAGCTTTCCTGTAAGTCAGAATGTCTTCGGTATTCTCGAGCATTACGTCAGCATTCATATGGATAATTTCACAATTAATTTTATTCTCTTGGAGCACTGAGTAAAAATCAGGAATTATACGCAAAGCGAGGTATGGTGCAGCATGTATAACAAATCTACTTTTTTCGTTCATGCTGGGAAATGAGTTAATACTTTCTAATAACGGATTAATATTCTTACTTAATTTCGTGTGTAAATTAACGGCAACCGTTGTGGCCGCTAGTCCATTTTTCTCACGAATGAAAAGGGGATCTCCAAAAAAGAAACGCAATTTGGTAAGAGCCTGACTAACAGCTGAAGGTGTAACATCCATAAAATTGGCGGCCTTTGTCACACTTTTATGAAAATAGACAGCCTCAAAAGTTAAAAGAAGATTAAGATCAAAATCCCTAACTTTAAGCATTCCAGATAAAAATGAATCACTTACCATGCCAGCACCTTTCAAAATTCATTGACTTATAAGCAAAATAAAAAACATAAAATTACTATAGCAGAACGATTGCGGTCTATAAGAAAAACCATTAGAAAAATCAAAAAATAATTACATTAGTGACCACTTAGTTAGTTGAACACTCATTCAGAACATCTAGCCATAGAATCAAATCATCCTTGTAAATATAGCGGATGCTACTTCCTGACATATCAATGAGACATGGGAATCTAGCGGGTAAAGATTTCAAAAATTCTTCTTCCACCTCTGAATCTTCTAATATAGAAGGATACTGTGAATCCTTCAGATACACCTCATGAAACCACTGCCTAAAATGTTTAACATTTATAATAACTTTCATAAAAACCTTCTTTTTAGTTAATCAATTGTAAGTGGAATAAAATATTCACAATTAATTTAGGTATAGATTCCAAAGTAAGATTATCTAAAAATTCATTATCTATAAATTGAATTAATTGTAAGTGATGGTAAAATTAGCTACAGCACTGGCATCACCAGGTTTTATTATGTTATCCGTCTGTATATATGCAGCAGTTAGCGGAATGCTGAACGTGCCGTTTGTTTGAGATTGGGCAACATAGAAAGATTGACCAAATTTGATCGGATTCTTATCATACATTAATTTTATTCCAATACCTTGTGCCCCTCCGTCGGCAAGATCAATAATTCCATCTCCAAGAGAGGACGTTGCAGAAAAGCTGATATTAACATTCGTGCCTGAATCACAATTTAAAGGGATAGTAATTCCAACAGGATTACTTGTTGAGCCTTTTCCATGCATTGTATCTGTTGTCAGCTCCCCCATTTCTACCGGAATAGCAGTAGCTCCTGTTATTTCACATGCTGATTGTGTCACGGAGCCGGATGTCAAATTATAACTTGCTGCCTGAGTAAGACCTGTGCTGGTTGCAAGTTTGTAATTTAAAATCTGCCCTATCGGCAGGTGATCAGAAACAATATTCCCGGTTTTATAAAGCTTTATTGTAATTTTAGGGCTTAATGCCTTTTCTTTATTTTGTGTTAATAGTAATGTTCGGTTAATAGGTTGGTCATCTACTCTTGCTGCAAAACCGACGCCTAAAATTGTAGTTTGGTATACATTATCCCCATTAATTATAGTAGAGTTCCCGTTCGCAAAGGTTGGCATAAGCTCAATGCTGGCATCGTAATCACCTCCAGAACAATTAGCTAATAATTGCCCGTATGCAAAGTCTTTTACAGCCAAAAGCGAACCTATAGGCAAGTTTCGCTGAGCGCTAATATTACCAAAGTCAGCATTAAAATCATGAGTTCCGGGATCCAGAGTACATATCCCATTGGTCGCTGAAGCCGTTGCTGAGAAAAAAAATGGTGAAAATAATATTGTAAAAAAAAGAACAGGAATTTTTTTATTCATTTTTATACGGAAGCCTTTCATCTTGTAACCTTTTTCATAGAATTAATGGCATTGGGCAATAGTTTGTTTTATCAGGTCCATTTTATTTTCTGATGGGGTATCCGAGTTTAAAACATAATCTCCCTGGCATTGCTGGGCACTGCCATTTCCCCATTTAGCGCTTATTTTTCCTGTTTCAGGTAATCCAGACAAATATACCTGCCCCTGATCGCTGACAATACCGGTGATAAGACTGTCGTTTTCTTTATCAACTAAGGTCACGGTCGCTCCAAATGGCACTGGTTTTCCAGAGAATAATAATTGAATGAGCGCACGCTGACCTACTCGGGTTTTGAAATCTGCAAGTACCACAGCCCCTCGAGTTGGCGTAACTGTCTGACTATTTATGTCCATATCCACATCATCACCAAATGTTTGTGTATCTAAGTCGATAGCATTTTTGCGATAGGGCTGTACATAAGGCACCACAGCATAACCACGCCAGTCGGTTTTAACTCCGGTATTATTTTTGACATCAACACCACCCACATTAGGCGCTTTAACCAGTGCAATAGTGTCACTCAGTGGCTGAGAAAGCGTGATACCATTCTGATGTAACAAAACTCCACCCTGGATACCATAATTCCATTGCTGAGTGTTATTGTCATAGCTATAACCAATATTGCTCTCGCCAAGATTACCTTTGTAATCCAAAGAAGCGTTCCCTGAAGAGCCTTTACCTTCATTTTCATAACCCTGCTGTACTGCATAGCTCAGATTATTTTCTTTCAGCAATGTTCCATTTATTCCAGCCTGTTGTGTCGTGGATCCATTCTTGGTGCTGTTCATGTTATATGTCATCCATGCACCGCTGTGTCCCAATAATAAATCGAACGGCACTGACATATTAAATGCGATTACTTTATCCGCATTTGGTGAGCCTGGATTTTTCGAATAGTTATAATTTAACCCAATGCTGACGCCATGAATAGAAGTGGCATATCCCAGTTGGATTAGTTTCTCCATTCCATCGCCACCCCAATAGTTTTGACGGCTGCCACTGATATTCACAGAACCATAATCACCAAGCGTCTGATTTATCGTAAGCTGAACTTTGCTACGTTGATTATGCGAGCGATTATAATTATCAATATCGTTACCTGTATCACGCTGATAATCCTGTACGTCACTAAAACCGTAGTAACCCTCAGTTGAATAGCGATAGCCAGCAATTTGTAGATTGGTATCGGTCTGGTCGAAGTTTTTCGCATACATAGCTCGATAAGACTGACCCTGTTTTCTACCCATCAAATTGTCATCGAACTTGCTGACAGCCTGAGTACCATCGAAGGAGACTGCACCCCAGCGACCCAGATCTCTTCCCAACCCAATAGTCGCTGCCTGGTAATTATCCGCATACTGGATCCCGCCATAAATAGTGGTCAGTGCAGTAAGACCGTAAATATTTGAGAGCTGAATAAACTCTGGCGTTTTGGTATCGTCGTTACCCGAGCGATATTTACCCAGTACCATATTGTATTTAAGGCGATTTTCACGCTGTAAAATTGGCACTGAACTGGTGGTTACAGTGAATTTAGTTACTGAGTTATCAGCTTCCGTCACGGTGACTTCCAGATCTCCCCCATTGCTGGATGGGTAAAGATCAGTAATCGCAAAGGCACCTGGAGAAACGTTGGTCTGATAAATTACATAACCATTTTGCTTGATGGTGACCTGAGCATTCGATTTAGCAATCCCACGTACCGTTGGTGCAAACTGGCTCATCGAATCCGGCAGCATCTGATCATCAGAGGCCAGTTGCGCTCCGGTAAACTGTAAACTGTCGAAAACATCCGCCGGCGTAGATGTTTGCCCCACCGTAAGCTGTCCACCTTGTAATAGCTGCACATCTCTCTGCAGATATGTATTTATCGACTGATACTGATTTTCGCTACTATCGCTGTTACCCGACGAGGTATTACTTGTTGCACTGTAAGTGGAATAGTTACGTAAACGCCAGGCACCTAAATTTATTCCGCTTCGTAAGTTTACAAAATTACTTTGGGAGTCACCATCGTCGCGTTTAGTTGTTGAACCTGAATAGCTGTAATTTAAAAGTATCGCTGGAATACCGTTGTCCCAGCTTTTAGGATCCACTGCGTTACGTGGACGACTATTTACACCGACCTGAGGAACAGTGATATTATAACGACGATTATTTAAATCCAGTGTTTCTGTTGCATCTTTAATATAATACTTTAATGGATGATCCAGGTTTTCATCTGGAGGTGCAGATTTAAGGTCTGGAAAAGTATTGAGAATAACCCCATAATCGGCTAATTCTGCTGGCTTCAATTGCCCATAAAGTTCCCCTGGCGAACCAGGGGAGCTAATAAACTTTACTTCTCTTGCATCTACTTTCTGACTATTAAGATACACATCTACCTTATAATAACCAGGCATTTGACCACCTTTTTCTGAAAAGTAGTCAAGGTTTATCCCTTGTAAATCAGTTACCCCACCAATAGATTTCAACATCTCCGGGTTAAATTTTTCTGCGCATATAACAACAGATGGGAAAAATAATAAGAGAAAAAATGAGAGAGCTTTTGCTAACACATTCAAAAATATCGGCCTCAGAACAACGCTGCCTTTATTTAAATGGTTACACATCCGCTGTGGTTTTTCTTTAGTGTTTTTTATTTTATTATCTTCCATAACAACCGCCCTGCAAAACGTAAATTACATTTACGGAAATTAAAATTTGGCAGAAAACTCTTTAGTTAAGCCACCATAATCATTAATCGCTTTCCAGTTGATAGAACCACTCGTTGCACTATTTTTAATTTTTAGAGATGATTTAGGAGCAACCATATAGCCTTCTCGTAACGTATTGCCATTAATCTTTATTTGACTCATGTTAACAAAATATGGCGTTGGGTTATTTGCCTGTAAACTGTCTCCAGAATGAGTAAACGTCAACTCACTTGAAGCATTTTCAGCTTTACGAGGGTCATTTAATGCTTCAGGTCTGTAAAAAAGCTTAATGCGTGTATTGAGTGAAAATTGTAAGGAATTCGTTGTCTTCTTTTCAGACTCTGGTGGTATAGCCAGCGTGTTTAACCAGTATACAGATTCTCTATCTTGCGGTAGATTTGAAGTCGTTTGGTTTATTCTAATATTATTACTTTGCCCCTCTTCAAGACGAAATAGTGGTGGTGTGGTCAGAAAGGGGACCTTTGCGCCATCTATATCTGAACTTACCCAGGAACGGATTAGATAAACCGAGGAGTTATCACTGTTTTTAACAGACAGAGACGCCTCTTTCATATCTCCAGAGAATATTACTCGTGTTGCACCAACGGTTAGCCCTGCATAAGAAGGAATAGATGCAATTAATAAAGTGCTTGCAATAATTGTTCTATAAGAAAACTTCATGATACTTTCACCTCAAAATTAAAATAAGAGTGATTGCCATACGCTGACAATCACTCAACTTTACATATAAATCATGTATTAATCGTTACTGATATGACAACTCGTAATTAATGACAGCATTCATAGTACCAGTGGTTACTGGCTTGTTACCTGTGGTGCGACTCATACCAACCAAATAATCCAGACTATTATTACCGGCTGTCAATGGTTTACCATATACAGTGCTAGTATTTGAAACCAAATAAGTAGAAGGAGTTGCTGCTTCGCTAACAACATAACCTACCGTGCCTGCAGTACCAGTACCAGAAGGACCAGTAAATATCTTATTGTTATAACCTGAAACCAGACCTGACAGTTTCATGACTGCGCTTTGAATTGCGGTTGGGCAGTTTTCCAATTTAATAGAAAAAGGCTTCTGCAGCTCAGATGTTGTAGTACCTGAAGCAAGAGGAGAAAGTGCTGCTACAGGCATTGCAGTAAAGTTTACAGTTAAATTTTCTGCACCTGTTACAACATTACAACCAGGCGAGGTCACGGTGCCGTGGAAGTTGATAGTACCATCTGTCGCTTGCGCTGCATTAACACCCAGACCCAACATAACAATCGCAGCAATACTCAGTTTTTTCATTTTCATAATTGGTTTTATCCTTTTAACCCTAGTCAGTAATATAAGAACATTTACACGCCATTAATATTAACTGACTACTGGCAATATTAGTTGTATGACAGAGTGAAGTTAGTCGTAGCGGTAAATTCACCATCAGTTACCATTCCACCGTTTGACATCGCAGCTGCTTTCAATGGGATTGTTGCCTCAGCAGTTACCTGATCAATGGCTGCAAATGCAGAGGTTGAGTTCAGGTTAATTTGCGTGTCATCAGCGTTATAAATAGCAACACCAAGACCCGTTACACCACTAACAGCAATCAGTTTGCTGTTCGTTGCATCAGCAGCGCCTGAAGTCAACAGGTTTACACCTGCCTGGCTGATAGGACAAGCTGTAAGATGAACACTAAATGGCACCAGTGCTGAGTGATCGCCAGCCGCCTTAAAATCGGCAACCGGTAAAACCCCCAATTCAACAGGTGCCGCAATGCTTGCGGCATCGACTGAACAACCGGCACTAATAATACTGCCCGTTACAGTAATTGAGCCCAAGCTATTATCAGCATATGCTCCCATTGATGCGGTAACGGCCGCAGCAAGAACACCCATTTTTAACCATGAAGTCATTTTCATATTTTATCCCATAAAATTAAAATGATTAATTTAAGAAAACAAATTAATCAGCCATGCGGATGCTGTATTTACCAACAATCTACGCTGGCCTTTATTATTCACGATATGAAAATGAAAGGAAGCGAGATGGCTTAAACAGGTGTTAAGCGTAGCTAAATGTATTAATCATCAATGCATTGCATAATGTCAAAACACAAAATTATCTTTATTAAATAACGTTAGCTGTTAATTCAACCTAACTCTATTTAGCGTTACTAAATACTTTCATGTTATTTGTTAGCGTTAATTAAAAGACTGTGCCATGTCTGATATGATTTTGTTGAAGGTATTTAATCTTGACAAGGTCATCATTTTCAAATTAATGTAAAAAACTAAATACCAATTTTTTCTCAGAAAAAACCAAAACCAAAATTAAAATTGGCAATGGAATTGTTCTACAATAAGGAATTGTCAAAATGGAAGCATGCCAAAAAAACACCTTACCACTTAAGGGAAGAATATTAATTACTACTCTCTTTGGGGTTCTCTCCTATCCTTTTCTGGTTTTTTCATCTACCACCTATGATGGTGGAAAGCCTATTTCAATTGATTACCTCCCAAAAACATTAATCAATGTTGATACTGAAAATGCTTTTAATATTAAGGGCGCGGGTACTGATATTGATGTGGCGGGTGGAGTAGATATTAACGGTACGTTTACCTCTATAAAATCTTTAGTTTCCACCGAAGGAAATGATTCTTTTGCATTTAATTTGACTGATCACAGTATGCTAACGCTTCGAGACGCTGATATAGCAACACAGAATTCGAGAAAAACTATCAATATCGATTCCGGTGCCTCCGCAACATTTGAAAATGTGGATATTCGTTCTGCTGAAGCAGGAAGTAGTGTGATTTATGTTAGTGGACAAGACTCATCCCTTCACGGAGAGGGTATGCGGATCAGTAGTGATGGGTCTCAGGCGATGGGCATTGGTTTATATTCTGGTGCATCAGCAAATGACCTTTATAACGTCAACATAAATCTGAAAGATGCTCAATATTCTCTTTTTGTTAATGCTTCAACAGCAACCATTACCAATCTGACAATTGATCAACAGTCAACCCGCTCGCAAAGTGCCCTCTACGCACTAGGAAAGGATTCAACGCATAAATCCTTGATTACCATAAATAACGGTGACGTTAAAATGGTTGGAAATAGCGGGATGATTGTCAGCGCGAATTCTTACAGTGAAATACTGCTGGACGGAGGTCACTACGAAAGCATTGGCGATAATATCAGAGGGTTTTTCGTTTCAAGCACTGACGGTCACCTTACAGCAAATAATCTTACGCTCATCACCAACGGAGCCAAGTCAAACGCTATTGATGCCCGAAACGATGCATATCTTGATAATGATATAGTCACTACGACAGGCACCGGATCTTACGCTTTGTATGTAGATTCAGGGGATAAAGCATCCAGCCAATTACCACCCGTTACCCTGTTTGCTACAAATATGACTCTACATACGGAGGGTAATAATTCAGCTGCTGCCGTGGCTGCATGCTCTGCTGCAATAGTATGCTCTGGAATTCTCAATATTAATAACGCCTTCATCGACACAATCGGAACGGGAAGTAACCTTCTTGCTGCAATGAATGATTCTGTAATTCAAGCATCTTCTGTTACCGGTAATTCGTCGGGGCAGAATGCGGATTTACTCCGCTCCTACACGAACAGTCAGATAATCCTGAAAGACAGCCAATTGAATGCGACGGGGGACGATGCAAACGGAATATATGCAACAGGCTTTGATGTCGCACACCAGGCAGTGGTGACACTGGATAACAGCCATGTAAAAAGCAGTACGAGTGAAGGGATCCTCACCTCCGGCGCGAACGTACAGATTAATGTGATTAACCGGTCTACTGTTGAAAGTGGTAATGGCGTTTTACTCCATGCTGGTAGCTCAACGAACAGTACCAGTGGCGTAGTAACAGAAAGTAAGGTTCATTTATCGGCCAGTAATTCAGCGCTTGAAGGGCTGATTATTGCTGATGCCGGGAACATCGTGGATCTATCTCTACAAAATCAGTCCGAATGGAACGGGACAACGGACACTGTTGACAGTGTAAGCCTGGATGAAACTAGCCTATGGGAGCTTGCTGGCGATTCAACGATTAACACGATGACATCAAATGGCGAAGTACGTTTTAAACATTCAGGGGATAACTATTCCACACTGACCGTAAACGGAGACATGGATGGAAGTGGTGTGTTTAACATTAACACCTTTATTGATGATAGTAATTCACCGACAGACAAGATCCACGTCATTGGTGATGTGACCGGTAGCAATACCTTATATGTTAATAATACTGGTGGGACTGGCAACAACACGGAGGGGAATGGCATTGAGGTCATCATAGTCGATGGCGTAAATACTCAGGGAAATGGGGCGTTCACTCTGGGAAATCCTGTGTCTGTTGGCGCTTACAACTATAGCTTACGCAAAGGTGACATCACTACGGGTATTGGTGAAAACTGGTATCTGAGCAATTGTGCCAACTATAACTGCACCTCGACAATTCCAGATCCAATACCTGAACCGGACCCGACTCCTGAACCGGACCCAACTCCTGCTCCGGACCCAGCTCCGACACCATCCGATAATACGCAACCATGGCGTGAAGAAGTACCTTCCTATATTGCTACTCCGATGCTCAATCTGCATTACGGATTTGACTCTCTCGGTACTTACCATCAGCGTACTGGCAGCGATGTAGTGCGTGCTAATGGGAAATGGGGGCGGGTCGCGGGGCAGCATACAAATTATGATTCAGGGCGTTTTAGTTACGATACTGATACCTGGTTTGCACAATTAGGTGTGGATCTGATGTGGGATAAAAACTCAAACAATACAGAGTATAGCACCGGTATTATGATGACTCTGGGTAATCAGCAAACCGACTCAGAAGACAGTTTACGCAACCAAAATCCTTCCCTGTCTATAAATACGGGCAGCATCAGCAGTGATATTTACAGCTTTGGTGGCTACTACACGATAAAAGCTGCAGACGGCGGATATATTGATATTGTGGGGATGGGAAGCTGGTACGAAAATGATTACGACAGCACCCATAATGCCAGCCAGAACGGCTATGGTATTGCATTATCCATCGAGGCGGGTAAACCATTTGTCTTATATGAAAGCCTGAAAATTGAGCCACAGTTGCAGGCAATTTATCAGTATCTGAATTTGGATGGGTTTAGCGATGACATAAGCTCTGTTTCAGGCACATCAATAAACATGGCACAAGGCAGGGCAGGGCTGCGTTTGTTCCAGGATAACCCTGAATGGAATCCTTATCTGACGCTGGATGCCGTGACACTTATTGGTAGCGAACCCGCAGTTCAGGTAGCCGAACAGCAAATCAAAGCGGACATGGGTAATGGTTGGTGGCAGGGTGGAATAGGACTTTCTGGAAAACTTTATAACAATGCGACAATTTATTCAGAGATAAATTACCAACGAGGTTTTGAATCTGATATCGAAGGGTATAGCGCAACTTTTGGTTTGAAAGTTAATTTTTAAGTAAACAAAAAAACAGAGGCGCTTAGGTGTTTTTATGTCCCACCTAAATTTTTACTAAAAACTAAATATATTATTCCTTTGATGCACTGACTGTGTCAGAGGAATAATAAGTAATTTAAAATATCCGTTGCACGGATATTTCATGACTTAATGATTTTATTGAATGCTACTAACTATATTAAGGTATAACTATGAATAGAACGAAAAGGCTTTTACTTATCGCTATTGTCTCTTCGCTTGGCTGTTTCTCCCAAGCCTATGCGGTCACTCAGGATAACGTTAAGTATCAACAGGTCTGCGGTAAATCGATTGCGATAACTGTTAGCAATTTGGAGGGGAACGACCAGGGGCATACCCTTATTGGGTTAAAAAATAAGTCAACAATGGAGACTGATTTATTCCTTTCAGAAAAGCCAACAACGGAATTAATGCCTTATGAACAGTATAATAAAGTGTACTTTGATAACTTATCCGGGCGGTATCTTCCATCAGAGGATTCACTCAGCATTGTCTGGGGAGGGGCTCAGGAAAATGGTAAAGAAATTCTTAGCTTTAGTCTTGCCTTAGGTTCACATGTTTATCCATGTGGAAAATTGGAAAAATTGCCCGATGAGATGCCAGATCGGCTTTATGGTGAATAATAAACTGAACCGCCCGGTTTTCCTGGAAACTACACCCTCTGAGAGGGATATAGCGTAGCCGGTGAGCCGACGAAGCCAGGCATAGCCTGTACTGATTAATAGGATTCACCTATCCAACCTTTCGCCCAGCAAAGCAATAACCCGCTAATAATGAGCGTATTACCTTCTATAGGGGTGCATTTGGGAAACGTACAATAATTATCGATATCCAAACGGCCCCCTTAATGCTGGCTGACCGTTGCCTCTGCAGTGGCGTTCATTGACTTCGTGTCCGAGACCTATCGGTATAGAGAGAACCTGAACGGCGGTGAAAAGCCTGAAGGCTAAGTCGTAAGACGGGGTTGTAAGCGTATTCCCTACTATACGGCTCGCCCTTCAGCGGCGAGGACCGAGCCTTGGATCGATAATGAAAGCCTCTGCAGTCAGGGTATCCAGGACGGCCTTCGCCCTCAAGCCATTCATCACCAATACGCTGTGTCGACCGGGGTGCAGGTTCGGACTGCCAGTCCTTCGGTAACGCTTCTCTGTCCAATGAAACAACCAGCGCTTCGGGGACCTGTATGCTCAGTAGCGTATATCCTTGAATAAGATCCTCTATTTCCAGGTGAACCAGTGTCTCCAGCACGCACAGTGCCCGGGAGCTGCCAAGATAAACGCAGTTTTTCCCCGGAGAGTTCCACCTGCCGCCATACGTTCTGGCCCCGTAACCGTCAAAGGCATTTGATGTGTAAGGTGTTTTTACCAGCCTGTAATAAGTCTGCTCACTCATCAGGTGATAACGCCATGCTCAAGACGTCCGATAAGAGTCAGTACCGCCTCGGCGCCGGCCGGGGTTGATAACAGCTCTGCCGGTTTTTTTCCGGCAAGCGCTCGTGCAGGTTTATTCAGCCACTCAACCATCCGCTGCGTGTTACCGTTAAACAACTGACTGGCGGCGGTGATCACTCTCTAATGAGATTTTGATTCGCTTCGCGTTATACCAGCGTATGTACCTGTCCAAAAAGCAGATAAAATCTTCCAGCGTTGTGTTGCTCCGGTTTCTGCAATAGTGACCCGTCCTGACATTCTTCACGTCACGAATAAAAGCGACCACGCATTAGTCAGGTGCAGCCCCAGGCTTAAGAAGGGTAAGCGTTATGTTTTTGGGCATGCCGTGACTTGCGGGTAATTGCGGCATACCAGAGAGAGTTTGTATTTCGGCTCGAAACCCTTATCCAGCATGCATTGCTGAACATCAGCGGCTTTGCGCAGCGTCGGCACGTAAGGCACCGAGCCCAAAGGTTGCGGATAACCGCATTGATACATCACCGCCAGTGCTTGTTGGTCGTTTTCAATTTCATGAGAAAAATGCTGCGAGGCCCCCGCTTTACGCCAGGTAATCAAGGAAGAATTGCTCACGCCGGAATCCGGCTTTATCGGATGAAATCCTCTGTCCGCGACAAAAGGCAGCGCTTCTAGCTGACTCTGACTCAAGGGGTTCCCCTGTTCTTGCGTGCGGCAGGCGGGGGTATCATGGTAAACACGAACGCTGCAAATGTTGAATCCGTCTTTGCGGGTAAACCCCATATTCTCCATGCATTGGTAATACAGAACTGACTCGTTATCCGTTTTGGGGATATCGGGGCCGGGGAGCTGCACGCCGCATTTACCCATTGCGACGCGCACGCCATCGATATCCGTATCAGGACGTTTCCACTGTGTCAGGTCCGGTGCTGGGGGGCATCCTGTCAGCAGGAATACCGATGTCATAAGCAGAGGTAAAATCATCAGAGTCGATTGACCGGGCATTAAAATCCCTTATTTATTATTGTTGCAGGTAGCCTCCATACTGCCCGTATTGCTCCTTTGCGACAACGTTGTCCAGCAATTGATTATGACTGAAAAATAAATCTCACCCAGCCTGGAATGATTAAGCCTCCACATTCAATTCTGTAACATTCTATCCGCTGTATTTTTCAGTTCAAACTTCCGCGTGTCGCTCAGTGCAGACCATAATCGCCGAGCATTTGTCCGCTGCGTGCCAGGGGGCGGACGTTGCTAAGCCCGCATAGTATTAATTGTAGGTGTTCGGGTCACGTGTTCTCGTTTTGGAAAAAATGCAAAAACTGAATAGTCTGCTGATTCATGGTTTCAATGGCCGCCAGATGCTCAAGTTTTTTCCACTTAATACCAATAATGTGCAGCAAATCCCGGTAAAAAATGCTGAATTTCCCCCAAGGGTAAAGGATCGCTAGCCCGTTATCCATTTGTGCCAACCATGTGTGGCAATGGCTATTTAATTGAATGGTGTACGTTAGTACGTCGTTATATTGCTTCTCGAGTTCTGGTTTTAGTGCGCGTAGTTTTTCATGCTCTTGCTCAACGAGCACTTCTTGGTCCTGAAAAGCGCGGGCTTTGGTCCAAGCCCCTTTCGCTGCGAAATAGATAATCGGCGCCGCAACTAGCCCCCCGAGTACCAGCATACCGCCGCTCATTCCAGCTCCACCCGCAGCGAGCGCACCACCACCGAACCAGGCTAGTGTCGCATTGGTTGCAGCGACACCAGACAACGTGCCGATAGCCGTGCCCGTAGACGCGGTGCCAATGGCTGAAACAAGCGCCCACGCGCCCAATGCCATTGATCCACCCATAATCCCACCAAATCCCACGCTGAGTACGCCGGAATACTGTTGATTGAATAGTTCAATACTCTGCAATGCATGCATAGTTGGCCGGGACTGTTTATCGAAAGAGGTGGAAGTGGTCTCTAATAATTGCTCGATATTATCCAGTTTAGTTTTTACGGTTTTTAGCGTGTCACCCAACTCACTAATGCGATAATCAATCTTGGCTTTTATTAACGTTACTTCGTCATACGTTGTTTTATAGGAAGCATGAGTGGATTCGAAGCTTGCTTTCGCATGCTCTAATTCCAGCGATCCACCGAGCGTGACGATAGCATTCGCAGTGCGAAGCCCTGCTTTTAATAATCCCATGTTGTGCCTTGTATGGTTAAACCTGGATTGCTTTTATTATCAGGTGGGAATTGCCATACATTTCAGTAAACGTTTTCCACCTTTCGACAAGGGCTCCACGATTAACTTTGTACGAAACACGCAATTTTTTCCCATGATATCTTGTGTATTCTTTATCTTGGATCTGAGGAGCAAAGTAAATAAGTAACGAGTCAGGATCGATAGCAAATAGATCCAGATCGTACAAAGTGTGCATGTCACAACGCAATAATAGCCCATTGCTTACGTGGTTGTGTGTATCATTTTTGTATGGAGTGATGTGCGCTGCTTCGAGGATATCAACGATTGCACAATCACTAATTGCGCATTGAGCCGCTAGGGTTATCAAATTGTCACGAAATGCTTTTTGCCCACGCCTTTGCTTAATTTGCCGTATAACTGCTTTTCTCTGATCTTTTTCATTGAGGAGAGTATCGTCACTGTCTGCTTCGGTAGGGCCAAGTTGATTGACCCCGCCAAACAAATGATTTGCCCATTCAAAGTCAATTTCTTGAATTGAGCTTTGAACGTTGTAGCGTGGAGTGTTAGAAATTAAATCTGTTATGGAGACAGAATTAATGGGTTTGTAGTTTTTTTTATAATCAGCTTTAAATTCCAATGCGGGAGCGTCTTCTACCTTTGGGTAATCAAATTCATGCCCATTACTGCAGCGCCACTCTGGTTTTTTAAATTTCCGATGGATCAACTTTGCTGGAACGCAGTCCTCATAAGGGCATCGGTTACGAATTTTTATGTATGGTGCCGATGACAGATTATCTATAACTGATATTCCCAGGACATTTTTTCTATCAGTAACTATGACAATATCCCCTTTTTTAACCTGCTTATGGTTTGGGACAAAGTTGTCATATCTGTAAAAACTAGTTGAGTCGTCGTGATAACCATTATTCCCAAAGTACCGAAGATCATCCTGACCAACAGCTTTAAAAGACCATGCCTTCTGATTCATCCTGTTGATTCCATGATAAAAGTAGCAGTTGAATCATAAAACATTAATTAGTTGATGAAAACAAGCAGTACAACGTTTCAGCTTCGGAACCGGAGTGATGCAGGATATTAATGCTGATGTCCGCCCTGTGCCAGGAGCGGACATTCCACACTTCACAATATGCTAACTGGACACATGACTGGCAGATTGCGCTAAACTCAAATCCCTCTGAATTAACCAATCGGTCAACGTTAAAGGCAAGATGTATGTCTGATGATAATTTATCACGCATGGGACTGCCAAAGTGAGGCTTTTGGTGGATGACGCAGGCAATCAAGTCATCGAAAAATTTCCTGTCAATGATGTCGAGTTCAGTTTTTACCAACATGCTGCCAGGCATCTAGCTCAAGTGGACATTTCTACCCCAAAGCTGTTGTTTGCCGATCCGTCCATGCGCAAGTTAAAACTTGAGTATATTCCGCACCAAGTTGATCAGGACGAAGTTGCACGAGACGGCGTATTGGAAATTCTGTCTCGCTTACATTGCTATCCACCGGACCCTTCATGGGTTTATCACAATCACTCTTGGTCAGAATCAGCCCTCGAAAAATCTCTCATATTATTGGTATTAACGGGTAGAGCAGCAAAACAGTTGCGCTATTTTCAGCAAGCAAGTGATGCTCTTTTCAGTGGTCATTGCTTAATTTCGGGTGACAGTAATGCGGGTAATTGGGGAAAAAGGGAGCACGGTGATTTAGTTCTTTTCGACTGGGAGAGATTCAGCACTGGTAGTCCAGCCATTGACCTTGCCCCAATTATAAAGGGGATGGGTTCTAAACAAAAGTTTATGGAGTTTGCTGAACGCTATAACTGTATATCGCGTAATTATAATCTTAGTGATTTAGCTAAAGAAATTGCAATTGCTAAAGCATGGATAGTTACCGAGGTTGTCATACTGCTTAATGAACGGCAGAAAAGTGATTTTCAATTCTATCTCAACTGGTAAAGAGAAAATCTTCCCGCCTGGTTAGATGACACTTTAAAAATGCTTTGAGGGTACGTTTTCGGGCTGCCAGAACCGACATCTGGGAAATCACTCGCGACGAGTGGAATTCCCGTCAGGTAGGATGACATAAGACATGGATTGTCCGCTGTTCGCGGGTAGGATCAGTAGTCGGTACAAACCGGCCACATGG
>NZ_QZWH01000033.1 GCF_003601925.1 Buttiauxella izardii
TTCACCGGTTCAGTGGCTAAATAAAACACTGAACATCGGGTGAACGGAACTGTCTCCCGACTCACAGAAATGTGACTAAGAGACAGCTCAGGGAGAGGGAGAAAACTAGTCAATTCCCTCTCCTGGGGGAGAGGGTTAGGGTGAGGGCAATTTTCACTCTTATTAGAAGTAATACTTAAATCTCACACGCCCGCCATAGCGCGTATTATCGCTGCCATCGTTAGAGTCATTATCCGCGCTAACCCACGACACATACGTCCCCAAGTAAATATTGAAGTTCTTCATGCCCATCACGTTCGGGAAGAGATACGAAGAGTGGAGGGTATGAATATCGTAGGTGCCCGCGTTGGTAATCCAGCAATCGCTGTCGCAATTCTCAATCGCATTATTCACATCGAACTTATCAATATCGTTGTGCGCGTAGATATAACCCAGCTCGAAGCGCTGCCATAAGGCGTTCACGCCTGCGGTGAAGTCGGTTTCATCTTCGGCATCCAGATAAGCCGTGTTGAAGTTGGCGACAATACCGTTGTCCGGGTCGGCTTTCTGCCCATTCCACGTCATCGTCAGGCCATAACCGGTACGGCTGGATTGGTCGACCATTTGGTCGTTAGCATCGGTATAGCCATAAGCGTTGTTCACCACTTGCGCTTCCATCGCCGCCGCGGCGGAGAAAGCCCCCTCAGACCAGGAAATCACCGGGCGCACGTAAACGACGTTTTTGTCTTTTTGCATATCGTTGCCGTGATATGACTTGTCCTGATACAACGAAGTGCCATCTTCAAGCAGCGTGTTTAATTCGAAATACCAGTTGTCGATATTTTTGCTCAGCATGAAGTTACCGCCGGTATCACTACGCCCGCGCCCTTCTTTCATCATGTAGATATAGCCGTAACCATCGCCATAAAGATCGTTGGCGGTATTACCGGAATATTCAACAAAGGTATCCTGATTTAACGGGAACATATCGTAGGCTTCAAAACGGCCCACTTTAATTCTCCAGTCGTTCTCCTGACCAAAGAAGAATGCCGCATCATCAAGATTCATATGCCCGGTTAAATCCGCTAACGGCTGGACAGTAAACCCGGCAAATTTGCCATCGTCCATGCGGCGATAACCATCAAAACCAAGCAGAATACGACCGTTAATATCCCAACGTTCATTAGTGCCATCAGCCCAATTAGTATTGGCACTATTGCGCATTGATGTCAGGCCATTACTTCGGCTGGCCGCATCCATATTAAATTCTACGTCGCCATATATTTTAAGGTCGCCATAACCACTCAAGGTTAATTTCGGTGATTGATTATCGGCTTTATTCGTTACAGATTGCTCGCTGACAACGGCGACAGGTGCGATTGTGCGCGCCGGAGTCGCTTTTATTTTTTGCACTTCTGCTTCCGCAACTGCTGCACGTTGTTCAGCCGCGATGACCCGTTGCTCTAACTGATTCAGGCGTTGTTCTAAACTAATATTACGATTTGTTGTATTAGTCGCTGCCGCTCCCGCAGACAGGGCAAGCCCGACTAATAAAGCCCCGATTTTTATTTTCATATTTCTTTATATCCTTATAGAGTCCATGAAACATTCATCAAACTAATTAATACAAAAGGGATAGACTATTTATCTGTCATTACATTAAATAGTTGAATACTAAACCCTGATTCATAGTGAAACTAAATGTATTGATGAGAAGAAATTAATGCAGTTTCTTTTTTATCACTTAATTAATATTTAAAAGCTTCCAAATCATTATTTTGCGAGTTGAATCTCATAAAGAAATCATCAACCAATAACCACTGCACCTCACAATCACTGGTTCCACAAAATAATAGGGCTTTATTCTTATTTATGGATAATAGTCCACCTGGAAATACCACATCATTTAAATCAATACGTTTTGCATCACCTGGCAGGAAATCATCACGTTCAGCAATAATTGTGATGGGCGGGCTTTGCGAAAGAGAAATATCAAACTGGAACACCGCAGCGTAATAATGGCGATTTCCTTGTTCATCGAAACAAGCGACATGAGCCAATACGTCGACAATACCCGCTGAACTTTCCCACGCTTCATTCACACCGCACCAGCTCAAGTCGTCGACATGTTGGAGTAATTTCGCATTATCAATAGCTTGTGGCGTCAGGCATTCCAGTGAGTCGATAATCGTCCAGCCGATTTTCCCGCGCCCGCCGTTCGCGCCTTGTGGACGGGTGAACAACAAAATTCGCCCGTCGGTTAAATCCACCAGGCGAATATCTTTCATGCCTTGTGGCCCATCAGCAAAATGGCGCAGCGACGTCAAATCATTACCGCGCCAGAAACACGTTTTCCAGGTCAGAGTTGTTGCGTCTTCTGGCGATATCGCCACTTCGACGCCGCCAAACACCATCTCGCCTGCAACCATGCAGATAAACGGATCCTGCAAATTAAAAACCGGCGCATCTTCCAGTAAATACGCCTGTTTAAAATCCTCCACACGGAAAAATCGCACCTGTGAAAACTCGCTTTCACGCGCTTCGACGCGCGCCGCCATCACCCACTGTTGGTTAAATCTGAATGGCTTCGTCGGGTTATAAACATCCCGCCCGTCAACGCCATGAAAAACCATTTTCTGGCGTTGCAAACGATGTGGGCGGCGGCTCCGATACGCCGCCAATAATGCGTTAACCGTTGGCGCAGTCATGGTTTATGCCAACCGTAAATGTTGCCACAACTCAGACATTGGCAGCGTCGCCAGCGCCATACATTCATCCGCAGCACCATACCAAACGCGCAATGTGTCATCTTTAATAAGCGCTCCGCAGGCAAACACCACGTTGCCGAAGAACCCCTCTTTTTCATAGATGGCTTCAGGTTGCAGCAAGGGAACTGGCGATTTGGCGAGGATTTTGGTCGGGTCATTAATGTCGAGTAATAACGCGCCAAGGCAGTAGCGCTGATCGGCATCGACGCCGTGATAAATCGCCAGCCAGCCCTTTTCAGTTTTCAGCAATGGCGCACCGCCGCCAGATTTGCGGGCATCCCATTTGTCCCCGGAAGCACCTAATAAATGGCGATGGTTGCCCCAGTGCAGCAAATCCGGTGATTCACTTAACCAAATTTCAGGCTTACCGAAATGCTTCGGTGCCGGGCGCGTCAGAGCGTAGAACTTGCCGTTAATTTTTTCAGGGAAGAAACAAACATCACGGTTATCCGGGCAGAAAATCACGCTCAGTTTCTCAACGGTTTTGAAATCATGGGTGACGGCTAATGCGGTAGAAATCCCGTAGCTCGACACTGCGGAATAGTTGATATACCAGGCGCCATCGATTTGCGTGATGCGCGGATCTTCGCAGCCAAATTGTTCGTACTGGGTATCCGGGAAAATAAATGGTTCATCGTCGATAACAAAATCTACACCGTTGCGGCTGCGGGCTATGCGCAGGTGAGACATTGACGTCAAATACACCTCATCAAGATCATCAATCATCACAATGGTGCGCGGATCGCTGAAATCATAACGATCGTCGCTGAGATCAAAAACAGCGGTGGTGCAAACCCACTTGTTGCCTTGTTGCTCTAATAACGGCACATGAACGGTTTGCGTCGAGTTGTTAAGAACGCTTTCGGCGACGCGCAGCAGCAGAATAATTTCACCGTTAAATTCGGTGACGCCCGCATTAAAAACACATTCAACTTTCATTGATGGGTGTGATGGTTTGACATCAGCAGGTGTAATCAGCGGGTTTTGACTATGCCTTTCCATGGAATTTCCTCTTGATAACAATATGATTTTTTGAAAGCAGTGGCGCATCTTCGCCATACAACAATTCACCGTCGATTTCCCGGCATGGGTTTACGATTGTGGAACCAAAATTAATCGCCACCGTCACCGTTTCATCGTCAAAACGGCGGGAAAAATACAGGCACTCATCGAGACACTCGAGGAACACATATTCCCCCTTCTGCAACGCCTGCGACTGGTTGCGTAGCGCGATAAGCGTCTGGTAAGCGTGGAATATAGAGCCCTGGTCGCCTTGCATGGCGCGGGCATTCACCTGCGGATAATTGGCGTTAACCGGCATCCATGGCGAGCGGGTTGAAAACCCGGCATACGCTGCATCATTCCACTGGCACGGTGAACGCGAGCCATCTCGCGAATGTTCGATGGCTTGCGCCAGCGCCTCGTCTGCCGTTAGACCATCGGCAATGGCCGAGTGGTAATGCGTCTGCCCCTGAATGTCATAAATTTGGTCGAGCGCCTGGGCCTGATAATCGGTCATGCCGTTCTCTTCACCCTGGAAAATAAATGGCACTCCGCGCGCGCTGATTTGCAGCGCCATCACGGCAATGGCCCGTTCGGTATCACGCGGTGATTCTCCGAAACGGCTAATCATGCGCGACATATCATGGCTTGAGAAAAACAGCGTCGGCACGCCAGATTGCTGCTGTTCCATCGCCTTTAATTGCTGATAAATCGCGTTGGCAGAGAACGTTTTCTGGCTGCCAAGATTGAAGTTAAACACCACATCCAGCAGTTCCGGGCGCTGATAACGTTGCAAAATATCCAGATCTTCGCTGCCCACTTCGCCAATCAGAAAGTAGTCGCCTTGCTGGCGAATATGGCGGCACAGACGCGCCAGCACCGCGCTTAAACCGGGCTGGTTGATATCGTTGTCGTGTTGCTGTTCCCCGGCAATTTCTGGGTTATCCGCCGTAATGCCGTCGGTGGTCAGGAAATTAATCACGTCAAAGCGGAAACCATCCACGCCCTGCGCAATCCAGAAATCGAGCGTCTGGCGGATTTCCTGCTCAACGCGCGGGTTGCTCCAGTTGAGGTCAACCTGCTGCGGGGAAAATTTGTGGTAGTAATGTTGCCCGGTGTCCGGCTCTTTGCTCCACGCCGAACCGGAAAAAAACGACTGCCAGTTATTCGGTTGGTCGCTAAAGATGAAGAAATCGCGCCACGGGCTTTGCGGGTTATTCCACGCATCCAGGAACCACGGGTGTTGATCCGAAACGTGATTGATCACCACGTCGATTACCACTTTCATGCCGCGCTGATGGCACGCGTCCAGCACCGCTTTAAAGGCGGCTATATCGCCAAAACGCGGGTCAACGGCGCAGTAATCGCTAATGTCGTAGCCGTTATCGACCAGCGGCGACGGGTAAAAAGGCGTTACCCACAATCCCTTAATACCGAGGTCGGCCAGATAATCAATTTTGGATAGCAAGCCGTGAAAGTCACCGAGTCCGTCATTATTCCCGTCACAAAATGACGGCAAATAGACCTGATAAAAAACGCGCTCATTCCACCAATGGGAATTGTTCATGCCAGGTTCCTTATTATTTCAGTGACAGCGACATTCCCTGGAGGAAGTATTTACGGAACAGAATAAACAAAATAACGACTGGCAAAGTTTGCACCACCGCGCCTGCCATTACCGGGCCAAGATAGACGCCGTAGGATTTACTAAACGTCGCCAGCAATACCGAGAACGGCATTTTCTCTGCTTCACGCATCACAATTAACGGCCAGAGGAAGTTGTCCCAGGCGCTGGAAAAGGTAAACAACGCCACAATCGCCAGAATAGATTTATTCAGCGGCATCATCACATGGCGTAATATTCCCCACAGGCTGGCGTGGTCGAGTTTTGCGGCGTAAATATAATCGTTCGGTGTGCCTTTAAAACTTTGCGACACCATAAAGATGCCCCACGCGCTCATCATAAACGGCAGGATCATCGCGCTATAGCTGTTGATCAACCCCAGTTCACGCATCAAAACAAACTGCGGAATAATGAACATAAATGCCGGGAATACCATTTGCAGAATCAGCAGGTTTTTAAACGCTTTCTGCCCACGGAACTGGATTTTCGCCACCGCATAACCGACAAGCGTTGAGGTTAATGTCACGCTGGCGGTGATAGTGATAGCGATAAACATCGAGTTAAACAAAGTACGCAGGAAAGGTTTATCCGCCCTGGCGCTGTTATCAAACAAAAATGCGTAGTTATCGAGTGAGAAACGCCCGTCAAATAAGCCGGTGGTATAAATCTGGGCGGTGTCTTTAAACGAAGCGATCACCATCCAGATAAACGGATAAAGCCAGCTGACGGCAAGAATCAACATCACGAGATGAATCAGTAAACTGACCGGTTTGAGTGCTTTCATCAGACTATCTCGATATTTTTTTCAAACAGGCGACGTAAAACCCAGATCAACGCAAAGCTACACACCGCCACAATAATCGACATGGTGGCCGCCCAACTTGGCTTCATATTCTGGAATGCGACTTCGTACATCACCACCATCGGCATCGTGGTGCTGTTTAACGGACCACCGCCGGTAATCAGATAAGGTTCGGTAAAAATGCCAAACGCCACGGTAATCGCCAGAACCAGCACCATAATGATTTGCGCATTCATCATCGGCAACGTGACGGCGTAAAGCTGTTTAAAAGGCGGCGTTTTATCGAGTGTCGCAGCACTATAAATATCCTTGGGAATCGCCATCATGCCGGAATAAAGAATCAGGCCGTAATAGCCGACAAACTTCCACGTCACAATTAAAGCGATGGATAACATCGCGCAATCGGGGTTGGTAAACCACGGAATAGCGAAGCCAAACGTTTCGCGTAAAAAACCATTAATCGGCCCGAACTCACTAAACAATTTAGAGAATACAATGGAATAAGCTACGCCCGATGAGACATTGGCTAACAGAAAGCTCAGAGCGATAAACCCTTTGCCATATTTAATACGTTTTAATCCCGCCGCAAAAAGTAACGAGGCGACTAACACTATCGGAATGTAATACAGCAGGAATCGCAGCACATTGAGCATGGATTTCCAGAACAATTCATCCTGCATCACGCCGATAAAGTTATACAGGCCATTAAAGCGTGGAGTGCCAATAAACTGCCACTGCGTCACGCTTAATATCACCAGCCAGGCAAACGGATAAAACCAAAACAACACGGAATATCCGAGCCACGAGGAGGCTAATAAGCCCCCTAATGAAGAGTCGCTAATGCGGATTCTGCGCATCGTGATTATTGCCCGAGCAGCTTGTCAGTTTCGGCGGCAGACTGATTCAGTGCGTCAATCGGCGTCATTCCGGAGAAAATGGTGCGCTCAATCATTTGCGTCATGCTGCGCTGAATTTCAGTGGTTTTAGTCGTCGCCGCTGGCGGCTGCGCATTAGCGACATGCGCAGCAATCTGCTTTTCAACCGGGCTGCGGTCAAGGTACGCAGTGAACAAGTTGTTGGTCAGTAAGTCCCCACGCGCAGGCGGCATGCCGGTTAGCTCAAGCCATTTCAGGTCGTGTTCCGGGTTGCTAAATACCCACTGAATAAACTCCCAGGCTTCGGTTTGATGTTTACTGCTTTTAAACATCACCACACCTTTGCTGTCCGCCAGCGTATGCGGTTGCGGGTGCCCGTCAACAGTGACCATCGGGCCAATCTGGATGGTTTCAAGAATGGCGGGGTACTGTTTGCGATAACGCGCGATATCCCACGGGCCGCGCACCGATGCCATCACCTGGCCGGTTGCGAGTGGATCATCAGCAGCGGTGAAATCGTAGCTGCTCCATTTGTTGGCAAATATTTTCGTCATAAACGCCAACACGGTTTCGCCCTGCGAACTATTGTATTGGGCTTTATTATCAGCAATATAAGCCTGCCCGTTGGTCTGCGCGTAATACAACGGAATAAAATCGAACCAACGATCCCACCAGTTTTTACCGGCGGTAAGTTGTATCGCATAACCCGATTTATCATCGGCACGGCGCTGTGAAAGCGTGTAAATATCCTGATAAGTGGTCGGCACTTTTTCATAGCCATACTTTTTCAGTAAGTCCATGCGCCACCAATAAACAATCGGGTTGATGTAAATAGGCAATACATTTGTCTGGCCTTTAATTTCCCAAGCCGGAACAATTTCACCCATATTTCGGGTATCAATAAGCTGCGGATAATTGGGTAATTTGGCTAAATCGACGAGCTGATCCATTTCATTAAGTTGGCTGGCAAAACCAATAAAAACATTGCTGGAAATATCAGGTTCTGTGCCTGAAGCCAGCGCGTTCATAATCGCTTCTTCAGAACTACTTGCCGCCGGAATAGTGGTAAATTCAACTTTTCGATGCTGCGGTGAATTATTCCATTCTGTGACCATCGCATTCCAGAAGGCTTCTTCATTTTCATTGGGTGCGACCCACATTTTTATTGGCGTCGCATCGGCTTGTGCCGTTTTTTCATCATCCTTGTCGCAACCCGAAATAACCGTTGCCAACAGAATTGACGCAGTCCATTTAGCCAGTGTCGAAACTTTCACTAGAACTCTCCTTAGAAAACATAAGCGCTACTCTATTTTTACGCTAGCATCAGGAATTTATGTTTAACGTTAAACCGATCACACAATCACTTTTGTTTAACGTTAAACTTATGGCAAAGTAAAAGTAACCCAATATAAAAGACAAAAAGTATTGATGACATGAATAGCAATAAAAAAGTGACGACTAAATCAATCGCATCTGCGCTGGGTATCTCGCATACCACCGTTTCCAATGCGTGGAACAACCCGGACAAACTGTCTGATGAACTACGCAAACAGATCCTTGAGTACGCGGCATCCTGCGGCTTTCAAGGCCCCGACCGGCTTGGGCGCGCCTTGCGTACCGGCAAGTCAGATACTATTGGGGTGATTTTTAACGATTCGATGAGTTACGTGTTTATTGATAATCACGATCTGAGTTTGATGAAAGGCATCGCCACGCAGTGTGAAAATCACGATGTGAATCTGGTTCTCATTCCCTTAAAAAATAGCCAGAATGTGAAAGTAAAACGCCTGAATACCCTGGTTGATGGTTATATTCTTAACGCTACCCATAATAGCGACGAAGTGATCCAACAGGCGCTGGCTAAGAATATTCCCGTGGTCACCATTGATTTTTCGCTGCCGGATTACAGTAGCGTTTCGATTAATAACAAAAAAGCGATGAGTGAGATTTGCGAGTATTTACTCAAGAAGGGGCATCGCAAATTTGGCATCATTTCATTCCCATCTACAAAATCCGCAGCGGGTCTGCGCTCGCTCGAACAAGCGATCACTGGGGATAATAACTTAATGCTGACCAGGGTTAATGCCTGCCGCGAAACCCTTGCCGCACATGCCATTAATCTCAGTGATTGTTGGTTATATGAAACGCTGCATGATGAAACCCATGGCGCGCAGGCCGCACAAATACTGCTAAATGAGCATCCGGATATGAGTGCCATTATCTGCTTATCTGACCGCTTTGCCGCCGGAGCGGTAAATTATTGCGTTGAAAATAATATATCGGTGCCACAGCAAGTGGCTATTACCGGTTTTGATGATATTCCTGTGAATTCTTCGGGTATTCGCCTGACAACGATTTCTCAACATGCCGAGGATAAAGGAAAAACCGCCGTCAAATTATTGCTTGAAGAGAATAATAAAATCCACTACGAGCTGGATTATCAATTTATTGAAGGGGAGTCAACGTGACACTCCGGCTAACACAGGTTGATTTATGGATGAATTACAGTGTTTCAAAACCTATGATATTCGCGGTGAAGTGGATATCACGATTAATCACGATATTGTCTTGCGCATTGCACAAGCCGTCGCAACCTGGCTTAAACCAAAACGGATAGTGATTGGCTGCGACAGCCGCCTGACATCAGAAGAATACAAACAGACACTGGCAAAAGGATTAATCCGCAGCGGTGTCGATGTGATTGATATCGGCATGGTCGGCACCGAAGAAGTTTATTTCGCCACCCGGCTGTTAAACGCCGATGGCGGTATACAAATTACCGCCAGCCATAATCCTGCTAATTACAACGGCATGAAAATCGTCCGTGAACAGGCACGCCCGGTGAGCAACGATAACGGGCTGCTGGAAATTAAAGCTCTGGCGCTGGCGAATGATTTTACCCCTGCCGCACAACCGGGGAATTATCAGCGCTGTGACCATCGTGATGCGTGGGTTGAGCACCTGATGAGTTACATCACCACGCCGCTGAAGCGCCCGTTACGCGTGGTCGTGAATGCCGGGAATGGTGCCGCCGGCCCGGCATTTGACGCGATTGAAAAAGCCCTGCACAAACAACATGCTGCGGTTGAATTTATCAAACTGCATTTCGATCCTGATGGGCATTTCCCGGCGGGTGTGCCGAATCCAATGCTGGAGGAAAACCGCTTTGATACCCGCGCCGCCGTGGTGCTTTATAAAGCCGATTTAGGTATCGCCTGGGACGGGGATTTTGACCGCTGCTTTTTCTTCGACAGCCATGGCGATTTTATCGAAAGCTATTATTTGGTCGGGCTGCTGGCGGCGTGGTTCCTGGAGCAAAATCCTGGTGAAACCATCATTCACGATCCGCGCCTGATGTGGAATACCCGACAGATCATCAGCCAGTGTTGGGGCGTCGCCGTGGAATCAAAAACCGGACACGCGTTTATTAAAGATGCCATGCGCCGTGAAAATGCGATTTATGGTGGCGAAATGAGCGGGCACCACTATTTCCGCTCATTTGGTTATTGCGATAGCGGCATGATCCCCGCGCTGCTAATGATTCAGCTCTTAAATACCAATCAAAAAAAACTCTCAGAACTCATCGCTGAACGTATTAAAAGCTTCCCGATTTCAGGCGAAATAAATATCACGGTTAAGAATCCTCTCGCAGTCATGAAGCATATTGAGACAGAGCTTTTACCACTCTGCCTGAGCCAGTCTGATTGCGATGGGTTGAGTATGGAATTCACCCACTGGCGTTTTAATTTGCGCAGTTCTAATACCGAACCCTTACTGCGCCTGAATGTGGAAAGCCGCAATGATAAAGCGCTGATGCAGGAAAAAACCTCAATGCTGTTATCACTGATTGAATCGCTGTGAGTCTTTTCGGAGAAAATAATGACCACTGTTACCCTGAAAAATATTAATAAAAGCTACGAAAAGAACACCATTATTGAAAACCTGTCCCTCGATATTCATTCCGGTGAATTTATTGTGCTGGTTGGCCCTTCTGGCTGCGGCAAATCAACGCTGCTGCGCATTATTGCCGGGCTGGAAAGCTTAAACAGCGGGTCGATTATCATCGGTGAAAACAACGTGACGGAATTACCGGCGGGCCAGCGTGAACTGTCGATGGTGTTTCAGTCCTACGCGCTTTATCCGCATATGACGGTGCGCGATAACCTCAGTTTTGGGCTGAAAAATGTCAAAACGCCAGCGGATCAAATTGCGCGACGCCTCGAGCAAGCGGCAAAAATGTTGCAGCTTGAGGAGTTGCTCGATCGCCTGCCGCAAAATCTTTCCGGCGGGCAGCGACAGCGTGTGGCGATTGGGCGTTCTATTGTTCAGCAGCCCAAAATATTTCTTTTTGACGAGCCACTTTCCAATCTGGATGCGGCATTACGCGTCGAAATGCGCCAGGAAATCAGCCGCCTGCATGGCAATTTGCAGAACACGATGATTTACGTCACCCACGATCAGGTTGAAGCGATGACGCTGGCCGACAGAATTGTGGTGCTCTACAAAGGCAAAATCGAGCAGGTCGGAACGCCGCTTGAGTTGTATAACGCGCCGCAAAATTTATTCGTCGCCGAGTTTATTGGCACCCCGAAAATCAATATTCTGCCCGCAGTGTTTACCCACAATACCCTGGTCATCGCCGACAATGTGGTATTGCCGCTCGCTGCGCCTGCGCAGAACTTGAATGAGGGCGATAAAGTGTTTATCGGGATTCGTCCGGAACACCTGCGCCTGAATGAAAATGCGGATTATCAGTTCAGCGGAGTCGCCAGGTTTACCGAACTTCAGGGGGATTCGACGCTGGTGTATCTGGATTTAGCCGGGCAATCGGTGTGCCTCAAATCATTCCAGCAGCTTAATTTCACTGCGGGTACGCCGCTGCAATTGGGTGTTGATGAGCAGCATCTTCACCTGTTTGATGCGTTAGGAAAACGTCTGGCGCAGTAATTACGTGTTGTGTCGGGGGCGCTTCGCTTGCCCGACCTACAAGATTAAAACGGCTGTTGTGTCGGGGAGCGTTCGCTCACCCGACCCGTTCTTTGAGTTATGTCACAATCATTCGACAACTTCTCCCCATTTGCGCTACATCCAGCTAAATTACTAACTCATCCGACCACATAATAATAATGACCCTTCAGGAAGAGAATATGAGCTATCCGTCGCTGTTTGCCCCACTAGACTTGGGTTTCACCACACTTAAAAACCGCGTGCTGATGGGTTCGATGCACACCGGGCTTGAGGAACACCCAAAAGGTGCCGAGCGTTTAGCGGCCTTTTATGCCGAACGCGCCCGTCACGGCGTGGCGTTGATTGTCACGGGCGGCGTTGCCCCCTCGCCTTCCGGCGTCGGCGTGGAAAGCGGCGCGGTGCTCAATGACGAAAGCCAGCTCGCACATCATCAAGTGGTGACTGACGCAGTTCACCGCGAAGGTGGCAAAATTGCCCTGCAAATCCTGCATACCGGGCGTTATAGTTACCAGCCAAACCCGGTCGCTCCTTCCGCCATTCAGGCCCCGATTAACCGCTTTAAGCCCCACGCTTTAAGCCACGAAGAAATTCTCACGCTGATAGAAGACTTCGCCCGATGCGCCAGCCTTGCACAGCAAGCCGGATACGATGGCGTCGAAATCATGGGTTCCGAAGGCTATTTAATTAACCAGTTTCTGGCGGCAAGAACTAACCAGCGCGACGACGAATGGGGCGGTGATTACACCCGGCGCATGCGTTTTGCCATCGAAGTGGTGCGTGCGGTGCGTGAAAAAGTCGGGGTTAATTTCATTATTATTTATCGTCTGTCGATGCTGGATTTGGTCGATGGCGGTGGCACTTTTGACGAAGCCGTACAGCTTGCCAAAGCTATCGAAAAAGCCGGCGCCACGTTGATCAACACTGGTATCGGCTGGCATGAAGCGCGTATTCCGACCATTGCGACGCCGGTTCCACGCGGTGCGTTTAGCTGGGTGACGCGCAAACTCAAAGGATTAGTATCGATCCCATTAGTCACCACCAACCGCATTAACGATCCGCAAACTGCCGAGAAGATCCTCGCCGATGGCGATGCCGATATGGTATCGATGGCGCGACCGTTCCTTGCCGACGCGGAGTTTGTTTCTAAGGCTGAGCAAGGCCGTGAAGATGAAATAAACACCTGTATTGGCTGCAACCAGGCGTGCCTGGATCAGATTTTTCTCGGCAAAGTCACCTCCTGCCTGGTTAACCCACGCGCCTGCCACGAAACCAAAATGCCGATTGCTCCGGCAGCGGTTCGTAAAAACCTGGCCGTAGTTGGCGCAGGCCCGGCGGGATTAGCTTTTGCGATCAACGCCGCAGCGCGCGGGCACAAAGTGACGTTATTTGATGCCGCCTCTGAAATCGGTGGGCAATTTAATATCGCCAAGCAAATCCCCGGCAAAGAGGAGTTTTACGAAACTCTGCGCTATTACCGCCGCATGTTGGGAATAACTGGCGTTGAAGTTCGCCTGAATCAGTACGTTACCGCACCGCTGCTTAAAGAGTTCGACGAGATAATTCTCGCCTGCGGCATCGAGCCGCGCCTGCCGCTGATCGACGGGATCATGCATCCTAAAGTACTGAATTATATTGATGTGCTGCGCGAGAAAGCCCCGGTCGGCGACCGTGTGGCTATCATCGGTGCGGGTGGGATTGGCTTTGATACCGCGATGTATCTGAGCCAGGAAGGGGAATCCACCAGCCAGAATATCGCTGAATTTTGCGTGGAATGGGGTATCGACACCAGCCTGCAACATGCGGGTGGATTGCGCCCGGAAGGCGCGCAACTGCCTAAAAGCCCACGCAAGATTGTGATGTTGCAACGTAAAACCAGTAAACCGGGTGAAGGGTTAGGCAAAACAACGGGCTGGATTCACCGCACCACATTGCTGGCGCGTGGCGTGAAAATGGTGGCGGGCGTAACTTATGAACGCATTGATGACGAAGGTTTGCACATTACGGTAGGCGGTGAGCCGCAGACGCTGGCAGTGGATAACGTGATTATTTGTGCCGGTCAGGATTCACGTCGTGAACTGGCAGAACCGTTACGCGAACTGGGGAAAACGCTGCATTTGATTGGTGGTGCGGATGTGGCGATGGAACTGGATGCCCGACGCGCAATCGCGCAGGGCACCCATTTAGCATTGGAAATTTAGCGTCTGGCCTTGTCGGATGACGCTGCGCTTATCCGACCTACGGACAGGGTGGATAAGCGATAAATCCTAGCGGAGGCGGCCTAATTTCACAGCTTTCAACACCACAAACTTTTTGTTGGTCGCAACGGTGTCGCAGTTACCGAAGATCTTTTTCAGCTTGTGATAGTAGTCCAGATGGCGGTTAGCAACGATGTACAGCTCGCCGCCATTTTGCAGGCAACGACGCGCATGGTGGAACATTTCCCACGCCACCTGATCGGTCAAAGAGTGCTGCTGATGGAACGGCGGGTTGCACAGAATCGTGTTAAAACGATACGGCTCAACACCGGAAAGTGCGTTGTTAATCATAAACTCGCAGCGTTCCAGGTTTTCCGGCATGTTGAATTCGACGTTCTTGTAGCTTGACGCTACGGCCATCGGTGATTCATCAACAAAGACCACTTTCGCTTCTGGGTTTTGCTCAAGCAAATGCAGGCCAATCACGCCATTGCCGCAACCTAAATCGACGATTTCGCCTTCCAGATTGGTCGGCAGGTTTTCAATAAAGAAACGTGCGCCAATATCCAGACCGGTACGGGAAAACACGTTGGCGTGGTTATGAATCGTCCACGGCGTGCCTTCCAGTTTCCAGCTCAGGGTTTCTGCGGCTTCTTTCAGAACCGGCGCGTTGAACGTCGAGTTGATCAAACGCGCTTTTTTCCACGCCAGAGTGGTGGTGGTTGGCCCGATGATTTTTTCAAACAACTCGATGGTGGAGTTGTGAATATCACGGGTTTTCGCACCGGCAATAATGCGCGTTTCCGGCGTCAGGACTTCGTGCAGCGCGCGCAGTTGCTGCTCAAGCAATGCCAGTGTTTTAGGGATCTTAATCAGAACAACTGCTGGCGCTTCTGGATATTTCGCGGTGCTATCAAGGAACGTTACGCTGGACTCAACGATGCCGTTCTCGCGCAGGTTCTCGCGGATAGCCAGTTCGCTAAGGTACGAGTCGCTGATGCTGTACGGCTTGTGTTCAGCCAGCACGCAAGACAGCGCCCCGAAGTTATCGTTAAAAATCAGGACCGGGCCACTGATTTCGATTTCGTCCAGTTGCTGCAAAAGATAGTCATCGGCAGCTTCCCACGCCTGTAGTGGGTTAACGTCGTCCGTTTCTGGAAAACGTTTTAGTGTCAGTGAACGGAAACCGTCGTCTAATTGGCTCATCGGCCCTCCTGGATGGTAAAATTTCTGCTTATCCCCGAATGGGGGCGTGAGTATACCTTTTTTCCCCTTACTTTGAGCAGACCAATGAGCAATTTAACGTATCTACAAGGCTATCCCGAGCATTTGCTTGCGCAGGTCAGAACATTAATTGCGGAACAACGTCTTGGGGAAGTGCTGCAAAAACGCTATCCGGATACGCATAACATCACGACGGATAAAGCGTTGTATGCCTGGACGCAAGATCTGAAGAACCAGTATCTGCGCAATGCGCCGCCGATTAATAAAGTCGCTTATGACAGCAAGATCCACGTATTGAATAACGCGCTGGGCCTGCACACGGCGGTGTCCCGCGTTCAGGGCAACAAGCTCAAAGCCAAAGCAGAAATTCGTGTGGCGACGGTATTTAAAAATGGGCCGGAAGCCTTTTTGCGCATGATTGTGGTTCACGAGCTGGCGCACCTGAAAGAGAAAGACCACAACAAGGCGTTTTATTCCCTGTGTTGCCATATGGAGCCGCAATATCATCAACTCGAGTTTGATACGCGGCTTTGGTTGACGCAGATGGCGTTAAGCGGCCAGGCGTAAAAAGAACCGGGGAAATTCCCCGGAATCGTTATTGTTCCAGCGCGGCAAACACCGCAGCAATCGCCACCGCACCGGGATCTTTCACTCCATTCAAGTTCTCGCTATTCACATACGACGAGCGCCCGGCGTTGGCTTTTTGCATTTTCGCTGTCGCCTCTGCGCCTTTTTGTGCGGCTTTTATAGCGGCGTTCAGATCGCTCTCTTTCAAGGCTTCGAGCGCGGGCTGCAACGCATCGATTAATGTGCGATCGCCTAATTCCGCGCCCCCGTAGCGTTTCATCTGCTCAAGTCCAAACAATAGCGCATCTGCAAGCGGCTGCTTTTTAGCCACTTTCTGCCCACTGGCGGTAAAGAAAATCGACATCAGTACACCGCTCGAACCACCCATGACGGTCGCTAACCGCTCGCCGACTAATTCCAGCAATGCCGCCGTGTCGTTTAATGGCAACTTGTCGTTTTCGTTAAGCTGTGCGATTTCCCTCGCCCCCAGTGCGAACGTCGAACCGGTATCGCCATCGCCGACTTTGGCATCCAGCGCATTCAGCGCCTCTTCCTGCTCGATAAGCGTGCGGGTAATCGTTGCCACCAGCGCTTTAACGGCGGCATTTTCTGACGGTTTCGCCTGGCTTGCGGCGCGTATTACGTTGTGTTTTTGCAACGGCATGGCGTCGAGTTTCACCATCGGCTGCCAGCCTGCGGTTTCAACATCAGCCTGTAACGCTTCGATAAATGTCTTGTTCAATGCAATGGCGGAAAGTGAAAATCCTTTCATATCCAAAGCAGTAACCAATGCGGCTGGACCAATCAAATAGTCGATTTGTTCTTTTAATTCTGAATGCACCAGCTCTTTTGCCAGTAGCGCCATTTCCAGCGCGGATGTTCCGCCGAGGTTGTTAATTAGCACCGCGAGACGGGCTTCTGGCCCCGTTGCTTTGCGCAGATGCTGAACCATGGTGGCAATCGTTTTGTGGCTGTTTTGGCTATCAAGCGTGCTGGCGCCAGGCTCGCCGTGAATGCCAAGGCCTAATTCGACATGCCCGGCTTTGATGCGCCCTTCTTCGTCATTTTGCCCCGGCAGATTGCAGGTTTGCATGGCGACACCCATGCTGGCAATGCTGTCGCAGGCACTTTGCGCAGCCTCTCGCACGTCGCTTAAAGACTTGCCTTGCTCTGCGGCATAGCCCGCAATTTTGTGCACTAAAACCGTTCCGGCAATGCCGCGTGGCTGTTTGTTTTCGGGCAACGAAATATCGTCACCGACGATAACCATCTCAACTTTCAAACCGTGTTTTTTGGCACGCTCGGCAGCAAGGCCGAAATTCAGACGGTCGCCCGTGTAGTTTTTGACGATGAGCAGGCAGCCACGGTCGCCGGTCACGGCTACAATCGCGTTCAAAACGGCTTCGACACTCGGCGAAGCAAACAAATCACCGCACACCGCAGCCGTTAACATCCCTTTCCCGACAAAGCCTGCGTGAGCCGGTTCGTGGCCTGAGCCACCGCCAGAAATTATCGCGACTTTGCTTTTGTTCCAGTCTTTGCGCACCACCACACGAATGGCGGGATCGGTATCTAAGCGGGTCAGATTGCGAAAACGAGAGCTGATAATGACGCCTTCAATAGCGTCGTCGACCATGTGCTTACGGTCATTAAAGAAGAATCTGGACATAGTTTCCCAATAATAAGTAATACATATGCAAAGCATAGCCTTTGCTGCGAGAGCTGCCGCAATCCAGGATTTTGGCTGATGACGAACGCCTGCCGCTTGCTATGCTTATGGAAATGTCGCCACAGGGAAATCACCATGATTGCGCCGCTCCTGATTGCCAGAACCACTGAACAAGAACTGCATTTATTGCCAAATATGGCGAACCGCCACGGGTTAATAACCGGTGCGACGGGTACAGGTAAAACGGTCACGCTGCAAAAACTGGCCGAATCGTTTTCAGAGATTGGCGTCCCCGTGTTTATGGCGGATGTAAAAGGCGATCTCACCGGTGTTGCACAAGAAGGTGCAGAATCTGAGAAACTGCTCGCCAGGCTGGCAAAAATCGGTGTGACGGACTGGTCGCCCCACGGCAATCCGGTGGTGCTGTGGGATATCTTCGGTGAGAAAGGCCACCCGGTGCGGGCAACGGTTTCTGACCTCGGGCCACTGTTACTGTCACGGCTGCTCAATCTCAATGAAGTGCAGTCGGGCGTGCTACAAATTATCTTCCGCATTGCCGACGATCAGGGTTTGTTGCTGCTCGATTTTAAAGACCTGCGCGCGGCGACGCAGTACATCGGCGATAACGCGAAATCTTTCCAGAACCAGTACGGCAATATCAGTAGTGCGTCCGTCGGCGCGATTCAGCGCGGGCTATTGCAGCTTGAGCAACAGGGTGCCGAATATTTCTTTGGCGAGCCGATGCTGGATATCAAAGACTGGATGCGCACCGATGCCAACGGCAAGGGCATTATCAATATTTTATCCGCCGAAAAGCTGTATCAAATGCCGAAGCTGTATGCCGCCAGTTTGCTCTGGATGCTTTCAGAAATCTATGAGCAATTACCGGAAGCAGGCGACCAGGAAAAACCAAAGCTGGCGTTCTTCTTTGATGAGGCGCATTTGCTGTTTAACGATGCGCCGCAGGTGTTGCTCGACAAAATCGAGCAGGTCATTCGCCTGATTCGCTCCAAAGCGGTTGGGGTTTATTTCGTTTCCCAAAACCCATCTGATATTCCCGATACCGTACTCGGGCAGCTCGGTAATCGCATTCAACATGCGTTACGCGCCTTTACTCCCAAAGATCAGAAAGCCGTGAAAACCGCCGCTCAAACTATGCGCGCCAACCCTAAATTCGACACTGAAAAAGCGATTCAGGAACTGGGAACCGGCGAAGCGTTAATCTCATTGCTGGATGAAAAAGGCAGCCCAACAGTCGTGGAACGTGCGATGGTGATTGCGCCTTGCTCGCGCATGGGGCCAGTAACTGACGATGAACGTAATGGGCTTCTGAACCACTCGCCGCTGTATGGTAAATACGACGAAACGGTTGACCGGGAATCAGCGTACGAACGCTTACAGCAAGGCGTTCAGGCCGCAGGTGAGCAACAAAATGCGCCACCGGCGAAAGGTGAATCGGTCGCCGTCGATGACGGGATTCTGGGCGGATTGAAAGATATTTTGTTTGGCACTACCGGGCCACGCGGCGGCAAGAAAGATGGTGTGGTGCAAACCATGGCGAAGAGTGCGGCGCGCCAGGTGACCAATCAAATTATACGCGGAGTGTTGGGCAGTATTATGGGTGGGCGTAAGCGGTAATATCTATACATTAACTATAACAATTAATAGCCAAAATAATTCGAGTTGCAGCAAGGCGGCAAAGGAGCAAAGCCCCAGGAGCTTACATAAGTAAGTGACTGGGGTTTGTGAGTGCAGCCAACACAGCTGCAGCTTGAATTATGAAGGATATTTTAGGAGCGCTTCATCATTAGCCACAGGCTTATTAAGAAGAACGTCGCACTCGGCAATAACGCACCCAAAATCGGCGGAATGTTATACACCAGGCTCAGCGGGCCAAATATCTGGTCGAGCACGTAGAACACGAAACCGAAGCTGATGCCCGTCACCACACGCACGCCCATTGGCACACTACGCAGCGGGCCGAAGATAAACGACAGCGCCATCAGCATCATCACCGCAACGGAGAGCGGCGCAAAGATTTTGCTCCACATGTTGAGTTGATAACGTCCGGCATCTTGCCCGCTCGACTTCAGGTATTTCACGTAATTATGCAAGCCGCTGATGGAAAGCGCGTCTGGATCCAGCGCCACTACGCCCAACTTGTCCGGCGTCAGCTTGGTTTTCCATTCGCCGCTGACGGTTTGAGCGCCAGTGATTTGCTTTTGGTCACTCAGGTTAGATTCATCAACCTGCGACAACCGCCAGACTTTGTGTTCGTTATCGTATTGTGCGGAGGCCGCATAACGAACCGATTGCAGCCGACGTTCTGGGGTAAAGCTGTAAATGCTGATGCCCGCGAGGTCGTTGTCGCTTTTCACGCGTTCGATATAGACAAAGTTGTGGCCATCTTTTGCCCACAAACCTTGCTGCGTGGTTAATAAAGAACCGCCGTACATCTGCTGCGCACGGTAGTTACGCGCCATTTGTTCGCCTTGCGGCGCAACCCATTCGCCAATCGCCATTGTCAGCAAGACTAACGGAATCGCCGTTTTCATGACTGACAAAGCAATTTGCAAACGCGTAAAACCAGAGGCTTGCATCACCACCAGCTCGCTGCGCTGTGCCAACATCCCTAACCCTAACAACGCACCGAGAAGTGCGGCCATCGGGAAGAAAATCTGGATGTCTTTTGGAATGCTAAGCACGGTGTAAACACCCGCACCTAGAGCGGAATAACTGCCCTGCCCGGCTTTTTTAAGCTGGTCGACAAATTTAATAATGCCCGACAGCGACACCAGCATGAACAACGTCATCATGATGGTGGTGAAGATGGTTTTACCGATATAACGGTCGAGAACACCAAACATTATGCCGCTCCTCGAGTTTTGCCAAAGCTTGCACGTAGCTTACGCATCGGCACCGTATCCCAAAGGTTAAGCACCACTGCGATGGCAAAATAGACCAGGTTCACCAACCACATCCAAATCATCGGGTCGATTTTCCCTTTCGCCGCGTTAGATTTCAGCGAGGTTTGCAACAGGAAGAAGACCAGATAAAGCAGCATCGCAGGCAACATGGAAAGCACACGGCCCTGACGCGGGTTGACCACGCTTAACGGAACCACCATCAATGCCATGATAAAGACGGTCGCAATCAGCGTTAAACGCCAGTGCAATTCAGCCCGAGCATTCGGCGTATCGCTTGCCCACAACGTGCGGAAGTACATCTGGCTGGAATCATCGGGATCAAGCGCAACCGCCTGATGCCCGACGATAGCCTGATAATCCTGGAAGTCGGTGATGCGGAAATCACGCAGTAAGGCGGTGCCTTCAAAGCGTGTGCCGGTATTGAGCGTCACCACTTGTGAGCCGTCCGGGCGCTGGGATAAATGACCGGAATCAGCCACCACAACCGATGGACGCGCGTTGCCTTTCGGGCGCAATTGCGCGAGGAATACATCTTTAAAGCTTGAGCCATCCACGCTTTCGATGAACAGCACAGAGTTGCCGTCCGTCGCTTGTTGGAACTGACCCTGAGCTAATGCGGCCATGCCGGGGTTAGCTTTAGCTTCCGCCAGCACTTCGTCCTGATGACGTGAGGACCACGGCCCTGCCCACATCACGTTGACGGTTGCGACCACGCCAGTAAAGAGTGCGAGGATCATTGCAGCTTTGACCAGCACCGCTTTACTCAAGCCACAGGCATGCATTACCGTGATTTCACTCTCGGTATACAGTCGGCCAAGCGTCATGAGCAGCCCAAGGAATAGGCTAAGAGGAAGGATAAGCTGCGCCATTTCAGGCACGCCCAGTCCCAATAGAGAGAACACTAAATTTGTCGGAATATCGCCATCAACCGCCGCGCCCAGAATCCTGACTAACTTCTGACAAAAGAAGATCAGCAGCAGGATGAAAAGGATCGCAAGTTGGCTTTTGAGCGTCTCCCGGACGAGATATCTTATGATAATCACATTAAATACGCCTGTGAAAACGAGTCTTTTTGCAGGAAAATCGCTTGTTTCATCGCTTATACGTCATTTATTCTCTTGAGTCGTCGAAAACATCGCTAAGATTAAAAAGCCCGGCATAATTCTGGCGCAGGGTGATTTAAATGACGTCGCCGAAACTGTATAAAAACATACTCGTAAGATTAACACGAAGTCATCGCAACCGCGGAGTTGAGTTACGAAAGCTTGCAATTCTAGCTGTAGCCACCGCCGTTGTCTTTAAGATTCAGGAGCGTAGTGCATGGAGTTCAGTGTAAAAAGCGGTAGCCCCGAGAAACAGCGTAGTGCCTGCATCGTTGTGGGAGTCTTTGAACCGCGTCGCCTGTCCCCGGTCGCCGAACAACTCGATAAAATCAGCGATGGCTACATCAGCGCACTTTTGCGCCGTGGTGAGCTTGAGGGAAAACCCGGTCAAACTTTATTGCTTCACCACGTTCCGAACGTGCTCTCCGAGCGCATTCTGCTAATTGGGTGTGGTAAAGAGCGTGAATTGGATGAACGTCAGTATAAGCAAGTTATCCAGAAAACGATTAATACTCTAAACGATACTGGCTCGATGGAAGCTGTTTGCTTCCTGACCGAACTGCACGTGAAAGGCCGCAACACTTACTGGAAAGTACGCCAGGCAGTAGAAACGGCAAAAGAGTCTTTATATAGCTTCGATCAGTTGAAGACCAACAAAAGCGAGCCACGCCGCCCGCTGCGTAAAATGGTCTTTAATGTGCCAACTCGCCGCGAACTGACTAGCGGTGAACGTGCGATTCAGCATGGTCTGGCGATTGCTGCGGGTATTAAAGCCGCAAAAGATCTCGGCAATATGCCACCAAACATCTGTAACCCTGCGTACCTGGCTTCTCAGGCGCGTCAGTTAGCGGATGCGTTCAGCAAAAACGTGGTGACCCGCGTGATTGGCGAGCAGCAGATGAAAGAGCTGGGCATGCACTCTTACCTCGCGGTGGGTGACGGTTCCCAGAACGAATCGCTGATGTCCGTAATCGAATACAAAGGCAGCACCGATCCAGAAATGCGTCCAATCGTGCTGGTCGGTAAAGGCCTGACGTTCGACTCCGGCGGTATTTCCATCAAGCCAGCCGAAGGCATGGACGAGATGAAATACGACATGTGCGGCGCGGCCTCCGTTTACGGCGTGATGCGCATGGTAGCTGAACTGAATCTGCCGATTAACGTGATTGGCGTGCTGGCGGGCTGTGAAAACATGCCTGGCGGACGCGCTTATCGTCCGGGCGATGTGCTGACCACGATGTCCGGCCAAACGGTTGAAGTGCTGAACACCGATGCCGAAGGCCGCCTGGTGCTGTGCGACGTGCTGACTTACGTTGAGCGCTTCGAGCCAGATGTGGTGATTGATGTGGCGACGCTGACTGGCGCATGTGTGATTGCTCTTGGCCATCACATTACCGGTTTGATGTCTAACCACAATCCGCTGGCGCACGAGCTTATCGGTGCATCCGAGCAAGCCGGTGACCGCGCGTGGCGTCTGCCGATTGCTGATGAATATCAGGAACAGCTGGAATCTAACTTTGCGGATATGGCCAACATTGGTGGCCGTCCGGGTGGTGCGATTACTGCGGCTTGCTTCCTGTCGCGCTTTACCCGTAAGTACAACTGGGCTCACCTGGATATCGCCGGTACTGCATGGCGTTCTGGTAAAGCCAAAGGTGCGACGGGTCGCCCGGTGGCGCTGTTGTCACAATTCTTGTTGAACCGTTCAGGGTTTAACGGCGAAGAGTGATTTACGCCCTCACCCTAACCCTCTCCCACGGGAGAGGGGATAATCCGGTTTTCTCCTTCTCCTTGGGGAGAAGGCCGGGATGAGGGAGAAACACCATTCAATATATAAGCTGGCTCAATGAAAAACGCGACGTTCTACCTGCTCGACAACGACACGCCTTCCGGTGAGTTGAGTGCCGTTGAAGCGTTGGTTTGTGAACTGGCGGCAGAAAGCTTTCGCGCAGGCAAACGCCTGCTGATTGCTTGTGTTGATGAACAACAAGCTATCCGTCTGGATGAAGCACTCTGGCAGCGCGATGCGCATGCATTTGTTCCGCATAATCTTGCCGGTGAAGGGCCGCGTTATGGTGCCCCGGTGGAGTTGGCCTGGCCGCAACGACGTGGAAGTTCACCCCGCGATGTGCTGATTAGCCTGTTGCCGCAGTTCGCAGATTTTGCCACCGCTTTCCATGAAGTGATAGACTTCGTACCTTACGAAGAATCCCAGAAACAACTGGCCCGCGATCGTTACAAATCCTATCGCGTTGCTGGTTTCCACTTGACTACGGCGACTCATACCCCGCCGGGAACGACATAGCAGACAATGGAAAAGACATATAACCCGCAAGATATCGAACAGCCGCTTTACGAGCACTGGGAGCAGCAGGGCTACTTTAAGCCTAACGGCGACACCAGCCAGGAAAGCTTCTGCATCATGATCCCACCGCCGAACGTTACCGGCAGCTTGCATATGGGTCACGCCTTCCAGCAAACGATCATGGACACCATGATTCGTTACCAGCGCATGCAGGGTAAAAACACCCTGTGGCAGGCGGGGACTGACCACGCCGGCATCGCGACGCAAATGGTCGTCGAGCGCAAAATTGCCGCCGAAGAAGGCAAAACACGCCATGACTATGGCCGTGACGCTTTCATCGACAAAATCTGGCAGTGGAAGGCAGAGTCTGGTGGCACCATCACCCGTCAGATGCGTCGTCTCGGTAACTCCGTAGACTGGGAGCGCGAGCGCTTCACCATGGACGAAGGCTTGTCCAACGCGGTGAAAGAAGTGTTCGTTCGCCTGTATAAAGAAGACCTGATTTATCGCGGCAAGCGCCTGGTAAACTGGGATCCTAAACTGCGCACGGCAATTTCCGATCTGGAAGTTGAAAACCGCGAGTCCAAAGGTTCCATGTGGCACCTGCGTTATCCGCTGGCTGACGGCGCGAAAACCGCTGATGGCAAAGATTACCTGGTAGTTGCGACCACGCGTCCAGAAACCGTACTCGGTGATACCGGCGTTGCCGTTAACCCGGAAGATCCGCGCTATAAAGATTTGATCGGTAAATTTGTGGTGCTGCCGCTGGTTAACCGTCTTATTCCAATCGTTGGCGATGAACACGCTGACATGGAAAAAGGCACCGGCTGCGTGAAGATCACGCCTGCACATGACTTTAACGACTATGAAGTTGGCCGTCGTCACGCTCTGCCAATGATCAACATTCTGACCTTCGACGGTGATATCCGCGAAGCCGCAGAAGTGTTCGATACTAACGGCGAAGAAGCTGACGTTTACAGCAACGACATCCCGGCTGAATTCCAGAAACTGGAACGTTTCGCCGCGCGTAAAGCTGTGGTAGCTAAGTTCGACGAAATGGGCCTGCTCGAAGAAATCAAACCACACGATCTGACCGTTCCTTACGGCGACCGTGGCGGCGTGGTTATCGAGCCAATGCTGACCGACCAATGGTACGTGCGCACTGCTCCGCTGGCGAAAGTCGCGGTTGAAGCGGTTGAGCAAGGCGACATTCAGTTCGTGCCAAAACAGTACGAAAACATGTACTTCTCCTGGATGCGTGATATTCAGGACTGGTGTATTTCTCGTCAACTGTGGTGGGGTCACCGCATCCCGGCCTGGTACGATGCCGAAGGCAACGTGTACGTTGGCCGTAACGAAGCGGAAGTTCGTGCTGAAAATAATTTGGGCGACGACGTTGCACTGAACCAGGACGAAGACGTGCTGGACACGTGGTTCTCTTCCGGCCTGTGGACGTTCTCCACTCTCGGCTGGCCTGAGAACACCGAAGCGCTGCGCACCTTCCACCCGACCAGCGTGATGGTTAGCGGCTTCGACATCATCTTCTTCTGGATTGCACGCATGATCATGCTGACCATGCACTTCATCAAAGATGAAGACGGCAAGCCGCAGGTTCCGTTTAAAACCGTTTACATGACCGGTCTTATCCGCGATGACGAAGGGCAGAAAATGTCCAAGTCCAAGGGTAACGTCATCGATCCGCTGGATATGGTTGACGGTATTTCCCTGGAAGATCTGCTCGAGAAGCGTACCGGCAACATGATGCAGCCGCAGCTGGCTGAGAAAATCCGTAAGCGTACCGAGAAGCAATTCCCGAACGGCATCGAACCACACGGCACCGATGCGCTGCGCTTTACCCTGGCAGCTCTGGCGTCAACAGGTCGCGATATCAACTGGGATATGAAACGCCTGGAAGGTTATCGTAACTTCTGTAACAAACTGTGGAACGCCAGCCGTTTCGTGATGATGAATACAGAAGACCAGGATTGTGGCTTTAACGGCGGCGAAATGGTTCTGTCTCTGGCAGACCGCTGGATTCTGGCAGAGTTTAACCGTACCGTGAAAGCCTATCGTGAAGCGCTGGACAGCTATCGCTTTGATATCGCTGCCAACATTCTGTATGAATTCACCTGGAATCAGTTCTGCGACTGGTATCTGGAGCTGACCAAACCGGTGATGAACAGCGGTTCTGAAGCGGAACTGCGCGGTACGCGTAATACGCTGATTAACGTGCTGGAAGGTCTGTTGCGTCTTGCGCATCCGATCATTCCATTCATCACTGAAACCATCTGGCAGCGCGTGAAAACCTTCAAAGGCATCACCGCAGATACCATTATGCTGCAACCGTTCCCGGCGTATAACAGCGAGCAGGACGATGAAGCTGCGTTTGCCGATACCGAGTGGCTGAAGCTGGCGATCACCGCCGTGCGTAACGTTCGCGCTGAGATGAACATCTCTCCGGGCAAACCACTGCCAATCCTGCTGCGTAACGTGAGCGCAGAAGCGGAACGTCGCGTCAATGCGAACCGTACCTTCCTGCAAAACCTGGCGCGTCTGGAAAGCATCACCTTGCTGCCTGCTGATGATAAAGGCCCGGTTTCCGTGACTAAAATCATCGAAGGTGCAGAGCTGCTGATTCCAATGGCAGGCCTGGTGGATAAAGCCGCTGAGCTTGCGCGTCTGGACAAAGAGATGGCGAAGCTGGATGTGGAAATCACCTCCATCGAGAACAAGCTGTCGAACGAAGGTTTTGTGGCGCGCGCGCCAGAAGCCGTTGTCGCAAAAGAACGCGAACGTCTGGCTGCCTGTGGCGAAGCGAAAGTTAAGCTGGCTGAGCAAAAAGAAACGATTGCTGCTCTGTAATTGAGTGAGCGATTTGAGAAGGCCGGGAAATTTCCCGGCCTTTTTTATGCATGATTAAAAAGCTCTCTCTTGCGCCCTTTTTACGAGAGTGCTATTAACTCGCAATATATGTTTAAAGGATCACGAGTCTTATTATGAATATTACCGCTCCGGTTGAAATCGCGCTGCGCCGGATAACCCTCGACGACAATGCGGCAGTCGCACGCGTTATCCGCGAAGTCTCTGCTGAATATGGTTTAACAGCCGATAAAGGCTATACCGTTGCTGACCCTAATCTGGATGAGCTTTATCAGGTATACAGCCAGGCAGGCCATGCTTATTGGGTTGTGGAAATGGACGGCGAAGTTGTTGGCGGTGGCGGTGTAGCGCCATTAACGTGCAGCGAACCGGAAATTTGTGAATTACAAAAGATGTACTTTCTGCCGATGGTGCGTGGCAAAGGGCTGGCAAAACGCCTGGCGTTGCAGGCGATGGATTTCGCCCGCGAAGAAGGTTTCAAGCGCTGCTACCTGGAAACGACCGCGTTTCTGACAGAAGCTATCGCGCTGTATGAGCGTCTGGGCTTTGAGCACATCTCCGAACCGCTTGGATGTACCGGGCATGTAGACTGCGAAGTGCGGATGCTGAAAACGCTTTAAACGGGTACGCCGCTATGGAAACGAAACTCGCTATCCGGGCTGCTAATTAAAGCGGCCTCGACTTCGCCAAAGAAACGCACACGGTCGCTAATATCTCTTCCTGCTATTTGCTCGGCTAACGCTAAATAATCCTGATAATGACGGGCTTCTGAGCGTAATAGCGACAAATAAAACTTCTGCAATTCATCATCAAGATGTGGCGCTAACGCGGCAAAACGCTCGCAAGATCGCGCTTCGATATAAGCCCCGCAAATCAATTTATCTACCAGCATCACTGGCTCATGGGTCCGTGTTTCACCCAGCAAACTTTTTGCGTAACGGCTGGCGGTGATTTTCACGTAAGGAATGTTGCGAGCAACCATAATCTCGCGCACCTGCCAAAAGTGGTGTAACTCTTCTTTAATCAACAAAACCATGCTGTCGATAAGTTGTTTACCCCAGGCGTTGTCCGTTTTTGGCATCACGCTTTTGCTCAGGGTTTTATGAAGCGCGATGAAATCAGGATCGGCACCTTCACGGAAGGTAAAATCCTCATACGGCTTGAGCCAGTCGAGAAGCGCCTGGGCACTGGTTTTATCGGCAACATATTTGCGAATAAAAAACATCGCCGTTTGCGCCGCTTTTAACTCACAGACCAGATGATCAGTAAGCAATAACGGTAAATGCTCCGGCTGACGGGCTTTTTCAATCCAGGCTTCTGGCGTTGGGCAATGCAGGAAATTTAATACCGGGGAAAGGAGTTGCGGGTAGTTCATAGGGATTGTTATTTGTCCTTAATATGCAGCGGCATGACACCGCTGCACCGAAGTGATTAGTGGCGCACGCCGTCGTCGTCTTCATCGACTTCTTCGTCGACTTCTTCGTCGTCATCACCTTCTTCACCGTCTTCGCCGTTCGGGTCTTCGAAGTAAGTACCCCAACCGTCATATTCCACACCGAATTTCTCGGCAAGGTTCAGCAGTTGCTCAACTTGCTCGTCCAGCAATTCAGCTTTCAGTGCAGATTCGCTCAGCACGTCGCAGCAAATAACTGTGTCGCCCTCTTCCACTTCCAGCTCTTCCGGATCAGTCACTTCGTAACCCATTTTGAAGGCTTCTACAGCGGCTTTCTCTAGAGTTTCGAAATCGTCTGCGGAAAGGTGATGCTCGATAGTGTACAGCGCATCAGGATCGCTACCGTCTTCCAGTAATTCTTCAATAATCAGACGCGTTTCTTCGCGTTGCTCTTCCAACAGCTCTGGATTTGCCATGGACCTTTCCTCAATTTTGTAGACAGATACTTCTATTTTCACACACGGCTGACTTTGCCTCCACCTTTCCCGGTAAAGTTTTTACGCCGGGGGTTGCAAATGAATAAATACACATATAAATTGAATTTATATTCAATAAATGGCGAGTGCCAAATGAGGGAAATATGAGTCATTTTTATCAAAAGCATTTTCTGAAATTACTGGATTTCACCCCTGCCCAACTTCATGAACTACTCGCTCTTTCTGCAAGCCTGAAAAAAGATAAGAAAAAAGGCACTGAAGTTCAGCAGCTTACTGGAAAAAACATCGCGCTCATCTTCGAAAAAGACTCGACTCGCACGAGGTGCTCTTTCGAAGTTGCCGCATTTGACCAGGGTGCACGAGTCACTTATCTCGGCCCAAGCGGCAGCCAGATAGGGCATAAAGAATCAATTAAAGATACAGCGCGTGTTTTAGGCCGGATGTATGACGGTATTCAGTATCGCGGCTATGGCCAGGAAATCGTTGAAACCCTGGCGCAGCACGCAGGCGTACCGGTGTGGAACGGGTTGACCAACGAGTTTCATCCCACGCAGTTGCTGGCCGATTTATTAACGATGCAGGAGCAATTGCCCGGCAAAACCTTCCAGCAAATGACACTGGTATACGCTGGCGATGCGCGTAATAACATGGGGAACTCAATGCTGGAGGCTGCCGCGCTCACCGGGCTTAACCTGCGTCTGGTGGCTCCACAAGCCTGTTGGCCGGATGAAAATCTGGTAACAGAATGCAAGGCGCTCGCGGTTCACAACGGTGGGAACATTACTCTGACGGAAGATGTTGCAACTGGCGTCAAAGGTGCCGACTTCATTTATACCGATGTCTGGGTGTCGATGGGCGAAGCCAAGGAAAAATGGGCGGAGCGTATTGAGCGGCTACGTGGTTATCAGGTGAATAGTGCAATGCTGGCTCTAACCGGCAATCCAGACGTGAAGTTTATGCACTGCCTGCCCGCTTTCCATGATGACCAAACGACGCTGGGCAAACAAATGGCTGAGCAATACGGCATGCACGGCGGAATGGAAGTGACTGATGAAGTATTTGAGTCGGTGAATAGCGTGGTATTTGATCAGGCTGAAAACCGGATGCACACCATTAAAGCGGTGATGGTCGCAACGCTTACCAAGTAACGCCAGCCTTCCCTCTCCCGTGGGAGAGGGTTATGGCCAAATTCTGTTATCCAACCAACATCTTCACCACGACTTTACGCACGGTCGCCGGTTTCCCCACCGCGCAAAGCGGCTTGTGAACTTCGCCCGGATAGAACACCACGAAATCCCCTTCATTAAGGATAACGGTTTTTTCCTGCTCGCCTTCCGGCAAGAACGCGATGTCCTTATCAGCCAGCCAATCCGTTTCCGGCGTGCCAGCAGGCAGGCAGCTAAAGGTCATGCCTTCCACGCCGCGCATTACGATCTGGATATCCAGATAGCGCTGGTGAAACTCCGCCGGGCGCTCTGCAATGGGTTGCGTGCTGTCTTCTGAAACCAGCATAAATAGACGGTTACCGTCGATATCATGCTTGCCCAATGGGGTTTCTGGCGTGATGTGCTGTTTAACGTGCTCAATTGCCTGGCGCAGTTCTTCCGGCAGCCAGGATTGCAAAGAATGAATGTTGCCGATAATCATAATCAATACCTTTTTTGAAACGATGTTTTATTACGGTATTTATACGAGCATTCCTCTTTAGTCGCCACGAGTTTTTTGAGAAAACCTGTGCTGCCTCCAAAAAATGTACAAACAGCTGATTAAAATCACCGAGGGATTACCGCAAAGAGAGATGATTCAAAAAATGACAAAAAAATAGCATTTATTGCTAACATCACCTTCGTGAATAAAAATGCACCAAGTAATACAAAATAAGCATTCTTATGAATATCTCCGCCTGCCGGACATGAAGGAAATTCATTAACAAAAGAGCTTCATTATGTTATCAATTTTACAGTTCTACAGCTTCTGGCTAAGAAATAATGCGATTAATCCCGCTCAAGAAGCATTTATTTTTAAAATATTCTCCATTTTGCAATTGATAGCTTCACATATTAATAACCCCAGCTATTGATAACTTATTCATTAGCTTTCAAATAAAACAATGTTTTGTTATTAACACAAAAATCAAAAGTGACATACATCACAGTTTTAGAAATCATCATGATTACAATAGCCCCGATTTCCAAAAATGAAGGGAAATAGAAAATGGAAAATAATAATAAGGCCATGCCACACATCCGACGTATTACGCATATTATGATGCTGATACATCGTAGCTGCTTTGACTTCCACCTTTTCAACTCTAAGTAATTCCCCCCACCGGCATCTGCTTATGCGGATACTCGTTCCTGCTTGTCACCAAACATTGATAAACCAAGTAAACCATTGAATAGGGTTACTATTATCTATTGTTTTGCGTGCAGTATTTGATTATCCAAATTAACAGACAAGCCTGACTGGTGAATCAATCACCTGGCATTTAACGACTCATAACAATAATTCCATATTAAGAATTATTGCGGGTAGCTATTGCCTTTAAAAAATAACAAAGCATCGGAATCCCAACAGGGAATATCTGACGGCTATGCCATATCTAAATTTTATGCATTACAAATATTAGAGAACACAAGCAAAATGGAAAAATTAAAAATAGCGGTTAATACCAGCACAACTGAATGCTTTAGTACCGAACGTGAAATCGTCGATATAACGAATACTAATTTTACTGATGTGTCTGCTGCTGTTATTTCCGTGAAAGATGCTATCTCAGGGATGCTGAATACTATTGAACAAACAGGCTTCGGCATTCCAATTTTTGTCGCGGTCTGTTGCGAAGAAGAGCTGCCTGCAGAAGTGCTTCCACGCGTCACCGGCGTGTTTGAACTGTGCGATGGAAACGTGGATTTCTACGGCAAACAGCTGGAAGCCGCAGCGGTTAAATATGAAAAAGAAGTGCTGCCACCGTTCTTTGGCAGCCTGGTGGAATATGTGCAGCAAGGCAATGCCGCATTTGACTGCCCAGGACACCAGGGCGGTCAGTTCTTCCGTCGTCACCCAGCCGGACGCCAATTCTTTGATTACTTTGGTGAAACACTCTTCCGTTCTGACTTGTGTAACGCAGATGTCTCGATGGGCGATTTACTGATTCACGAAGGCGCACCATGCACCGCACAAATGCATGCGGCGAAAGTGTTTAACGCCGATAAAACCTACTTCGTATTAAACGGGACGTCTTCCTCAAACAAAGTGGTGCTTAATGCGCTGCTGGCTCCGGGAGATTTGGTGCTGTTTGACCGTAATAACCATAAATCAAACCACCACGGCGCATTGATTCAGGCAGGTGCCACACCTGTTTATCTGGAAACGGCTCGCAACCCGTTTGGTTTTATCGGTGGTATTGATGCCCATTGTTTTGAAGAAAAATATTTGCGTGATTTAGTGCGCGAAGTAGCTCCAAATCGTGGCGCTGAAAAACGTCCGTTCCGCCTTGCGGTTATTCAGTTAGGTACCTACGACGGCACCATTTATAACGCGCGTCAGGTTGTCGATAAGATTGGCCATCTGTGCGACTACATCCTGTTTGATTCCGCATGGGTAGGTTACGAACAATTCATCCCAATGATGAATGATTGCTCACCGCTGTTGCTCGAACTGAATGAAAACGATCCAGGGATTCTGGTGACACAGTCAGTGCATAAGCAACAGGCGGGCTTCTCGCAAACCTCGCAAATCCATAAAAAAGACAAACATATAAAAGGTCAGGATCGCTATGTGAATCATAAACGTATGAACAACGCGTTTATGATGCACGCCTCCACCAGCCCATTTTACCCATTATTTGCAGCGCTTGATGTCAACGCCAAAATGCATGAAGGCGAAAGCGGTAAGCGCATGTGGATGGACTGCGTAAAAGTGGGGATTGAAACACGTAAGCTGCTGTTAAAACTCTGCAAACACATTCGCCCGTTCGTGCCAGAAACAGTGGAAGGCCGCAAATGGGAGGATTTTGATACTGAGGTCATGGCAAACGATCTGCGTTTCTTTAATTTCATCCCAGGCGATCGCTGGCACTCATTTGAAGGCTACGCAGAGCATCAATATTTCGTCGACCCTTGCAAACTGATGCTGACCACGCCGGGAATCAACGTTCAAACCGGTGAGTACGACAAATTTGGTGTCCCTGCGACCATTCTCGCCAATTTCCTGCGCGAGAACGGCATCGTGCCGGAAAAATGCGACCTGAATTCCATTTTGTTCCTGATGACGCCTGCGGAAGACATGGCGAAGATGCAGCACCTTGTTGCCCAGATTGCGCGTTTTGAACGCCTGATTGAAGAAGATGCTCCGTTATCTGAAGTCCTGCCATCCATCTACAAAACCTACGAAGAACGCTACCACGGTTACACCATCCGCCAACTGTGCCAGGAAATGCACGATTTGTACGTCAGCCACGACGTGAAACAGCTGCAAAAAGAGATGTTCCGTAAAGATCATTTCCCGAAAGTCGTGATGAATCCGCAACAGGCAAACATCGAGTTTGTGCGCGGAAACGTCGAGTTAGTGGCGCTATCGCAGGTTGAAGGTCGCATCGCCGCCGAAGGTGCTCTGCCCTATCCTCCAGGCGTTTTGTGTGTGGTTCCAGGGGAAATCTGGGGCGGTTCTGTACAGCGCTATTTCCTGGCGCTGGAAGAAGGGATCAATTTGTTACCTGGCTTCGCGCCGGAGTTGCAAGGGGTATATATCAAACTGGATGAGGACCGCAAAAAACGCGCTTATGGCTATGTTATTAAACAATAAATCTGAAATCAAAAAACGTCAGAGTGACTGGCAAAAATTGATTCTTCCATAAAAAAAGAAACAGCGAAGAAGCGTGACATTTCCGGTTCTTCGCTACTCAAAATTATTAAAGGAACAGATTATGAGTAGGTCTAAGCGTAACAACAAAATGGGCGTCGTTCAGCTCACCATTTTGACTGCGGTAAACATGATGGGATCAGGAATCATCATGTTGCCGACCAAATTAGCGGAAGTCGGAACGCTTTCGATAATTTCATGGTTAGTCACCGCGCTAGGCTCAATGGCGCTGGCTTATGCATTCGCGAAATGCGGGATGTTTAGCCGCAAATCAGGTGGTATGGGCGGGTACGCAGAGTACGCCTTTGGCAAATCAGGCAACTTTATGGCGAACTACACTTACGGGGTTTCGCTGCTGATTGCGAACGTCGCGATTGCGATTTCCGCCGTGGGTTATGGCACCGAATTACTGGATGCGACCTTATCCCCAATCGGGATTTGTATCGCCACTATCGGCGTTTTGTGGCTCGCCACTGCGGCAAACTTTGGCGGAGCTCGCATTACCGGGCAGATTAGCGGCATCACCGTCTGGGGCGTCATTATCCCGGTACTGGGAATTTCCGTGATTGGTTGGTTCTGGTTCAGCCCAACAATGTACGTAGAATCCTGGAACCCGCATCATCTTCCTGTTTTTGAAGCTGTCGGTTCTTCTATTGCCATGACTTTATGGGCATTCTTAGGTCTGGAATCTGCCTGCGCAAATACTGACGTGGTGGAAAATCCTGAGCGTAATGTGCCTATCGCGGTACTCGGCGGCACGCTGGGCGCAGCGGTGATTTACATTATTTCTACCAACGTGATTGCCGGTATCGTGCCAAACATGGATCTGGCTAATTCAACCGCACCGTTTGGTTTAGCCTTTGCGCAGATGTTCACACCTGGCGTGGGTAAAATCATCATGGCGTTGATGATTATGTCTTGCGTCGGTTCACTGTTGGGCTGGCAGTTCACTATCGCTCAAGTGTTTAAATCCTCTGCTGACGAGGGCTATTTCCCTAAAGTCTTCTCTAAACTGACCAAAGCCGATGCGCCTGTAAAAGGCATGATTGTTATCGTGCTTATCCAGACCGGGCTGTCGTTAATGACCATCAGCCCGTCGCTGAATAAACAGTTCAACGTGCTGGTTAACCTGGCGGTAGTCACCAATATTATCCCTTACATTCTGTCGATGGCGGCGTTAGTGATTATTCAGAAAGTGGCGAATGTGGCACCGAACAAAGCGCGCATTGCCAATATCTTCGCATTCATTGGTGCGATGTATAGCTTCTACGCCCTGTATTCATCGGGTGAAGAAGCGATGATGTACGGTGCCATCGTGACATTCCTGGGCTGGACGTTGTACGGCCTGATTTCACCGCGTTTTGAACTACGCAGTAAGAATGCCTGACAGCAACACCTTCGGTGGCATTAAAGCCGGATAACTATTCACGGCAACCGATTGCTAATAGGTAAAAACTGTGAATTATTCGCTTGAAGTGTCCTTTGAGATGCGTATAATGCGCCACAATTTGCCGGAGGAAGCATGGTCCAGTGTGTTCAAAAAATTGCCACACCACGTCGTCTAAAAGACGGCGCTAACCTGTTTTTTTCTCCGTTGCAGCAATCAATTCCAAAGGCCCCTCATTGAGGGGCTTTTTTTTTGCCCGACGCCCGAGAACAGGAGATAAACATGGCTAACCCCCTATATCAAAAACATATCATTTCCATAAACGATCTCAGTCGTGAAGAACTTGAACTGGTGTTGTCTACCGCGGCAAAACTGAAAGCGAATCCGCAACCTGAACTGTTGAAACACATCGTTGTTGCCAGCTGTTTCTTTGAAGCGTCAACGCGCACGCGCCTCTCTTTTGAAACCGCCATTCACCGCCTGGGCGCGTCGGTGGTCGGGTTCTCAGACAGCAGCAATACGTCGCTGGGCAAAAAAGGCGAAACGCTGGCCGATACCATTTCGGTTATCAGCACTTATGTTGATGCCATCGTGATGCGCCACCCGCAAGAAGGTGCGGCGCGCCTGGCAACGGAGTTCTCGGGCAATGTACCGGTGCTGAATGCGGGTGATGGCGCGAACCAGCACCCGACGCAAACGCTGCTGGATTTGTTCACCATTCAGGAAACGCAGGGCCGCCTGGAAAACCTGAATATCGCCATGGTCGGTGACCTGAAATATGGCCGCACCGTGCATTCTCTGGCGCAGGCGCTGGCGAAATTCGAAGGCAACCGCTTCTACTTTATCGCGCCAAACGCGCTGGCAATGCCGAAGTACATTCTCGATATGCTGGATGAAAAAGGCATTGAGTGGAGTTGCCACGAAGCTATCGACGACGTGGTCGCTGAGCTGGATATTTTGTATATGACGCGCGTGCAGAAAGAGCGCCTTGACCCGTCGGAATACGCCAACGTGAAAGCGCAGTTTGTGCTGCGCGCCGCAGATTTGGTGGATGCCCGCGAGAATATGAAAGTGCTGCACCCGCTGCCACGCGTTGATGAAATCACCACGGATGTGGATAAAACCCCGCACGCCTGGTATTTCCAGCAGGCAGGCAACGGTATTTATGCCCGCCAGGCTCTGCTGGCGTTAGTTTTGCAACCTGAACTGGTTTGAGTGAGAGGAAGATTAAGATGACACACGACAACAAATTACAAGTTGAAGCGATTAAACGCGGCACTGTTATCGACCATATTCCTGCGCAGGTTGGTTTTAAATTGCTGACGCTGTTCCAGTTAACGGAAACCGACCAGCGCATCACTATCGGCCTGAATCTGCCGTCTCGCGAGCAAGGCCGCAAAGACCTGATTAAAATCGAAAATACTTTCCTGACTGACGAGCAAGTTAACCAACTGGCACTGTATGCGCCACACGCCACGGTCAACCGTATTGATGAATATGAAGTAGTGGGTAAGAGCAAACCGAGCCTGCCTTCGCGCATCGACAAAGTATTGGTCTGCCCGAATACCAACTGCATCAGCAGAAGCGAACCGGTTCACTCCTCCTTTGCAGTGAAAAAGCGCGACGAAAACATCAGTCTCAAATGCAAATATTGTGAGAAGGAGTTCTCACATTACGTTGTGCTGGCAGATTAATCATTGCCGCTAAAGCTCTCGTCCCTATAATGGATGGGAGCTTTATCACTTCTCATAAGGAATGAAAATGTCTTCTCGTACCATCAGTACCGAAAACGCACCTGCCGCAATCGGCCCATATGTTCAGGGCGTTGACCTTGGCAGCATGATCATCACTTCCGGCCAGATTCCGGTTAACCCAAAAACCGGCACCGTACCGGAAGATGTGGCAGCGCAAGCGCGTCAGTCTCTGGAAAACGTGCAGGCGATTGTTGAAGCGGCTGGCCTGAAAGTGGGCGATATCGTCAAAACGACCGTTTTCGTGAAAGATCTGAATGACTTCGCGACCGTTAATGCGACCTACGAAGCGTTCTTTAATGAGCACAAAGCGACTTTCCCTGCGCGTTCTTGCGTGGAAGTTGCCCGCCTGCCAAAAGATGTGAAGATTGAAATCGAAGCGATTGCGATTCGCCGCTAACCCTCGATTTAAAGGCCGCTTTCGCGGCCTTTTGAACAATTACGGTTTAACGCTCGCCCGCAATAATTTCTGCAACGGATACACCGCCGCAATCACCACTTCATCCTGCGTTTGCGCCGCATCATCAAGCTGCTTCTGAATCGCCTGAACTTCATCCGCGCTCAATGTTCCCTGTTTTGCCACTAAGTCCGTTAATCGCAAGCCAATTCCTGCCAGCTTATCGACATTTTCCGCCACCGGTTTTAACGCCTTAAGCTGATAATTGCCGTTGATTAATTCCAGCACGTCCGGCGTGTTGCTTTGCCAGCGTGCAAAGGTATGGCGCAGGGAGTCCGCGCTATTGCCATCTTCCGGGTCAGCAATCAGTTTATCAACCCACGTATCCAGCGCGCGCACCTGGTTGCTTTCGGCTCCGAGCGCATCAGCAAAGCGATTTAACGGCTCGAAGTGATGGTAGTTTCCGGCCTGGAATTTCAGATGCTGGCGGGTGTAATACTGTGCAGGTTCAACCGCCTGAGCGAGAATCTGCAACGGCATAATCTCGGTGGTGCCCGCAAGGCGCGTCATTTGCTCCGCCGCCGCCGCATGTTGCTGCAAACCGACCGAAACCGTCGACCACGCGTCTATCGCCTGCAAACGCTGGTACATATTATCGATATCTTTCACATCTTCGGTGGACCACAAACGCTCGGCCACCGCAAACGCTCGTGGCCACAGTTTGATATCAAGCAACGGGGATGCCACGTTTTCAGCCCACAAAGCCGCTTCGCCACCGATGATATTGTGCATTTGCTCAGACGTTGGCACCACCGGCTGAATGCCATCTGGTACGTCATCCAGCTTCTGCCCGGTCGCCGGGTAGCGCACGTTGCCCACCAGCATGTAGCCGCTGAGTTTGTCTTTATCCAGGGTTAATACCGGGCGAGTTTCCCCCATCCAGGTATCGACGGTAAATGTCACCTGCGTTGGACTTAGCCATTGGATATCGCGCACCGCACGGCGGGATTTTCCTTTGAAATCGATAAACCCACGCCATGAACTTTTCCCATTCACTAACGTAAAGCTGCCTTCCACGGCACTGCCTTTCAGGCGCGGCATACTGAAGAACCAACTTTGTGCGCTGTCAGCTTCGTTAATTTCATCAATGCCATTCAGGCCTTGCGGCAGGATTTCGTTGCGATAGTGGTAAGCGGTAGATTGCGGTTGATCCAGATAGAAGCCAGTCGAGAGAATGCCTTTGTAGCCGTTTGCGGCCACGGCACCCAGCGCGTCCTGCCCCTGCCAGGATTGGATCAAAATGCTTTTCGGCAGATCCGGATGATAAATCTCGTCCCAGCCCATCATCTGACGGTGATGTTTTTCGAGGATCTTCTCCAGACGCTGGTTAAAGTACGTCTGCAACACGTGGGTATCCGCCAGATTTTGTTGCTTCATAAACGCCTGGATTTCTTTCGACTTTTGCCAGTGTTCATCGTCAACTTCATCGCCGCCGATGTGTAAATAGCTGTCCGGGAAAATCGCCGTCAGCTCGCCAATCAGGGTATCGACAAATTTATAAGCCGCGTCTTTGGTTGGGTTGAGCAGCGGTTTCAGCACGCCCCAATGGCGCTCCATTTGATACGGTCCTGGCGCACTCATCAATTCCGGATACGCCACCGCAATCGCCGATGCGTGTCCCGGCAAGTCCATTTCCGGCACTACGCGAATGCCAAGCGAAGTCGCGTAGCGCACCACTTCTTTCATCTGCGCCTGCGTGTAAAAGTCGCCGTCGCTCGCCAGTTGCTGCAATTTTGGATACGCGGTGGAAGCAAAGCGCCAGCCTTGATCGTCGGTTAAATGCCAGTGCAGCACGTTCATTTTCGCGGCGGCCATGCCGTCTAACTGGCGAAGAATATCTTTAACCGGCATGAAATGGCGGGCGGAGTCGATCAACAGCCCACGCCACGGGAAGCGCGGTTGATCTTTGATGGCGACAAACGGAATGGCGGTGTTTTCCGGGCCATTTTGAATCAGCTGCAACAGGGTTTCCATGCCGCGCATCGCGCCAAATCGCGTATTGGCGGTCAGCTTTACTCCGTCAGCGGTGACGCTTAATTCGTAGCTTTCATCGCTGTTGAGTTGGGGTAAAGGATCAACGGCTTTTTTGATTTGGATATCGATCGTCGGTTTGGCGGGATTCGCCTGAGCGGGTTGCAGTTGCCAGCCCGTTTGCTGGGAGATGCGCTGCCGCCAGCGGTCGGTGGCACCTGGCAGTTTGTCGCCGCTGATTTTTATGGAAATGGCGTTATCAATTTGCAGCGTGCCTTCGGCGGATGGGCGGTCAACTTCCTGCGGCCAGGGCATGAGTGGCAAATCACCAGCCGGTGCGGCCCATGCCGGGCAAGTTGCCGCGATGCAACCTGCCAGCAGGCTCAAACGTATGGATTTAAACATGAATATTCCTTTAACAATGACGGGCCAGAAAAAAGCAAAAACAATCTGGTAACACGTGAGGAAATATTCATCAAGGTTATGGAGGGAACCAGCGGGATGTAGATCACATCCCGCCAATATTAAGATTACTGCCAGCCGTAACGACGGCTGTAAAAGCCTTTCATACACTGAGTCAGCGTCATATATCCGGCGAGGATCGCAATCAGCCATGGGAAGTAGCTCAGCGGCAGCGCCTGAAGTTGCAGGTAGCTTGCCAGCGGAGTGAACGGAAGACTGATGCCAACCACCATCACCACCAGCGTCATGATCATCAACGGCCAGGCGGCACGGCTCTGAATGAACGGAATGCGACGGGTGCGAATCATATGCACAATCAATGTTTGCGATAGTAAACCGACTACGAACCAACCGGTCTGGAACAGGGTTTGCGCTTCCGGCACGTTCGCCTTGAACACCCACCACATCACGCAGAACGTTAGAATGTCGAAGATGGAGCTGATTGGCCCGAAGAACACCATAAAGCGACCTAAGTCAGACGGGTTCCAGCGCTGCGGTTTCTTGATTTGCTCGTCGTCCACGTTGTCGAACGGAATCGCCACCTGGGAGACATCGTACAGCAGGTTTTGAATCAGTAAGTGTAACGGCAGCATCGGCAAGAACGGCAGGAAGGCGCTGGCTACCAGCACGCTGAACACGTTGCCGAAGTTAGAACTGGCGGTCATTTTGATGTATTTCAGCATGTTGGCGAAAGTACGGCGGCCTTCGATAACGCCCTCTTCCAGCACCATCAGGCTTTTTTCCAGCAGGATAATATCCGCCGCTTCGCGGGCAATATCCACTGCGCCATCCACGGAAATCCCGATGTCTGCGGCGCGCAACGCCGGGGCGTCGTTAATGCCATCGCCCATAAATCCAACTACATGGCCTTCGCCGCGCAGCAGACGCACGATGCGTTCTTTATGCATAGGCGTCAGGCGAGCAAACAGCGTAGTGCGCAACGCCAGCTCCGCCAGCGCTTCGTCGGCCATGTTTTCGATATCACTACCGATAACCAGTTCGCCCACATCCAGCCCCACTTCACGACACACTTTCGCCGCTACCAGCTCGCTATCACCGGTAAGGATTTTCACCGTAATCCCACTCGCTTTCAGCGCTTTTAACGCAGGTGCCGTGGTTTCTTTCGGCGGATCGAGGAACGCGATGTAGCCTTCGAGGATCAGGTCGGATTCATCTACGCGGCCATAATCTTCACAGCGCGCCGGAAGGAATTTGGTCGCCACCGCCACCACACGTAAACCCTGGCGGTTCAGATCGTCAGTGACGCGGCGAATACGCGCCAGCATGGATTCGCTCAGCGGCACGATTTCATCGCCATAACGCACTTGCGTGCAGACGTTGAGGATCTCCTGCAACGCGCCTTTACAGATCAACTGGTGAACCTCGGGCTGCTCAGAAACCACTACCGACATCCGGCGGCGTTCAAAGTCGAACGGGATCTCGTCCACTTTTTGCCAACGAGCCGCAGCGTTTCGAGCGTGATCTTCTTCAACACCTTCCAGCACCGCCACATCCAGCAGGTTTTTCAGCCCGGTCTGGTAATGGCTGTTGAGCCAGGCGGTGTGCAGAACGTGGTTGCTCACCGCGCCAAGAATGTCGGTGTGAGTTTCCAGAACGATGCGATCTTGGGTCAGCGTGCCGGTTTTATCGGTGCACAGAATGTCCATCGCGCCGAAGTTCTGAATCGCGTCGAGGTGTTTGACAATCACTTTCTGTTTCGAGAGTTTTACCGCCCCGCGAGCCAGCGTTGAAGTAACAATCATCGGCAGCATTTCAGGGGTTAAACCGACGGCAACGGAGAGTGAGAACAGCGCCGCTTCCCACCAGTCGCCTTTGGTAAAGCCGTTAATCAGCAGCACGATTGGCGTCATCACCAGCATGAAGCGGATCAGCACCCAGCTCACACGGCTGATGCCTTTCTGGAATGCGTTCGGCTCGCTTTCTTGCTGCGTCACGCGCCCGGCCAGTTGCCCAAACCAGGTGTTGCCACCGGTAGAAATGATCATTGCCAGCGCGGTGCCGCTCACCACGTTGGTGCCCATAAAGCACAGCGTGTCGCATTCCAGCGGGTTGTTGTGTGACATATCACGGCTCACCGCCACCTTTTCAACCGGCAACGATTCACCAGTTAGCGATGCCTGGCCGACAAACAGATCGCGAGCCTGGATAACGCGCAAATCCGCTGGGATCATGTCGCCCGCCGCAAGTTTGACGATATCGCCCGGCACCAGTTGGTCGAGCGGGATTTCGACAAACTCGTTTTCACCGTTTTCATTCACCACGCGTAGCACGGTGGCGGTGTTGCTGACCATCGCTTTGAGCGTATCCGCCGCTTTGGTGGAGCGCGCTTCCTGCACAAAATTCAGCAGGGTGGCGATCACCACCATCAGCGCAATCACGCCTGCGGCAAACAGGTCTTCGGTGGAATAGGAAACAATGCCGAGAATTGTCAGCAAGATGTTGAACGGGTTGCGATAGCACAGCCATAAATGCACCCACCATGGCGACGGTTTTTGCGCCGGGATTTGGTTCGGGCCGTGGCGTTCGAGCGCGTTTTCAACTTCACGCGCATTTAGCCCTTCCGGGTGGCTCTGGAAATCACGATACAGTTGCTCTTCGGATGCTTGTGCATATTTCAGGCAGGATTCGCTCAATGAAGCCGGAACTTCTTGTGCGTGAGCAACAGTGTTGTCATCGGGCATCAGGTCGCGCTGGATCAAGCGACGAGGCAGGTGACGGCCAAGTTGCGCGAACAACTGCCGGGTCAGATTTTTTAACAGCATAATAGTCCCTCGGCACCGCTAGTGGCGGCGCCTGGTAACATGCGGGCACGGCAAAGCCATACCTTACAGGTCAAATTTTTTCATCAGCAGGGACAAATCGAAAAGGACGATTGAAGCCGCTGCCTTACGCTATCCGGTAAGGCGCCACCTCTAATTTAAGAAGGGATTTTTACCGGATGATTCCTGTCATTACAGGGTCTGGACTGGGATCAGGTTCCATGTCGCCTCCGGTTAAAAAGATGTTGAGATTCACTACCTATTGAAGATCAAGTTCCTGTCGGATGACGCTTACGCTTATCCGACCTACAAAAGACTTCAAGCAGTTGTAACCACTCTCATTCGAGTGGGACATACAATACGCCCCGAAACATCAACCTAACGTAAACCAGAATTTTTTCCCTTGTGATATTGTTTGACCGCCGTACTCTAATGAGCAATTGATTGCCGGGAATAAGGATTGTTATGCAAAGCCGCCTCACGATAAAAGATATCGCCCGCTTAAGCGGTGTGGGTAAATCTACCGTCTCTCGTGTATTGAATAATGAAAGCGGAGTGAGTGCTCGCACACGTGAACGCGTAGAAGCGGTGATGCAGCAAGAAGGGTTTTCTCCTTCCCGTTCGGCGCGCGCGATGCGTGGGCAGAGCGATAAAGTGGTCGCCATTATTGTGACGCGTCTGGATTCGTTATCGGAAAACCTCGCTGTGCAAACCATGCTGCCGGCGCTTTACGAGCAGGGTTACGACCCGATCATGATGGAAAGCCAGTTCGACCCGGAACTGGTGGAAGAACACCTGGGAATGCTCAAGCGCCGCAATATCGACGGCGTGATTCTGTTCGGTTTTACCGGCATTAATGAAAAGATGCTCGCCCCGTGGCAAGCGACGCTGGTGCTGATGGCGCGTGATGCCAAAGGGTTTGCCTCGGTTTGTTATGACGACGAAGGGGCCATCAATATTTTGATGTCGCGCCTTTATGAGCAAGGCCATCGCCAGATCAGTTTCCTCGGCGTGCCGCATAGCGATGTGACCACCGGTTTACGCCGCCATGAGGCCTATCTCGCCTTCTGCAAGCAACATCAACTGACGCCAAACGTGGCGCTGCCGGGGTTGGCGATGAAACAGGGCTACGAGCACGTTGCTGAAGTTTTGCTGCCGGAAACCACCGCCCTGTTATGCGCCACCGATACCCTCGCTCTGGGTGCCAGCAAATATCTACAAGAACACCAACGCACCACGCTGCAACTGGCGAGCGTCGGTAATACGCCGCTGATGAAGTTCCTGCATCCAGAAATTATTACCGTCGACCCAGGGTACGCCGAAGCGGGCCGCCAGTCGGTATTGCAGTTGATCGGGCAAGTCACACAAGCCCGCGAACTGCGCCAGATCGTTATCCCCAGCACTCTCCAGTAAAACCCCACGATGACGGTTTATTGTGATCGTCGCTGGATTTCGGGAACGTTCCCATTTTCGATGGGAAGATTAAAAGATAACCTTGCAGCAGATAAAAACTCTCTCCTTACTCTGGAACCTCATCATGGCCAAAGTGAAACAACAGGATATCGATAAGCTGATAGAACTGGTCGGCGGGCGTGAAAACATTGCCACCGTCAGTCACTGCATCACCCGCTTACGCTTTGTTTTGAACAACACCGCAATTGCGAAACCGAAAGAGATTGAAGAGCTGCCGATGGTGAAAGGCTGCTTTACCAACGCCGGGCAGTTCCAGGTGGTGATTGGCCCGGAAGTGGGCGATTACTACAAGGCGCTGATCGCCGCTACAGGGCATAGCACCGCAGATAAAGAACAAGCGAAACTCGCCGCGCGCCAGAACATGAAATGGCACGAGCAGCTTATTTCCCACTTCGCAGAAATTTTCTTCCCGCTGTTACCGGCATTAATCAGCGGCGGTTTGATCCTCGGCTTCCGTAATGTGATTGGCGATTTGCCAATGAGTAACGGCCAGACGCTGGCACAAATGCACCCTTCCCTGCAATCAATCTACGACTTCTTGTGGTTGATTGGCGAAGCGATTTTCTTCTATCTGCCGGTCGGAATTTGCTGGTCTGCCGTGCGAAAAATGGGTGGGACACCTATCCTTGGTATTGTGCTCGGCGTCACACTGGTGTCACCGCAGCTGATGAATGCCTATGAATTAGGTAGCAAAATTCCCGAAGTGTGGAACTTTGGCTGGTTCACTATTGAGAAAGTTGGTTACCAGGCGCAAGTGATTCCAGCATTGTTAGCGGGCCTGGCTTTGGGCTTTATTGAGACGCGTCTGAAACGCATCGTGCCAGATTACCTCTATCTTGTAATAGTGCCTGTGTGTTCGCTGATTCTGGCGGTGTTCCTGGCTCATGCGTTTATCGGCCCGTTTGGTCGCTGGATTGGTGATGGTGTGGCGTTTGCGGTTCGCCATTTGATGACGGGAAGTTTTGCACCGATTGGTGCCGCACTGTTTGGCTTCCTGTACGCACCGCTGGTGATTACCGGTGTGCATCAGACGACGCTCGCCATCGACATGCAGATGATTCAGAGCATGGGCGGAACGCCAGTGTGGCCGCTGATTGCACTGTCTAACATTGCTCAGGCGTCTGCGGTTGTCGGCATCATTATCTGTAGCCGTAAACATAACGAACGTGAGATTTCCGTTCCGGCAGCGATTTCCGCCTTCCTCGGCGTGACCGAACCGGCGATGTACGGCATCAACCTGAAATATCGCTTCCCGATGCTGTGCGCGATGATTGGCTCAGGTATCGCGGGCTTGCTGTGTGGCCTGAGCGGCGTGATGGCGAACGGGATTGGCGTCGGCGGCTTGCCGGGTATTTTGTCCATTCAGCCGCGTTACTGGGAAGTGTATTCCCTCGCGATGCTGATTGCGGTGGTGGTTCCAATCATACTGACCAGCGTGATGTATAAGCGCAAACATCGTCAGGGCACTTTGTTAGTGGTTTAGTTTTACCTGGGGCCAATTTTGGCCCCTTCGATTTAGGAAAGGATTATGAACTCAACTCCCTGGTGGCAACATGGCGTCATCTACCAAATCTACCCGAAGAGTTTTCAGGACACGACCGGCAGCGGCACTGGCGATCTGATTGGTGTCATCAAACGCCTCGATTACCTCAAACTGCTGGGCGTTGATGCCATTTGGCTGACTCCGTTTTATGTTTCCCCGCAGGTGGATAACGGCTACGACGTGGCGAACTATTGCGCCATCGACCACACCTACGGCACGCTGGATGATTTTGATTTGTTGGTGGCCGGTGCCCATGAGCGCGGCATCCGCATCATTCTGGATATGGTGTTTAACCATACGTCCACTCAGCACGCCTGGTTCCACGAAGCGCTCAATAAAGAGAGCCCATACCGCGAGTTTTATATCTGGCGCGACGGCACGCCGGATGTGTTGCCAAACAACTGGCGCTCTAAATTTGGCGGCAACGCCTGGCGCTGGCACGCGGAAAGCGGCCAGTATTATCTGCATTTGTTCGCGCCAGAGCAGGCGGATCTGAACTGGGAAAACCCACAGGTTCGTTCTGAACTGAAGAAGATTTGTGAGTTCTGGGCCGATCGCGGCGTGGATGGTTTACGTCTTGATGTGATCAATCTGGTGTCGAAAGATCAGGATTTCCCGGACGATATTGAAGGCGGTGACGGACGTCGTTTCTACACCGACGGGCCGCGCATTCACGAATATCTGCAAGAGTTGAGCCGCGATGTGTTTGTGCCACGCGAGTTGATGACGGTGGGTGAAATGTCGTCAACGACGCTGGATAACTGCCAGCAATACGCGGCGCTTAACAGCGATGAACTGTCGATGACGTTCAACTTCCATCACCTGAAAGTGGATTATCCCAACGGGCAAAAATGGGCGCTGGCGGCTCCAGATTACGTGGCGCTGAAAGCCATTTTCAGTCACTGGCAGCAAGGCATGCACAACGTGGCGTGGAATGCGTTGTTCTGGTGTAACCACGATCAGCCGCGCATCGTGTCGCGTTTTGGCGATGAAGGCGAGTTACGTGTTCCGGCGGCAAAAATGCTGGCGATGGTGCTCCACGGAATGCAGGGCACTCCGTATATCTATCAAGGCGAAGAGCTGGGAATGACGAACCCGCACTTCAAACGCATCGTCGATTACCGCGATGTGGAAAGTCACAACATGTATGCAGAATTGCGCGCACAAGGCCGTGATAGCGACAATCTGCTGGCGATCCTCGCCAGTAAATCCCGCGATAACAGCCGCACCCCGATGCAATGGAATGATGGCGAACATGCCGGATTTACTGATGGCACGCCGTGGATAAACCTGTGCGATAACTACCAAACGATCAACGCCAAAGCGGCGGTCGATGACCCGGACTCCGTGTTTTACGCCTATCAAAATTTGATTAAGCTGCGTAAAGCGAACCCTGTTTTCACCTGGGGTAATTATCTGGATCTGCTGCCTGAGCATCCGTATTTGTGGTGCTATCGCCGCGAATGGCAAGGGCAAACCTTGATCGTTGCCGCCAACCTCAGCCGTGAAAACCAATGGTGGATGCCGGAAGCCTTTGAAGGTGACTGGGATGTGCTGATGAGCAATTACGCTGATGCAGCGGGTAAACCAGGTGAAATGAGTTTACGGCCGTTTGAGGCGGTTTATTGGTTGCAGTAATACGGTTGCATTAATTTAAGTAAAAGCCCGTAAGGGCTTTTACTATTTCAACACCCATTCTATGATATCTTCGCCTTTTAATCCCCATGAGTGGAAAATATTAATGTTATTTAGTGATATCTTCAATAATTCTATTCTTAACATTACCACTTAACTCTGAGCGCCCAATAACTTCTTTTATCTCAGCCTCAGAAGCCGAGTCTTTGGTATAATATTTTTTGATGAAATACTCAACAGTGGCAATGCTCCCTAATTTCACATCCGGTGTCTGCAAAAGATTTTTTAGAGAAGCCAACTCACTTTGAAATGAAATTTCCCTTCCGATTTTATTGTTTTCATTAATGTCTGACATATATTTCTCACGCACTGTCTTATCTTTAATTTGCATAGAGTCCACAGGACCAAAAACTGGTGCATCTACAGAACTCTGAGGAGGCATGAGATTCATATAATAAGGCTTATCAGGTTTATAATTTTCAATATAATACAACTCAAATAACGCAACAATCTTTAGATGCAACTTCAGGGCAGTTACTCTATATTTGTTATAATTGGATAGTGAAGATTCATTCCGAGAAAAATCACTATTATTTAAAATTGAAATTGCACTTCGTAAGTTAGCATTATTGCTTTCAAGAGTGGGGTCTTTTTCAAAATGTTGTATTTTATCGCTGACCTCATGCAAACTCATATAAATATTATTTTTCATTTCACTCTCACAATGTATTGAGAAAGAACTAACGACGCATAAACTTAAGACCGCTATCTGAATCAGTGTAATTTGTGGTTTCATGATGTACTGTTTTAGTAGTTGTGCAACGTCCATCAGTAAATATCTCATGTTTTTGTTCTGTTCCGGGGAAACTATAAATTTTAGTCTTATCAATAGTCCACTCCCATAATATTGGCATTGAAAGAGTACAAGCTATAAATGGTGTTTCACTACCTGCATGAGTCCCTATAGTGGCAAAAATAGTGTCATAGATACTTGAATCAAGAGTATTTCCCAGATGAGGGGAATATTCCTGGGCAACGATGCCAAACCAATCGGACGCTCCTGTCGGGTATCTTCCGTGCCACGCTCCTGTCAAACCCCCATAAGGCCCTGTACCAGTAGCTTGGGAATCTCTTTCCCTTATAAAGATGGCGTAGAAGTTGACATCAATAGGTTCAACATAGGGTCTACCAAGCCATCCGCATTCAGGAAAACCGTTGTGATGGAGGAGTGGCGAGCCTGGTACCCGTTTCATCACAAATGCTGAAGGTTCCACAATAATGAATTGAACACTACTCTCTCCATTGGCCGTCGTAGCTGTCACCATCGCTTTCACTGTTTTGTCAGAGGCGGTAAAACTAGCCGAATGGCTACCTGTTTTTAACAAAACGCCGCTCTCTATTGATAACAAAGACCAAGCAGTGACTTCATTGTTGCAAGTTAAGTTTACTTGTTCGCCTACACCGATCCTTTTTCTGCTACGGTCGATCGGCATTGCTACCATCGTCTCTGTAGTAATTATATCTGTATCATTTTCTACGATGTCCTTCTCTTTCGATGGCTCCTGCTCCCCAAATCCATCACCACCACCGCCGGAATCATCGCTCCCTTTATTATTCTCCGCTGTATTATTGTCATCACTACTCATTTCACCTTGCAGGGTGCTTTCCAGCGTCTGAACCGGCATCCCCGGACTCCCGCCACCATTCAGGTTGATTTTCACACCCATAATGTCCACACCGGCCGGGTGTATTGCGATGAATGAACTTCCCACCTTCAGGCTAATCTGGCTGCTGCTTTCCAGCACAATATCGCCGTCAACGTGGATACCCAGCGCTCCGGTCACTTTGCGCGCCAGGTCGCCTTTTACTTCCAGGCTGTGCTTACCTTCCACCAGGCTGATGTGGTTTCCGTTGGTCCTGTGCTCCTGCTTGCCCTTCACTGTCACTTTACGGTCACGTTCCACATACAGGTTGTCATCACGTCCGCTGTCCACCGTCCGGTCGCGGGTGACTTTCAGCGTCTGGTCATTGCAGACGGTGATATTACGGTCGTGCGCCACGGTGATTTTCTGGTCATGCCCTCCAGCGTTTTCCTTGCCGACTTTCACCGTCTGCCCCAGCCCAACGCTGATGCTCTGGTTATTTCCGATAGTTTCCGAGTGGTCGACTTTCACATCGGTATCGCGGTTATTCAGCACCACCGTTTTCATGTCCTTCTGGGCATGCATCGACAGCAGTTCCTGGCCGGTCTGGTCCTCAAACATCAGTTCGTTATAACCATTGCCCTTGTAGGTCTGCGAGCGTATCGCCATCTGGGTTTTGGTGCCCGGCAGGTCGCCCGGCGAGCGGTTGGCGGCGTGGTAAGTGCGCCCGGTGATAATCGGCTGGTCGGGGTCGCC
>NZ_QZWH01000034.1 GCF_003601925.1 Buttiauxella izardii
CGGTTATAGCGGTACTGCGTTCTGTAACCTGAACAGTCGGTGTAACTCTGCAGCAGCCCGTGCGCATTCCAGTCCAGTGTCTGACGGCCCCCGGCTTCGTCTTCGGTTTCCGACGGCTGAGCGCTGTTTTCGTCCGCGTAGTGGTAACGGCGGGTGTGGCGCAGCGCATCGGTTTGCGCGGTCAGCCGCCCGTATTCGTCATATTCCCTGTCCGTACGGCTGCCATCGGGTGCGGTGGCGCTGGTGAGCTGGTTGCGGGCGTTGTAATCATAACGGCTGACGCTGCCGTCCGGGTGCCAGAGGGCCAGCAGGTTGCCGCTCACCACATCGAGCTGGAATTCGGTTTTGCGCCCGGCGGCATCGGTCTGTGCGGTCAGCCGCCCGCTGCCGTCAAACTCACTGTGGATGTCACTGCCGTCGGGCTGCTCCAGTCTGACGACCCGCTTCAGGCCGCGTTCACCGGAAAAATGGTAAACGGTTGTCCGCTCAAGGCTGTCAGTGACCACTGTTTTCTGGTCGGTGTAAACAAACTGATAGCTCAGCCCGCCGGGGTTGCTCTGTGAAATAACTTTATTATTTTCATCATAGGTATAGCGGGTGGTAGGCCGCCCGGTGTACTGGTGGGCGACCATCAGGCCGGCATGTTGCGGGTGCCATTCGAAGTGACGCGTTTTCACCCCGGCCTGGTCATACACCGCCGCCAGCTCGCCGCGCGGGCTGTAGTCATAACGGGCGAGCGGGAGTGACGGCAAATCCGGAAAAGCCACATCGCGCACCAGCCAGACGGCGGCAAGACGGATGCCAGCGGGCAGCGTGACAAGCTCGAGCCGAAAACGGCGGCCGCTGCTGTCGGTGACGCCGGTCACCTGCCCGGCAAACTCCCCGTCAGCATCACGGTGATAGCGCAACTGATTACCAAAGCGGTCCACCAGACCGGAAAGCACGCGGGACGGCGGCAACGGGCGCGGCAGCACGTCTTCCGGTGAAACCGGTAGCTGAAAAGACTCCAGAATCCACCACGGCCCGGTGGCATCGTTTGCAACAAAACAGGTATGCGGACTGAGGCGTACATCAGCGGGCAGCGCCTGCCACAGGCGGCTCAGGCGATGGCTTTCGGGCTGCGTATCCACGCCGCCCCGTGCCAGCCAGAGTTTTTCGGACTGACTGTAGGCAATGGTACCCGGAGCCAGCAGGTCAAAATGAATACTGCGCCCGCCGTTATCGTTAAGAATGAGCTCATCGGCACGTATCTGCAGGCGAATATCTGTCGCCGACTGCCAGCCGGGGCCGAAGGTGCCGACCGGGGCAGGCGTGTCGGTGCGGTAGCTGCTGTAGCTGCGGGTGAGCACGAAAGGGAGTAATGCCGGCAGGGCGATATCGGTTTCACCGGGCAGGACTTTTGCGCCGAGCACCGGGTTGACCGGATTGCCCACCGCCACACCACCGGGGCAGACTGAGCAGGCCACGCCAGTGGGGGCACCAATCATCACCCCGAGGGAGCCCTGAACAATCGGGCCGCCGATTAAGGTTGCGTCACCCTGACGCGCAGCAGGCATTCCTGGCATGGTTAAGTCCTTTTAATTAATAGTTTATCAATGGGTTGTCTTGTGAACTGCCATCGTGAAATGGTCATCCCACACTTTCCGTTTTACGCTCACCCACACTGAGGGCCATTTCCTTGCCGTGGAGTTATTGACCAGAACGTATGGTTGGAGCACAACCATCACGCAGATAAATATAATAAAATCAATGTGATAATGGGTGTGAAAGATAAGGCTGGCGTGGAAGAGTGACCGTGACGGATGTCACATAAAAAGAAATAGGGAAAAGGACAAAGTGAATATGAATACAGGCTGGATTCGAAGGCTATTGATTCAAAAAATGACAAAAAAATCCCCGGCATTTTGCCAGGGATTTTGAGGTGCCAGTAGCTACCTAGATCTTCGGCCCGGCGCTCACCAGCGCTGCACCCGCTGGGGTATCGGTATATTTCTCGAAGTTCTCGATAAACAACTTAGCCAGTTGCTCTGACTTTTCCTGCCATTGTTCTGGTGTCGCGTAGGTTTTACGTGGATCCAGAATGCTTTCATCAACGCCCGCCAGCGCTGTAGGAACAGCAAGGCCAAAGATAGGCAGCGTGAAGGTTTCGGTATCGTCCAGAGAACCATCCAGAATCGCATCAATAATCGCACGCGTGTCTTTAATGGAGATACGTTTGCCGGTGCCGTTCCAGCCAGTGTTAACCAGATATGCCTGAGCGCCTGCTGCCTGCATGCGTTTCACCAGCACTTCTGCGTATTGCGTCGGGTGCAGAGACAAGAATGCCGCACCAAAACAAGAAGAGAAAGTTGGCGTCGGTTCGGTAATACCACGCTCGGTACCTGCAAGTTTGGCGGTAAAGCCAGACAGGAAGTGGTACTGCGTTTGGTTTGCCGTCAGGCGTGAAACTGGTGGTAGAACACCGAAAGCATCGGCGGTCAGGAAGATAACTTTGTTGGCGTGGCCCGCTTTAGAAACCGGTTTAACGATGTTTTCGATATGGTAAATCGGGTAGGAAACACGGGTGTTTTCGGTTTTCGAACCGTCATCAAAGTCGATAGAGCCATCGGCGCGAACGGTGACGTTTTCCAGTAGCGCGTCACGGCGAATCGCATTAAAGATTTCCGGCTCGGCTTCCTGGGATAAACGAATGGTTTTTGCGTAGCAACCGCCTTCAAAGTTAAACACGCCATCGTCGTCCCAGCCGTGTTCATCATCGCCAATCAGGCGGCGCTTAGGATCGGTTGAAAGCGTGGTTTTGCCAGTGCCAGACAAACCAAAGAATACCGCGACATCGTCTTTTTCGCCGACGTTTGCCGAACAGTGCATCGAAGCAATGCCTCTGAGCGGCAGCAGGTAGTTCATGATTGAGAACATGCCTTTCTTCATTTCGCCGCCGTACCAGGTGCCGCCAATTAATTGCACGCGCTCGGTCAGGTTAAAGGCGATGAAGTTTTCAGAGTTCAGACCCTGCTCTTTCCATTGTGGGTTGGTGCATTTCGCGCCGTTCATCACCACAAAGTCAGCTTCGAATGTTTCCAGCTCTTCGTCTGTTGGACGGATGAACATGTTCTTAACGAAATGAGCCTGCCAGGCCACTTCGGTAATAAAACGCACGGAGAGACGGGTATCAGCATTCGCGCCGCAGAAAGCATCAATAATAAAGAGGCGTTTGCCAGAGAGTTGGTGGGTGACGAGCCCTTTCAGGTGTTGCCAGGTTTCTTCACTCAGCGGTTTATTGTCGTTTTTGCCTTTGCCATTATCTGCCCACCACAGCGTATCGCGGGTTGTGTCGTCGCGAACGATGTATTTATCTTTTGGGGAACGGCCGGTAAAGATGCCGGTATCAACAGCAATGGCACCGAGGTTTGTTTCTACGCCGCGCTCAAAACCTTCCAGATTGGGGTTGAGTTCTTCACGGTACAAGGTGTCGTAATCGGGGTTGTAAATCACTTCACTTGCGTCATGAATTCCATAAGCCTTGAGATCTTGCGCTGTTATGCCTTTAACTCGCATTTCACTGCTCCTTAGCCAATTTGTACTGCTTGAGATTGTAGGGTTGTTTATTGGTTGTTAACCGCGACACCTATCATAGATTTGAGCATCCACTCGAATCCATATAGCGGAAAACGCTGTGAAGCGAGTCACAACGGGGTGAGAGTATGGCAGGAAATGCTAACGAGGCAGGGAAAATATTCTGAATATGTTAAAAAATAGTGCGATTAACGGACGGTGTGTGAGCGAGAGCGCATTCGTATGCAAACCGTGAAATTTATCTTTTTCAAAATGCCCTCACCCCAGCCCTCTCCCCGAGGAGAGGGAGAAAGCGAAAGTAAGGGAAAGAATATTAATGAACTTGTGGATCAGCCGGAGAGGCGTTGTTGCGGATTTCTGCGATGTCCATGGCGTTGAACACGTAGTGATTGCCGCAGTAATCGCAGTTCATGTCGATTTCGCCTTCTTCTGCAATGATGCTGTTCACTTCTTCATCAGGCAGCGTTCTTAGCGCATCGGCACAACGTTCACGGGAACAGGTGCACTTAAATTCCACGTTTTGCGGATCGTAAAGCGTCACTTCTTCTTCGTGATACAAACGCCACAGCACTTCATTGGCCGGTAAGGTCAGCAGTTCTTCAGCCTTGATGGTTTCAGTTAATGCCGCCAGGTGATTAAAATCATCAGCCTGCGCATCTTGTGCTGGCAGAACTTGCAGCAACATGCCGCCCGCTGCTGGCTGGCCATCTACGTCGCCAGTACGGATGAACAGGCGCGTTGGCAACTGCTCAGAGCGTAAGAAGTAATCTTCCAGGCAAGCGGCGAGCGTATCGCCCTCAAGACCTACAACACCTTGATAACGTTCGCCTTCGGCTGGCGTAATCGTGATCACCAGGTAGCCATTGCCTACCAGCGCTTTCAGATCGGCATCGGCAAGGATTTCACCTTTAAAACGTGCGACGCCACGCATTTGCTGGTTGTTGTTGCCGTTAATTACCGCGAGGCTCATTGGGCCATCGCCTTGTAATTGCACGGTAATATCGCCATCAAACTTAAGAGTGGCGGTCAGCAGGCTGGTTGCGACCAGCAATTCACCGAGAATAGTTTTCACCGGTGTCGGATAGTCATGGTTTTCCATGATCTGTTTCCAGGTTTCGGAAACCGTGACCAGTTCACCGCGTACGGCGAAGTTTTCAAACAAATAACGGTGCAGTTGGTCGTGTTGAGCCATAATTTTCTCTCATTCAGGTGGCAGGGATTTATTCGTTGCCACCGTGTTTAAATTTCATCAAATCACGTCGCTCTTTTTTATCAGGGCGACGGTCGGGGTGGGGCATTGTCAGCGCATTCATTTTGCGCGCCAGCGCTACTTTTTCCCGCTTAGCGATACTTTCCGCCGTCTCTTCATAAAGCTGCGAGGCATCTGTGGCCGGGCGTCGTTGCTCAGTCACTGCCAGAACTTTGACGGTTTTTTCGTCATTGCCCTGGCGCAGCGTCAACATGGCGTTCAGCTCAACGAGCTTACTCGGCTTGCTGCGCTGCCCGTTGTAATGCACTTTGCCGCCTTCAACCATTTCCCGGGCAATGGCACGTGTTTTATAAAAACGCGCGGCCCACAGCCATTTGTCGAGACGGACACCTTCAGACGCTTTTTCTTTCATCACGACTCCTTAAACATCAACTTCGGGAGTAGTCGGCGATAGTCGTTCAATGCCGGATGGCGTTGATAGGTTTTGTCGATCTGTCCTGAGTCGGGATTGGTCACGCCCAGGCAATAACGAATGCCAAACTTCGCGGCGGAATCCAGAATCGGTTCGCTATCATCAATGAATAGCGTCCTGGCCGGTTCCAGCCCGGTATGTTCGGCAACAGCCTGCCACAACCGCTGATCTTCTTTCGGATAACCAAATGTGTGGGTGGAAAGTAATAAATCAAGGTGCTGAGCCAAACCGGTGTGTTCAAGTTTGACCGCCAGATTATGCGGGTGCGCGTTGGTCAGCAAAATGCGCCGTTTACCGCAGGCTTTCAGGGCGTCGAGGAACGGGACGGTATCTTCACGTAACACCGCGTTCGCTCCCTGAGCTGTGGTCATCGCACAAATATCCAAACCCAGACGCTCGCTCCAGTAATCCAGACAGTACCAGTTTAGCGTATGTTGCACGGCGTGATATTCCTGGCGAATCAACTGATGCGCTTCATCGAGCGGAATATCTCTGAGTTCACTGACCGTTTCAGGCACCAGTTTCTGCCAGAAGTGATTATCAAACGCGAGATCCAGCAAGGTGCCGTCCATATCGAGCAATACGGTATCGACGTCCTGCCAGGCAATATCAATATGCATAGGTTCGAGCCTGATTAGAGGAAACTGCGCGACAGGTTAGCACAACCTGTCGCGTGAAGTTTAGAACAGCGGGCGGACAGCGGAGATCGTCGTTAACGTGGGATTCATGCAGTTGTCGTAGTACTGCTGGATTTGCGCCAGACGGTTGCGGCTACGGCGGAAGCGGCGGATCGCCAGAACTCCGTTGATCAGCAGGCAAGCAATCATCGCGATGAGCAGCAATGTGGTGCTGATATAACGCCACAGGCTGCTGCTGTCCGGGATTTTGTGCAGCGTGATGTGCTGTGTTCCGTTCGCATCCTGACGAATGCCAGTAATTATCCCTTCGGCGCTAAATGGCGTTTTAAGCAGCATTTCGGCCAGGCGCTGGAACTCGCCCCATTGTTCTTGTGCAGGAATGTCGTACAGCGGAACCGGCGGCAATGGTTGGTCAACCAGGTCGCTACCTTCGTCATTAATAATGACATATCCGCCTGGGGCTGGGCTGTTCAGCGCCTGTGCCGAGCGAGCCGTTTCACGGATAAAGAAAGGTGCCGTAGATGTGGTGACCAGGTTATCGAGCGACTCAGCGCTGACCGGACGCAGCAGAACGTTCACGCCAGTGAGTTTCCCTGAATCAGCCTTTTTGGTGAGGGCATCCCAGTCTTTGGTGTTACCCAGGTTTACCAGCGCATTCTTCAGGCGGACACATTCGTCTTCAGCGGTACAAAGCGCCTGTGTTTTCAACACAATCCCGGCAAAATCATCTAATAACACCATGCCTGATTTCTGAATCGCACTGCGTAATTGCGGGTTCACCTTTGAATCTTCGCTGGTTTGCGGATGAATCTGCCCACTGACGGCTTGTGTCAGCGCGGTGGCTTTATCCATGATATCGGATTCAGGCACTGGCAACGATTGCGCGGTATTCCAGATGATTTGCGAGCAATCGAACGGCGTGAACGGATATGTTTGCCGCGTGATGTAGTTGCCTGGTGTATGGATGTTGCACATGCCGGTGCCGTTTACTTTCAGCGTGTCGCCAACGCGCAGAGGTGTTTTATCCAGATCCGCGACAGTCGTTGCTTCAATGGTTTGAGCGCCTTTCAACCATGACATGCTCAGTTTTAACGGCATTTCCAGCGGCACCCAGATTGTCAGCATCAGCAGGACAACTAAACTTCCGACCGCAATGACCAGGTTACGCACCCAATGTTGAATCGGGAAATTGCGCACTTCGTCATGTAGCGACAGGAAGCGGCCCTGGCGAATCACATGCCTATCAAGATAAATATCGATGTCTGTTTTCTGCCCCAGGTCCTGAGCCACATACTGCTGCCAGTGAGCGGGGTAAATCAGGTCGATTATACCTAAAGAAATATTATTGATTTGATCCTGATTTGACTCGCCAAACAGCCCCCAGCGCTTAGGCGTGCCGCGTAAACAGTGGACTTCACGCAGCGCATTTTTGGCGGGAGGTGCAAATAAGCCCCACAGACTTGCGGCCAGCAGCATAAACGCGCCGCCGACTAACCAGGGTAAAACCACCGGAGGCGTGACCAGACACAAAAACAGCATGATAAAGGCCACGCAAATCAGTATCGCTTCACGTAAGCCATCGGGGCGGCTGAGTGCGTACTCTTCGGGCGTTTCCTGGCGGATATTCAGCAGCTCAATCTGTTCGCTTTCTTCACCGCGAATCGAGGCCTGAGTATGGGGATCTTGTTCCAGCGCGAAACCACGGTTTTCGCTGCTGTAGTCGATAAGCGTATGGCCGTTCAGGGAAATCACCAGCGGCATGGTTTCAGTACGAATCAACTCAACGTAGTTATCGTTGGTGATGTACTGCTCCCAGAATGGTGGCAGGTGAACTTCTACAGAATCAAGGTAATAGCGCCACTTGTTAGGGTCGTCAGTGGATAAACCATAACGGGTGATGGAGCGGGTAAGGGAAAGCGCTGTGTTACTGAGGGAATTAAGCACCAGCTTTGCGGGCGCCGCGCTGGCACCAGAAGGCCCCACGATATTTTGCGTGTCTAGGGAGGCAATATAGTTTTCAACGGCTGCGCGTTCATCTGCGGTCAACTTACGTGAAGTTGCCCCGCTAAACGATTGGGCTTGTGATAAACGAGCGCGTAACCGCAGGCTGCGCCAGATAAGCCACCCCGCAATTAAGATGCAGGCCAGCATAGCAGCTAAAAGAAGTAATAAGGTGCTCATGCCTTCCCCATCAAACACTCGTTTTCTTATTAAAACGCAGCAAGTTGCACCCCTTCCAACAGACGGGCGTAATGATCATTATCGGCATACCTTGCCTCAAACTTGAGACATTTTTATGTTTATAGGCTGCTGTAACATAATGTTAGCAAAGCGACTTTGCGAGAAATATCAGTAAATTCCTATTTCATTTGTCGACTATTGACATGTAACACAGGTCTAAAAAAATCACTTAAAGTTGCAAAAATGTAAATAATAACCGATGTCCGTTGCGTGAGATATGTGGCATAACGCACAATGGTGCACCTGCATTTACTGTTAGCCCAGCCACGATGAGCAAACCATTACAAAAACCGACCATTTTACATGTTGAAACCGTGGCCCGTTCACGGCTGTTTAATGTCGAAACGGTGGACCTGGAGTTCAGCAACGGTGTGCGCCGTGTTTATGAGCGCATGCGTCCCTCCGCGCGGGAAGCGGTCATGATAGTCCCTATCGTTGATAATCATTTGATTTTGATCCGCGAATACGCGGTTGGAACGGAATCTTATGAGCTCGGTTTTTCCAAAGGATTAATCGATCCGGGCGAGACTGTTTTTGAGGCGGCCAATCGCGAGCTGAAAGAAGAAGTCGGTTTTGGGGCGAATCAGTTAACTTTCCTGAAAAAGCTGACCATGGCACCGTCCTATTTCTCGAGCAAAATGAATATCGTGATTGCGGAAGATCTCTATCCAGAATCTCTGGAAGGTGACGAGCCAGAAGAATTGCCACAAGTGCGCTGGCCGTTGGACTCACTGTTGGATTTGCTGAATGAAGAGGATTTTAGCGAGGCGCGAAATGTGAGCGCGCTTTTCCTGGTGCGGGAATGGCTGAAAGAGCAGGGACGTTTGTAAATCCTTTTACTGTCACCCGCCTCCAGTGAGACGGGTGACATCAAGTCTTAGAACAACTCGTGGCTTTCGCCATTATCAATTATCGTCGTTCCCACTTCATGCACAGCCTGCTGCGTCGGTTGCGTGCCTTCGATAAAGAACTCAGGACGACTGCTTCCGCCATTCGCTAACTGCCCGGTGTAACGGTCGATATTCACCGTGACGATGCCCGGTGGTGGGGTCAATGGCTCTTCCGGCACTCCGTCCAGCGCGGCTTTCATAAAATCGTCCCACGCCGGTTGAGCACTCTTCGCGCCGCCTTCGTAACCTGAAATCTGATCTTTAATCGCGCCAGATGCAGAGGTGCGCCCAAGGTCACGGCGGTGATCGTCAAAACCAATCCACACGGATGTCACCACACCAGGCCCGTAACCCGAGAACCAGGCATCTTTCGAGCTGTTGGTTGTGCCGGTTTTCCCGCCAATATCGTTACGTTTCAGGTCACGGCCAGCACGCCAGCCGGTGCCTTGCCAACCCGGTTCACCGTAGATATTCGAGTTAAGCGCACTTTTAATCAGGAACGCCAGCGGCGTGTTGATGACATGGGGCGCGTAATCCGGCGGGCTGCTTTGGGCAACCAGTTCGCTGTTAGCTTGTTCCAGTTTCGGCATCGGAACGCTGACATTTTGCGTTTCCTGAGACTGCGCGACGTCTTCAACATCCTTATTTTCCAGAACGTTAGACTTCTGCGTTTCCCCATAAATCACTGGGATATCACACTCTGCACAGGCTATTTTCGGCTTCGCTTCAAAGATGGTGCCGCCGATTTCATTCTCAATTTTTGAGATGTAATAAGGGTCAACCAGATAGCCGCCGTTAGCCATCACCGAGTAACCACGCGCGACCTGCAATGGTGTGAATGAGGCTGAACCTAACGCTAATGATTCGGTATGCACGATATTTTGTGCAGGGAAACCAAAGCGTTGCAGGTATTCCGCTGCGTAATCAACGCCCATCGCACGCATCGCACGTACCATCACCACGTTTTTCGACTGGCCAAGACCCTGACGTAATCGGATTGGGCCTGCGTATTCTGGCGGTGAGTTTTTCGGACGCCAGTCAGAACCGGCACCGGCATCCCAGCGGGAAATTGGCACATCGTTCAGCACGCTCGCCAGCGTCAAACCTTTATCCATCGCAGCGGTATAAAGGAATGGTTTGATGTTGGAGCCGACCTGGCGCAGTGCCTGAGTGGCACGGTTGAATTTGCTCTGGTTGAAATCAAAACCACCGACCAACGCCACAACGGCACCGTCATGCGGGTTAAGAGAAACCAGGGCCGAGTTCACGTCGGGGATTTGCCCCAGCCACCAACTTTCGTCAACTTTGCGCACCCAAACTTGCTGACCCGCTTGCACCACGTCCGTCACTTTACTTGGGGTCGGGCCTTGCGCGGTGTCAGAACGGTAAGGGCGAGCCCAGCGCATGCCATCCATATTCAGGGCAACAGCGCTGCCATCGGCCATCAGAGCTGTCGCTTCCGTTGGTGAACACTGCGTAATCACAGCCGGGAAAAGCGGGCCATAAGTTGGCAGGTTCTTTAATGAATCGACAATTTTGGTTTTGTCCCACGCCGTTTCGCCGACTTTCCACAACACGTTTGATGGGCCACGATAACCGTGGCGCATGTCGTAAGCCATCACGTTGTTACGCACGGCTTGTTGTGCGGCTTGCTGCGTTTTACGAGTGATGGTGGTGTAAACCTTGTAACCATCTTCGTAGGCTTTCTCACCGTATTTCGCGACCATATCCTGGCGCACTAATTCGGAGAGATAAGGTGCAGAAAACGCAATTTCTGGCGCGTGGTAGTTGGCGTCAATCGGCTGATTACGCGCTTCGTCATACTGCGTCTGAGTAATGTAGTTTTCACTCAGCATGCGCGATAACACAACATTACGACGGGATGTGGCGCGGTCCATCGAATACAGCGGGTTGAATGTTGACGGTGCTTTTGGCAAACCGGCAATCACCGCCATTTCGCTCAGCGTTAACTGATCAACCGACTTACCAAAATAGACTTGTGCTGCGGCACCCACGCCATAGGCGCGGTATCCGAGATAAATCTTGTTGAGGTATAGCTCGAGGATTTCATCTTTGGTCAGGAGCTGTTCAATACGAATCGCCAGGAACACTTCTTTAATCTTACGCATCAGCGTGCGTTCAGGGCTTAAGAAGAAGTTACGTGCCAGCTGTTGCGTGATGGTACTTGCGCCCTGCGAAGCATGACCGGAGAAAAGAGCCACACTGGCGGCGCGGAAAATCCCGACCGGGTCAACGCCATGGTGTTCGTAGAAACGGCTGTCTTCGGTGGCAATGAACGCTTTCACCATCACCGGTGGAATTTGTTCGAGCGTTACCGGAATACGACGTTTCTCACCGTATTGAGCGATTAGCTCGCCATCAGCGCTATAAACCTGCATTGGAATCTGGAGTCGCACATCTTTAAGCGTGGCGACATCAGGCAACTGTGGCTCAATAAATTTGTAGAGCCCGAAGATCGAGCCTGCTCCCAGCAGAATGCAACACACTGCAAGGATGAATAAATACTTTACGAACTTCACCTTAAATTTCCCATTACGTTTCCATTGGGCAGTTTATAAACAACCGCGCGGTAGTATAAAGGCAAGCCAGTGGCATTGGTATGGCATTTTCCGTAACCGGCGATAAGGAGATCGTAAACATGGTGTTCACAACCTGGCAAATTGGCCTGGATATTCAACATGAAAGCATTCGTGCTGTGGCGGTGCAGCGCCAACGACAAGGGTGGCAGCTCCGACACTGGTGGCAATTTTCGCTACCCGAAGGCACATTTCGTGACGGATTGTTAATTAATTCTGAAGCCCTGACTAACGTCTTGTCAGCGTGGCGAAAAGAGTTGCCGCTGCGCCATCAATTACGCGTCTCTTTTCCAACACAGCGAACATTGCAGCGCCCGGTTCCGGTACCCGATAAACGCCTGGGCGAACCCGCAAGTGAAGCGTACATCGCATCCGCAACTGCCCGCCAATTGCAAATGTCGCCAGCCCAGTTGTGCTGGGATTATTTAGCGTCACAAGATGTTGCAGACTCGCATTTGATCGTCGCTGCGCGCCAGACAGATGTCACTTTATTGCTTAAGAGCTTAGCGCAGTTACGTCTGTTCCCTGCAACGCTGACCCCTGGGGCTGGCGCTTTACCGGTGCTCATTTCACCGTGTCATCTCGAGAAGTGCCAATATCTGATTCACCGTGAAGCTAACCATTGGCTTTGGGCATCAACGGAGTCCACACCACGTTGGGGATGGGTCGATACCGTTGTCGCACCGACGATTTTCGATTTGTGCCAGCAACTCAACACTGAACCCACACTTGTCGCATTAAGTCATGCGCAACCTGAACCGCTCCCACCGGGCGCATTGGTTATGGATGCCTGGCAAGCGTTGTCACGTTTACAGCCGCCATTACCACGCCATGGAGGCGCATTTACGGTGGCAATAGGGCTGGCAATTGGTGGGTTATGCCGATGAAACCGCTCATTAACCTACTGCCCTGGCGCCAGAAGCAGCGCCAACAACGCACCAGGCGCTGGGGAATATTACTGGGTCTGGTTTTAGCTATTGTGCCGTTACTTATCGCGAGTGCACGGCAGCTTTCAACATGGGAAATTAACCAACAGCGAGCGCATAAAGAGCATCTGGACAGCACCTTGCCCGCATTAAAAAACTTCTACCAGAAGCGCCTCGTGATGCAGGAGCAAAATCAGAAATTGCTGCAGTTGCAGCAAACGCGAGAACAGCAACAGCGCGCCATTCAGGTCTGGGGAGAGCGATTAATTCAGTTGGCCGGTTTTTTACCTCCCGGCGTGTGGTTGTCTGCTTTAACTCAGCAAAAAAATCAATTTGTGATCAAAGGGCATGCCGGGCTTCTGGAAGAGGTACAGACGCTGGAAAAGGAGCTGACCCAGCTTGAGGGCGTTGCAACGGTTCGTACCGGCGCAGTTCAACACGAACCGCAAGGTGGCTTAAACTTTAATTTCACCTTAACGCTAGTTGAGGTGGCGAATGCTTTGGCTCATTGAGCGTTGGGTGAACGGACCCGTTTGGGTGCGCATCATTTCACTTATTGCCATAACGACATTGGTCACGCTTGTTGCGTGGGCATGCCTGATTCGCCCACAAAATTCTGTAATGCAGCAATTACAAACGGGTAATCGGTTAGCGGCCCAGCAAATCGCCGAAGTGCACCTGAAAATACGTCAATTGGCCCCGCTTGCTACGCCGCAAATATCCTCAATTGCCCCATTTTTTTCCGTCGCGGAGTTTGTCGGGCAAGCCCAGGGGCAACTTTTGAAATGGCAGCCTGATGAAAAACAGGGAACGCTGGAAATGCTGCTGCCATGGGAAAAGTTACCGGATTCGTTTGCCCAGCTCGCTGAATATCGTGTCGTGGCGTGTCACTCATTCACCATCATGCCGCAAGGGGAATTGCTCAAACTCGTTCTGGCAATGGAGTTTGCTGATGAACCGTAGCGTGTTGTCAGGGTTATTTATTGTGATGTCGTCCGCGCATGCTTTTCCCGCTAACCCTTTTCTGCCACAGGTTTCTCCCTGTGAAAAATTAACAGCGCAGCTTGCAGGCTGGGCGTTGCAAGGCGTGATTCGCGCAAAACAGACAAACACGGCGTTGATGCTTAGCCCTCAAGGCAACTGGCGTCGAATCAAAGTCGAAAGCGAACTCGTTCCGGGTGTGCAAATTGAAAGTGTGGATGAAACCGGTGTTCTGGCAAAGATTGACTCTGGTTGCCAGCCCGCTACCTATCGTTGGGAAATAAAAGGAAAAACGAATGCCATGGATACGAGTACTGCTGCTGGCGCTGCTACTGCCATTCACAAGCCAGGCCGATAAAGGTGTTTCTCTGGTGTTGGACAACGCCCCGGTCACGCAGGTTTTGCAGGCGCTGGCTGAAACCCAAAACATTAACCTGCTGATTGCGCCGGGTGTGGAAGGGGTGTTGTCGCTTAACCTGGTTAACGTCCCCTGGAAACAGGCTTTTGAACTCGTTCTGAATAATGCGGAGTTAAGCCAGCAGCGCGCCGGAAATGTGATTCAGGTGATGCCAAAAGCTCGCCAACGTGAGCAGCAAGCGTTGGCGGTGGAATTGCGCAAGCAACAAGTGCTTGAGCAGCCTATGCTCTATCAGGTCTTTGCTCCTCACCATGCTGATGTTGAGGATCTCTGGGCGGCATTAAAATCATCAGGCGATAAAATCCTCAGCCCGCAGGGCAATGTCACCGTTGATAAGCGAACGAATCGGCTGATTATTCGGGACAACAAAACGGTGCTGAAGCAAATGGCGGATTGGGTAAATGAAATGGACTTACCGATAGGGCAAGTCGAAATTGAAGCCCATATCGTCACGATCAATCAGGATAAGCTTCGCGAACTGGGTGTGAAATGGTCTGCCGCAGAGCAAACGGGGGAAAGCAAACTCTACCAGCCGACGGGGATATCGGCAAATCTTTCCGTGAGCAATGCGACCACGAACGTGGGGTTTAATATTGCCCGCATTGACGGACGCTTGCTGGCGCTTGAGTTATCAGCACTTGAACAACAACAGCAATTAGAAATTATCGCCAGCCCACGTTTGATGGCGGCTCATCAGCAACCCGCAAGCATCAAACAAGGCACTGAAATTCCGTATCAGGTTTCCAGCGGCGAGAGCGGGGCGACATCGATAGAATTTAAGGAAGCTGTTCTGGGTATGGAAGTGACGCCGACGATCCAACCCCACGGAAACATTCGCTTAAAACTGCGCATCAGCCAAAACATGCCAGGGCGAAGTATTCAGCAAGCTGATGGCGAAGTGCTGGCAATTGATAAGCAAGAGATAGAAACGGTGGTGGCGGTGAAGAATGGTGAAACTCTCGCATTGGGTGGGATTTTCCAGCAACACAACAAAGACAGTCGCGATAGTGTTCCCCTACTGGGATCAATACCACTGGTCGGGAGTCTGTTTCGCCACGATGCCAAAAACCTCCAGCGTCGCGAATTAGTGGTGTTTATTACGCCACGACTTATCTCTATTCCTTAGCGTTTTCTTTCACCATCGCTGAGTTTTTCTATGAAACGATGCCCAGGTGTTTGACGGCAGAGAGGAATTAGCTTACAAGGTGTACCGTTTCGAGAGGCTAGACGCTCAAGTTTGTGACAGATAACCCTGATTTATGTATTTTCTCCTTCACGAGAACGCTGGGGAATATAATCGGTTGCCAAACCACCTTGAGTATTGAGATAATTTTCAGTCTGACTCTCGCACTATCGCTTATGAGGTTTCAGTTCATGTCCCGCTGCACCTGGTTTTAACAGGGCGGGTTTATCATCAACGAATTGTCTTAGTAGTACCGAAAAAATGGCAGAGAAACGCAATATCTTTCTGGTTGGGCCTATGGGTGCCGGCAAAAGCACTATTGGGCGTCAGTTAGCTCAGCAACTCAATATGGAATTTTTCGATTCTGATCAAGAGATTGAGAAACGTACCGGAGCTGATGTGGGCTGGGTATTCGACGTTGAAGGCGAAGACGGCTTCCGCGATCGCGAAGAAAAAATCATCAACGAACTCACTGAAAAACAGGGCATTGTGCTGGCAACTGGCGGCGGCTCTGTGAAGTCTCGTGAGACCCGTAACCGTCTCTCCGCCCGTGGAGTTGTGGTGTATCTTGAAACCACAATCGAAAAACAGCTTGCCCGTACTCAGCGTGATAAAAAGCGCCCGTTACTGCAAGTTGAGACTCCACCGCGTGAAGTTCTTGAAGCCTTAGCTCAAGAACGCAATCCTCTTTATGAAGAGATTGCTGATGTGACGATTCGCACTGACGACCAAAGTGCCAAAGTGGTTGCTAACCAGATTATTAATATGTTGGAAAGCAACTGATTCTGGCTTAATCGATAAAAACGCCTGCGGGCTAAGCAACATCAAGGTGGACTTCGCGTTATGGAGAGGTTAACAGTCACTCTCGGGGAACGTAGTTACCCTATCACCATTGCTGCTGGGTTATTTAGTGACTCGGCATCTTTTGGGCCGCTGAAAGCTGGCGACCAGACGATGCTGGTGACCAATGAAACCCTGGCGCCGCTCTACCTGGATAAGGTGCGTGGCGTGCTTGAGCAGGCGGGCGTTAAAGTCGATTCCGTCATCCTTCCGGATGGCGAACAATTTAAAAGCCTCGCTGTATTAGACACCGTCTTTACTGCGTTGCTTGAAAAGCCACATGGTCGTGACACGACACTAATAGCCCTTGGCGGTGGTGTCGTGGGTGACCTGACTGGCTTTGCTGCGGCGAGCTATCAACGCGGCGTGCGTTTTATTCAAGTTCCAACCACTTTGCTTTCGCAAGTGGACTCTTCTGTTGGCGGTAAAACAGCCGTTAACCATCCCCTCGGTAAAAATATGATTGGCGCGTTCTACCAACCGGCTTCGGTGGTGGTGGATCTCGACTGTCTGAATACTTTACCTGCGCGGGAGTTGGCCTCTGGCCTGGCTGAAGTGATTAAGTATGGAATTATCCTCGACGGTGAATTCTTCAACTGGCTTGAAGAAAACCTGGATGCCTTGCTGGCGCTTGATGGTAAAGCTTTGGCCTGGTGTATCCGCCGTTGTTGTGAGCTTAAAGCGGAAGTTGTTGCCGCTGACGAGCGCGAAAGCGGCTTACGTGCTTTACTGAATTTGGGCCACACCTTTGGTCACGCTATAGAAGCTGAAATGGGCTATGGCAATTGGCTGCATGGTGAAGCTGTTGCTGCAGGTATGGTAATGGCGGCGCGTACAGCTCAGCGTCTTGGGAACTTCAGCGAAGCCGATGTGCAGCGAATCATTACGTTGCTGCAACGTGCAGGGCTGCCAGTTACCGGGCCGAAAGAAATGTCAGCCGACGCGTATATGCCCCACATGATGCGTGACAAGAAAGTTTTGGCTGGTGAGCTGCGCTTAGTGCTGCCACTGGCAATCGGGAAGAGTGAAATGCGTGGCGGAGTGCCACACGATGTCGTTTTGTCCGCCATTGCTGATTGTCAGCAGGCTTAATTATTAGAAATTTCGGTCGCTGTAGTCAGGCGATTTTTAACTTCGGGTGAAGTGCTGAGTTTGAATTGCTGGCATGAGCCTTTGAGTGGGGTGTTAAATGGATGAGTTTAAACCGGAAGACGAACTGAAACCCGATCCTAGCGATCGCCGTTCAGGCCGTACCCGCAGAGCTGATGAGCGTGAAAGTGAACCGCAAATCAATGTCGATGATGTTGAGTTAGACGCCGACGAACCTCGTCCAGCGCGTTCCCGCCGTACTCGTGAAGAAGAAGAGTATGAGAGCGATGAAGACCTGCAAGTTGAAGCAGAAGAACGTCGCCCGGCGCGTACCCGTAAGAAATCCGCTAAACCTAAAGTTCCGGTATCCCGCCAGCATTTGATGATGGGCATTGGCATTCTTGTGCTTTTGCTGCTGATCATTGGAATTGGGTCGGCGCTAAAAGCTCCTTCTACCGACACCGAAACGGCAAACCAGCAGCCGGGTGCGGAGAAAAATATTGATTTATCTGGCAATAATGGCAGCCCAGCCGATCAGGCTAATGGTGCGCAGCCACAGCCAGGTAATACTTCTGTCACCAATCAGACAGAAAACGCAGGTAACCCACAAGAAGTGACGCTTCCTGCCATTTCTTCAACACCGACTGATGCACAAACTCAGCCAGCCCCACAGGGCCAGCAGCGTGTGGAAGTTCCGGGTGACTTGAATAACGCACTGACTCAACAATCTGGTCAGATTGATAACGCGGTGAACAGCTCGACATTACCAACCGCTCCGGCGACTGTTGCTGCGGTAGCGGGTAGTAATGGTGCGACGACTGCGCCACGTCCTGTTGCGAAAGCAGAGCCAGCGAAGCCGGCTGCACCTCGCCAGGAACGCAAAACCGCAGTGATTGAGCCGCAGCATAAAGCTCAGCCAGTTAAACAGCCTGCAGTGAAAGCGGAACCAAAACCGGTAGCGACGGCTAAACATAGCGAACCTGTCACGGCTCCTGCACCAACAGCGACCGCACCAGTTAAGGCTCCGGTTACTGCAACTGCACCGAAAGCGACGACTACCACATCTACAGCGGCAACAGCAGCAGCTCCGGCACCGAAAGCCGCCGCAACTGCTCCAGCAACCGCTGCAACCGCTGCAACAGGTGCTGTAGCCGGTGATGCTGGCGCAATCAAAGGCGCGCCGGGTAGTCATTACACCTTGCAGCTTAGCTCTTCTTCTAACTCAGCAAATCTGAATGCCTGGGCGAAGAAAGAGAATCTGCAACACTATATGGTTTACCAGACGGTGCGTAATGGCCAGCCATGGTATGTTTTGGTTAGCGGTATCTATGCCAACAAAGACGAGGCAAAGCGTGCCGTTGCAACATTGCCAGCTGATGTTCAGGCTAAGAACCCGTGGGCAAAACCTATCCATCAGGTTCAGTCTGATCTGAAGTGATGAACAAAGCGCAGCCGCTGTTGGAACCTTTCCACAGCAGGAAAAGGTGTAAATAGTTAGGCAGCATGAAAAAAAATCGCGCTTTTCTGAAATGGGCGGGGGGGAAATACCCCCTGCTCGAAGACATCAAAAAGTATCTACCGAAAGGTGATTGTCTGATTGAGCCGTTCGTCGGCGCCGGCTCAGTCTTTCTGAATACTGATTACTCCCGCTATATCCTCGCAGATATTAATAGCGATCTGATTAACCTCTACAACATCGTCAAAACCCGCACGGATGAGTACGTTCAGGAATCCCGTAAGCTTTTTACGGCTGAACAAAACAATGAGCAGGCGTTCTATCTCAATCGTGCCGAATTTAATCAGTGCAAAGATGAGTTTCGTCGTGCGCTGCTGTTTTTATATCTGAACCGCCATTGTTACAACGGCCTGTGTCGTTATAACCTACGTGGTGAATTCAATGTCCCGTTTGGCCGTTACATCAAACCTTACTTCCCGGAAGAAGAGTTGTATCATTTTGCCGAACGAGCACAAAACGCGATATTTCTGTGTCAGTCGTACGATGTCAGTATGTCGGATGTGAGTGCCGGGTCCGTGGTCTATTGCGACCCGCCGTATGCGCCATTGTCGGCAACAGCTAATTTTACTGCGTATCACACCGATAGCTTTAACGCTGTGCAACAGCAGCATTTGGCTGAGCTTGCGGAAAGTTTGCGGGGAAATCGTATTCCCGTCCTGATTTCCAATCACGATACGGAACTCACTCGGTTGTGGTATCACCAGGCAAAACTGCACGTTGTACAAGTGCGTCGCAGCATTAGCCGAAACGGTGGAACGCGTAACAAGGTGGACGAACTGCTGGCGCTGTATAAAGTCGGTGCCTGAGCCGTTTCGTCCGCAGACGTTTATGATTTGCTATTGGAGAAGCGGATGAAACAGTTTTTGATTGCCCCCTCAATCCTCTCGGCCGATTTTGCCCGTCTGGGTGAAGACACGGCTGCGGTGCTGGCTGCTGGTGCGGATGTCGTCCATTTCGATGTTATGGATAACCACTATGTACCGAATCTCACCATCGGCCCGATGGTGTTAAAGTCCCTGCGTGATTACGGTATTACTGCTCCAGTTGATGTGCATCTGATGGTGAAACCCGTTGACCGTATCATTCCGGATTTCGCCGCTGCTGGTGCCAACATCATCACTTTCCACCCGGAAGCCTCAGAACACGTTGACCGTTCCCTGCAACTCATCAAAGAACACGGCTGCAAAGCCGGCCTGGTGTTCAACCCGGCAACCTCTCTGAGTTGGCTTGATCACGTAATGGATAAACTGGATGTCATTTTGCTGATGTCCGTAAACCCAGGCTTTGGCGGCCAGTCATTTATTCCTCATACGCTGGAAAAGCTGCGTCAGGTGCGTGAACGCATTGATGCTTCCGGCTATGACATTCGTCTGGAAGTTGACGGCGGCGTGAAGGTCGACAACATTGCCGAAATTGCTGCGGCTGGCGCGGATATGTTTGTTGCAGGTTCTGCAATCTTCAATCAGCCGAATTACAAAGCCGTTATTGATAGTATGCGTAGCGAGTTGGCAAAGGTAAGTCATGAATAAGTTAAGCAAAATTCGCGGTATCGCCTTCGATTTAGACGGTACGCTGGTAGACACTGCACTCGGTCTGGCGCAGGCAATGGATCAGGCGCTTTACGCGCTGGAGTTGCCGACAGCGGGTGAAGATAAAGTTGAAAAGTGGATTGGGAATGGTGCCGATGTGCTGGTTCAGCGTGCGCTGACCTGGGCATTAAAAGGCGAAGAGCCAGAAGCTGACAAGTGCCGTATCGCCCGCAAACTGTTTGATACCTACTATGCCGAAACGGCAGAAGAGGGCAGTTTCTTGTTCCCGGAAGTGGCTAACACATTGGCTGTTCTGGCGGAAAAAGGCCTGCCGATGGGCCTGGTCACCAACAAACCGACGCCATTCGTGCTGCCAATGCTGGAACGCTTAGGTATCGCGCAGTATTTCAAAGTCATTATTGGCGGCGACGACGTGGAAAATAAAAAGCCACATCCGGAAGCGCTGCACAAAGTGATGGAACAGCTGAATCTCAGCGCGGATGAGCTGTTATTTGTCGGCGATTCTCGCAACGATATTCTTGCGGCACAAGCGGCTGGCTGCCCATCTATTGGCCTGACTTATGGTTATAACTACGGTGAATCCATCGAGTTAAGCCAGCCCGATTTTGTATTTGACCATTTCGACGATTTATTGCCCGCGTTAGGGCTCTCTAACAAAGAACATCAGGAATCAGAACATGAGTAAACCCATTGTCTTTAGTGGCGCACAGCCATCAGGTGAATTGACCATCGGTAACTACATGGGTGCGCTGCGTCAGTGGGTCCATATGCAAGATGATTACGAGTGCATTTACTGCATCGTCGATCAGCATGCGATTACCGCGCGTCAGGATGCTGAGCAACTGCGTAGCCGTACTCTCGACACGCTGGCGTTGTATCTGGCTTGCGGTATCGACCCGGCGAAAAGCACCATCTTTGTACAGTCCCACGTGCCGGAACATGCACAGTTGGGCTGGGTGCTGAACTGCTACACCTATTTCGGCGAACTGAGCCGCATGACTCAGTTTAAAGATAAGTCTTCTCGCTACTCTGAGAACATTAACGCTGGCCTGTTTGATTATCCGGTGCTGATGGCCGCCGATATTCTGCTGTACCAGACCAATCTGGTGCCAGTGGGTGAAGATCAGAAACAGCATCTGGAGCTGAGCCGCGATATCGCTGCACGTTTCAACGCGCTGTATGGCGATGTGTTCAAAGTGCCAGAGCCGTTTATCCCGAAATCCGGCGCACGCGTGATGTCTTTACTTGAGCCGACCAAGAAAATGTCTAAATCAGACGATAACCGTAATAACGTTATCGGCCTGCTGGAAGACCCGAAAGCCGTGGTGAAGAAAATCAAACGCGCAGTAACCGACTCCGATGAGCCGCCTGTCGTGCGCTACGATACTGCCAATAAAGCGGGTGTTTCCAACATGTTGGATATTCTGGCTGGCGTGACGGGTAAGTCTATCACCGAGCTTGAGCAGCACTTCGAAGGCAAAATGTATGGTCACCTGAAAGGCGAAGTGGCTGAAGCGGTGTCTGGCATGCTGACTGAATTGCAGGAACGCTTCCACCGTTTCCGTAATGACGAAGCCTATTTGCAGCAAGTGATGAAAGACGGTTCAGCGAAAGCGCGTGCACACGCCAGCGCGACGCTGAAGAAAGTCTATGAAGTGATTGGATTTGTTGCACAGCCTTAATTTCTAAAACCATCCTCACCCTAACCCTCTCCTTGAAGGAGAGGGGACTGACTGATTTTCTCCCTCTCCCCCAGGTGAGGGGACTGACTGCCTTTCTCCCTCTCCTGGGGGAGAGGGTCGGGGTGAGGGCGTTCCTCTCATCCATTCCCCCGCTAAATATCTTTTGTGACCCCATTCTCTTTTTGCATATTTCACGTTTGCCATTTATATTCATTTTAATGAAGATATAACTATTCAATAAAATGAAGATTAATTATGAGACGTAGCTTTATCAAGAAAGAAGGGCTTGCCCAGGCCAGTCTGGCGCGTTATCTGCTGGGCGAGAAAAGCGGCAACCGACTGAAAACTATTGATGAACTTGCGACTGAATGCCGGTTCTCAGTTGGCTTGATGCAAGCGGCATTAAAGACTCTTGAAAAAGCAGGTGCGGTAACAGTCGAACGACGCGGGCGCAACGGAAGCTATCTGGTCAGTATGGATAACAAAGCCTTATTGGCTTTTGCCGATATTGGCAATGTAGTGTGTGCGATGCCGTTGCCTTACACCCGATTGTACGAAGGTTTAGCCAGCGGGTTGAAAGCCCAGTTCGACGGCATCCCGTTTTACTACGCGCATATGCGCGGCTCGGATGTTCGTGTCGAATGCTTGCTGAATGGCGTGTATGACCTGGCGGTGGTTTCACGTCTGGCAGCGCAAAGTTATCTGGATAACACCGACGTCTGCATGGCGCTGGAACTCGGCCCGCATACCTACGTCGGCGAACACAAACTGATTTGTCGCGCCGGGAATCCAGAAATCAAGCGCGTTGGGTTGGACCCGCGTTCAGCCGACCAGCGCATTATGACCGACATCTATTTCGCCGGTCAGCCGGTTGAGATCCTCGATGTGCCTTACCACGAGTGTCTTAACCGCACCGCCAAAGGTGAAATTGACGCCGTTATCTGGAACGTGGGTGGCGAAGCTGATTTGGAATTGCTCGGCCTGGAGGCACAACCCTTAAATGGTGACGCACGTTATGTGCAAGCCTCTGAAGCCGTAGTGTTAACGCGCGCCGACGATGCGCCAATCCAGCAACTGTTGCGCACGGTAGTGAACAAAAATGCCCTGCTTTCCCATCAACAAAAGGTTTTATTGGGCGAGCAAGAGCCAAGCTATTAAGTAATTCATCAAGGGGTGATGCGGGATGGAAGAGCGGCTGAATCTATTGTGTGAGGCGGGTGTCATCGACCGGGATATTTGTGACGGCATGCTCGGTGTCGTCGACCAGCTTGAAAATGTCTGGGCAATTCCGGTGCGCAATGAACAAGGCGAAATGGCGATCACGCATATGGCCAACGCGCTGATGCGCAGCCGCCACGGTGAGGAAATCGGCCCGCTTGACGAGGAATTGCTGGAAGAAATTGTGATGTCGCAGGCTTACGCAGAACTGCTGCCGATTCATCGGGCGATGCTTGCGCCATTTGACGTCACGCTCCATCCCAACGAAGAAGGCTATCTGCTGGCTAACCTGTTTAGCCTGTGGATGGTCAGCAAAGGCTAAAACCTTTTTTCCAGCAAACAGCTTCGCTTTAAATATTCAAAAAAATGATTATTTAAAATTTTTTGCAGCATGGAGTCGAGAGGCAAGGGCATGTTTATTGAAGCACTCAAGGCACAAAATCCGGCACTGATTGAGGCCGCAATCAAGTTATGGCGTCAGGGCGAAATCCTGCCGGATACCTGCGTTATCGACGTTGACCAGGTCTTAGCAAACGGACGCCGTCTGCTGGACATCGCGCAACGCCACGGCATCACGCTGTATTTGATGACCAAACAAATCGGGCGTAACCCGTGGATGGCAAAACGACTGATTGAGCTGGGTTTTCACGGTGCCGTGGCGGTGGATTTCAAAGAAGCCCGCACGCTGCGAAATGCTGGTATCCCTGTTTCTCACGTCGGGCATTTGGTGCAGGTGCCAACCAGCCTGGTCACGGAAAATGTGGCGGCTCCGACGGAAATGATCACGGTGTTCTCGCTGGAGAAAGCACAGGAAATCTCAAACTCGGCGCAGAGCCTTGGGATTATCCAGCCCATCATGCTGAAAATTTTCGATGAAAAAGACAAACTTTATCCAGGCCAGGAAGCCGGATTCGCATTGTCTGAGCTGATGGAAATAGTCGCCGCCATCCGCAATATGCCAGGTGTGAATATCTCCGGGCTGACCCATTTCCCTTGCCTGCTTTGGGATGACGAATTACAGCAAACGCTGCCAACACCGAACCTGCACACTCTGTTGCAGGCCCGCGACCAGCTTCGCGATTTGGGCATTGAAGTCGCCCAACTGAATGCGCCGTCAGCTTCAAGTTGCAGCACATTGTCGCTTCTTGCCGAACATGGCGTGACACATGCCGAACCGGGCCACGCGCTAACCGGCACCATTCCTGCGAACCAGTATGGCGACCAGCCAGAACGCATCGCCATGCTGTATCTCACCGAAGTTTCGCATCAATTTCAGGGCAATAGTTACTGCTTTGGCGGCGGCTATTATCGTCGCGGCCATGCACAAAATGCCCTGGTTTATGCGGCAGACGGTGGTGATGTGGCTGCGGCTAGCGTCTTACCCATGGATGACAGCAGCATCGATTACCACATTGGGCTGGCGGGAAAATTCCCACCAGGCTCCCCGGTGGTGATGTGTTTTCGCACGCAGGTTTTTGTCACGCGCAGTGATGTGGCCCTGGTTTCTGGAATCAGTCACGGAAACCCAGTGCTCGAAGCGCTGTATGACAGCCTCGGTAACCCCATTTGTGGAGGTCGACGTGAGTAAGTTTGTGGTGATAGTGATCGACAGTTTTGGCGTGGGTGCAATGGACGATGTGCCGCAGGTTCGCCCGGAAGATGTTGGCGCGAACACCTGCGGGCATATTTTGCGGCACTTCCCGCAATTGCGTTTACCGGTGCTGGAAAAGCTCGGCCTGATGAATGCGCTGGGCTTTAGCGAAGGGGTTATGTGCCCCTCACGCGATGCGGCGTACGGCACGGCCGCGCTGCAACATGAAGGTGGTGATACGTTTATGGGCCACCAGGAAATTCTCGGCACTCGCCCGCAAGCACCGCTGCGCATGCCTTTTTCGGACGTTATCGACGAAGTGGAACGGGCATTAAAAGCCGATTGTTGGGAAGTCGAGCGCATCGGTGATGAGCTGCAATTTTTATGGGTGAACCAGGCGGTGGCGATTGGCGATAATCTCGAAGCCGACCTCGGCCAGGTGTTTAACATCAGCGCCAATTTAAACGCAATTTCCTTCGACGAAGTTCGCGCCATCGGCAGCATCGTGCGCCACTGCGTGCAGGTCGGGCGGGTGATTGCTTTTGGCGGTGAGCTTGAAAGCAGCCAACAGCTTCTGGATGCTGCCGAAGAAAAACAGGGCATTTATATTGGCATTAATGCGCCGCGCTCGGGTGTTTATCAGCATGGATTCCAGGTGGTGCATATGGGATTTGGCGTAGATGCCAGCGTTCAGGTGCCGCAAAAGCTGCATGAAAGCGGCGTCAAAACGGTGTTGGTCGGTAAGGTCGCGGATATCGCGATAAACCCGCACGGTGTCAGTTATCAGAACCTCGTCGATACCCAGCAGATTCTGGACATCACACTTGATGAATTGCAAAAACCGGGCGATGCGTTTATCTGCACCAACATTCAGGAAACCGATCTCGCCGGGCATGCTCAGGATGTGGCGCGTTATGCCGAACGGCTGGAAGTGGTCGATAAAAATCTCGCCCGGCTGATGGAAGCAATGGAACCTGGTGATTGCCTGGTGGTCATGGCCGATCACGGCAACGACCCGACTATCGGCCACAGCAAACACACGCGTGAAAACGTCCCGCTATTAGTCTGGCAGCCGGGAATTTCCCGTTCATATCTTGGTGCCAGAAAAACGCTGTCTGATGTCGGTGCGACTGTCTGCGAATTTTTCGCCGCCAGCGTGCCACAAAACGGCACTTCTTTTCTGTCACTTCTCAATACTTCCAATACCGGAGGCAATCATGGCTGAACCGCTGCGAATTGACGCGTCGGGTTATACCTATGCTCACGAGCATTTGCATATCGACCTGTCGTCATTCAAAAACAACATTGATTGCCGTCTGGATCAATACGATTTGATTTGTGCCGAAATGAAAACGCTCTACGCACTGGGCGTGCGCAACATCATTGAAATGACCAATCGTTATATGGGGCGTAACCCGCAGTTTATGCTCGATATTATGCGTGATAGCGGCATGAACGTGGTGGCCTGCACCGGTTATTACCAGCATGATTTTTTCCCGGCACACGTCGCGACAACGAGCGTTGAAAAGCTGGCGCGGGAGATGATCGATGAAATCGAAATCGGCATTGATGGCACCGAGCTGAAAGCGGGAATTATTGCAGAAATCGGTTCGAGCGTGGATCTGATCACGCCGGATGAAGCTAAAGTGTTTGCCGCCGCCGCGATGGCGCATCGGGAAACCGGGCGTCCAATTTCGACACATACCTCTTTTAGCACCATGGGGCTGGAACAACTGGCGCTGCTGAAAAACCACGGCGTTGATCTTTCTCGCGTGGTGGTCGGTCATTGTGACCTGAAAGATAACCTCGACAACATTCTGCGCATGATTGAACTGGGCGCTTACGTGCAGTTCGATACCATCGGCAAAAACAACTATTACCCGGATGCAAAACGCGTGGCGATGCTGCAAGAAATCGCCCGCCGCGGCTTGCTCGACCACGTCATGCTCTCCATGGATATTACCCGCCGCTCGCATTTAAAAGCCAACGGTGGCCTCGGTTTCGATTATTTGCTGACAACGTTCGTGCCTTTGTTGCAGGAGGCTGGCTTCTCTCAGGCCGACGTTGATTTGATGTTACGTGACAACCCCTCTGTCTTCTTTAAATAAGGATTTCCCATGAAAAAGATCGGTGTTGCTGGCTTACAGCGCGAACTTATTAAAAAAACTATCGAAACGTCCGCACCTGACTGCTTTGAAGTGTTTATTTACAACGATATGGAAGCGGCGATGAAAGTGAAGTCAGGCCAGCTCGATTATTACATCGGTGCCTGTAATACCGGTGCAGGAGCGGCGTTGTCGATTGCCATCGCAGTGATTGGTTACAACAAAAGCTGCACCATCGCCAAACCTGGCATTAAGGCAAAAGAAGAGCAGGTTGCCAAAATGGTGGCGGATGGAAAAGTCGCTTTTGGCCTGTCGGTTGAGCATATCGAACATGCGATCCCGATGCTCATCGCCCACTTAAAATAAAGGCCGCGCTATGGATTTCTACATTCAAATAGTGGTTGTAGCTTGCCTGACCGGGATGACGGCTCTGCTGGCGCACAAGTCAGCGGCGGTGTTCCACGATGGTATTCGCCCGATTTTGCCTCAGCTTATAGAAGGCAATATGAATCGCCGCGAGGCGGGGAGTATCGCCTTCGGTCTGAGTATTGGTTTTGTGGCGTCGGTGGGGATTTCCTTCACGCTCAAAACCGGTTTGCTCAACGCATGGTTGCTGTTCTTGCCGACGGATATTCTCGGCGTATTAGCGGCTAACAGCCTGCTGGCATTTGGTTTGGGCGCGGTGTGGGGCGTGTTGATCCTGACTTGCCTGATCCCGGTAAACCATTTACTGACGGCGCTTCCGGTGGATGTGCTCGGTTCGCTTGGCGAGTTAAGTTCCCCGGTGGTTTCCGCGTTTGCCCTGTTCCCACTGGTGGCAATTTTCTACCAGTTTGGCTGGAAGAGCAGCCTGCTCGCGGCTTTTGTGGTGTTGATGACACGCGTACTGATCGTGCGTTTCTTCCCGCTTCTCAATCCTGAATCCATCGAGATCTTCGTCGGCATGATTATGCTGCTGGGTATCGCGATTACTCAAGATCACCGCACTCGCGATGCCCGAGAACAGGACGACGGAGGGTTGTCGGTCTTTGAGGAGCGAACATCACGCATTATCAAGCACCTGCCGTATATCGCTATTGTTGGCGGTTTGATTGCGGTTGTCGCGAGCATGAAGATCTTCGCCGGTTCGGAAGTGTCGATCTTTACGCTGGAGAAGGCATATTCCGCAGGCATCACACCTGAAGAGTCGCAGACGCTGATGCATCAGGCGGCGCTCGCCGAATTTATGCGCGGGCTGGGCTTTGTGCCGTTGATTGCCACCACGGCGCTGGCGACGGGCGTGTATGCGGTAGCGGGTTTCACCTTTGTTTACGCCGCCGGGTATTTGATTTCTAACCCGTTACTGGCGTTTGCGGTAGGCGCGGTGGTGATTTCCGTAGAAGTGCTGTTGCTGCGCTCGATCGGTAAATGGCTCGGGCGTTATCCGTCAGTGCGTAATGCGTCGGACAACATTCGTAACGCCATGAATATGTTGATGGAAATGGCGCTGCTGGTCGGCTCTATTTTTGCGGCTATCAAAATGGCGGGTTACACCGGCTTTACCATTGCGGCGGCGATTTACTTCCTCAACGAATCGCTGGGTCGCCCGGTGCAGAAAATGGCTTCGCCAGTCGTCGCGGTGCTGATTACCGGTATCTTGCTGAATATTCTCTATTACTGCGGCCTGTTTGTTCCGGCCTGATTTTTCGTTATTGGCCTGCCAGCGCAGGCCTCACGGAGTCAATCAAAGTGAAAACCTGGCCTTTGCAGAGCCTGACGATGGAACAGGCGCAGCGTAAGCAGTTCCAACTGGTGGATATTATTTGCCGCCATTTTCCCGGCAGCGATTTTCTTAGCGCCGGAGATTTGGGTTTAGTGCCTGGCCTGAATCAGCCGCAGATGACTCAGCGTGTTGAAGCGGTTCTGGCGGATTTCTTTGGCGCTCCCTCAGCGGCACTGGTGCAAGGCGCAGGAACCGGCGCGATTCGCAGCGGTTTAGCGGCTTTGTTGAAAGCCGGTGAGAAACTGCTTATCCATGATGCGCCGCTATATCCGACCACCGCCGTGATAGCTGAGCAAATGGGCTTGCAGCTTATTCGCGCCGATTTTAACCAGCTTGATGAAGTGAAAAAAGCGATTGCAGAGCACCATCCACAAGCCGCGCTTATTCAGCATACCCGCCAGAAAATAGATGATTCATATGGTTTACAGGAGGTTATTGCCTGTTTTAATCAGTTCGATTTACCGTCGCTGACTGACGATAACTATGCGGTGATGAAAGTGGCCAAAATCGGTTGTGAATGTGACGCCACGCTTTCGACGTTCTCGTGCTTCAAACTCTTCGGCCCGCCGGGAATTGGCGTGGTGGTGGGGAAAGAAAAAGCGGTGAATGCGGTGCGTCGCAGTATGTATTCAGGCGGCAGCCAGGTGCAGGGTTTCCAGGCCATGGAAGCGTTGCGCGGATTAGTGTTCGCCCCGGTGATGCATGCGGTGCAGGCTCAGGTCAACGATAGCCTGGTCGAACAGCTCAATGCCGGAGATATCGCGCAGGTTAAACAGGCGTTTATTGCCAATGCTCAGTCGAAAGTTTTGTTAGTGGAGTTTCATCAACCGATTGCGGAAATAGTTCTGGCGAGAGCGCAACAGCTTGGGGCATTGCCTTATCCGGTGGGTGCTGAGTCAAAATACGAAATCCCGCCGCTTTTTTACCGGGTATCCGGTACTTTCCGTGAGTCTGACCCAACGCTTGAACAGCGTATGATTCGTATTAATCCAAATCGTAGTGGTGAAGAAACCGTATTGAGAATATTGCGTGAGAGTTGTGAAGGCCTATAAAAAAACACCCTCATAAAGAGGGTGTCACATATTTAATGTCGCTTGTTTATTTTGATTCATCCGCAGGGCCACAGCCGCCGATAATTCTTGAGATAGAAATTGCTGGGTGAAGAAGATAATCATAACCACAGTTTTTGCTTTTGTTTTCAATGTGGCCGCTACATGCGGTCAGAGTAGAGATAACGGCGAGCAATGCGGTAAATTTCACAAGCTTAATCATTGATATTCCCTATCATTATTGGATTGGACTTTTTGGACATATAAAAAAGGCTGCTCAGTATATGAGAAGCCTTTATTATTGCTAAGTCCGGAATCCGACAGGAAATAAGCGTAATTAACCTTGCTTATTAGTGATTCGAGAACCAGTTTAATTTGTCACGCAATGCGACGACTCTACCGACAATAATTAATGCCGGGCTTTGAACCTGGGTTGATAATTCACCGAGTTCACTTAACACGCCGCTGACAACGCGCTGTTTAACCGCCGTACCGTTTTCAACCAGTGCGACGGACATATCCGCTGACATGCCATGCTCAATCAGTTTTTCCTGAATGGCCGGAGCCTGATTCAGGCCCATATAAAACACCAGCGTCTGTTTTTCTGCCGCCAGGTTTTCCCAGTCCAGCTCGCCGCCGGTTTTCAGGTGGCCGGTAACTAAACGCACGCTTTGCGCGTAATCGCGGTGAGTTAATGGAATGCCGGAATATGCGGAACAACCCGATGCTGCGGTAATCCCCGGCACGACAGAGAACGGAATGCCGCCTTCGCACAGGGTTTCTAACTCTTCACCACCACGGCCAAAGATAAACGGATCGCCGCCTTTCAGGCGCACCACACGTTTACCGCTTTGCGCTTCACGCAGCAGAATCTGGTTAATTTCTTCTTGCGGCACACAGTGGTAACCGGCGCGTTTGCCGACAAACACACGGTCAGCATCACGGCGTACCAGGTTCATGATGTCGTCGGAAACCAGGCGGTCATAGACCACCACATCGGCCTGTTGGATTTGCTGCAGCCCTTTAAGCGTCAACAAACCTGCATCGCCAGGCCCGGCACCAACCAGCACCACTTCGCCACGGTGATCCAGCGGTGTGGAGAACATGGATTCGGTTTCTTTGTCGATGGCTTGCTGGTCTTCATTCGCCAGATACTGCGCCAGACGGTCGTTGGTAAAGAACTTTTCCCAGAAGCGACGACGCTCGCCCATGGTTTTGAAATTGGCTTTTACACGGCCACGCAGCGTTCCGGCATAAGAGGCGATTTTCCCCAGATGCAGCGGCAGAATTGATTCGAGTTTTTCACGCAGCAGACGAGCCAGAACGGGGGAGGTTCCACCGGAGGAAACCGCCACCATCAGTGGCGAACGGTCGATAATCGACGGCATGATGAAGCTGGCTTGCTTTGGTGCATCGACCACGTTACAGAAAATACGGCGGGATTCAGCGGCATCGCTGACTTGCTGATTGACGGCGTCATTGTCTGTTGCGGCAATCGCCAGCCAACAAACATCAAGCAGTGTTGGGTCAAATTCCCCCTTAACCAGGGAAATCATGCCCTGTTCCGCCCACACAAGAAATTGCGGGGAGAAGTCCAGGGCATTTACCGTGACTTGCGCACCTGCCTCCATCAACAAACGTGCTTTACGTTCTGCAACGTCGCCGCCACCAACAAGTAAACAGGCACGACCTTGCAATTGACAAAATATAGGCAGGTGATCCACGGCTAATCCTCAAAAATTAATGACGTGCAGTCTCCGGCGTGGCGATTCGCTCAGGCTGTGGACGCTCGGCTTTCGGCGTAGCATACCAATAACCCAGACCCATGAATACTACACCAGAAAGGGTATTCCCCAGCGTCACCCACAGCAGGTTATGACCAATGCCAGCCATGGTGTACGCGTCGCTATGATGACCAAACCAGGACAGCGCAAACAGCGTCATGTTGGCGATAGAGTGCTCGTAACCGGACGCGATAAACGCCAGCAAACACCACCAGATTGCGATGAATTTCGCCGCACCTTCGGTACGCACAGCCATCCAGATTGCAAGGCAAACCAACCAGTTACATAGTGCGCCTTTGAAGAACAGCACCATAGCTGGAGCAGAAGTTTTTGCGAGCGCAGCCGTATGAACCAGGCTGGTATCTAACGGCAGCAGGCTACCGCCACCCCATTTGTACAGCAGGGCAACAAACACCGAACCCACCAGGTTACCCAGCCAGGTTTGCGGCAAAATGCCCCACATTTGACCGTGGGAAATAGTGCCCGCTTTCACACCAAACGTCAGGAACATAGTGTGTCCGGTGAATAGTTCCGAGCCTGCGATGATGACTAACGTCAGGGCGATACCGAACGTTGCACCCATAACAAGTGGGCGCAGTGCCGGGTCAACCAGGTTACCGAGGGTGAAAATCAGGATGATGCCGAGGCCGACATAAGCGCCCGCCATGGCGGAGCTAATCCAGAAACCCAGCGGGTTGATTTTTGACAATCGGGCAATGCGAGCGGCATTCGCCGCACATTTATTAATGGTATCGGTGAACATTTTTGTTATCCCAACAAATTGAAAGAAAAGTAAAATTTAAAAGAATTTGGTGAAACAACCCTCACCCTAACCCTCTCCCTGAGGGAGAGGGGATTGACCGGAGAAGCCTTCTGACTTTCTCCCTCTCCTGGGGGAGAGGGCCGGGGTGAGGGCAATATTTATGCTTTAATCTGAACCTGGCCGTCCTGAACGCGCGCCGCATAGTGCGCAATCGAGCGGCTCTCATCTTCCATGCACAGTCCGTCACGCAGTCTGAAACGCTGCTTTTTCAACGGGCTGGCAACCCAAAGTTCATTCTGGTGCTCGGCAATCAGGCCGCGCGACAACACGCTCGCTTCGAAGAACGGGTCAATGTTGCTGATGGCGAAAACCTGGTCATCATTGCGCGGGCGGAAAATGGCGATTTGCTCACCGCCGACTAATGCACAAACACCGGTAGCAGGCAGGATGTCGTTTAACTGGCAAACGGTAGTCCACTGGCTCATACATTTTCCTCCACTTCTTCGACCAGGGTGACCGGGATACGCTCGTAAGGTGTCGCCGGGCGATGTTGCTCACGTTCAGGCACGATTTGCACGTTCGGGTCGCGCACCGGGCTGTTGATGAAGTGCTTGAAGCGAACCTGAGCTTCCGGGGTATTCACCGTTTCAGTCCACTCGCAAATCACTTTCTCGCGCAGACGTTCCAGCTCGGCTTCAAGCTGATCGTTCAGGCCCAGTTTGTCTTCGATGATGACTTGTTTCAGGTACTCGATTCCGCCTTCCAGGCTATCGAGCCACGGCGCGGTACGGGTCAGTTTGTCCGCGGTGCGGATATAGAACATCATGAAACGGTCGAGATATTTGATCAGCGTTTCGCGGTCTAAATCAGCGGCCAGTAAATCGGCGTGGCGAGGTTTCATGCCGCCGTTGCCGCATACGTATAAGTTCCAGCCTTTTTCAGTGGCGATAATCCCCACGTCTTTGCCCTGTGCTTCCGCACATTCACGGGTACAGCCAGAGACACCGAACTTCATTTTGTGTGGAGTACGAATGCCTTTGTAACGGTTTTCCAGCTCTACGCCGAAGCCGACGCTGTCGCCGACGCCGTAACGACACCAGGTGCTGCCGACGCAGGTTTTGGCCATACGCAGCGCTTTCGCATACGCGTGACCAGTTTCAAAACCGGCTTCAATCAGCTGACGCCAGATTTCTGGCAAATCGTCTTTCTGCGCGCCAAACAGGCCGATACGCTGGGAACCGGTAATTTTGGTGTACAGATTAAATTCGCGAGCGATACGGCCCACTTCCATCAAGCCTTCCGGCGTGATTTCGCCACCGGCAGAACGTGGAATGACAGAATAAGTCCCGTCTTTCTGGATGTTGCCGAGGAAGTTGTCGTTGGTGTCCTGAAGCGGGGTGTGCTTCGGTGCCAGCACGTAGTCGTTCCAGCAAGACGCCAGCAGGGAACCGACGGTCGGTTTACAGACTTCACAGCCGTAGCCTTTGCCGTATTTTTCCAGCAACTCGTCGAAGGATTTAATCCCTTCAACGCGAATCAGGTGATACAGCTCCTGGCGAGAAAACGCGAAGTGTTCGCACAGGTTGTGATTCACTTCGATGCCTTGCTTGCTCAGTTCGGCATTCAATACTTGCGTGATCAACGGAATACAGCCGCCGCAGCCAGTACCGGCTTTGGTTTCGGCTTTCAGCGCGGCAACAGTGTGGCAGCCGTTGTTGATGGCTTTAACCAGATGCCCTTTGGTGACATCAAAGCAGGAACAGATTTGCGCGCTGTCTGGCAGTTTGTCGACGCCAATCGCTGGCTTACCGGAGCTGGCATGCGCAGGCAAAATCAGCGCGTCCGGATTTTCTGGCAGTTCGATATTATTCAGAACCAGTTGCAGCAGGTTGCCGTAATCGCTGGTGTCGCCCACCAGAACCGCGCCGAGCAGGGTTTTGTTGTCCGCGCTAACAATCAGGCGTTTATAAACTTCTTTGCTTTCGTCGAGATAAACATAGCTGCGGCACTCTGGCGTGCGACCGTGCGCATCACCAATCCCGCCAACATCCACGCCGAGCAGTTTCAGTTTGGCGCTCATGTCTGCGCCTTCAAACGCATTTTCTGAGCCGAGCAAATGATCAGCAGTAACCTGCGCCATTTTGTAGCCAGGGGCGACCAGGCCGAAAGTGCGGTTGTTCCAGCTTGCGCATTCGCCGATAGCGTAGATATCTGGATCAGAAGTCTGGCAGGTGTCGTTCACTGCGATGCCGCCGCGTTGCCCGGTTTCCAGGCCGCATTGGGTTGCCAGTTTGTCGCGCGGGCGGATACCGGTGGAGAAGACGATGAAGTCTACTTCCAGGTCGGAGCCGTCGGCAAAGCGCATGGTTTTGCGCGCTTGCGTCCCTTCCTGAACGATTTCCAGGGTGTTTTTGCTGGTATGAACGCGCACGCCCATGCTTTCGATTTTATTGCGCAGTTGCTCGCCGCCCATGCGGTCGAGTTGCTCTGCCATCAGCATTGGCGCAAATTCAATAACGTGAGTTTCGACGCCGAGGTTTTTCAGAGCGCCTGCGGCTTCAAGGCCGAGCAAACCACCACCGACCACCGCGCCGCGCTTGCTGCGACGGGCACAGGCTTCGATAGCGTTCAAATCTTCAATGGTGCGATAGACAAAACAGTCTTGGGTTTCGGAGCCTTTAATCGGCGGGATCCACGGATAAGAACCGGTCGCCATGACCAGTTTGTCGTAATACACGGTACGACCCGTATTCGAGTGAATCACTTTTTCCTGGCGGTTAATGGTGATGGCGCGTTCGCCAACCAGCACTTTGACACCGTGTTTCTCGTAGAAACCGTCACGAACCAGGGATAATTCTTCAGCGGTATGATGGGAGAAATAGGAAGATAAATGCACGCGGTCGTAGGCTTTGCGTGGCTCTTCACAAAAAACGGTGATATCGAATTGGCCTGGCTGGGCTTTATCAAGTAAGTCTTCGATAAAGCGATGGCCGACCATGCCATTACCGATGATTGCGATTTTGACTTTGCTCATAATTGCCTCAATTTCTTTTCTATTACTGCCTACCTTAACGATTCAGCAATGGCGATTATTGATACAAATCAAATACACCTTTATATACCTCTTAATAGGTATATTACTGATTTTAGTGGGATTTTCTAAGTTGTGGAATTGTTTAGCTATTCACGGGAAGACAATAAATGTCCTCATTTTGCGTGGTGTGCTATCAAATAGGAGGGGTTAATCAACAAGGAGTGGGTATGAGCAAGTTGGCGTTGGAGTTAATTCAGAATGTGCGTCTCGTCGGGCGTGAAGGTTTGTGGCAATTAACTATCGAAAATGGGCGCATCAAGACCATTGAACCGACGAGTGAAACCCAGATCGAAAGCCAGCAGGTGCTTGACGGGCGAGGGGGGCTGGCGATCCCGCCATTTATTGAGCCACATATTCACCTCGATACCACGCAAACTGCCGGGCAACCTAACTGGAATCAGTCGGGTACGCTGTTTGAAGGCATTGAACGCTGGGCCGAGCGCAAAGCGCTGCTGACGCACGAAGACGTCAAACAACGCGCCTGGCAAACTCTGAAATGGCAAATCGCCAACGGCATTCAGTATGTGCGTACCCACGTTGATGTTTCAGACCCGACGTTGACGGCGCTCAAAGCGATGCTGGAAGTGAAGCATGAAGCCGCGCCGTGGATTGACGTGCAGATCGTGGCGTTCCCGCAGGAGGGGATTCTCTCTTATCCCAATGGAGAAGCTTTGCTCGAAGAGGCGCTGCGCCTGGGTGCAGACGTCGTTGGGGGAATCCCGCATTTTGAGTTTACCCGGGAATACGGCGTGGAATCGCTGCACAAAGCCTTTGCTCTGGCGCAGAAATATGACCGCCCGTTAGATATTCACTGCGATGAAATCGATGATGAACAATCGCGCTTTGTCGAAACGGTGGCTGCGCTGGCGCTGCGCGACGGCATTGGCGAACGTGTTACCGCCAGCCACACCACTGCGATGCACTCATATAATGGTGCTTATACCTCGCGTTTATTCCGCTTGTTGAAAATGTCTGGCATTAACTTTGTCGCCAATCCGCTGGTGAATATTCATCTGCAAGGGCGTTTTGACGACTACCCGAAACGCCGGGGAGTCACTCGCGTGAAAGAGTTGCTCGAAGCGGGAGTTAACGTCTGTTTTGGTCATGACGATGTGTTTGACCCGTGGTATCCGCTCGGAACAGCCAATATGTTGCAGGTGCTGCATATGGGGCTGCATGTGTGTCAGATGATGGGTTATCAGCGAATTGATGAAGGTTTGAAGCTGATTACCGATAACAGCGCGCGCACTTTTGGCGTGAAAGATTACGGTATTGCTGAGGGGAATGCGGCGAACCTGATTATTCTTCCTGCGGAAAACGGCTTTGATGCTGTGCGCCGTCAGGTGCCGGTGCGTTGGTCTATTCGCGCTGGGAAGGTGATTGCGACCACGCAGTTGTCACAAACCTGGGTGATGCTGGATGAAGTAGAAGAGATAAATTACGGCGGGTAAACACCCGCCGTTAGCTTTTCGTTGGTCGTACAGTAGGGTTATCCGACGCGATTAGTGCGTCGTTACCGCCGCGTTATGCTGACGGTGCTTGCTCACCAGGCCCAGAATCAGGCACATGATAAACACCACGGCGTACAGTGCATTGGCGGTTTGCAGCGCCGCGTGTGGGCCGCTGTGAGCCACAATCGGGCCGGTGACCACGAAGGTCAACATGGTGCCGATGGTGCCGCAGGTCAGTACGAAGTTAACCAGTTTTGGCGAAGCGATTTTGGTCTGCAATGAACCGAGCGTAATAACCGAGGTGTAAATCGCGCTGGAGAAGAAGCCGAGCGCCATAATAAACCACGCCAGATGTGCCGGTTCGCTCTTATTGAACAGGTACATCAACACGGTTGCGGCCGCTGCCAGTACGGTCAGAATGCGTTGCAGATCGAAGAAACGCAGAATGAAGCTGAACGCCCACATCCCGAACATATAAGACATCCAGAAATCGCTGACCAACTGGCCGGCATCATTCAGGTTCATGCCCAGACTTTTTGCGTATTCCGGCACCCAGGAGATGAAGCCCAGTTGACCGAGGATGTAGCAAAGCGCGGCAACGGACAGGAACAGCACGCCGACGCCCCATTTTTCTTTCTCAGCGACTTTTTCAGTTTTCGGTGCGTGTTTGCCCAGCGCCGGGAAGTCACAACCGAGCGTCAGAATAAAGATCGCGACATAAACCAGGCCGATGCAGACGTAAACCCAATACCAGTTGATGCTGCGCGCCAGCAAAATCGCCGCCACCATCGGGAAAATCATCCCCGCCATGCTGAAGAAGGAATCGGTAAACAGCAGGCGCGAACCGCGCTGACGGCCTTCATACATGTGGGTAATCAGGAACGTACCAATCGACATGGTGATACCGCTGACCAGGCCGAGCACAAACATTGCGACGGAGAAAATAGTCAGGTTATCGCCAAAGACTAGCCCGGCCACCGCCAGAATCATCAAGATAAAACCAAAGCGCAGCTGCGTTTTGAGCGGGACGATTTCCATTAACCAGGCGTTCAGGAAGATAGAAATCAGGATGCCCGCATTCAGGAAAGTAAAGGTATTACTCATGCTGGAAACGGGAACGTGGAAGTATTCGGCGATATTGCCCATCACCATCCCGGTGACAATTACCAACGCGCCAGTGAGGGCGTAGGAGAAGAAGCTGATCCATGTGAGCTTAATGCGGTTGCTGTTAGTCATGACGAGCCTGTGAATAGAAATGTAAAGTGCTTTGACAGCACTCGAGAAGGATGGATTTTAGACAAAAATGTGACCCATTCATACATTTTATGAATCATTGGCTGCAATACATTGGATTTAAAGTGATATGAATCACACAAATTGGCATGATTCATTAATTCATTCACTTAACTTATTGATTTGTGTGAAAGTAAAAAACCGTAAATGGCTGGCGTAGAGTTGAGCACCTCTTTACAATCTAGCAACTTGCCTCATTCACCGCATTCGTAAGGAATTCTTCATGCTCAAATCGACTCTGGCGGCCGTAGCAACTGTGTTTGCTCTTTCCGCTCTCTCTCCTGCGGCACTCGCTGCTAAAGGTGACCCACACGTCCTGCTGACGACTTCAGCGGGTGAAATTGAGCTTGAGTTAAACAGTCAAAAAGCCCCGGTTTCTGTAAAAAACTTTGTGGATTACGTCAATAGTGGCTTCTACAACAACACTATTTTCCATCGTGTGATCCCAGGCTTTATGCTTCAGGGCGGCGGCTTTACTGAAGATATGAATCAGAAGCAGCCAAACCCGCCAATCAAAAACGAAGCCGACAACGGCTTGCGTAACACGCGCGGCACCATTTCTATGGCGCGTACCGCAGATAAAGACAGCGCAACCAGCCAGTTCTTCCTGAACGTGGCAGACAATGCCTTCCTGGATCACGGCCAACGCGACTTCGGTTATGCGGTATTTGGTAAAGTTGTGAAAGGGATGGAAGTGGCGGATAAGATCTCCCAGGTTCAGACTCATGATGTCGGCCCATACCAAAATGTTCCGTCAAAACCTGTAGTTATCCTTTCCGCGAAAGTCCTGCCGTAAAAAATTCCTGCGCGAGTATCTCGTACTCGCGCAATCTCCCGCTTCCTGCACTTCCACCGATTGCTGCTTATACTTGTGGCAACACCGGGTCGTCATTTAGGGAGGCATCATGGCAAAGAAACTGACCGACAAACAAAAGTCCCGCCTTTGGCAGCAACTGCGCAGCCGTTCATTTCAGGCCAGCAGTCGGCTGGATATTCTTGAGCCTCACGCACAAGACGAGACTATCGCGCAGCATGTAGAAACAATCGAACTTGGCCCGCTGCATCGCGGTTTACCCTGGTTGTGTGTCATCCATCAGCAGCTTTTTCAGGATGTTTTCGACTGGGCTGGCGAACTGCGCGATGTGGATATTTCCAAAGGGGAGACACGTTTCTGCCATTTCGAGTACATCGAAAATGAAGGCAACGACCTGATGCAGGAACTGGAAGACGAGCATTATCTGGTTGGGCTTGGCAAAACCGAGTTCGTTAACCGCCTGGCACATTACTATTGTGAAATTAACGTCCTTCATCCGTTCTTTGTTGGCAGCGGTCGCGCCCAACGTGTGTTCTTCGAGCAACTTGCCATTCATGCAGGTTATGTTCTGGACTGGAGCGATGTCGATCCCGGTGAATGGCAGGCGGCGAATCAGGCTGGCGTGCTGGGTGATTTGACGCAGCTGACCGAGATTTTCACTAAAGTGGTGAGTGAAGCGCGCGAAAGCGAATAGAATAGCGCGGTTCTTATTTACCCCGGAGCCGCGATGCTACTGCTTATCGACAATTACGACTCGTTCACCTGGAACCTCTATCAGTACTTTTGCGAGCTGGGTGCAGAAGTGATTGTAAAGCGTAACGATGAACTGACCCTTTCTGATATCAGTGCGTTGGCACCAGAAAAGCTGGTGATCTCTCCCGGCCCTTGCACGCCCACTGAAGCGGGCATTTCCCTTGCGGCGATTACTCACTTCGCCGGGCAGTTACCGATTCTTGGCGTTTGCCTCGGGCACCAGGCGATTGCACAGGCATTCGGCGCGACCATTGTTCGTGCGCAAAAAGTGATGCACGGTAAAACCTCGGCTATCTCGCATAATCATTCCGGCGTTTTTAGCGGCCTGAATAATCCTCTGACGGTGACACGTTACCACTCGCTGGTTATCGATCCCGCGACATTACCTGACTGCTTTGAAGTGACCGCATGGACAGATCAGCAGGAAATTATGGGTATCCGTCACCGCGAAATTGATCTGGAAGGAGTGCAATTTCACCCGGAAAGTATTCTCAGCGAACAGGGGCATCAGCTGTTAGCCAATTTCCTTAATCGTTGATTTTTTATTGCCAGATAATGATTTTTTATGCATATTTCATGATTATATTTTCATGTCTGTTCTTGCGTAAAAATGGGATGGCAATTAATGGCAACTGAACAATCAGCAATTACCCGAGCGACTTTCGATGAAGTGATTTTGCCGATTTATGCACCGGCGGAGTTTATCCCGGTTAAAGGCAAAGGCAGCCGAGTGTGGGATCAACAAGGTAAAGAGTATGTTGATTTTGCGGGCGGGATTGCGGTCACCGCGTTAGGCCACTGCCATCCGGCGTTAGTCGACGCGCTGAAAACTCAGGGCGAAACGCTGTGGCATACCAGCAACGTTTTCACTAATGAACCTGCGTTACGCCTTGGTCGCAAGCTGATTGATGCCACTTTTGCCGAACGCGTGCTGTTTATGAACTCCGGCACCGAAGCCAACGAAACCGCTTTCAAACTGGCGCGTTACTACGCTTCTACTCGCCATAGCCCGTATAAAACCAAAATTATTGCCTTCCATAACGCTTTCCATGGCCGTTCGCTGTTTACCGTTTCTGTTGGTGGGCAGCCGAAGTATTCCGATGGCTTTGGCCCGAAACCCGCCGATATTATCCATGTGCCATTTAACGATCTGCACGCGGTAAAAGCCGTGATGGATGACCACACTTGCGCGATTGTAGTCGAGCCGATTCAGGGCGAGGGCGGCGTAACGGCGGCGACTCCAGAATTTTTGCAAGGCTTGCGCGATCTGTGCGACGAACACAAAGCCTTGTTGGTGTTTGATGAAGTGCAGTGTGGAATGGGGCGCATCGGCGAGCTGTTCGCGTATATGCATTACGGCGTGACGCCAGACATTCTGACCAGTGCTAAAGCGCTCGGCGGCGGCTTCCCGGTGAGCGTGATGCTCACAACACAAGAAATCGCTTCGGCGTTCCACGTTGGCACTCACGGTTCGACTTACGGCGGAAACCCGCTGGCATGCGCGGTTGCTGGCGCGGCGTTTGATGTGATTAATACGCCGGAAGTGCTGAAAGGTGTGGCAGCGAAGCGCCAGCTTTTCGTCAAACATTTGCAGCAAATCGACGAGCAGTTTGACGTATTCAGCGACATTCGCGGCATGGGCTTGTTGATTGGGGCCGAGTTGAAACCGCTATATAAAGGCCGCGCTCGCGAATTCCTTTACGCCGCAGCGCAAGCAGGCGTGATGGTGTTGAACGCCGGGCCGGATGTGATGCGTTTTGCTCCCGCGTTAATCGTCGAAGACGCCGATATTGAAGACGGTATGACGCGCTTTGCGAAAGCGGTCGCAAAAGTCGTTAAAGGCTAATCGTTAGCTGGACCGCCGCAAACGGTTCAGCCAGATACCGTGATGTGGCCGCTGACGCCATGCCACCGAGGAAATGGTGTGCATCGTGCTGAGGTGCGCCAGTATCCGCTGTAAATGCTGTTCCATAGTACTTAACGGCCCGCTCGGAAGCCCTTCCAGCGGGTCGAGAATATTCGCATCGTTGGTTTCCCCTGGCCCGTCATATTGAAGCCGCTGCTGGCATCGTTGTAGCGCGATTTCGCACGACTGCAAATAACGCTGGGCGAGATCCGGCGTCAGCATGTTGTGCTCGCGGGCGAGGGTCGTCATGGCATTAATATGCTCGACGATAAACTGGCTGTGCGTCACCCACAGTTTCATGTCCGCCAGATAATGCGAGTTAAAGCCCGGTTCCTGCATCGCCTGGTTCAGTGAGTTAAACAGGGCATTGTGTGCCTGATTGACCTTCATGCGCGAATACGCAAGCGGCGTCGGCTCCGGGTCATCACTGAGAATCAGGCGAATCGCGTCCTGATCTCTTTCCAGTGCGTCATGAGCATTCTGGCGTAGCAAACCACTTTGCCATTGTGGCCACAACCACACCATTCCGCCAAAGGCGATCAGGCAGCCGAGAAGGGTGTCAATCAAACGCGGGACGATGTACTGCTCGGCGCTGAGCGTGATCAGTTGCAGGGTGTAAACCGCTGTGACGGTAAAGCCAATCGTCGCCCAACCGTAACTTTTGCGGATGAACAAATAACTGACCAGCGTAATCAGTAACATGGCGCCCAACGCAATATCTTGCGGGAAGTGGAAGTGCAACGCGATGCCCGCAATGGCGAGGCCAGCTATGGTTCCCGCCGAACGGTGAAGAATACGCACACGCGTAGCGCCGTAGCCGTTTTGCGTGACAAACATTACCGTCATTAAAATCCAGTAGGGTTTGGGCAGATGTAAAAACGCGCCCAAAAGGCTGGCGATGGTGAGCATAACTCCCAGTCTTGCGGCGTTACGCAGTGCTGCGGATTTCAAAGACAAATAGCTTTTCAGCGCCGCCCACAAAGGCAAACGGCGCTGCCGGTCTTCCATCAAATCTCGGACATACAGCGGGCGCTGAGTACGCAGCACGCGGCCAATGCGGCTGAAGTGGTAATGGCAAAATTGCCCGACCGGGTTATCGGGATTCTGGCGGGCGATTTTCTCCAGCGCTTCAATCTGTTTTTCCATCGTAAAACGCTGTGGAAAACGATGGTAAAGAATGTCGTCTGCCAGTACGCGCAGACGCGCCGCAATGGTTTGAGCATTCCAACGAATGACGGCTTCAGCGTGGCTTTTCTCCACCAGTTTTTGCACTTCGGCGGGTTGGTGAAGACTGACGGAAATGTGCTCTTGTAAATCCAGAGCGACCTGAAACGCGCGCAGTAAGCGCTTGTAGCCGTTTTGCTGATTCGCCGCCAGCATGTGTAATTGCTGGTAGCAAATAGTGATTAAATCAACGGCTTTTTGTTGACGCGCCAGCAGCGGGGGCAGAGCTTTTTCAGGGTCGGTATGCTGGGTCAGCATGCCATATTTGGCTTCGCAGTAATCCGCAAGTTGGCGATAAAGCAGGCTTAATGATTCGCGCAGCGGCTGCTCGCGCCACATCCAGAACCAAAACCAGTTAAACACGCCATACCAAATCGTGCCGCAGACATACAACAGCATCGGCTTCCAGATAGGCATGTTCCCCGCCATGCTCAGCGTAAAGATGGCGGCAATTAGTGAAGCGGGAAGCAGGCGAGCGTGTAAGGAACTGATCTCGGCCGTCACGCCCAGCAATAGCGCCATCACAACCAGAATAACCGGCAGCGGCACGGTGGTGTAAAGCAGCAAAAGTTGCATGATCAAACTGCTGGCAGCAAACAGACAGCCACCAACAATCAGGCGTTTGAAGAAACGTCTGTGCGGAGTATCAAGACCCGCAATGTTGCAACAAGCAGGGACTAACGAGAAAAGCAGGCCAATCTGGAGATTGCCGAAGAGTAAACCTACCGCCACGGGAAGACACAGCACCAGCGTTTGCCGCAGTGCGTAGTTGACCTCTGGATGGTAGATAACTCTTCGCCACATATGTCTTATTTGATGCCTATTTAAAGCAGGGTTCAGATTTTAGAGACAAAAAAGGCGTGTTAATGAAGCAACACGCCATTTTTTGAGACGGAGATTAACGAGTGCCGTATACGACGATCGTTTTACCGTGAGCAGAGATCAGGTTTTGATCTTCCAGCATTTTCAAGATACGACCAACAGTTTCGCGAGAGCAACCCACGATCTGACCGATTTCCTGACGGGTAATTTTAATCTGCATACCGTCCGGGTGGGTCATTGCATCAGGTTGTTTAGCCAGGTTCAGCAGTGTCTGCGCGATACGACCGGTAACGTCCAGGAATGCCAGGTTACCGACTTTCTCAGACGTCACTTGCAGACGGCGAGCCATCTGTGAAGACAGGCGCATCAGAATGTCTGGGTTAACCTGAATCAGTTGGCGGAATTTTTTATATGAAATTTCAGCCACTTCACAGGCACTCTTAGCACGAACCCAGGCACTACGTTCCTGGCCTTCTTCGAACAGCCCTAACTCGCCAATGAAATCGCCCTGATTCAGATAAGAGAGGATCATTTCCTTGCCCTCTTCATCTTTGATCAGAACAGCCACAGAACCCTTGACGATGTAATACAGCGTCTCAGCTTTTTCACCCTGGTGAATCAGTGTGCTCTTCGATGGATACTTATGAATGTGGCAATGGGACAAGAACCATTCGAGAGTCGGGTCTGTTTGCGGTTTGCCAAGCACCATGCGCGGTTATCCTCTGTTTTATAACTGGCTACCAACGACAGGACGCTAAACATCCTGTCTGGCGTTGCAAGTATTAGAATATTCCCCACCTTGGGGAGATGGCATGCAAGTCATTCTTGCTGCCTGTAATTAGTGATGTCCTCTGCATACATGCATGACGTCAATGTATGGATGTAGCATCTGGATTGTTTTAGCATAGCTTTTGACAAGTGTCTCCTATTGTCTCGTTTCAGCATGACGCAGGTCGCCTTCCATTGCCAGAATTGCTGAATCTGCGTACTCTGAAAGGCAAATTTTTCAATGGGAGAAGCAACATGCAGGCACGAGTGAAGTGGGTTGAAGGGTTAACTTTCCTTGGGGAGTCCGCATCTGGACACCAGATTTTGATGGACGGTAATTCTGGCGATAAAGCACCTAGTCCGATGGAAATGGTTCTGATGTCCGCTGGCGGTTGTAGCGCAATTGATGTGGTTTCTATTTTGCAAAAAGGTCGCTACAACGTGACGGATTGTGAAGTCAAATTGACCTCCGAGCGCCGTGAAGAAGCACCGCGTTTGTTCACGCATATCAATCTGCATTTCATCGTGACGGGCAAAGAGCTAAAAGATAGCGCGGTTTCTCGTGCGGTAGACTTGTCAGCTGAGAAGTACTGCTCCGTGGCATTGATGCTGGAAAAAGCCGTCAACATCACCCACAGCTATGAAGTTATCGAAGCTTAATGAGTGACAAAGGGCGGTGATTAGCCGCCCAGATTATTGATATTCCGACCTTCCGCCAGGCGTTTCACTAACGGCGTCATGATCAATTCCATTGCCAGTCCCATTTTGCCGCCCGGCACCACTAATGTATTGATGTGGGAAATGAATGACCCTTGCAGCATGGCGAGCAAATACGGGAAGTCGATGTTATCCAGCCCGCGAAAATGAATCACCACAAAGCTTTCATCTAAAGACGGAATACCGCGAGCCGCGAACGGGTTAGAAGTATCCACCGTTGGAACGCGTTGGAAGTTGATATGCGTGCGGGAAAATTGCGGCGTGATGTAGTTGATGTAATCGTCCATCGAACGCACAACCGAATCCATCACTGCCTCACGGGAATGCCCGCGCTCGCTGGTGTCGCGCACCAGTTTTTGAATCCATTCCAGGTTGACAATCGGCACTACGCCAACCAGCAAATCGACGGCATTCGCGACGTCGTGCTGCGGAGTGACCACGCCACCGTGCAAACCTTCATAGAATAAAACGTCAGTCGGTTCTGGCAAGGGCTGCCACGGAGTAAAGGTGCCGGGAATTTGGTTCCAGGGTACGGCTTCATCATAGGTGTGAAGATACTTGCGTGATTTACCCTGGCCGGTTTTCCCGTATTCAATAAACGTTTGTTCGAGCAAGCCGAAGTCGTTGGCTTCCGGGCCGAAGTAGCTGATATGACGACCCAGGTCGCGCGCTTTACGAATCGCCATATCCATTTCAGGGCGGGTGAAACGATGAAAACTGTCGCCTTCAACTTCCGCAGCGCGAAGGTTGAGTTGCTGGAAGATTTTACGGAAGGCGATGCTGGTGGTGGTCGTTCCCGCGCCGCTGGAACCTGTTACGGCAATAACCGGATGTTTGGCTGACATAAGGCAACAACTCCATGGGTGATAGCAAGTTTGGTGGGGTGAGGGCCGTTGTATTATGCAGTATAGGCAGGCTTAGCCGCGAAATTGCCCGCGAGCCATGATATTCACCGTTTCATGAAGTTCTGACCATACCAGCACCGCCTCACCACTTTGCAGTTGGCGCTTAACATCAGCCACCTTTTGCTCAAGTGAGCGCTCTTGTTCACCATAATCGGTGCCTTCGCGTAATACAAAGGATTCAATCAGATTATCAAGCGTTTCGGGAGGTAGATCTTGCCAGGGAATCATCATATTACTGGTCCAAAAATTGAGACAGCCACTGCGGTATACGCTGTTCGAGCCACATTTCAGGACGGCGCAGCGTGCCGCCTACAAACCCAACGTGACCACCGTAGCGCGTCAGTTGATACTCGATATTCGCCGGTAAAATCGCTTTATCCGGGATGACATGATGGTCCATAAACGGGTCATCTTTCGCGTGAATGATAAGCGTCGGCGTTTTGATTTGCGGCAACAACGGCATCGCGCTGCACTGACGATAGTAGTCGAGAGCATCAGCAAAGCCGTGAATCTTTGAAGTGATCAAATCATCAAATTCACGCAGGCGGCGCATTCCTTTAAGCTGGCGCAGATCAACAGGCAGCGTTCCCGGATAACTTCTGAGCTTACGCGCGGCATTTTTCTTCAATAAATTCAAAAGATAGTGCTGGTAGACGCGGGAGAAACCTTTTTCGATATGCGCGCTGCAATGCTCCAGCATTAAAGGTGCAGAAACAATAACCCCGGCCTGAAGCGTGCAATCAGCACCTTGTTTCGCCATCAAACAGGCGAGCATGTTCCCGCCGAGCGAGAACCCAACCGCAGCCGTTGGCACTTTGCCATAACGCGTACTGAGCCAGTTTAAGAAGAAAGTGCCATCTTCGGTTTCGCCGGAGTGATAAATGCGCTTCATGCGATTAGGCACGCCGCTGCATCCGCGAAAATGCATCACCACGCCCAACCACCCTTGCTTGCTGGCGGCTTCAATTAAACCGTGGGCGTATGGGCTGTGCAGGCTGCCTTCGAGTCCATGAAAAACGACTAACCGTGGTTTATGCATTGCCTGGCGTGGGTCTTCGCTCCAGGCAAGATCGACAAAATCCCCATCCGGCATGTCCAGACGCTGCCAGTGAGGTTTGAAATTTAAGCGACGGCGAATCAAACGCGGAAGCATGGTTTGCAGGTGCGGATTACTCACACCCTTCAACGGACGAAATTGCTCATCTTCTTCGTGATTAAAATTCAATACTGCGGGACTTGTCGTAGCCATATCACACTGTTAGTTTCATTGAGTTTGCTAATTAACTTATCGGGTGTGGAACACCCATTTCATGGAAACGCTTTTCTTTTCGATGCTTGGTTTTCTTTGGGTTGCGGCGATTACACCCGGCCCAAATAACATGTTACTGACTTCTTCCGGCGCCAATTACGGCTTTATGCGCACCATTCCGTTGATGATTGGAATCATGCTTGGGATGCAGTGCATCCTGTTGCTGGTGGCCTTTGGCGTCGGTAGCTTAATCCTTTTGTATCCTGCTTTGCACCTTATCCTGAAGATAGCCGGGAGTGCTTACCTTTTATGGCTAGCCTGGAAAATCGGCACCGCGACCTATGAAAAACTGGAAACGGATGCGCCGCCACCGGCTCCCATTCCATTCTGGCAGGGCGGTTTGCTACAGGTTATCAACCCAAAAGCCTGGTTGATGGCACTCGGTGCAGTGGCCAGTTTTAGCCTTGCCGGTTCTCAGTACCTGCATTCGGTGGTGTTAATCAGTATTGGTATTGCGCTGGTTAACATCGTTGCGGGCATTATCTGGATTGCGTTCGGCAGCATGATTGGCAAACTGCTACGCAGCCGCCGCGCCTGGACAATCTTCAATGTCTTTATGGGACTGCTGACGGCGGCGTGTGTGTTGCTGATTTGGCATTAAGTTTGTGGGCCTCACGCTTACTTTTCGAGAAGAGTGAGGCCACAAGATTATTCAGCCTGCATCATTTGCTCTAGCTGATCATGCGCATCCAGCCATTCCATCTCACACTCTTCCAGCGCTGACTTCACTTTTACCTGAGTTTGCAGGCATTCGGTCATTTCTGCTTTACGACTTTGGTCGTAGATAGCGCTGTCAGCCAGCTTTTCTTCAACTTCCGCAAGTTGCGCGTTGAGCTTTTCCATTTGCTTTTCGAGCTGAGTGATTTGCTTACGCAGCGGTTGAGTTATGGTGCGTAACTCGGCTTCACGGCGTTTCTGATCTTTACGTGACTGCGCGCTGTTGGCGTTATCTTTTGTCGAATCAACCGGCTGGTTTTCCTGCTTTTGCAGGTCAACAAGCCACTGCTGATAATCTTCCAGGTCACCATCAAACGCTTCGACTTTACCGTCGTGCACCAGGTACAAATCGTCGGTGGTTGAGCGCAGTAAGTGACGGTCGTGCGAAACCACAACCAGCGCGCCTTCGAAATCAATCAAAGCTTCGGTCAATGCCTGGCGCATGTCGAGATCCAGGTGGTTGGTCGGTTCATCTAGCAGTAGCAGGTTTGGGCGCTGCCAGACCACCAGAGCCAGTACCAGGCGTGCTTTTTCGCCACCGGAGAAACGCGCGGTTTGCTCGGTGACTTTATCGCCCCGGAAACCAAAGCCGCCCAGGTAATCTCGCAGTTGCTGTTCAAGTTCTTTCGGTGCGATACGCGCCAGGTGTTGCAGCGGGGATTCGTCTGCGCGCAAATATTCGAGCTGATGCTGAGCGAAGTATCCGAGTTTGATGCCTTTCGCCAGGCCGATATCGCCTTGCAACGGTTTGATTTCTTCCGCCAGCAATTTAATCAGCGTTGATTTACCCGCACCGTTGCGGCCCAGCAAGCCAATGCGCGAGCCGGGAACCAGATTCAGTTTAATCGAGTCGAGGATCACACGGTCGCCGTAACCGGCGCTCACTTTTTCCATGCGCAGTAACGGATTCGGCAGGCTTTCAGGCGCGCGGAAACTGAAATGGAACGGGTTATCGACGTGCGCCGGGGCAATCAGCTCCATGCGCTCTAGCATTTTCACGCGGCTTTGCGCTTGCTTCGCTTTGCTGGCTTTCGCTTTAAAGCGGTCGATGAAACTTTGCAGATGCGCGACACGCTCCTGCTGGCTTTCGAACATCGACTGCTGCTGAGCCAGGCGCGTCGCACGTTGGCCCTCGAACGAAGAATAGTTGCCGGTGTACTCAAACATCGATTCTTGTTCGATGTGAATAATTTTACTCACCACCGGGTCGAGGAAGTCGCGGTCGTGGGAAATCAGAATCAAGGTGCCCTGATAACTTTTCAGCCAGCGCTCGAGCCAGATGACGGCGTCTAAGTCCAGGTGGTTTGTGGGTTCATCGAGCAGCAGCAAATCGGAGCGGCAAATCAGCGCTTGTGCCAGGTTCAGTCGCATACGCCAGCCACCGGAGAAATCACTCACCGGGCGTTCGAGTTGTTCGTTGCTGAAGCCTAAACCGTGCAGCAGGCTTGAGGCGCGTGAGCGAATCGTCCAGGCATCGACGGCATCAAGCTTGCCGTGAACCAGCGCGATAGCGTGGCCATCGTCGCGTTCGTTGGCTTTTGCCAGTTCCGTTTCGAGCTGGCGGAACTCGCGATCGCCATCAATAACATATTCAATGGCTGGCATCGCCAGGGCAGGCGTTTCCTGATTTACCCAGGCCAGCGCCCAGTTACCAGGATAGGTCATGCTGCCACCATCGGCGCTGATCTCGTTCTTCAGAAGCGCCAGCAGCGTGGATTTACCGCAGCCGTTTTTACCCACCAGACCCACTTTTTGGCCTGGATTGATGGTAGCGGTGGCGTTATCCAGCAGAACGCGTGTGCCGCGACGAATTTGTAACGAGGAGAAAACAATCATAAAGCGCCGTATGTTCAGAGTATGTTAAATTGTCATTATATAAAGGTAACGTGATGCCAACGGCACCGCGTCGGGCTGCATGGTAGCCCAATTTAGAGACTATGACGACGCCCTGGAGGGTAATGATGTCGCAGCCGCCGAAAGTTTTGCTGCTATATGCCCATCCGGAGTCACAAGACTCGGTCGCAAACCGCGTCTTACTCCAGCCTGCGCAGAAGCTTGCTAATGTCACTGTGCATGATCTTTATGCGCACTATCCTGACTTTTTTATTGATATTTATCGCGAACAGGCACTGCTGCAAGAGCACGATGTCATCGTCTTTCAACACCCTCTTTATACCTATAGCTGCCCGGCGTTACTCAAAGAGTGGCTGGATCGTGTGCTGAGCCGTGGCTTTGCAAGCGGTGTGGGAGGAAACGCTCTGGCGGGAAAGTACTGGCGTAGTGTGATTACCACTGGCGAGCCGGAAGGTGCTTATCGCCACGATGGTTTTAATCGTTTTCCGCTGACCGATATTTTACGTCCCTTCGAACTTACTGCCGCAATGTGCCGCATGCACTGGATGAACCCGATGATTGTTTACTGGGCTCGCCGCCAGTCGCCGCAAGAGCTTGCCAGCCACGCGAAAGCGTACGGTGAATGGTTGGCTTCCCCAACCCTGCCAGGAGGACGCTGATGGAAGGTTCTGATGTATTGCTGGCGGGAGTGCTGTTTTTGTTTGCGGCAGTGGTTGCCGTGCCGATTGCTGCCCGTTTAGGGATTGGCGCGGTACTCGGCTATTTGCTGGCGGGAATCGCCATCGGGCCGTGGGGGCTGGGTTTTATCAGTGACGTAGATGAAATTCTCCACTTCTCTGAAATGGGCGTTGTCTTCCTGATGTTTATCATCGGGCTTGAGCTGAACCCATCCAAACTCTGGCAGCTCCGGCGTTCTATTTTTGGTGTCGGTGCCGCGCAGGTATTACTCAGCGCCGTGGTGTTGGCCGGGCTGCTGATGTTGACGAAGTTTTCCTGGCAGGCGGCAGTGATTGGCGGCATAGGACTTGCAATGTCATCCACCGCGATGGCGTTGCAGCTGATGCGCGATAAAGGCATGAACCGCAATGAGTCTGGCCAGCTTGGTTTCTCAGTGCTGCTGTTCCAGGATTTAGCGGTTATCCCGGCAATTGCTCTGGTGCCGCTGCTGGCAGGCAATGACGATGGCCATACAGACTGGATAAAAATCGGTTTCAAAGTTCTGGCATTCGCAGGCATGTTGATTGGCGGGCGTTATTTGCTGAAACCCCTGTTCCGCTTTATTGCAGGTTCCGGCGTGCGTGAAGTCTTTACTGCGGCGGCTTTGTTATTGGTATTAGGTTCGGCGCTATTTATGGATGCGCTGGGTTTCTCAATGGCGCTCGGGACGTTTATCGCAGGCGTGTTGTTGGCCGAAAGCGAATACCGGCATGAACTGGAAATCGCTATCGATCCGTTTAAAGGATTATTGCTCGGCCTGTTCTTTATCTCGGTGGGCATGGCACTAAATTTGGGCGTGCTTTATACCCATATTTTCCTGGTTATCCTGGCCGTTGTGGTGCTGGTGGCCGTCAAAGCGGGTGTGCTGTATGGATTGTCGTGGTTCTTCGGCTTGCGTAGCTCCGAGCGTTTGCAGTTTTCTGGCGTGCTTAGCCAGGGCGGAGAATTTGCATTCGTGTTGTTCTCAACTGCTTCATCGCAAAAGCTGTTCAGCGGTGACCAAATGCCGCTGCTGCTGGTGACCGTTACGCTGTCTATGATGACAACGCCGCTGCTGATGAAAGGTGTTGATGCGATTCTTGCTCGACGCTTTAACGTTGCCGATGATGAAAACGATGAAAAGCCATTTGTGGAAGACGATCAGCCGCAGGTCATTATTGTTGGATTTGGGCGTTTCGGGCAGGTGATTGGGCGCTTACTGATGGCGAATAAAATGCGTATCACGGTGCTGGAGAGAGATATCAGCTCCGTCAGCCTGATGCGTAAGTACGGTTACAAGGTTTATTACGGTGACGCGACCGAACTGGAGTTGTTACGTTCGGCGGGCGCTGAAACCGCGAAGTCGATTGTAATTACCTGTAACGAACCCGAAGACACAATGAAAGTGGTTCATTTGTGTCAACAACACTTTCCACATCTGGCGATTCTTGCGCGCGCCAGGGGCCGTGTAGAAGCTCACGAATTGTTGCAAGCTGGCGTTACGCAGTTCTCACGCGAGACGTTTTCCAGTGCCCTGGAGTTAGGGCGTAAAGCGCTGATGACGTTGGGAATGCATCCGCATCAGGCGCATCGCGCGCAGCTTCATTTCCGACGTTTGGATATGAGCATGCTGCGTGAGTTAATGCCGATTCATACCGATAACGCGCAAATCTCCAGGGTGCGGGAAGCGCGTCGTGAGTTAGAAGAAATCTTCGAACGTGAGATGCAGCAAGAGCGTCGGCAGTTCGATGGTTGGGACGATTTTGAATAAATAAGGTGAAGCCAATGCCGGTGCGTAAACGTTTTATTGCCGGGGCAGTTTGCCCTGAATGCCAGACGCGAGATTCCCTCGCGATGTGGCGTGAGAATAATGTCGATATTGTTGAGTGTGTTAAGTGCGGCCACCAGATGCGTGAGGCCGATAAGCAAGCGCGCGAGCATGTTCGCAAAGAAGAGCAAGTGATTGGGATTTTTCATCCGGACTAGCGAGATGCGCCAGCTTTTTTTAAGCTTAGGAGTACACCGGCGCTAAATTCCGCTACAATCGGCGCCAGTTTTTTTCTCACGCTCGCTCAGGAGATATCATGAAAGTAGCAAAAGACCTGGTGGTCAGCCTGGCTTACCAGGTACGTACAGAAGACGGTGTGTTGGTTGATGAGTCTCCGGTGAGTGCGCCGCTGGACTATCTGCATGGTCACGGCTCCCTGATTTCTGGTCTGGAAACCGCTCTGGAAGGTCACGTTGTTGGTGATCGTTTCGACGTTAACGTTGGCGCAAATGACGCTTACGGCCAATACGACGAAAACCTGGTTCAGCGCGTACCGAAAGACGTCTTCATGGGCGTTGACGAGCTGGAAGTGGGTATGCGCTTTATGGCTGATACCGACCAGGGCCCAGTGCCGGTTGAAATTACCGCAGTTGAAGATGAGCACGTTGTTGTCGATGGCAACCACATGCTGGCAGGCCAGAACCTGAGCTTCAACGTAGAAGTTATCGCTATTCGTGAAGCCACTGCTGAAGAACTGGCTCATGGCCACGTTCACGGCGAGCACGACCATCACCACGACCATGGTGAAGGCGGCTGCTGCGGCGGTCACGGCCATGACCACGGCGACCATGAACATGGTAAAGGTGGTTGCGGCGGTAATGGCGGTTGCGGTTGCCACTAATCCGTAAAGGATACCGTTAAGAATAAAAAAGGCGTGTCGATGACACGCCTTTTCTTTTTGTAAAATTAGTAATGCGGGGGCGGAGTTTCTTCGGCTTCTGAAGCTACCATCGAAGGTTGGCTGGCTTTGAGTTTTTCAACCAACAAACGGAAATGCTCGCGCAGTTTGACCATCTCCAATTCGTGTGCCGTTACCGTCTGATTTAACTCTTCTATTGTAATCTCCTGGAAAGCGAGACGACTCTCAAGTTCTTCCAGTCGTTGTTCGGTCGATTTTTGATGCATGGCTAATGACTCCTGGCCTGCGGATGGACAATTTCCGGCGATTCTACTGAAAAATCCCACTCGTTACAGTGCTGTTTTGCGTAGGACGAAACTTCTTTAAACAAAAAGAGTCTGAATTTGTCTCGATAAGACGCGGAGAGATTGTGTAGATTTCTTCCACGACGTTATAGTACGTCTCTTAGTTGATAATAACCTTGGGGTTAGAGGCCCCGGCCCTGGAGAAATGGATGAAATCACTGTTTAAAGTAACGCTACTGGCGACCACGATGGCCGTTGCCCTGAGCGCTCCGGCGTTCGCTGCCCCGGCTACACCGGCTGCTGCTAAAGATGCTGCGGCTCCTGCGACCCCAGCAGCTAGCAATGCGGCATTTAAGAATGACGACCAGAAATCTGCGTACGCATTAGGTGCTTCGCTGGGCCGTTACATGGAAAACTCTCTGAAAGAACAAGAGAAGCTGGGAATCACTCTGGATAAGAACCAGCTGATTGCCGGTGTTCAGGATGCATTTGCTGATAAGAGCAAATTATCCGACCAGGAAATTGAGCAGACTCTGCAAGCTTTCGAAGCGCGCGTGAAGTCTTCCGCTCAGGCAAAAATGGAAAAAGACGCTAAAGAAAACGCGGATAAAGGCAAAGCCTTCCGTGATACTTTCGCAAAAGAGAAAGGTGTTAAAACTTCTCCAACTGGCCTGATGTACAAAATCGACAAAGCCGGTACGGGTGAAGCACCAACCGACAGCGATACTGTTGTTGTTAACTACAAAGGTACGCTGATTGACGGTAAAGAGTTCGATAACTCTTATACTCGTGGCGAGCCGCTTTCTTTCCGTCTTGACGGTGTTATCCCAGGTTGGACTGAAGGCCTGAAAAACCTGAAGAAAGGCGGGAAAATCAAACTGGTTATTCCACCGGAATTAGCATACGGCAAAACTGGCGTTCCAGGGATCCCTGCTAACTCCACGCTGGTATTTGACGTTGAACTGCTGGATATCAAGCCAGCACCGAAAGCTGACGCAAAACCAGATGCCGCACCTGCTACTGAAGCTGAAGCAGCTAAGAGCAAGTAAGGTATGATTAGCCGCCGCCCACAAGGGCGGCGGTTTTTTATTTGAGGCAGGGTATAATAAAAGCTGGAAAGCGCATCTTACGCTGTATTACCTTAGCAGACTGCGCAACAACGAGTATGAGTCTGCCCTGACACCATTTAAGCGCGACAGGCTCTCTGTAGAGGGTGGTATCTTTAAATGTCCAATTCGCTTTTAACCAATGAAACCAGTGAGCTTGACTTACTGGACCAGCGTCCTTTTGAACAAACCGACTTTGAAATATTAAAATCCTACGAAGCGGTAGTGGACGGGTTAGCGATGCTGATTGGTTCTCATTGTGAAATTGTGTTGCACTCGCTGCAAGATTTGAAATGTTCCGCCATCCGTATCGCAAATGGCGAACATACCGGCCGCAAAATTGGCTCGCCAATTACCGACCTCGCGTTACGTATGCTGCATGATATGACTGGTGCGGACAGTAGCGTTTCCAAATGCTATTTCACCCGAGCAAAAAGTGGCGTGCTTATGAAATCAGAGACTATCGCCATTCGCAATCGTGATGAACGTGTTATTGGTCTACTGTGCATCAACATCAACCTCGATGTGCCGTTCTCGCAAATTATGTCGACCTTTATTCCGCCAGAAACGCCAGAAGTCGCTTCTTCTGTGAACTTTGCTTCCTCGGTAGAAGATTTGGTCATGCAAGCGCTGGAATTCACGATTGAAGAAGTGAATGCCGATCGTAATGTGTCTAACAATGCCAAGAATCGACAGATTGTCCTGAACCTCTATGAGAAAGGCATTTTTGATATTAAAGATGCTATCAACCAGGTTGCCGACCGTTTGAATATTTCTAAGCACACGGTGTACCTGTATATCCGTCAATTCAAAAACGGTGATTTCCAGGGGCAGGATAAGTAATGCGTTTTGCCATCCTGGTGACAGGCCCGGCTTATGGTACGCAGCAGGCGAGTAGCGCATTGCAGTTTTCTCAGGCTGTTATTGCACAAGGGCACACGCTTGAAAGCGTGTTCTTCTACCGTGAAGGCGTTTATAACGCTAACCAACTGACATCTCCTGCGAACGATGAATTTGATTTGGTCCGCGCCTGGCAACAACTGCATCAACAACACAACGTTGAGCTACATATTTGTGTTGCCGCTGCATTGCGTCGTGGCGTTACGGACGAAGAACAAGCGACTCAACTGGGTTTACCTTGCCATAACTTGCAACCGGGTTTCACGCTAAGTGGGCTGGGTGCGTTGGCGCAAGCATCGCTGACCTGTGATCGAACGGTGCAATTCTGATGAAGCGTGTGGCTTTTATATTTAAATCATCGCCTCACGGAAGTGCTGCTGGGCGCGAAGGGCTAGATGCATTGCTGGCGACGTCGGCGTTAAGCGAAGACATTGGTGTATTTTTCATTGGTGACGGTGTTTTACAATTAATTCCTGGCCAACAGCCAGGACTTATCCTCGCAAGAGATTACATCGCAACATTTCGCGTGCTGCCACTGTATGACATTGAACAATGTTATATTTGCGCAGACTCCATCCGCGAAAGGGGATTGTCGCCAGAAAGTGCCTGGGTGCTTGATGTAAAACCTCTGGAATCAGAGGCGCTGAGCGAAATGCTGCATCACTTTGATGTGGTTCTGACTTTCTGAGGCGATATGCTGCATATTTTACAACACTCACCTTTTCAAACAGATCTTGAATCGTTGCTGCGCTGTGTGAAGCCAGGCGACGATCTTTTATTGCTACAAGATGCGGTCATCGCTGCGTTATCAGGGACCAAAGCCCTTGATTTACTGCTCGCCGCCCCCATTTCTATTTACGCTCTGCACGAAGATATCGAGGCTCGCGGCTTAGTTGCTCAAATTTCGACCGGCATAGTTAAGGTCAGCTATACTGATTTCGTCGGATTGACAGTTAAACACGAACAGCAGATTACCTGGTAAAATCCAGGATTGTTGTATATTTCTTGACACCTTTTCGGCTCAGCCCTAAAATTCTGCGTCCTCATATTATATGAGGCCGTTTTATTACGTGTTTACGAAGCAAAAGCTAAAACCAGGAGCTATTTAATGGCAACAGTTAACCAGCTGGTACGCAAACCACGCGCTCGCAAAGTTGCAAAAAGCAACGTGCCTGCGCTGGAAGCCTGCCCGCAGAAACGTGGCGTATGTACTCGTGTATATACTACCACTCCTAAGAAACCAAACTCCGCACTGCGTAAAGTATGCCGTGTGCGTTTGACTAACGGTTTTGAAGTTACCTCCTACATCGGTGGTGAAGGTCACAACCTGCAGGAACACTCAGTGATCCTGATCCGTGGTGGTCGTGTAAAAGACTTGCCAGGTGTTCGTTACCACACCGTTCGTGGTGCACTTGACTGCTCCGGCGTTAAAGACCGTAAGCAATCTCGTTCCAAGTATGGCGTGAAACGTCCTAAGGCTTAATGGTTTCCGTTAAGTAAGGCCAAACGTTTTAAATAAATGTCAAACTCAATAGAGTTTTGGACAACCCTGAATTAACAACGGAGTATTCCCATGCCACGTCGTCGCGTCATTGGTCAACGTAAAATTCTTCCAGATCCTAAGTTCGGATCAGAGTTGCTGGCCAAATTTGTAAACATTCTGATGGTAGATGGTAAGAAATCTACTGCTGAATCTATCGTGTATACCGCGCTGGAGACCCTGGCTCAGCGTTCTGGTAAACAAGCTCTGGAAGCTTTCGAAGTCGCTCTGGACAACGTTCGTCCGACTGTCGAAGTTAAGTCCCGCCGTGTTGGTGGTTCTACTTATCAGGTTCCAGTAGAAGTACGTCCGGTTCGTCGTAATGCTCTGGCAATGCGTTGGATCGTAGAAGCTGCTCGTAAACGCGGTGATAAATCCATGGCTCTTCGCCTGGCGAACGAACTTTCTGATGCTGCAGAGAACAAAGGTACTGCAGTTAAGAAACGTGAAGACGTTCACCGTATGGCTGAAGCCAACAAGGCGTTCGCTCACTACCGTTGGTAATCCCTTCGGAGTGTTAGTCACCAAGCGGGCGCTTCATGTGAGCTGCCCGCTTTGGGTTACTTAAATGAACGTCCCAGGATATAGAGGAATCAAATGGCTCGTAAAACACCCATTGAGCGTTACCGTAACATTGGTATCAGTGCTCACATCGACGCCGGTAAGACTACTACTACCGAACGTGTTCTGTTCTACACCGGTGTAAACCACAAAATCGGTGAAGTTCATGATGGCGCAGCCACCATGGACTGGATGGAGCAGGAGCAGGAACGTGGTATTACCATCACGTCCGCTGCGACCACCTGTTTCTGGTCAGGTATGGCTAAACAGTTCGAACCACACCACATCAACATCATCGACACCCCAGGGCACGTTGACTTCACCATCGAAGTTGAACGTTCAATGCGTGTTCTTGATGGTGCGGTAATGGTTTACTGTGCTGTTGGTGGTGTTCAGCCACAGTCTGAAACCGTATGGCGTCAGGCAAACAAATATAAAGTTCCACGTATCGCGTTCGTTAACAAAATGGACCGTATGGGTGCTAACTTCCTGAAAGTTGTTGATCAGATTGAAAAACGTCTGGGCGCAACTCCGGTGCCACTACAATTGGCAATCGGCGCGGAAGAGAAATTCACCGGTGTTGTTGACCTGGTGAAAATGAAAGCCATCAACTGGAACGAAGCCGATCAGGGCGTGACCTTCGAATACGAAGAGATCCCAGCTGATATGCAGGAACTGGCCGAAGAATGGCGCCAGAAACTGGTTGAAGCCGCTGCTGAAGGTTCTGACGAACTGATGGAGAAATTCTTTGGTGGCGAAGAGCTGACTGAAGAAGAGATCAAAACTTCTCTGCGTAAGCGCGTACTGAACAACGAAATTATCTTGGTTACCTGTGGTTCTGCATTTAAGAACAAAGGTGTTCAGGCGATGCTGGATGCGGTTGTTGAATACCTGCCAGCTCCAACTGACGTTACTGCGATTAACGGTATGCTGGACGACGGTAAAGACACTCCGGCTGTTCGTCACTCTGACGACAACGAGCCGTTTGCTGCTCTGGCGTTCAAAATCGCAACTGACCCGTTTGTTGGTAACCTGACCTTCTTCCGCGTTTACTCTGGCGTTGTTAACTCTGGCGACACCGTGTTCAACCCGGTGAAATCAGCACGTGAGCGTCTGGGCCGTATCGTACAGATGCACGCTAACAAACGTGAAGAGATCAAAGAAGTTCGCGCGGGCGACATCGCTGCAGCTATCGGTCTGAAAGAAGTGACCACTGGTGATACCCTGTGTGATCAAGACAACGTGATCATTCTGGAGCGCATGGAATTCCCTGAACCGGTAATTTCTATCGCTGTTGAACCAAAAACCAAAGCTGACCAGGAAAAAATGGGTCTGGCTCTGGGTCGTCTGGCTAAAGAAGATCCATCATTCCGCGTATGGACTGATGAAGAAACCAACCAGACTATCATCGCTGGTATGGGTGAACTTCACCTCGACATCATCGTTGACCGTATGAAGCGTGAATTCAACGTTGAAGCTAACGTTGGTAAACCTCAGGTTGCTTACCGTGAAGCGATTCGCGCGAAAGTTACCGATGTTGAAGGTAAACACGCTAAGCAGTCTGGTGGTCGTGGTCAGTACGGTCATGTTGTTATCGACATGTACCCACTGGAGCCGGGCTCGAATCCGAAAGGTTACGAGTTCATCAACGACATCAAAGGTGGTGTGATCCCAACGGAATACATCCCAGCTGTTGATAAAGGCATCCAGGAGCAGCTGAAGTCTGGTCCTCTGGCGGGTTACCCAGTAGTAGATCTCGGCGTGCGTCTGCACTTCGGTTCTTACCACGACGTTGACTCCTCCGAACTGGCGTTTAAACTGGCCGCTTCTATCGCCTTCAAAGATGGCTTTAAGAAAGCAAAACCAGTTCTGCTTGAGCCTATCATGAAGGTTGAAGTTGAAACTCCGGAAGAGAACACCGGTGACGTTATCGGTGACCTTAGCCGTCGTCGTGGTCAGCTGAAAGGTCAAGAATCTAACGCTACTGGCGTTCAGATTCACGCTGAAGTTCCGTTGTCAGAAATGTTCGGTTACGCAACTCAACTGCGTTCACTGACTAAAGGTCGTGCATCTTACTCCATGGAATTCCTGAAGTATGATGACGCACCAAACAACGTTGCTCAGGCCGTAATCGAAGCTCGCGGTAAATAAGCCCCGGGTTTTAAAAAACATTGATCCCGCGCTCTCTCCTTGAGGGGGGAGCGCAACAGTAAGGAATATAGCCGTGTCTAAAGAAAAATTTGAACGTACAAAACCGCACGTCAACGTCGGTACTATCGGCCACGTTGACCATGGTAAAACCACTCTGACTGCAGCAATCACTACCGTTCTGGCTAAAACCTACGGTGGTTCTGCTCGTGCTTTCGACCAGATCGATAACGCACCAGAAGAAAAAGCTCGTGGTATCACCATCAACACTTCTCACGTTGAATATGACACCCCGACTCGCCACTACGCGCACGTTGACTGCCCAGGGCACGCCGACTACGTTAAAAACATGATCACCGGTGCTGCTCAGATGGACGGCGCTATCCTGGTTGTTGCTGCGACTGATGGCCCAATGCCACAGACTCGTGAGCACATCCTGCTGGGTCGCCAGGTTGGCGTTCCATTCATGATCGTGTTCATGAACAAATGCGACATGGTTGATGACGAAGAGCTGCTGGAACTGGTAGAAATGGAAGTTCGTGAACTTCTGTCTGCTTATGATTTCCCAGGCGACGACATCCCAGTTGTTCGTGGTTCAGCTCTGAAAGCGCTGGAAGGCGAAGCAGAGTGGGAAGCTAAAATCATCGAGCTGGCTGGTCACCTGGATAACTACATCCCAGAACCAGAGCGTGCTATCGACAAGCCATTCCTGCTGCCAATCGAAGACGTATTCTCTATCTCTGGCCGTGGTACTGTTGTTACCGGTCGTGTAGAGCGTGGTATCGTTAAAGTTGGTGAGGAAGTAGAAATCGTTGGTATCAAAGATACCGTGAAATCTACCTGTACTGGCGTTGAAATGTTCCGCAAACTGCTGGACGAAGGCCGTGCTGGTGAGAACGTTGGTGTTCTGCTGCGTGGTATCAAACGTGAAGATATCGAACGTGGTCAGGTTCTGGCTAAGCCAGGCTCTATCAAGCCGCACACTCAGTTCGAATCAGAAGTTTATATCCTGTCCAAAGATGAAGGCGGCCGTCATACTCCGTTCTTCAAAGGCTACCGTCCACAGTTCTACTTCCGTACAACTGACGTGACTGGTACCATCGAACTGCCAGAAGGCGTTGAGATGGTAATGCCGGGCGACAACATTCAGATGGTTGTTACCCTGATCCACCCAATCGCAATGGACGACGGTCTGCGTTTCGCAATCCGTGAAGGCGGCCGTACTGTAGGCGCTGGTGTTGTTGCTAAAGTTATCGCTTAATCGCTGATACCTTTGTATGAAAAAAGAGCGCTTAGGCGCTCTTTTTTTTGTGCATTTTTTACCGCTTGAACATGAACGCAGATCCTTGTGCTATTGTAATCATAATTATTCTCATTTACACTTTGCGCGTAATTTGAACGGGAGTGCTTATGTACGTTTGTCTGTGTAATGGTGTAAGTGATAAAAAAATTCGGCAGGCAGTTCGCCAATACCACCCACAATCTTTTCAGCAGCTTCGCAAGTTTGTTCCAGTCGGCAACCAATGCGGTAAGTGTGTTCGTGCGGCTCGCGAAATCATGCAAGAAGAGCTCATGCAGATCCCAGAATTTAAAGAGATTGCCTAAGTCAGTCACTTTTTTTTGACTTACTCCGTGCTACATCTACGCTTCATGTAGTGGAAGCGGAGGGAGTAAAAAATGAAAGGTGATACTAAGATAATAAATTATCTCAATAAATTATTGGGAAACGAGCTTGTCGCGATCAATCAGTATTTTCTCCATGCGAGAATGTTCAAAAACTGGGGCTTAATGCGCCTCAACGAAGTTGAATATCACGAATCCATTGATGAGATGAAACACGCCGATAAATATATCGAACGTATTTTGTTCCTCGAAGGCATTCCTAACCTGCAAGACTTAGGCAAACTCCATATTGGCGAGGATGTCGAAGAAATGCTTCAGTCCGACCTCAAACTAGAATTGGATGGCGCGAAGGATTTGCGTGAAGCGATTGCCTATGCAGATACCATTCACGACTACGTCAGTAGAGATATGCTGATCCAAATCCTTACCGAAGAGGAACACCATATCGATTGGTTAGAAACGGAGTTGGACCTCATATCCAAAATTGGTTTGCAGAATTATATTCAGTCGCAAATCAAAGAAGGAAATTGAGTTCTTGAAGCTGTGGGAAGGAGGAATATATCCAACCTACAGAACCACCCGCTATCGCGAGGTTCGGTCCGAAAGGTAGCGGAGTGGTAGTCAGTGAAAGACGACTCTTAAGTAATATTTTCGCTACCAAGGCACATATCAATCCAGATGTTGCCGCCGCTAATGTTATCCATCCTAAACTCCGCCACCCATGCCACGCCCCCAAAGCTGCCAGCAATTTCATATCTCCGTAGCCGATTCCTTCACAGCCACGCCAATAATAGTAAATCCAATAAAGTAACCATAAGCTCGTATATCCGATAATAGCTCCGAGGACACAGTCGGATAGCTGTTCAGGAGCAAAACAGATTTGAAATAGCAAACCAGACCATAACAGGGGGTAGTTCAGTCTGTCCGGGAGCAACATGAGTCGGTAATCAATCCAGGCCAGGCGTATCAAAAGCAGAATGTGCAGGCCAATAAACAGTATAAAAGCCAGAGAAGGGGAGGGATGCATTGTCTGTACCGACTCATAAATTAGGTGGTTTTCTACGCTAATTGAAGGCCTTACTAAACTCAAAATGGTAATTGCTAGCTTACGAAGGACCTTCCTGAAAAGTTAACTCAATTTTCAGCGAAGACATTAGCTCTGGCAGGCTTATCGTATTCCCACACAAAAGATTGTTTAATTCGTATCCATAGCTTGCTTAACAGGCCGATTTACGTATAATGCGCGGGCCTGTCTTAATTGACGGCGGGTTCGATAAGAGCCCGGCAGTGAATCTACTGTCGACAATGTTCCCAATTGGGGAACTATGTATGAACGATTACACTCCCCCATCAATCGTAATGGGTGTGAGTAGTGATTTTTTTCGTCTATAAAATAATTGGAGCTATGGTCTCATGCAGAGCCAAAGAATCCGTATCCGCCTTAAAGCGTTTGATCATCGTCTGATCGATCAATCAACTGCGGAAATCGTCGAGACTGCTAAGCGCACTGGTGCGCAAGTACGTGGTCCGATCCCGCTGCCGACCCGCAAAGAGCGCTTTACCGTTCTGATCTCCCCGCACGTCAACAAAGACGCGCGTGATCAGTACGAAATTCGCACTCACAAGCGTCTGGTTGACATCGTTGAGCCAACTGAGAAAACCGTTGATGCTCTGATGCGTCTGGATCTGGCTGCTGGTGTTGACGTGCAGATCAGCCTGGGTTAATCAGGTCATTGACGATTGAGAGGTTGAAACAATGATTGGTTTAGTCGGTAAAAAAGTGGGTATGACCCGTATCTTCACAGAAGACGGCGTTTCTATCCCAGTAACCGTGATCGAAGTAGAAGCAAACCGTGTTACTCAGGTTAAAGACCTGGCTAACGACGGCTACCGTGCTGTTCAAGTTACCACTGGCGCTAAAAAAGCTAGCCGTGTAACTAAGCCGGAAGCTGGTCACTTCGCTAAAGCTGGCGTAGAAGCTGGCCGTGGCCTTTGGGAATTCCGTCTTGCAGAAGGCGAAGAGTTCACTGTAGGTCAAGACATTAGCGTTGAGCTGTTTGCTGAAGTTAAAAAAGTTGACGTAACTGGCACCTCTAAAGGTAAAGGTTTCGCAGGTACCGTTAAGCGCTGGAACTTCCGTACCCAGGATGCTACACACGGTAACTCCTTGTCTCACCGCGTTCCGGGTTCTATCGGTCAGAACCAGACTCCGGGCAAAGTGTTCAAAGGCAAGAAAATGGCAGGCCAACTGGGCAACGAACGTGTAACTGTTCAGAGTCTGGATGTAGTACGCGTTGACGCTGAGCGCAACCTGCTGCTGGTTAAGGGTGCAGTTCCGGGTGCAACCGGTAGCGACCTTATTGTTAAACCAGCTGTGAAGGCGTGAGGAGATAGCAATGGAATTAGTATTGAAAGACGCGCAAAGCGCGCTGACTGTTTCCGAAACTACCTTCGGTCGTGATTTCAACGAAGCGCTGGTACACCAGGTTGTAGTTGCTTATGCAGCTGGTGCCCGTCAAGGTACTCGTGCTCAGAAGACCCGTGCTGAAGTAACTGGTTCCGGCAAAAAGCCGTGGCGCCAGAAAGGTACCGGCCGTGCGCGTTCAGGTTCTATCAAGAGCCCGATCTGGCGTTCCGGTGGCGTAACCTTCGCTGCTCGCCCGCAGGACCACAGTCAAAAAGTTAACAAAAAGATGTACCGCGGAGCGCTGAAAAGCATTCTGTCCGAACTGGTACGTCAGGATCGTCTGATCGTTGTCGAACAGTTCTCTGTTGAAGCGCCTAAAACTAAGCTGCTTGCTCAGAAACTGAAAGACATGGCCCTGGAAGATGTGCTGATCGTAACTGGCGAACTGGATGAGAATCTGTTCCTGGCTGCGCGTAACCTGCATAAGGTTGACGTGCGCGATGCAGCAACAATCGATCCAGTTAGCCTGATCGCCTTCGACAAAGTCGTTATGACTGCTGATGCAGTTAAGCAAGTTGAGGAGATGCTGGCATGATCCGTGAAGAACGTCTGCTGAAAGTACTGCGCGCGCCGCACGTATCTGAAAAAGCATCTATGGCGATGGAAAAAACTAATACCATCGTTCTCAAAGTTGCAAAAGACGCGACCAAAGCAGAGATCGTTGCTGCTGTTGAGAAACTGTTCGAAGTTGAAGTTAAAGGCGTTAATACCTTGTTGGTTAAAGGTAAAACTAAGCGTCATGGACAGCGTATCGGTCGTCGTAGCGACTGGAAAAAAGCTTACGTCACCCTGAAGGAAGGCCAGAATCTGGACTTCGTCGGCGGCGCTGAGTAAGTCGGAGGAGAAAAACAATGGCAGTTGTTAAATGTAAACCGACATCTCCGGGTCGTCGCCACGTAGTTAAAGTGGTCAACCCTGAGCTGCATAAGGGCAAACCATTTGCTCCGCTGGTTGAAAAAAACAGCAAATCCGGTGGCCGTAACAACAATGGTCGTATCACTACTCGTCACATCGGTGGTGGTCACAAGCAGGCTTATCGTATTGTTGACTTTAAACGCAACAAAGACGGTATCCCAGCAGTTGTTGAACGTCTTGAGTACGATCCGAACCGTTCTGCGAATATCGCATTGGTTCTGTACAAAGATGGCGAACGCCGTTACATCCTGGCCCCTAAAGGCCTGAAAGCTGGCGACCAGATTCAATCTGGCGTTGATGCTGCAATCAAAGCAGGTAACACCCTGCCGATGCGCAATATCCCGGTTGGTTCTACTGTTCATAACGTAGAAATGAAACCAGGTAAAGGCGGTCAGCTTGCACGTTCTGCTGGTACCTATGTGCAGATCGTTGCACGTGATGGTGCTTACGTTACCCTGCGTCTGCGTTCTGGTGAAATGCGTAAAGTCGAAGCTGACTGCCGTGCAACCATGGGCGAAGTCGGTAACTCTGAGCATATGCTCCGCGTTCTGGGTAAAGCAGGTGCTGCTCGCTGGCGTGGTGTTCGTCCTACCGTTCGCGGTACTGCGATGAACCCAGTCGACCACCCACACGGTGGTGGTGAAGGTCGTAACTTTGGTAAGCACCCGGTAACTCCGTGGGGCGTTCAGACCAAAGGTAAGAAGACCCGCAGCAACAAGCGTACTGATAAATTCATCGTACGTCGCCGTAGCAAATAATTTTAGAGGATAAGCCATGCCACGTTCTCTCAAGAAAGGTCCTTTTATTGACCTGCACTTGCTGAAGAAGGTAGAGAAAGCGGTGGAAAGCGGTGACAAGAAGCCCCTGCGCACTTGGTCCCGTCGTTCAACGATCTTTCCTAACATGATCGGTTTGACCATCGCTGTCCATAATGGTCGTCAGCATGTTCCGGTATTTGTTTCCGACGAAATGGTCGGTCACAAACTGGGTGAATTTGCACCGACACGTACTTATCGCGGCCACGCTGCTGATAAAAAAGCCAAGAAGAAATAAGTAGGAGGAAGAGATGGAAACTTTAGCTCAACATCGCCACGCTCGTTCTTCTGCTCAAAAGGTACGCCTTGTTGCAGACCTTATTCGCGGTAAGAAAGTGTCGCAGGCACTGGAAATTTTGACCTTCACCAACAAGAAAGCGGCTGTATTGGTCAAGAAAGTTCTGGAATCTGCCATTGCTAACGCTGAACACAACGATGGCGCTGACATTGACGATCTGAAAGTCGCGAAAATCTTCGTCGACGCAGGCCCAAGCATGAAGCGCATTATGCCGCGTGCGAAAGGTCGTGCAGATCGCATCCTGAAGCGCACCAGCCACATTACTGTGGTTGTGTCCGATCGCTGAGACTCTGGAGACTAGCAATGGGTCAGAAAGTACATCCTAATGGTATTCGCCTGGGTATTGTAAAACCTTGGAACTCTACTTGGTTTGCGAACACCAAAGAATTCGCTGACAACCTGGACAGCGATTTTAAAGTTCGTCAGTACCTGACTAAGGAACTGGCGAAGGCGTCTGTATCTCGTATCGTTATCGAGCGTCCAGCTAAGAGCATCCGTGTGACTATTCACACTGCTCGCCCTGGCATCGTAATCGGTAAGAAAGGCGAAGACGTAGAAAAACTGCGCAAGGTCGTAGCGGATATCGCTGGCGTTCCTGCACAGATCAATATCGCCGAAGTTCGTAAGCCTGAACTGGACGCAAAATTGGTTGCTGATAGCATCACTTCACAGCTGGAACGTCGTGTTATGTTCCGTCGTGCTATGAAGCGTGCTGTACAGAACGCAATGCGTCTGGGCGCTAAAGGTATCAAAGTTGAAGTTAGCGGCCGTCTGGGTGGCGCTGAGATCGCACGTACCGAATGGTATCGTGAAGGTCGCGTGCCATTGCACACACTGCGTGCTGACATTGACTACAACACCTCTGAAGCGCACACCACTTATGGTGTAATTGGCGTTAAAGTGTGGATCTTTAAAGGTGAGATCCTGGGTGGGATGGCTGCTGTTGAACAACCGGAAAAACCGGCTGCTCAACCTAAAAAGCAGCAGCGTAAAGGCCGTAAGTAAGGAGAGTCGCTGATGTTACAACCAAAGCGTACAAAATTCCGTAAAGTGCACAAAGGCCGCAACCGTGGTCTGGCTGCTGGTACGGATGTTAGCTTCGGCACTTTCGGTCTGAAAGCTGTTGGCCGTGGTCGTCTGACTGCACGTCAGATCGAAGCAGCACGTCGTGCAATGACCCGTGCAGTTAAGCGTCAGGGTAAGATCTGGATCCGTGTATTCCCGGACAAACCGATCACCGAAAAGCCACTTGAAGTGCGTATGGGTAAAGGTAAAGGCAACGTAGAGTATTGGGTTGCCCTCATTCAGCCTGGCAAAGTCCTGTATGAAATGGACGGCGTACCAGAAGAGCTGGCCCGTGAAGCATTCAAGCTGGCAGCAGCGAAACTGCCGATCAAAACCACCTTTGTAACTAAGACGGTGATGTAATGAAAGCAAAAGAGCTGCGTGAAAAGAGTGTTGAAGAGCTGAACACTGAGCTGCTGAACCTGCTGCGTGAGCAGTTCAACCTGCGTATGCAAGCGGCAAGTGGCCAGCTGCAACAGACTCACTCGCTGAAGCAAGTGCGTCGTGATGTTGCTCGTGTTAAGACTTTATTGACTCAGAAGGCGGGTGCGTAATGACCGATAAAATCCGTACTCTGCAAGGTCGCGTTATTAGTAACAAAATGGAGAAATCCATGGTTGTTGCTATCGAACGTGTGGTGAAACACCCGATTTACGGTAAATTCATCAAGCGTACGACCAAACTGCACGTACATGACGAGAACAATGAATGTGGTATCGGTGACGTGGTTGAAATCCGCGAATGCCGTCCACTGTCCAAGACTAAGTCCTGGACGCTTGTTCGCGTTGTAGATAAAGCTGTTCTGTAATACAGTGAGCTTTGTCTAACGAATAAACGGCTCAGTAAATGAGCCGTTTATTTTTTCTACCCATATTCAGGAACCGGTGTTATAATGCCGCGCCCTCGTTTATGGGGCTTTTTAACGACCTAATTATGGGTCCCGAAGTAGTAGTTGACATTAGCGGAGCACTGAAATGATCCAAGAACAGACTATGCTGACCGTAGCCGACAACTCCGGCGCGCGTCGCGTAATGTGTATCAAGGTTCTGGGTGGCTCGCACCGTCGCTACGCAGGCGTCGGCGACATCATCAAAATTACCATCAAGGAAGCAATTCCTCGTGGTAAGGTGAAGAAAGGCGATGTCCTGAAAGCGGTAGTGGTGCGCACCAGGAAGGGTGTTCGTCGCCCGGACGGTTCTGTCATTCGCTTCGATGGTAATGCATGCGTTATTTTAAACAATAACAGCGAGCAACCAATCGGCACGCGTATTTTTGGGCCGGTAACTCGTGAACTACGTAATGAAAAGTTCATGAAAATTATCTCTCTGGCACCAGAAGTACTCTAAGGAGCGAATCATGGCAGCTAAAATCCGTCGTGATGACGAAGTTATCGTGTTAACCGGTAAAGATAAAGGTAAGCGCGGTAAAGTTAAGAATGTCTTGTCTTCCGGCAAGCTCATTGTTGAAGGTATTAACCTGGTTAAGAAACATCAGAAGCCGGTTCCGGCCCTGAACCAACCAGGTGGCATCGTTGAAAAAGAAGCTGCTATTCAAGTTTCTAACGTTGCACTCTTCAATGCGGCAACCGGCAAGGCTGACCGTGTAGGCTTTAGATTCGAAGAGGGCAAAAAAGTCCGTTTCTTCAAGTCTAACAGCGAAACTATCAAGTAATTTGGAGTAGTACGATGGCGAAACTGCATGATTACTACAAAGACGAAGTAGTTACAAAACTCATGACTGAGTTTAACTACAATTCTGTCATGCAAGTCCCTCGGGTCGAGAAGATCACCCTGAACATGGGTGTGGGTGAAGCGATCGCTGACAAGAAACTGCTGGATAATGCAGCAGCTGACTTGACAGCAATCTCCGGTCAAAAGCCGTTGATCACCAAAGCACGCAAATCAGTTGCAGGCTTCAAAATCCGTCAGGGCTATCCGATCGGCTGTAAAGTAACTCTGCGTGGCGAACGCATGTGGGAGTTTCTTGAGCGCCTGATCACCATTGCTGTACCACGTATCCGTGACTTCCGTGGCTTGTCCGCTAAGTCATTCGATGGTCGTGGTAACTACAGCATGGGTGTCCGTGAGCAGATCATCTTCCCAGAAATCGACTATGACAAAGTCGATCGCGTTCGTGGTTTGGATATTACCATTACCACTACTGCGAAATCTGATGATGAAGGCCGTGCTCTGCTGGCAGCCTTTAACTTCCCATTCCGTAAGTAAGGTAGGGTTACTAATGGCTAAGCAATCGATGAAAGCACGCGAAGTCGTTCGCGTGAAACTGGCCGACAAATACCGCGCTAAACGCGAGGAATTGAAAGCTATCATCTCTGGTGTGAACTCATCCGACGAAGATCGTTGGGATGCTGTTCTTAAGCTGCAGTCTCTGCCGCGTGATTCCAGCCCGTCCCGTCAGCGTAACCGCTGCCGCCAAACTGGTCGTCCGCATGGTTATGTGGGCAAATTCGGGTTGAGCCGTATCAAGCTTCGTGAAGCCGCTATGCGCGGTGAAGTACCTGGCTTGAAGAAGGCTAGCTGGTAATATCCAATTGAATCACGGGAGTAAAGACAGATGAGCATGCAAGATCCGATCGCGGATATGCTGACCCGTATCCGTAACGGTCAAGCCGCGAATAAAGTTGCGGTCACCATGCCTTCCTCCAAGCTGAAATTGGCAATTGCCAACGTGCTGAAAGAAGAAGGCTATATTGAAGATTTTAAAATTGAAGGCGACATCAAGCCTGAACTGGAACTGACTCTTAAGTATTTCCAGGGCAAGGCTGTGGTAGAGAGCATTCAGCGAGTCAGCCGCCCAGGTCTGCGCATCTATAAGAAAAAAGATGAGCTGCCTAAAGTTATGGCCGGTATGGGTATTGCTGTCGTTTCTACCTCTAAAGGTGTTATGACTGATCGTGCAGCGCGCCAAGCTGGTCTTGGTGGCGAAATTATCTGCTACGTAGCCTAATTGGAGGAATAAAATGTCTCGTGTTGCTAAAGCACCGGTCGTTATTCCTGCTGGCGTAGAGGTAAAACTCAACGGTCAGGTTATTTCGATCAAAGGTAAGAACGGCGAGCTGACTCGTACAATCAACGATGCTGTTGAAGTTAAACACGCTGATAATGCACTGACTTTCGCTCCACGCGAAGGTTTTGCTAACGCGTGGGCCCAAGCGGGTACCACTCGTGCGCTGTTAAATGCAATGGTTATCGGTGTTACCGAAGGCTTCACTAAGAAGCTGCAGCTGGTTGGTGTAGGTTATCGTGCAGCAGTTAAAGGCAATGCGGTGAGTTTGGCCCTGGGCTTCTCTCATCCTGTTGAACATGCTCTGCCAGCGGGAATCACTGCTGAATGTCCAACTCAAACTGAAATCGTGCTGAAAGGCGCTGATAAGCAGATGATTGGACAAGTGGCTGCTGATCTGCGCGCCTACCGTCGTCCTGAGCCTTATAAAGGCAAGGGTGTTCGTTACGCCGACGAAGTCGTGCGTACCAAAGAGGCTAAGAAGAAGTAAGGTAACACTATGGATAAGAAATCTGCTCGTATCCGTCGTGCGACCCGCGCACGTCACAAGCTCAAAGAACTGGGTGCGACTCGTCTGGTGATTCACCGCACGCCTCGTCATATTTATGCACAGGTAATCGCACCGAACGGTTCAGAAGTCCTGGTAGCTGCATCTACTGTAGAGAAAGCTATCGCTGAGCAACTGAAGTACACTGGAAATAAAGACGCCGCTACAGCTGTGGGTAAAGCTGTTGCAGAGCGCGCACTGGAAAAAGGTATTACGAAAGTATCCTTTGACCGTGCTGGTTTCCAATATCATGGTCGTGTCCAGGCACTGGCAGATGCTGCCCGTGATGCTGGCCTTCAGTTCTAAGGTAGAGGTGTAAGATGGCTCACATCGAAAAACAAGCTGGCGAACTGCAGGAAAAGCTGATCGCGGTAAATCGCGTATCTAAAACCGTTAAAGGTGGTCGTATTTTCTCCTTCACTGCTCTGACAGTGGTTGGCGATGGTAACGGTCGCATTGGTTTTGGTTACGGAAAAGCGCGTGAAGTTCCAGCAGCTATCCAGAAAGCGATGGAAAAAGCCCGTCGCAACATGATTAACGTCGCGCTGAACCACGGCACCCTGCAGCACCCTGTTAAAGGTGTGCACACAGGATCTCGTGTGTTCATGCAGCCGGCTTCCCAGGGTACCGGTATTATTGCCGGTGGTGCAATGCGCGCCGTTCTGGAAGTCGCTGGAGTTCATAACGTTTTGGCTAAAGCATATGGTTCCACCAACCCGATTAACGTGGTTCGTGCAACTATTGATGGCCTGGCGAATATGAAGTCTCCGGAAATGGTCGCTGCCAAGCGTGGTAAATCCGTTGAAGAAATTCTGGGGTAATTGACCATGGCAAAGACTATTAAAATTACACAAACCCGCAGTGCAATCGGTCGTCTGCCGAAACACAAGGCAACGCTGCTTGGCCTGGGTCTGCGTCGTATTGGCCACACCGTAGAGCGCGAGGATACTCCTGCTGTACGTGGTATGGTCAACGCGGTTTCCTACATGGTTAAAGTTGAGGAGTAAGAGATGCGTTTAAATACTCTGTCTCCGGCCGAAGGGTCTAAGCACGCTTCCAAGCGTCTGGGTCGTGGTATCGGTTCTGGTCTCGGCAAAACCGGTGGTCGTGGTCACAAAGGTCAGAACTCTCGTTCTGGCGGTGGCGTACGTCGCGGTTTTGAAGGTGGTCAGATGCCGTTGTACCGTCGTCTGCCGAAGTTTGGTTTCACCTCTCGCAAAGCAATGATCACTGGTGAGATTCGTCTCTCTGATCTGGCGAAAGTTGAAGGCGACGTAGTTGACCTGAACACGCTGAAAGCAGCAAACATTATCGGTATTCAGATTGAATTCGCGAAAGTGATTCTGTCTGGCGAGGTTTCTCGTCCGGTAACTGTTCGCGGCCTGCGTGTTACTAAAGGCGCTCGTGCTGCTATCGAAGCTGCTGGCGGTAAAATCGAGGAATAAGTAGCAGATGGCAAAGCAACCGGGATTAGATTTTCAAAGTGCTAAAGGTGGGCTTGGCGAGCTGAAACGCAGACTGATGTTTGTTATCGGTGCGCTGATTGTGTTCCGCATTGGCTCTTTTATTCCGATCCCTGGTATTGATGCCGCTGTACTTGCCAAACTGCTTGAGCAACAGCGGGGCACTATCATTGAAATGTTTAACATGTTCTCTGGTGGTGCTCTAAGCCGTGCTTCAATCTTTGCATTGGGTATCATGCCGTATATTTCGGCATCGATTATTATCCAGCTGCTGACGGTGGTTCATCCAGCGTTAGCAGAGCTGAAGAAAGAAGGGGAGTCTGGTCGTCGTAAGATCAGCCAGTACACCCGCTACGGAACTCTGGTGCTGGCAATATTCCAGTCAATCGGTATTGCTACCGGTTTACCGAATATGCCTGGTATGCAGGGCCTGGTGTTAAACCCAGGCTTTGCATTCTATTTCACCGCTGTTGTGAGTCTTGTCACAGGGACAATGTTCCTTATGTGGCTGGGCGAACAGATTACTGAGCGTGGTATCGGCAACGGTATCTCAATCATAATCTTCGCTGGTATTGTTGCGGGTTTGCCGCCGGCCGTTGGCCATACTATCGAACAAGCACGGCAAGGCGACCTGCACTTCCTTCTGTTGCTGTTGGTTGCAGTATTAGTATTCGCAGTGACCTTCTTCGTTGTTTTTGTTGAACGTGGTCAACGCCGCATTGTGGTAAACTACGCAAAACGTCAACAAGGTCGTCGTGTCTATGCTGCTCAGAGCACGCATTTACCACTGAAAGTAAATATGGCTGGTGTTATTCCAGCAATCTTTGCTTCCAGTATTATTCTGTTCCCAGCGACGATTGCATCGTGGTTCGGGGGCGGTACCGGTTGGAACTGGCTGACTACAATTTCGCTGTATTTGCAGCCTGGGCAACCGCTTTATGTGTTACTCTATGCGTCTGCAATCATCTTCTTCTGTTTCTTCTACACAGCGTTGGTTTTCAACCCACGTGAAACAGCAGATAACCTGAAGAAGTCCGGTGCATTTGTACCAGGAATTCGTCCGGGAGAACAAACGGCGAAGTATATTGATAAAGTAATGACCCGCCTGACCTTGGTTGGTGCGTTGTACATTACCTTTATCTGCCTAATCCCGGAGTTCATGCGTGACGCAATGAAAGTGCCTTTCTACTTCGGTGGAACCTCACTGCTCATTGTTGTCGTGGTTATCATGGACTTTATGGCTCAAGTGCAAACTCTGATGATGTCTAGTCAGTACGAGTCTGCATTGAAGAAAGCGAATCTGAAAGGCTACGGCCGTTAATAGTCGCTTGAGAAGTTACGGAGAGTAAAAATGAAAGTTCGTGCTTCCGTCAAGAAATTATGTCGTAACTGCAAAATCGTTAAGCGTGACGGTGTTATTCGCGTGATTTGCAGCGCCGAGCCGAAGCATAAACAGCGTCAAGGCTGATTATCTCGCATATTTTTCTTGCAAAGTTGGGTTGAGCTGGCTAGATTAGCCAGCCAATCTTTTGTATGTCTATGCGTTTCCATTTGAGTATCCTGAAAACGGGCTTTTCGGTATGGGACGCATAATCTAAATAGTAGGAGTGCATAGTGGCCCGTATAGCAGGCATTAACATTCCTGATCAAAAACATACCGTGATCGCTTTAACTTCGATCTACGGTGTAGGCAAGACTCGTTCAAAGGCCATTTGTGCTGCGGCGGGTATCGCTGAAGATGTTAAGATCAGAGAGCTGTCTGAAGAACAAATCGACACGCTGCGTGACGAAGTTGCCAAATTTGTCGTTGAAGGTGATCTGCGCCGTGAAGTGAGTATGAGCATCAAGCGTCTGATGGACCTTGGTTGCTATCGCGGTTTGCGTCATCGTCGTGGTCTGCCAGTACGCGGTCAGCGTACGAAGACCAACGCACGTACCCGTAAGGGTCCGCGCAAACCGATCAAGAAATAATCGGGGTGATTGAATAATGGCAAAGGCACCAGTTCGTGCACGTAAGCGTGTAAGAAAACAAGTCTCTGACGGCGTGGCTCATGTCCATGCTTCTTTCAACAACACAATCGTTACTATTACTGATCGTCAGGGTAACGCTTTGGGTTGGGCAACTGCCGGTGGTTCCGGTTTCCGTGGTTCTCGCAAATCCACTCCGTTTGCAGCTCAGGTTGCAGCAGAGCGTTGCGCAGAAGCCGTGAAAGAATACGGTATCAAGAACCTGGAAGTTATGGTTAAGGGACCGGGTCCAGGCCGCGAATCTACCATTCGTGCTCTGAACGCCGCTGGTTTCCGCATCACTAATATTACTGATGTGACTCCGATCCCTCACAACGGTTGTCGTCCGCCGAAAAAACGCCGCGTATAACGCACGTTTTTAGGAATGTTGGAGAAAGAAAATGGCAAGATATTTGGGTCCTAAGCTCAAGCTGAGCCGTCGCGAGGGCACAGACCTGTTCCTGAAGTCTGGTGTTCGCGCGATCGATACCAAGTGTAAAATTGAACAAGCTCCTGGCCAGCACGGTGCGCGTAAACCGCGTCTGTCTGACTATGGTGTGCAGTTGCGTGAAAAGCAAAAAGTTCGCCGTATGTTCGGTGTTCTGGAGCGTCAGTTCCGTAACTACTATAAAGAAGCAGCTCGTCTGAAAGGCAACACCGGTGAAAACCTGTTGGTTCTGCTGGAAGGTCGTCTTGACAACGTTGTTTACCGTATGGGCTTCGGCGCTACACGTGCAGAATCACGTCAGCTCGTTAGCCACAAAGCAGTTATGGTAAATGGTCGCGTTGTTAACATCGCTTCTTATCAGGTAACTCCGAATGACGTAGTTAGCATCCGTGAGAAAGCCAAAAAGCAATCTCGCGTGAAGGCCGCTCTGGAGCTGGCTGAACAGCGTGAAAAGCCAACCTGGCTGGAAGTTGATGCTGCTAAGATGGAAGGTGTGTTCAAGCGTAAGCCTGAGCGTACTGATCTGTCTGCGGACATTAACGAACACCTGATCGTCGAGCTTTACTCCAAGTAAAGCTTAGTACCAAAGAGAGGACACAATGCAGGGTTCTGTGACAGAGTTTCTAAAACCGCGCCTGGTAGATATCGAGCAAGTGAGTTCGACGCACGCCAAGGTGACCCTTGAGCCTTTAGAGCGTGGCTTTGGCCATACTCTTGGTAATGCACTGCGCCGTATTCTGCTCTCATCGATGCCGGGTTGCGCGGTGACAGAGGTTGAGATTGATGGTGTACTACATGAGTACAGCACCAAAGAAGGCGTTCAGGAAGATATCCTGGAGATCCTGCTCAACCTGAAAGGGCTGGCGGTAAGAGTTCAAGGTAAAGATGATGTTATTCTTACTCTGAATAAGTCTGGCATTGGCCCTGTGACTGCAGCCGACATCACCCATGATGGTGATGTCGAAATCGTCAAGCCGCAGCATGTGATCTGCCACCTGACCGATGAAAACGCATCTATTAGTATGCGTATCAAAGTTCAGCGCGGTCGCGGTTATGTGCCGGCCTCTGCCCGAATTCATTCGGAAGAAGATGAGCGCCCAATCGGTCGTTTGCTGGTCGACGCCTGCTACAGCCCTGTAGAGCGAATTGCCTACAATGTTGAAGCTGCGCGTGTAGAACAGCGTACCGACCTGGATAAGCTGGTCATCGAAATGGAAACCAATGGCACAATCGATCCTGAAGAGGCGATTCGTCGTGCGGCAACCATTCTGGCTGAACAACTTGAAGCTTTCGTTGACTTACGTGATGTTCGTCAGCCTGAAGTTAAAGAAGAGAAACCAGAGTTCGATCCGATCCTGCTGCGCCCTGTTGACGATCTGGAATTGACTGTCCGCTCTGCTAACTGCCTCAAGGCAGAAGCTATCCACTATATCGGTGATCTGGTACAGCGTACCGAAGTTGAGCTGCTCAAAACGCCTAACTTGGGTAAAAAATCTCTTACTGAGATTAAAGACGTGCTGGCTTCCCGTGGTTTGTCTCTGGGCATGCGCCTGGAAAACTGGCCACCGGCAAGCATCGCTGACGAGTAACCGGATCACAGGTTAAGGTTTTACTGAGAAGGATAAGGTCATGCGCCATCGTAAGAGTGGTCGTCAACTGAACCGCAACAGCAGCCATCGCCAGGCTATGTTCCGCAACATGGCAGGTTCACTGGTTCGTCATGAGATCATCAAGACGACTCTGCCTAAAGCGAAAGAGCTGCGTCGCGTAGTTGAGCCGCTGATTACTCTTGCCAAGACTGATAGCGTTGCTAATCGTCGTCTGGCATTCGCCCGCACTCGTGATAACGAGATCGTGGCAAAACTGTTTAATGAATTGGGTCCGCGTTTTGCAGCGCGTACTGGTGGTTACACTCGTATTCTTAAGTGTGGCTTCCGTGCTGGTGATAACGCTCCGATGGCTTACATCGAGCTGGTTGACCGCGCCGAATCTCAAACAGAAGCTGCTGCAGAGTAATCTGTAGTAACGTGAAAAAACCGGGCTTGCCCGGTTTTTTTATATCTGAAATTTCCCTTCCTGCATTATTTCATCGTATCTTTGTTTTATCTCTTATCAGCAATAACGACACAATTTGCTTCATAAAATTGATGAGGAATAATCATGCTTCGTATTGGAGAGTTGGCCAAACTCGCGGACGTTACCCCGGACACCATTCGTTATTACGAAAAGCAGCAAATGATGGATCACGAGGTCAGGACGGAAGGCGGGTTCAGACTTTATAGCGAAAGTGATTTACAGCGACTGAAATTCATTCGTTACGCCAAACAATTAGGCTTCACACTTGAAAGCATCCGTGAGCTTTTGTCTATCCGAGTTGATCCCGAACATCATACATGCCAGGAATCAAAGAGCATTGTGCAGTCGAGATTGGTGGAGGTAGAGTCAAAGATTAAAGAATTACAGCATATGCGAAGGTCGTTACAAAGGCTCAACGATGCATGTTGTGGAAGCGCTCATAGTAGTGCTTATTGTTCAATTCTTGAAGCGCTTGAGCAAGGGGCTAGTCAGAGAAAAGAATAAATTGCAGTCCGATATAGGCAGGCATAGAATTACGCCGTTATTTTAATCTATCTGGAGTTTATATGAGTAAATATCAGCATAAGAAAGGGGTCATTAGAGATAATGCCATTGAGGCTTTGCTACATGATCCGCTGTTTCGTCAAAGAGTTGAGCAGAATAAGAAAGGTAAAGGGAGTTATCAACGAACTGCGAAGCATGGTAAACGAGGTAACTGGGAGGCCAGTGGCAAACAAGCAAATTGCTTTTTTACCACTGGCCTTCCTGTTTTATCTAGCGCAATCAGATTTTCTCATTCTGCTGTTTAAGCAGGTCACGGATTTCGCTGAGCAAAACTTCTTCTTTGGTTGGTGCCGGCGGTGCTGCAGGTTCTTCTTTTTTCTTACGGTTTAGTTGATTAAGCGCTTTAATTGCCATGAAGATAGCAAAGGCAACAATCACGAAATCAAAGATATTTTGAATAAAAATACCGTAATGCATGACCACTGCTGGAATATCTCCTGCTGCAGGTCTTAGCGTTATGGCAAACTGTTTAAAATCAACGCCCCCAATTAATAACCCTAACGGCGGCATAATAATATCCGCAACCAGGGATGAAACAATTTTCCCGAATGCTGCACCAATAATCACACCCACTGCCAAATCGACTACATTTCCACGCATCGCGAATTCGCGGAATTCTTTTAACATGCTCATTTTTCTCTCCTTGTTCCGGCTGACGTTAATAAGTCTAACAAATGATGACTCGATTGCCATTACATGAGGAAATAAGAATTTGTCGCTAATTCAATAATATTAGTAAGGTTTATCGAGTTTAGAAGAGAAATGGGCAGAAAAGCATTCTGCCCAAAAGTGATTATAAGAAGAATGGACTTGGCTGGAATAAACGCTCTACGTCGCTGACAAACTTTTTATCTGTCAGGAACATAATGACATGGTCGCCCTGCTCGATGCGCAAGTTGTCATTAGCGATCATGACGTCATTGCCGCGAACGACTGCACCGATGATTGTTCCCGGTGGCAGCTTTATCTCATCAATTGAACGCCCCACCACACGGGAAGTACTCTCGTCACCGTGAGCAACTGCTTCAATTGCTTCGGCTACACCACGGCGCAAAGATGAAACGCTAACGATATCCGCTTTACGCACGTGTCCCAGCAAGGCTGAAATAGTGGCTTGTTGAGGTGAAATGGCAATATCAATCACACTGCCCTGAACCAGGTCTACGTAAGCTTTGCGCTGAATCAGTACCATAACCTTCTTGGCACCCATCCGTTTAGCCAGCATTGCGGACATAATGTTTGCTTCATCATCGTTGGTGACGGCGATAAACAAATCTACCTGTTCGATATGCTCTTCAGCCAACAGTTCCTGATCGGAAGCATCGCCATAGAAAACAATGGTGTTTTGCAGCATTTCGGCAAGTTCGGCAGCGCGTTGTGGATCGCGTTCAATCAGCTTAACGCTGTAATCTTTTTCAAGTCGTTGTGCCAGACCCGCACCGATGTTACCGCCCCCGACGAGCATAATGCGCTTGTACGGTTTTTCTAGGCGTTGCAGTTCACTCATTACCGCTCGTATGTGTTGGGAGGCGGCAATAAAGAAGACTTCATCCCCAGCTTCAACGATGGTTGAACCTTGTGGGCGAATAGGCCGATCATGGCGGAAAATTGCTGCGACGCGCGTTTCGATATGCGGCATATGTTCACGCATAGTCGAAAGGGCATTACCGACTAGTGGGCCGCCGTAATAGGCTTTCACCACCGCAAGGCTCACTTTTCCTTCAGCAAAATTCACTACCTGGAGTGCACCAGGGTACTCAATGAGGCGATAAATATTGTCGATAACTAATTGTTCGGGAGCAATTAGATGGTCAATTGGCACCGCTTCAGCATTAAACAAACGCTCGGCATCGCGCACGTAATCAGGTGCACGAATTCGCGCGATTCGGTTTGGCGTATTAAAAAGTGAGTATGCCACCTGGCAGGCAATCATATTCGTTTCATCGGAGCTGGTGACTGCAACTAGCATATCGGCATCATCTGCACCGGCTTCACGCAAAACGCGAGGATGTGAGCCGTGGCCCTGCACAACGCGTAAGTCGAACTTATCCTGCAAGCTACGCAGGCGATCCTGATTAGTATCAACAACGGTAATATCGTTGTTTTCACCGACCAGGTTTTCAGCAAGGGTGCCGCCAACCTGGCCCGCACCGAGAATTATTATTTTCATTGTTTATAGCTTCATGGGTGATGAAACCTAAGACTCAGCAAACTGAATCAGCTTTTTATTAGCTTAGCGTAAAAGAAGCCATCACCGTCTTCTTGAGAAGGTAGATTCTGGGTTCCTGGTTTTTCCGCTGTACCCGTTTCAACCAGTTTTGCCTCAGGATGCTGAGCCAGGAATGCGGCGACTTGCAGGAAATTCTCTTCCGGCAGAATAGAGCAGGTCGCGTAGACCATTGTTCCACCTGATTTAAGCTTCGGCCAGATCGCTTCAAGAATCTCTTTTTGCAGCGCGGCTAATTCAGCAATGTCACGGTCACGACGCAGCCATTTGATATCCGGGTGGCGTCGAATAACCCCTGTAGCTGAACATGGTGCATCAAGAAGAATGCGATCAAATTGTTGATTGCCACACCACTGTTCCGGGTAACGACCATCACCAACTTTAACATCAGCGGTCATGCCCAAACGTTGCAGGTTTTCATGGACTCGTTTCAGGCGAAGTTCATCAATGTCGACAGCCATTACATGCGCTTTGGGAGCAGCTTCCAGAATATGTGTAGTTTTCCCGCCCGGTGCTGCACATAAATCGAGGATCATCTCGCCGTTTTGCGGATCAAGCAGATCAACACATCCCTGGGCTGAAGCATCCTGAACGGTGACCCAACCTTCTTCAAAGCCAGGCAGCGCTTGTACTGGAGCGGGAGATTCCAGACGCACAGCATCGCGATATTGCGGGTGAACATGTCCTTCAAGACCCTTTTCAGCCAGTAATGCCATCCACTCTTCACGCGTCTGATGCTGGCGATTCACGCGTAGCCACATTGGTGGACGCTGGTTGTTAGCCTCAATGATGGACTGCCATTGATTAGGGTAAGCTTTTTTCAAACGTTGCAGCAGCCAGGAAGGATGCAAAAAACGACTTTCGTGTTTAGCCGCTTCCGCCATCAATTCTTCTTGCTGACGCTGGAACTGGCGCAGTACGCCATTTATCAGGCCTTTCAGCGATTGACGCTTAATCGCAACTGCCCCTTCAACTGTTTCTGCCAGAGCGGCATGTGCTGGAATTCGGGTATAAAGCAGCTGATAAAAACCCACCATAATCAGATAGTGGATGGTGCGTTGCTTGCCAGTCATTGGGCGGGACATCAATTTGCCAATCAGCCATTCGAGCTGCGGCAAAGTGCGTATCACGCCAAAGCAAAGTTCCTGAAGCAAGGCTCTATCTTTATCAGAGACTTTTTGTTGCATTGCTGGCAGTACATTGCTGAGCGATTGACCTTGTTCCACAACTTGTTCAATCGTTTGTGCAGCCATACTACGGAGATTTAGTGTTTTTTTCATAACAACGCTTTGGTTTTCCGGCGCTTAAAAACAAAAATGCCCAGGTGTTTGGCCTGGGCGTAAAGAATTTCTTTTCTCAGGCGAGGAGTGTACCTGGCTTAAACCATTCGCTGCGAGAATTCAGCAGGTCCTGAGCACTCATCGCTTTTTTACCTGCGGGCTGAAGTGATTCCAGATTTAAAATCCCTTCAGCTGTAGCTACCTGAATACCAGACTTATTGGCTTCGATGATTGTTCCTGGCGGGGCTTTAGCTGCCTGGTTAATCACAGATGCTTGCCAGACTTTGACGGGCTGCCCGTCAATTTCCATCCAGCTCATCGGCCATGGGTTAAATGCGCGGATGTTGCGTTCCAGCTGTGTTGCAGAAAGTGACCAGTCAATCCGTGCCTCTTCCTTGCTAAGCTTTTCAGCATAAGTCACCAGCTCTTCATTCTGAACTTCAGGTTTTGCAGTACCTGTAGCCAACAGACCTAATGTTTCCAGTAACCCCTGAGGGCCAAGGTCTGCCAGTTTGTCGTACAACGTGGCGCTGGTATCGGTCGCTTCAATTGGGCAGGCGAGCTTAACAAGCATATCACCGGTATCCAGGCCAACATCCATCTGCATTATGGTTACGCCAGTTTCAGCATCACCAGCCCATAAAGAGCGCTGAATAGGCGCTGCACCACGCCAGCGTGGCAGCAATGATCCATGAACGTTGATGCAACCCAGGCGCGGCATATCGAGAACTGCTTTCGGTAGAATTAAACCGTAAGCCACCACCACCATAACATCTGCATTCAGGCTAGAAACGAGTGCCTGATTTTCAGTAGGACGCAAAGACGCTGGTTGAAAAACAGGGATGTTTTTTTCCGTCGCTAGCACTTTGACCGGGCTTGGCATGAGTTTTTTGCCACGACCAGCGGGCCTGTCGGGTTGAGTAAAGACGCCAACTACCTGGTGCTGAGAAGACAACAGCGCGTCGAGATGACGCGCTGCAAAGTCAGGAGTGCCAGCGAAAATAATACGCAGTGAATCAGACACATTATTCCCTTTTGTGATGGATTAGGCGCTCTTATTCAGGCGCGCCATTTTTTCCAGTTTCTGACGAATACGCTGACGTTTCAAAGGCGAAAGGTAATCGACGAAAAGTTTGCCAACCAGATGGTCCATCTCGTGCTGAATGCAGATAGCCAGCAGGCCATCAGCTTCTAATTCGTAGGGCTTACCTTCACGATCCAGCGCGCGAATTTTGACTTTTTCCGCACGTGGAACCAGCGCACGTTGTTCAGGAATAGACAGACAGCCTTCTTCGATGCCCGTTTCACCGCTTTTTTCCAGCAGTTCAGGGTTAATCAACACCAGGCGTTCATCGCGGTTTTCAGAAACATCAATCACGATGATACGTTGATGGATATCCACCTGTGTTGCTGCCAGGCCAATACCTTCCTCTGCGTACATTGTCTCGAACATGTCATCGACAATCCGCTGAATCTCCGCATTAACCTCTTTGACCGGCGACGCAACTGTGCGAAGGCGCTCGTCCGGAAAATGTAATACCTGCAAAACTGACATAAATATCCAGAGCTGTGTTCAATTGATAGAAAGATTATTACCTCTATTCTAGACATTTCCCCGCCTGATTGACAGCATCAGTGACCAATCGCAAGGATTGCTTTTATAGCTTATGGCAGGGGAAAGTTATGCCGACAAAAGAGGTTTGGTTGCGTCTGATGGCTGTTCAAAGCCTGAGTGGCGATAAGCTATTAAAAATTGCCCAGTTATTATTGAGTGAACTAGAGTATTCGACACTTTCGTTGGCGAAAGCGGGGTTGTCTGCCCCGCAGATATCTCAGTTTCTGACAGTCAGTGATAAAGATCTGGAAACATCATTATGTTGGCTTGAACAACCTTATCATCATCTCGTGACCGCAGATGACCCGGAGTATCCCGAGCAACTTCGGGCGATAGACTGTTATCCGGCAGCGCTATTTGTCGCGGGAGATTTGGCGCTTCTTTCCAGTAATCAACTGGCCGTAGTGGGGAATCGCAACCTTTCACTTTATGGTGAGCGCTGGTGCCAGATGTTTTGTGAACCACTGGCGACCGCAGGATTAACCATAACCAGTGGCCTGGCGTTGGGTATTGATGCTGTCGCGCATCGAGCTGCGCTAAACGTTCACGGAAAAACAGTGGCAGTTTTGGGAAACGGACTGGCACAAATCTATCCCAAACGGCATAAACAACTGGGCGAGCAAATTATTGCTGAAGGTGGCGCAATTATCTCTGAATTCCCTCTGAACACTTCACCATATCCGGGAAACTTCCCTCGCAGAAATCGAATTATCAGCGGATTGAGCCGGGCGGTATTTGTTGTAGAGGCGAGTGAGCGCAGCGGCTCGTTGGTCACCGCACGTTATGCTCTAGAACAAGGCCGCGAACTTTTTGCGTTACCAGGTGCTGTCGGGAGTCCGGGCAGCGAAGGGCCGCACTGGTTGATTAAGCAAGGCGCGACTCTTGTGAGCCATCCTGCAGATATTCTCGAGCATCTGGAAAACGAACTGCAATGGCTTCCTTCAGCTCACAAAGCATTAATATTTTCACACAACGAAGGGGATCGTACATTGCCATTTCCTGAGCTGTTGGCTAACGTAGGAGATGAGGTTACACCTGTTGACGTCGTCGCTGAACGTGCCGGCCAACCTGTGCCAGTTACGGTAGCCCAGCTACTCGAACTGGAGTTAGCAGGATGGATCGCAGCTGTACCCGGCGGCTATGTCCGATTAAGGAGGGCATGCCATGTTCGACGTACTAATGTACTTATTTGAAACCTACATCCACAACGAAGTGGAAATGCGAGTAGATCAAGATAAATTGACGCGTGATCTCGCCGACGCTGGTTTTGATCACGAAGACATTTATAACGCTCTTGTATGGCTTGAAAAACTGGCGGACTATCAAGATGGTCTGACTGAACCCATGCAACTGGCCGCTGACCCGCTTTCTATGCGTATGTATACCGCAGAAGAATGTCAGCGACTTGATGCGACTTGCCGGGGGTTTTTACTGTTCCTGGAACAGATTCAGGTGCTGAACCTCGAAACCCGTGAAATGGTCATTGAACGAGTATTAGCGTTAGACACCGCCGAGTTCGAACTTGAAGATTTAAAGTGGGTGGTGCTGATGGTGCTATTCAACATCCCGGGCTGCGAAAACGCTTACCAACAAATGGAAGAATTACTCTTCGAGGTAAATGAAGGTATGCTGCACTAAATTAAAGTCGCAGCATGAGATGTTATGACCAAATCAGCACTGTTCACTGTGCCCAAAAATGAACCCTGCCCCCAATGTGGGGCAGGGTTAGTGATTCGTTCTGGTAAACACGGCCCGTTTCTTGGCTGTTCCCATTATCCGGAATGTGACTATGTGCGTCCGCTAAAAAGCCAGGCTGATGGCCATGTGGTGAAAGTTCTGGAAGGTCAGCTGTGCCCGATATGTCAGGAAAACCTTGTCTTGCGCCAGGGCCGTTTTGGGATGTTCATTGGTTGTAGCAATTATCCCGCCTGCGAACATACAGAAGTTATCGACAAACCTGATGAAACCGCAATTAGCTGCCCGCAATGCCAGCAAGGGAAATTAGTCCAGCGCCGTTCCCGGTTTGGTAAAACGTTTTGGTCTTGTGATAGCTACCCGACATGTCAGTTTGTCACTAATAGCAAACCAGTAGCGGGCGAATGCCCTGCATGTCACTATCCTTTACTTATCGAAAAGAAAACCGCACAGGGTTTAAAACATTTCTGTGCCAGTAAACAATGTGGAAAGCCGGTAACGGCGGAATAAAAGCTTGTGAAGACAAACCTGCAAAAAGAGCAACTCTTCGAGATCGTTGCCGCCTTAAAAGAACAACAAGTCATCGCTTATCCAACCGAAGCTGTATTTGGTGTCGGCTGTGATCCTGATAGTGAACTGGCCGTCACGCGTTTACTTGAATTAAAACATCGTCCTGTCGACAAAGGTCTGATTCTGATTGCTGCGAATTTCGAGCAACTTGTTCCTTATATAGATAGCTCCACACTTTCGCAAAAGCAGCGTGAAGATGTGTTTGCTTGCTGGCCCGGACCTGTGACCTTTGTCTTTCCTGCACTTCCTTCAACGCCACGCTGGCTGACGGGGCGATTTGATTCCTTGGCTGTGAGAGTCACGGATCATCCTTTAGTTCGCGATTTATGTGAGGCGTTTGGCAAACCTTTGGTTTCGACCAGTGCCAACTTGTCCGGCCTGCCTCCGTGCCGTACTGCTGATGAAGTCCTGCTGCAATTTGGCGATAACTTCCCTGTATTGCGTGGTGATACCGGAGGCCGCCAGAATCCTTCTGAAATTCGTGACGCTTTGACCGGCGAACTTTTCCGCCAGGGGTAATTTATGGAAACCTTCGCCGTTTTTGGTAACCCAATTCAGCACAGCAAATCACCGCAAATACATAAGATGTTTGCTGAACAATTAAACATCGAGCATCCATATGGTCGAGTGTTAGCGCCTGTTGATGCTTTTATTGAAACACTGGAGCAATTTTTCCAGGCTGGTGGCAAAGGTATCAACATTACCGTTCCTTTTAAGGAGCAGGCATTCGTTCGGGCAGACGAACTGACTGAACGTGCCGCATTAGCGGGAGCGGTGAATACTCTCAAACGTCTGGAAGATGGTCGTCTGTTGGGGGATAACACTGACGGTATCGGGTTGTTAACCGACCTGGAACGTTTGTCTCTGATCAAACCGAGGCAACGTATTTTATTGGTAGGCGCTGGTGGAGCAGCAAGAGGAGTATTATTGCCACTGCTTTCGCTTGATTGCGCGGTGACGATAACCAACCGAACATTTTCTCGAGCCCAAGAACTCGCGCAACTCTTTAGCCATACCGGGAGCATCAAGGCGCTGGAACAGTGTGATCTTGATGGTCATGAATTTGACCTCATCATTAATGCGACTTCGAGTGGAATCGCCGGGGATATTCCTGCGATCCCTTCGTCATTGCTTTCACATACCGTTCATTGCTACGACATGTTCTACCAAAAGGGTGAAACCCCCTTCCTGCTCTGGTGCAAACAGCACGGCGTTCAACATTATGCTGATGGTTTGGGGATGCTGGTGGGGCAAGCCGCCCATGCGTTTTTCCTATGGCACGGCGTTTTACCAGAAATTGCACCGGTAATAGAGAAGCTAAAACAGGAGCTGTCGGAGTGAATCAGGCTATTTGCTTTCCTGAGCGAGATACTCATCTTTCCATCTTACATAATTATTGGCTGAATATTTTAAGCCTTCCCGTTCTTCTGGCGTGATAGGGCGAATCTGTTTGACCGGGCTACCCAGATAAAGGTAGCCACTTTCAAGTCGCTTGTTCTGCGGCACCAGACTTCCCGCACCGATCATTACGTCATCTTCTATTACTACACCATCCAGCAAAATTGATCCCATACCAACCAGAACACGATTACCAACAGTGCAGCCGTGCAGCATGACTTTGTGACCCACCGTCACATCTTCACCAATAATGAGCGGATTGCCTTCTGGGTTATAAGAAGATTTATGCGTGACATGCAGCACACTGCCATCCTGAATATTGCTACGAGCGCCAATAGCGACATAGTTAACGTCGCCGCGAATGGCAACTAATGGCCAAATACTCACATCATCAGCAAGACGCACATCGCCAATCACCACACTTGAACTATCAAGCATCACGCGTTGACCGATTTCAGGATAAGTATTTTGAAAAGATCGTAATACTGCGGACATAAACACCTCTGGGAGTTCTCTTTGTAGATAGACTTTGGCTGCTTTCTTAAACGATGGCAAGGAGGTAAAGCGGCAAAAACAGGGCAGATCGAACATGATCGCAGCGAAAAGGGCGAAAACTAATCAGTCAGCGGAAAAGATCGAAAAAAGGGTTGTGCAATAAAAAGAGATCCCTATAATGCGCCTCCATCGACACGGAACATGTGAACAACATCACAGAGTAACGGCGGCGATGAGAGTCAAATATCCTGAAATTAAGGGTTGACTCTGAAAGAGGAAAGCGTAATATACGCCACCTCGAG
>NZ_QZWH01000035.1 GCF_003601925.1 Buttiauxella izardii
AGAGTTTAACCGGGAGCGGCCACACGAGGCGCTGGGCGGTCTGACGCCGGGGGGTATCTGGGTGCCGTCGCCGAGAAAATGGGACGGGAAAACGCCGGAGGTGAGCTATCCCGAAGGGGCAAAAGTGTACCGGGTGGGTCCAAAAGGAGTGATACACATCGGCAAAAGGGTGTTCCTGAATCAGGCGCTGCGGGGTGAATATGTGATGCTGGAGGAACGTGAGGACGGGCTTGAAGCGATAATATTTAACCGGATGGACCTTGCTTACTACGACAGACGTAAGCAAAGTATCATCCGGATAGATTAGGCAAAATGTGTTACCTGTGTGGCCGGTCTGATCTGTAACCTATGTGGCCGGTCGTACAGCAGCGTCATCCACCACTTTTACAGATAAAAAAGAACCTATATTTTGACGCAGACGTACTTCATTTCCAGATACTCGTCGATGCCAAAACGCGAACCTTCTCGCCCTAATCCCGACTGTTTAATGCCACCAAACGGTGCGACTTCATTAGAAATCAGCCCGGTATTGACGCCGACCATGCCATATTCCAGCGCCTCGGGAATTTGCCACTGGCGCCTGGCATCTTGCGTGAAGATATAGGCCGCTAACCCGAACTCGGTATCGTTGGCGTAACTCACCACTTCGTCATCGGTTTCAAACTTAAACAGCGGTGCGACAGGGCCGAAGGTTTCTTCTTTGGCAAAGCGCATATTTTGCGTCACGTTCGCCATCACGGTCGGCGTGAAAAAGTTGCCGCCCAACGTGTGCTTGTGCCCGCCGGTTAACACCGTCGCGCCCTTTTCTACCGCGTCGTGAATATGCAGTTCCACTTTCTCGATGGCTCTCGCATTAATAAGCGGCCCCTGAGTCACGCCGTCGTCCATACCGTTGCCGACTTTCAAGGCTTCCACCGCTTTGACCAGTTCCGCACTGAGCGCCTGATAAATCCCGCTTTGCACATATATGCGGTTCGCACACACGCACGTCTGCCCGCTATTACGGAATTTCGACGCCATAATGCCTTTCACGGCAAGCTCGAGATCTGCATCATCAAAGACGATAACCGGCGCGTTGCCACCCAATTCCAGTGATAACTTTTTGATGGTCGGCGCGCACTGCGCCATTAACAAACGCCCGGTATCTGTGGAACCGGTGAAACTCAGTTTGCGCACCGTCGCGTTACGGCACAGCTCACCACCGATTTCTTTGGCATCGCCAGTGATCACCTGCAACAACCCTTTCGGCAGACCCGCCTGTTCCGCCAGTTTTGCCAACGCCAGCGCGGTTAACGGCGTTTGTTCCGCCGGTTTGACGATAATCGCGCAACCTGCGGCCAATGCTGGCGCGACTTTGCGGGTGATCATCGCCGCCGGGAAATTCCACGGTGTGATAGCCGCACAAACGCCAACCGGTTGTTTTGAGACGATAAACCGTTGATCCGGCGCGGTGGGCTGCAATAACACACCATCGATGCGTTTTGCTTCCTCCGCAAACCACGTAATAAACGAAGCGGCGTAATTGATTTCGCCCCGCGCTTCCGCCAGCGGTTTCCCGCCTTCGAGGGTAATCAACCGCGCCAAATCTTCGCTGTTTTCCTGAATCAGGCTCACCCAACTGTGCAGAATTTTGGCACGACTGGCCGCGGTTTGGGCTTTCCACGCTTTTTGTGCAACCTCTGCCGCGTCAATGGCGCGCTGGGTTTCAACCTGGCCCATTGACGGCACATCGGCGATTTTTTCCCCGCTGGCAGCGTTCACCACCGCCATGGTTTTGCCCGATAGCGCATGGCTCCATTCGCCATCAATCAGGCAGGTTTCCAACATTAATTTGTTCATCTGGCTTCTCACATCTGCGTCGCGTTTTTGATGATATCGAGCGCTTTGTCGAACTGCGCATCTGGAATGGTCAGCGGATACAAGAAGCGAATCACGTTGCCATTTTGCCCGCAGGTCAGCAGCAGCAAGCCTTGTTCCAGCGCGTGTTTTTGCACTTGCTGGGCGATAGCCGCTGAAGGTTCGCCGGTTGCCGGGTCATAAAACTCAGCCGCCACCATGGAACCGAGGCCGCGAATTTCGACTAATGCCGGGCAGTTGCTGGTGATTTCACGCAGGCGCGATGTCAGGCGCTCGCCGAGGGTTTGGGCGCGTAAACAGAGTTTTTCTTCCGCAATCACGTCCAGCACCGCGTGAGCCGAAGCCACCGCCAGCGGGTTCCCGGCGTAAGTTCCGCCTAAACCGCCAGGGGCTGGCGCATCCATAATTTCAGCTTTCCCAACCACGCCGGACAACGGCATCCCGCCCGCGAGGCTTTTCGCCATCGTCATCAAATCAGGCTGATGGGAATAGTGGTTCATGGCGAACATTTTGCCGGTACGGGCAAAGCCGCTTTGCACTTCGTCGGCAATCATCACGATGCCGTGTTCGTTACAAATCTGGCGAATCGCCGCCACAAACTCAGGCGGTGCGACGTTAAAGCCGCCCTCGCCCTGAACCGGCTCGAAGATAATCGCCGCCACTTGCGTGGCTTCAATATCGGACTTAAACAGGCGCTCAAGGGCTTTCACCGCGTCGTCGGTAGAAATGCCATTTAATTCAGAAGGATATGGAGCGTGGAAAACGGAGCCAGGGAATGGGCCAAAGCCGATTTTATACGGAGCGACTTTGCCGGTCAGCGCCATGGTCATATAAGTGCGGCCATGGAAGCCGCCGCTAAACGCAATCACGCCAGGGCGGCCGGTATGGGCGCGGGCGATTTTCACCGCATTTTCAACCGCTTCGGCACCGGTTGTGAAAAACGCGGTTTTCTTCGGGCCAACAATCGGAGCTGCGGCGTTAATTTTTTCCGCCAGCGCAACGTAACTTTCATACGGCACAATCTGATACGCGGTGTGGGTAAACGCATGAAGCTGTTGTTCAATCGCCTGCACTAATCGCGGGTGGCGGTGGCCGGTATTAAGCACCGCAATGCCTGCGGCAAAATCAATGTATTCATTCCCTTCGACGTCGGTGATGGTGCTGTTTTCAGCCGTTTGTGCGAAGAAGTTGCACATCACGCCTACACCACGCGGGGTAGCGGCCAGGCGACGTTGATGGAGTTCGTTATTACTCATTTTTTTATCCCTCACGCGAAATTCAAATTTACAGGTTGATTGTCGAATTTCATTTAGACAGTATCTGGTACCTGAATCGAGAGCCAAATTGTTTTATTTATAGGATCCAAATGCGTTCACTAACCGTAGATGTGATCAAGCAGGCATTTCTCCAGACGCCTGGCGAGAAGCTGCATAAGAAACTTTATGCCGCGATATGTAATTGTATTCTTGATGGAAGTTTGCGGCCTGCGGCGCGAATGCCGCCGACGCGCGATTTGGCCGATGAATTATCGCTGTCGCGCAATACCATTCTGCGGGTGTATGAGCAGTTGCAGGCCGAGGGATATATTTCCACGCGTACCAGCAGCGGCACGTTTGTCACTCATAGTGTGCTGGATAACCTGAAAACGCATTCGGATAAAACCGCTATCGCGGCTCACCCGGAGGCCAGTGCTGCCCTCTCCACGCGCTGCCTCGAATTGCTGGAAAATGCCAGCGCCAGCCCGGCGCAATGGGGCGACTTTATTCCCGGCGTGCCGGACGTAGAAAGCTTTCCACATCTGACGTTTAAGAAAATCTACGACCGCGTTGCCCGCCGCCCAAAACCTGAATATCTCACTTACGATGCGGCTTCGGGGCTTGAGGATTTGAAGTCTGCGCTGTCTGATTATCTGCGTACCGCCCGTGGCGTAAAATGCACCACCGATCAGATAATAATCACTGAAGGGATTCATCAGGCGCTGGATTTAGTCACGCGCACGTTGTGTAACCCTGGCGATAATGCCTGGATTGAAGAACCTGGTTATTGGGGAATTAAAAATATCCTGCGCATGAATGCGGTGAATATTGCAGCGCTGGATGTTGATGACCAGGGGCTGGTTCCACAAACGTCACCCGTTGAAAAACCGAAATTAATTTTCGTCACGCCATCGCATCAATATCCGTTAGGTTCAGTGATGAGCCTTTCCCGCCGTCAATTGTTATTAGCCAAAGCCAGGGAATTTCAAAGTTGGATTGTGGAAGATGATTACGATAGCGAATTTCGTTTCTCGGGCCAGCCGATTCCTTCGCTTCAGGGGCTTGACGAAAACAGCCCGGTCATTTATATCGGCACATTCAGTAAAACGCTGTATCCCGCACTGCGTCTGGGCTATGTGGTGTTACCCAATGTGTTAGCAGCACCGCTGAAGAAAGTGCATAACGAGTTATATCGCAGTGGTCATCAAGTGGTTCAGGCCGCCCTTGCAGAATTTATCCGTGAAGGTTATTACGCTGCGCATATCCGCAAAATGCGCCAGCTTTATAGCAAGCGCCGTACTCAACTGGTCGAATTAATTAAACTGCATTTGGGTGAGGAATATCTCGGCGATTACAACAGCAATGCCGGGTTACATCTGATTATTCAGCTTCCCACTGATGCAGATGATATCCAGGTTGCAAAATGCGCGAATGCCGAAGGTATTCTGGTCAGGCCGTTGTCGCGTTACTATTTTAATCACAGAAAATCACAAGGGTTATTAGTTGGGTTTGCCAGCGTCCAGGATAAGGATATGGAACCTTCATTTATTCGTCTGGCTAAAATAATCAGGCAGAATCCCTCACCTTCGTGATTTGTCTCTTAAAGCTGTTGAATCTGGTTAATGTTATGTTATAACATTTCTCGCGATTTCAAACACACTAATGGAGACACACATGACATCACGCATTCCCGGCCTGCTTCTCAGCGCGGGTATTTTGCTGAGCAGCGCCAACGCCCTTGCCCATGGTCATTCGCACGGAACGCCTCTTACCGATGCAGAAAAGAAAGCCAGCGAAGGTGTTTTTGCGGATAAAGACGTGAAGGATCGCGCCTTAACTGACTGGGACGGCATGTGGCAGTCGGTTAATCCGTATTTGCTAAATGGCGATTTGGATCCGGTGATGGAGAAAAAAGCGCAGAAAGATGGCAGCAAAACGGCGGCACAGTACAAAGAGTATTATAAGAAAGGCTATGCCACTGATATTGATACCATTGGCATCGAAAATAACGTTATTGAATTCCACGTGGGTAAAACGGTTAATGCCTGTCAGTACGACTATTCTGGCTACAAAATCCTGACTTACACCTCCGGGAAAAAGGGCGTGCGTTATCTGTTCGAATGCAAAGACAAACAGTCAAAAGCGCCAAAATATGTGCAGTTTAGCGACCATATTATCGGCCCGCGCAAGTCTGAACATTTCCATATTTTCATGGGCAATGACACACAAGAAGCGTTATTAAAAGAGATGGACAACTGGCCGACTTATTACGAGTACTCATTAAGCAAGAATCAGATTGTCCACGAAATGCTGGAACATTAATCCCCTTTCCAATTTCTGCACCACACACCAGTGATAGTAGCGCCGGAGTCATCACGGCTCCGGCGCGCTGGGCAACAATCCATTAATGCGACATGGCAGGCGTTCAGATTTTTTCCTTCGGCTACAATTGAAGTTATTCGCTAATGAAATCAACGAACATGATGCGAGCAATATTTCAATGCCCTCAGGAGAAGTGAATGAATCAGCCTCGTTTTAGTGGTGTTATTCCCCCCGTTCCTACCTTATTTGATGCGCATGGTGAATTTGATGGCACCGCGCAGGCGTTACTCATTGAGCATCTGGTCGCCTCCCCGATTAACGGCCTGTTCTTCCTCGGTAGCGCCGGGGAATTTGCGCATATGTCCGAAGCGCAACGCGCTCAGGTGGCGGAATTTTGCGTTAAGAAAGTCGCGGGCAGAAAGCCCGTTTTGATTGGCATCGCCCACTGTGGCACGCAGCAAACCATAGATGCCGGGCTGCATGCACAAAAGATAGGTGCCAGTGGCGTGGTGGTGGTCAACCCGTGGTACAACCCGCTGAGTGAAGCGAATCTGTTGCGCCATTATAAATCCATTGCCAGCGCGCTCGAGCTGCCGATTCTTCTGTATAACTTCCCTGCGCTCACCGGCCAGTCGATTCCGGTGAATGTCATCCTCGAACTGGCATTAAACTGCCCGAATATTGTCGGGCTGAAAGATACGGTGGATACGCTGTCGCACATTCGCGAAACCATTCACGCGGTGAAACCCGTGCGCCCGGACTTCGCTATTTTCGCCGGGTACGATGAATATTTGCTGGGGACGTTGATTCTCGGCGGCGATGGCTGCATTCCCGCCAGCGCAAACTTTGCGCCGCAACTAACGTGCGGAATTTTAGACGCCTGGCGTAAGCAAGATCTGCCTCGCGCCATTGAATTACAGCAATCTCTCTCATGGATCCCGTCGCTTTACAGTACGGATTTGCCGTTTTACAACGCGGTGAAATATGCCATTAAATTGACCGGCGTGAATATTCCGGTGCATTCGCTGGCCCCTGCGACACCGTTAACCGAAGAAATGAAAGTTGAGATTGGAAATATTCTACGTCGTGCAGGTGTGATTAATTCAGCCTCTTAGCCGCAAAGACACGCGTTCAGCGGCAAACATTTCCCCTGAACGCGGACCTGTCGCTGAGACTGGAGTTGAACCAACAGAAGCTCGGCGGTCGCCACCGCGTCACACAACGCGTGGTGCGCCGGGTAATCGGGAAGCTGGTATTCGCGGCGGAGGCTAGAAAGCCGCAAATCATTGTGCATTTGTCTCCTGGCTTGCTGGTATCGCCGCTCAAGCTCCAGTGTGTCTATCCACAGAATCGGCAGTTCTTCCGTGTCGTAACGGGTTCGCAGCCAGGCATTGATAAACGCCCTTTCCACCATTTTCCCATGCACCACAGCCACGTGCCCGGTGAGACGCAGAAATAACATTTCCATCGCGTCATCAAGCGCTTCGCCATCACTTAGCATTTCCGGTGTGATGTGGTTGATAACTGCACTGTGCGCATTGACCTGCGAATCACTGGAGATGTACTGGTGGTGCGCACTCGCCAGCAGGATTTGGCCGCTTTGTACCTTCACGCTGCCTGTCGACAAGATCCGGTCCTGATTTGCATCCAGGCCGCTGGTTTCGAAATCAAAAGCCAGCCACGGGATGCTAAAAACGTCCGCATTGAAGTCTGGTAGCGGTGTCGCCACTAGCTGTTGCAGTGCCGGACTCAACCCGGGGATATTGCGCCATTTCAGGCGTTGCGACTCAATTTGCTGAGTGAGCGATGGCGGGAAAATTCGTGACAGAAGGCTCATCGTTATCCCTTCACAAACAGCATACGGGCCAATTCTTGCTGGCGGGCGATAATGCGAAACGCGTCTTTTAAATGCTTACGCTCAAAGCTGCCGAACTCGCGCGGGTCGATGTGGTTGTCTGGCGGCAGGCCTTTACGCAACTGTGAAAGTTGATGATTAAAACGCTGGCGAGTTAAAAAACGGAAAGCGTCGATGATGTCGGTGCAGCCTTCAACTGACATCAAACCTTTGTCTCTTGCGGCACAAAAACGCGCTTCGGTATGGGTTTCGCAGCATCCCGCCGCCAGTGCGTAGATGCGAGAAAGGTCGATAATCAGCGTTAAGGCAAAGCGTTTGATGTTCAGGGTTTTGCTGTCGTTGCCGCTTTTTTCCAGCACCAGATGGTTAAAGATGCCGAGTGGTGGCGAGGTATTAGTGGAATCTCGGGTGAGTGAGCGCAAGAATCCCGGATGTGCGGCAATTTCTGTCAATAATGCTTGCTGGAAGGCGTCATGTAGCCAGGTGTTGCCATAAAAAGCACGTGTTTCCAGGAACACGGTGGCATTTAATAATTGGGTATATTCCGGATTCGCCACCCATTTACGCACGCAGGCCAGCCACACGGATAACGGCTGACACCAGCGGCTTTCCGATGCCATAAAATGGCCAGTACACAGCGGATACCCGCACTGGTCAAGCCCGTGGCAGACGGTTCTGGCAAAGCGCAAGAACCACATTTTCTCTTCAAGTCCGGTGCCATCGGGTAAGATTATCGCGCTATCCTGGTCAGAATGAACGTGGACTTCGTTGCGGGCATGCGACCCGGCGATTACCCAGGAAAACTCACACGGCGGCTGGCCAAATTCTACCAGGGCAAGTTCGATAAGCCGACGTGTGAAGGCGTCCATCAGCATCGACATCACCATTTCGACCACGCCGCTGCGCAAGTTGCCGTGCACCAGCGCTTCAAATATCGCCTGACGCTCCACTTTCAAAACCGCTAATTCGTCCACTGACTGGCAATGGTTAATGCGCTCAATCAGGAAAATGGCCTGCACACGGTGATGCTGCACCAGATGTGAGGCGGTTAGCAGGCCAACCGGTTGATTGTTGTCGACAACCGGCAGGCTACTCACGCCATGGCTCATCATCAGCGAAACGGCGTGCATGACAAGGTCGCCCGACGAAATCGTTACCGGATTGGCGGTCATCACGTCTTTCACCGGGCGCTTGATATCAAAACCTTCGGCAACGACGCGCCGCGTCATATCACGATCGCTGATAAGCCCAACAATTTGATCGTCTTCCATCACCACAGCCGTGGAACAGCGGTCAACGCAGCGCATTTGTTGCGCCGTTTGCTGAATAGAGGTTGAGGCTTCGACCACCGACACCGTTCCGCTCGCCAGATCAGACACTCGACGCACGAACATGCCTTTGTCTTCTTCACTCCAGACCACGTCCATCGCGGACTTCAGCCGGTCATGGGCATTAATCGAAAAGTGTGTTGCGTACTGTGGGTACTGCTGCAGCATTTGTTTCAGCACGCTGTGGGGAATTTGGTAGAGCAACGTGTTTTCGATAGCCGTGACGTTGTAACAATCTGCAGGATTACCTGGAATACCTTCCAGAAAAGTGAAGCCGAATAAATCTTCCGGCCCAAGACGAGCGCGCAGAACGCCGTTGCTCCAGCGTTGTTCTAGCGAACCAGTGCGAACGATGTAGAGATAGCGTTCACGCGCCGCAATATCAAAAGCCAGTGTTTCCCCGACAGCCAGATAACTAATGCTAATAGCGCGCGCGAGGTCATTTTGCGCTTCTAACGGCAGGGTATTAAGCGGGGAAACATGGGCGATAAAATCGCAAATATTGGGCAATAACGGTTCCATCGTCACTTTTAATCCTAAAGTTGAAATCCTGTTTCATAATATATGAGGCACTGACCAGGAAAGCCATATCATTCACCGCCTGAATCATTGCGTTTAACGCTGTTCATGACCTGCTTAACACTTAATAATGTCAATCAGTTACATCGCCATTGAATTGTTAATCAGTCGATGTAAAATTAACGTTACCATGTATATGTGTTGTGAATAATTCTTCAGATTCCTGGATTTCACTTTCGCCATTTTACCCCCCTTCTCGGCGACCAGGTTTGAACCATTTTTTCAGGGAAAGTTACGATGAAATTGCGAAGCCTGTTGATCCTTGCTGTTGTGGCCACAGTCGTGGGCTGTAAAGCGCCACCGCCAAAAATGACGGACGATACTATCGTGACCAGTGAAATCAACGGCGTCACGCTGACTCACCGTTATGCAGTGGCGGCGCCCACGGAGTTCACCCCCATTAATGCCAGTTATCGGGCGCTGTATCCCGGCTCCATTATGAGCAAGCCGGATTTTGGCGGGAAAGTCGTCAGCACCCTTGAGAACGGGCAGACCTATACGGTTCTGGGCCAGGTTGAACATAACTGGCTGGCAATCGCCGAGCAGGATAAGCAAGAACTGCTAGGCTATGTGCCGATGCGGGCGCTGGTGAAGAGCGAGTTGTATGCGCAAACGCTGAAAAAGGATCGCCCTCGTCCACGCAAAGCGGCTAAAAAATCCACCTGTGTGGCGGTGGATGACGCCAGCAAAGCCTGCCAGAACGCCAATAGCGGCACGTGGATTATTGATTAATTGTCGGCGTTTTACGTCATGACATGTATTTAAAGTTGCTCGGCTAACAAGGATTTCTATGAAACTCTGGCTTTCGGGTCTGGCGCTGCTGCTGGCTTCTTCCACGGTGTCGGCGGGGAATTATCGTATCGTCCAGTCCCCCTCGCAAAAGCTGGATGTCTGGATTGATAACGTTTCGGACAACACACCGCAAAGCTGGTGTGCAGCGCAACTGGGGCTGCGAATTGTCGCTAATGGCGACAAAAAACCGACCGTGCTCAACACCTTTATGCCGCGTCTGGGCACGCTCCTGGAAAGCCAGTGTAGCAGTGTGCAACTGGTGAACTGGAAGCTGGAAAGCCCGCAGGGCGAGATGCTGGCAGTCGGTACTGCCAGCAAAAGCAGCGACTGGGCGGTGATTGTCGCCCCGGATATTTCCAGCGAACCCAACAGCACGCCACGCAGCGATGAAAGTTCTCCGCTGGCTGACCGCACGCCGTGGCAAGAATTTACCCTGCAAGATGGCTGCCATTTGCGCACCTTCTGGCAAGGCGACGCCAACGCGACGGCGATGTTTATCCCTAACGGCAAGTGTGAAAAAGGCGGCTGGTTAAATGGCCGTAGCGAAATCATTCAAAGCGGCATTCATGGCGAAAAACGCCACGAAATGACGTTTGTACACGGTTTCCCGGTGAGCGGCTTGAGCACTGACGCCAGTTCCGACAGCTTGCTGATCACCAGCCTGAACAACGAACGCATGGTGGTGAGCAATGAACATGCGCCGCAAAGCTGGATGATTTTGCCGTATAACGCGCAGCTCAATGGCTGGCAGGCGACCGGCACCGTGGCGGTTGAAGTCTCCCGTGAAATGACGGTAGACGAGGCCGGGATTCAGGCGCGTTTAAATGAAGTGCGCAAAGTCTGGTCGGCTTGGTTGGCACCGGACACTCCGATTACGCTGCTGTTGATTGATTCCCTGCGGCCGCAACTGCGTGACCCGGCGGTTGGCGCATGGCGCGCCCAGAAGTAATTTGTGATTTTTCGTCGATTTCGAGCTTAGAAAGGCCATCATGACTGATAAAGATTACGACCCAGAACTTCCCGACGCTCTGCCGCCAGGTTTCCGTTTCGACGAATTTGAGATTCAGCAAGTCACCGAATCCACCCACACTAACGTGGTGTATAAAGCGTGGGATCACCAGCTCGAGCGCCCGGTGACGATTCACGAATTTATGCCGCTAGCGCTGACCGTTCGCAGCGATAACATGCAGTTGGTGCTGCGCAGCAAACAAGACAGCCAGGCTTTTAACCATGGCCTGAATCGTTTTGTGCAATCTGCACGCCAGCTCGCACAATTCAACCATCCAAATTTGTTGCAGGTTTTAAGCTTCTGGACGCAAAACGAAACCGCTTATGCGGCAACGACCTATTCCAGCGGCATGACGCTTGCCGAGCTGCACCAGCAGCAGCCTGAAATTTTCAATGATGCGTGGATTCGCCGCATGTTGCCGATGCTGTGCAGCGCGCTGGCGACGCTGCATGACGAAGGGTTTATTCATCGCGATTTGTCGCTGCGCAGCATTCAGATTCAGGATAACGGAGCCCCGCTGTTACTCAACGCGGGCGCGCCACGTCGGGTCAATTCTGACAGCAGTGAAGCGATAAAAACGCCGCTTAATCCGGGTTTCGCGCCGCTTGAGCAATATGCCGACGACCTCGAAAACCAGCTCGGCCCATGGACGGATATCTACGCGCTGGGTGCGATTCTGTATACGCTGATCACCGGCACTTGCCCTCCGGCCAGCGTCACCCGCACGATTCAAGACCCTTGCGTAAAACTCGCCAAAAATCGCCCGGAAGGTTACTCCCACAGCCTGTTGCACGCCGTTGACTGCGCTCTGGCGCTTAAACCGGAAGACCGCCCGCAATCAATTGCAGAATTTGCCGCGCTGGCAGAAATCCCTTTGACCGGCATTCACGGTTCTACGGCGCATAAACAACCCGGCACTATGCTTATCGAAGTGGAAGATGCGGAAATCACCCCTCTATCGCCACTGCGCAAACGCTACAAATTACCGTTGCTGACGGGCGTGAGTTTGCTGGCCGGGATTGCGATTGGCGCGGTGATTTTTGGCGGTCATGTGTCACCAGGTGTACTGCCTGAAACTGCAAAAGCCGAACAGGCCGCAGAGAAAGCCGAAACCGCCACCGCGAAAAGCGTTGTTCCTGCCGCCGAAGGGTTGATTGCGCGGGTTTATGTGCGCATGAATGATGGCGAAACGCTGGATGTGAACGGGAAAACGGAGAAAGTCACACCAGGCGCTAACGGTTATGGCTTCCTGCAATTACCGCCCGGCAAGTACGACATCAGCTTGCATGACAATAATCAAACGCGAAGCGTCACGTTATCGGTTGAAAAAGCGGGCACCTGGTTGATTAACCCGCAGGGATAAAACCAGACGGCGCGTACAGGTAAATAATCCGCTTTATAGCAAGATGAGACATGTCTCCTTCCACTGGGCTGAAAATCAGCTAAGGTTTTCATAGGGTTGATCGCGAAAAATTTCACGCGAACCTGAAAAGGAGAAAAATAAATGATAAATCCTGTTATGCGCCGTCCTCGCACTTTATTGTTTGCGATTCAAATAGCTATCGGTTGTGCACTCGTCAGTTTTACCCTGCCCGCCTCAGCCGATGATAGTCAACAGCCCCTGCCGCAACCGCCTGATGTTCTGCTTGGCCCGTTGTTTACCGATGTCCAGACAGCAAAACTTTTCCCTGACCAAAAAACCTTTGCCGATGCGGTGCCGAAATTCGATCCGTTGATGATCCTCGCCGATTACCGGATGCAGAGAAACCAGTCGAGCTTCGATTTGCGCCACTTTGTGAATGCGAATTTTGTGCTGCCCAAAGAAGGCGAAAAATATGTTCCGCCGGAAGATCAGTCGTTGCGTGAACACATTGATGGCCTGTGGCCGGTGCTGACGCGCACCACGGACAGTGCGAGTAAATGGGATTCTTTATTGCCGCTGCCGAAGCCGTATGTGGTACCGGGCGGGCGCTTCCGCGAAGTCTATTATTGGGACAGCTACTTTACGATGCTGGGCCTGGCGGAAAGCGGCCACTGGGACAAAGTGCAGGATATGGTCGATAACTTCGCCCATGAAATTGACACCTGGGGGCATATTCCTAACGGCAACCGCAGCTATTATTTGAGCCGCTCGCAGCCGCCGTTCTTCGCTTATATGGTCAAACTCCTGGCTGAGCACAACGGCGACGAAACCTATACCACCTACCTGCCGCAGTTGAAAAAAGAGTACGCCTACTGGATGCAGGGCAGCGATGCGCTGGAACCTGGCTCGCAAAATCTGCGCGTAGTTAAACTGAAAGATGGTTCGATATTGAACCGTTACTGGGATGACAAAGACACGCCGCGTACCGAATCTTATCTGGATGATGTGACGACGGCGAAAAATAACCCGAATCGCCCGGCGACTGAGATCTACCGCGATTTGCGTGCCGCTGCGGCATCCGGCTGGGATTTCAGTTCGCGCTGGATGGATAACCCCGAACAACTTGGCTCGATTCGCACCACCTCCATTGTGCCGGTGGATTTAAACGCGCTGTTATTCCAGATGGAAAAAACCCTCGCGCACGCCAGTACGGTGGCAAAAGATAGTTCGGCGGCTTCGCAATATCAGCAACTGGCGGACGCACGCCAGAAAGCCATGGAAGCGCATTTGTGGAATGCCAAACAGGGCTGGTATGCGGATTACGATCTGAAAACCAACACCGTTCGCTCGCAATTAACCGCCGCGTCGTTGTTCCCGCTGTATGTCCACGCCGCCTCGAAAGAGCGTGCGGACAAAATGGCGACCATCACCCGTGCGCAGTTGCTGAAAGCCGGTGGGCTTGCCACCACCAATCTGAAAACAGGCCAGCAATGGGATGCGCCGAATGGCTGGGCGCCGCTGCAATGGGTGGCGACGGAAGGTTTGCAGAATTACGGGCATAAAGATTTAGCCATGGAAGTCAGTTGGCGCTTTCTGACCAACGTGCAGCACACTTACGACCGTGAGAAAAAACTGGTTGAGAAATATGATGTTTCTTCTACCGGTACGGGCGGCGGTGGCGGTGAATATCCGTTGCAGGATGGTTTTGGCTGGACCAACGGCGTGACGCTGAAAATGCTCGATATGCTGTGTGGCACCGAGAAACCATGCGATTCCACACCTGATAAGTTGCCTTCGGCCACACCAGGGCCGGTGACTGAAACGAAGAAACCGGCTCCAGCACCCGCACAGTAGTTTCCCCCTTACCCTCTCCCGCCGGGAGAGGGAATTGCCCGCCATCATAAACATCAATCTTTTCATGGTCTTTGATTTTCCCCCTGCCAATATCTGCACTTGAAACCGCAAACAATAACGATAATAATTCGCATTCTATTATTACAAGCGATTACATTTGGCATTCCGGGAAAACAACTCAATGACTCTGGCATTTAACGTAAAGCGCTCCGCTTTACTCTGCGCGCTGGCTCTGACCGCGCCAACGTTTGTCATGGCGGAAGATACCGTCGTCGTGACCGCAGCACCTGCACCGACCTCCACCAGCGCGACGGAAGGCTACACCTCACCAGTCAGCAAGGGCGCGACTAAAACCGATGAGCCGATCATCACCACCGCGCAGTCGGTATCGGTCGTCACTCGCCAACAAATGGACGACCAGGGCGCGTTATCCGTCAACAGCGCGCTGAATTACACGCCTGGCGTATTCACCGGCTTTGCAGGTGGCGCGACGCGTTATGACACCGTTGCCCTGCGCGGTTTCCACGGCGGCGATGTTAACAATACCTTCCTTGATGGCCTGCGCCTGATGAGTGACGGCGGCAGCTACAACGTGATTCAGGTGGATCCGTGGTTCCTTGAGCGCATCGACGTGATCAAAGGGCCGTCTTCTGCCCTTTACGGCCAAACCATTCCTGGCGGCCTGGTGATGGAAACCTCGAAGCGCCCGCAGTTCATCGAGGAAGGCCACGTTCGTGCGATGTACGGCAATAACAGCACTACCGGCACGGCGTTTGATTACACCAACGCGATTAACGACGAGTGGGCGTATCGCATTATCGGCATGACCAAAAATACCGATACCCAGTACGAAAACACTCGCGAAGAACGCTATGCCATTTCCCCTTCCCTGTTGTGGCAACCGGACGAAAACACCTCACTGGTGTTGCGCGCGTATCTGGAAAAAGATCCGTCCGGCGGTTTCCACGGTTCGGTTCCGGCGGATGGCAGTATTTATTCCAGCACCGGGCGCAAAATCAGCACCGGGTTCTCTGACGTCGAGCCGGGTAATGACGAGTTCAAGCGCCACCAGCAGATCTACAGCTATGAATTTGCGCACAACTTTAATGACGTCTGGGCTTTCCGCTCAAACGCCAGTTACACCCATTCCAATGTCGGCCTGAAACAGGCTTATCAGATTGGTTGGGCGGATGCGCAGCACGACGAGTTGATGCGTTATTACAGCGGCGAAACCTCATCGCTTGATGCGTATGCCATTGATAACCAGCTTGAAGCAGATTTCGCCACCGGCGAGTTGGATCATAAAGTGGTGCTCGGCGGCGAGTTCCATAAATACACTAATAACCTGTCTGATGATTCCGCTTATACCACCAATATCAATCCGTGGACCGGCGAGTCTGGCGGCCCTGGCGGTTTCTATTATTACGATCCGCGTGATCCGACTTATTCCACCATCAACCAGGGTCTGTTGACCAAAGCAGGCAAGCGCCAGTACGAACAAACCGGCGTGTATTTGCAGGATGATATGAAGTGGAATCAGTGGCATATGACACTCTCTGGCCGTTACGATCACATCGTGACGAAGAGCCATATCGTCGCCGAAGCGATTGATAGCGACGTGACGGATAACCGTACCGATGACCATTTCAGTGGCCGGGCATCATTACTTTACGCCTTCAACAACGGCGTTTCGCCGTACGTCAGTTACAGCCAGGCGATTACGCCGCAGGTTCTGCCGGGTGCCGATGGCAAACTGCTGAAACCGACGACTGCCGAGCAATATGAAGCGGGCGTGAAATATCAACCGGTTGGCACCGCCGATATGTACACCGTGGCGCTGTACGACCTTACGCAGAAAGACGTTGGCAACCGCATCGTGCAGGGCAGTTACTACGAGCCTGCGGGCAAAGTGCATTCGCAAGGCGTTGAACTGGAAGCGCATTCCCAGTGGACGCAGCGTTTCTCCACCATCGCCGGGTACACTTACAACAAAGTGCGCTTTAAAGACGCGATTGATGGTAACGATGGCAACACGCCGTACGTGACGCCAGACCAGATGGCCAGCCTGTGGGGAATGTTTAAAGCTGATTTTGGTATCAGCCTCGGCGCGGGTGTGCGTTATATCGGCAAGCAATGGGCGGATAATGAAAATACCCTGCGCGTGCCGTCAACCACGCTCATGGATGCGATGGTGCGTGCGGATATGGGCGCGTGGACTCCGTCGCTAAAAGGCGCGTTTGTGCAGGTGAATGCCACCAACCTGACGGGCCGTGATTACGTTGCGGGTTGTTATGGAACGGGTTATTGCTACTGGGGTGCCGAGCGTTCGGTGATTGCGACCGTGGGATATGATTTTTAATCGGTAAACCAGGTGTCGGATGACGCTGCGCTTATCCGACCTACGGCACGGTGTTGTAGGGCGGATAAGCGCAAGCGTCATCCGCCATTAATTTGACCTTCTACAAATTCACACTTCTGGCAATATTCACTTCCGTCTTTGTGCTCCCCTGCTGCTCCAGTGCAATCTGCGCCAGCGGCGTATCCGCTTCATAACGTGCTGCTTTATCCAGCGTCTTTTCGTATTTGTTGTATTTCCACCAGGCGTAGCCGAGGAAGATCACCAGCCCGCCAACGTTATAGAACACAATGGTCATGATGCTCGCCCCGGTCGGGAAGGTCGAAGCAATAAACCCGACGGTGAAAATCACAATCAGCACGCTGACAATGGCGATACCCTGCATCCGCGAACCCATGCGGAAATCGCGATTCACTTCGTCGTATTTCAGGCGCAAGTTCAGGTACGCCAGCATGATAAACAGCGGTGGCAACATAGACGCCGCAGCGGTCATATTAATCAGCGTGTTCATCAATTCCTGCACGCTGCCGGAACCGACGGTTGGGATCAGCATCAATGGAATCACAATCAGGAACTGAATCCAGGCTGCGCGAGTTGGCACGCCGTGTTGGTTCAGGCGCACGGTTTTCTCGCCAAAAATACCTTTAGGGATTTCGGTGAAGAAGATTTTCACTGGCGCTGCTGTCCACATCAGCAATGAGCCAAACATCGCGGTGAATGACACAATCCCGACAAAGCGATTCATCATGATGGTTGGCAGGCCAAAGTGACGCGCCAGCCCTTCAAACACCTGCACCGTGCCGCCGGTAAAGTGCAAATCCGCTTTGTGAACAAAGACGTTAATCAGCAACGAAGAAACGGTATACAGGCCGCCGATAAACAGGCCGGAGAGAATAATCACTTTCACGAACGCCTTGCTGCCGCCTTTGACGTCATTGACGTAAACCGCCACCGATTCTGCGCCACCCGCAGCCTGGAAAATCCACGCGATAATGCCTAAGAATGCCCAGCTAAATTGCGGCGTAATCGCCTCAACGTTAATCGGATCCGCCGGTTCCACACCGCCAATCACCGCCGCACCGGCCAGAATGATGTAGGAGAACGTCAGCAATAACATCAACGTAGACGTCACCGATGTCATCGGGCCAAGCAGTTTCGCGCCGTGGTTGGAAATCCAGGTCGAGAAAGCAAACAGGCAAATACTGATCAGTGCCGTGGTTAATGGCGTGAAAATATAGTCGTAACCGAGGAACGCATACGAGGCGTAAGCAATAACTCGCGGTAACAACGCGGTAAAGAAAAAGAGATTCACAAACCAGTAAGTGTACGCGGTGATAAATGCCCAGCGTCCGCCGAGGGCACTTTTCACCCAGGCGTAAACCCCTGCTTCTGAATTACGGTTTAGCGAGACAAACTCCGCAATAATTAAGCAGAATGGAATAAAGTAAATCAGCGTTGCCACCAGGAAAACAGGTGCCGATGCGATGCCGAGCTGGATATTATTGTTGATGACGTTATTGAAGCTAAATACCGCCGCAAACGTCATGGCTAATAATCCAAACTTGCCAATGGTGTTTCTGTTTGTAGAAGCCATAAGAACTCCACACTGTAGGGTAAATTTTAATAATTTTTGTGTATGTCGGATAAGCGCAAGCGTCATCCGACACGATGCAGGCGTTCAACACCCTATTTATTCAGGAAATAAGTTTCTTCAATCGTGACTTTTAAAATCACTTTTTTCACGTCTTTCCCCTGCGAGAACCGGTGCGCTTCGTGGTTTTCGCATATGATAACGTTTCCGGTTTTAAGCTGATGTTTAACGCCCTGCCCGCTGAAAAACTCGCGGTCGCTCTCATCTCGGTAAGCGATTTCCGGCGTTAATGCGCTTTTATCGGCAATCTCAATCGTTTCCTGGCCACTAATGTAATAATGCACATCGAAATAACGGCGATTGCCTTCGAATAATTCATCGTCAGGTTCAGAACCTTTTGCAAGGCGATAAACCAGTGAGTCACCAATCGAATAAAAAATATTGGGCTTAATATTCTCAAGGTTATTAATGGCCTCGATGCAGCGTTGCCACTTTTTCCCCGCCCGATAAATGCTCTTAAAATCTTCTAGGGTATTTAAAATAATCATGACGCTTGCCTCATCAAGAATGTGCGCATTCGGTTTGCGGTTGGAACGAGTATTTCGCCAGCTCACTCTGCGTTATTTGCGCATGGCGGAACGGCACCATCGTGAAACCATATTCGAATGCTTTGAGAGTCACCCGGAATGAGTCCAGCACTTCGGAACCCCAGGAGTTGGAACCCAGGCCGAGAATTTGGTCGTCAAGATTGAGCGTCAGGTAATCGCTCGCTTGCAGTTCGTTGATGTGTTGCGCCTGTTGCAGCATTTCGGCGCTGTACGGCCAGAGGCTGAAGTTAATCGGCTTGCGCGGCTGGATGAAAATGCCATTGCCCTTTTCATCCTCAACGCTCAGCCAACGCACGTCCTGGCGGTTCCCGTTGTCTTGCGGGAACGGGTAGTTTTCAAACAGGCTTTCAACTGGCTGGCAATAATGACCAATCAAGTTGCTCTGGCAGCTATCGCCGTAGTTTTCGCCTGGCCCGCGTCCGTAATACTCCACCTGTTTAAAGCGCTTGCTGATGCCAAAATCGAGGCCGATTTTTGGAATGATGGCCTGATAGTTGCCGTAGGGCTGACCAGACAAATTCAGCGTCACATGGCCTGCGGGTGTCATGCGCCACTGATAAGTGCAGCGCATGCCGAAATCAAATACCGGCGGTGCGATGGTGGTATCAATCTCAACGACAATGTCGTCGCCCTGCGAGAATTGCCGCAAATCGCGGAAATTATGCTGCATCAAATGCACATAATACGGCTGCCACAACCCTTCAAATTCTTGCTTGTGGTTATCAATGGTCGGTTTAAAGAAGGTCAAATGTGGGGCGCGCCCGACAATTTCTTCGCCATCGACTAACCATGAAACCAGCTCGCCACTCAGGCGGCAGAAGGTCAGAGAAAAATCTTTACCGCTGATAAGCAAGTTGTGTTGGATGGTTTCACAACGCAGTGGCGCGGAATGATTGACCGGCAACGGTTCCTTTGAAACAGCGGCCTGGCACAGGATCTGGAAATGACCGAGCGAGTGCATCGCTTCGCTGTATGGCGTGGCGCTGCGTTTCACGATTTCCACGTTAATAAACACTTCACCCGCAGGCAGCGCGGGCGGCGTGAGTTGCAATACTTCGGACTCGCCCGGCAGCAGATGCGGCAGTGTCAGCGTTTTCTGCGCGAGGGTTTTGCCATCGACCTGATACGCCACGCGGATTTCGATATCGCCCAGCGTGCTGTACCAGTAGCGGTTTTCCACCCGCAACATATCGACTTGTTCAGTCTGTTGAACATCCACCGGGCACAAAACTTGTTTGTATTCGCGCAAGCCAGGGCCTGGGCGTTGGTCCGGGTAAATCAGGCCGTCCATACAGAAGTTGTAGTTATTCGGATAGTCGCCGTAATCGCCGCCGTACTGGTAGCGCTCGCGCCCTTGCTCGTCATGCACCAGCAAACCGTGGTCGCACCATTCCCAGATGTAATGCCCTTGCAGGCTTTTATGCTGGTTGAAAACCGCCTGATATTGCGCCAGCCCGCCCGGCCCGTTGCCCATTGCATGGGCGTATTCGCAGATAATGCGCGGCTTCGGATGCGGATATTCGCCAAACGCGTTCATCATCGAAACGCGTGAATACATGGTGCTGATCACGTCCACCACTTCGGCGTCGCGATCTTCTTCGTAATGCACCAGTCGCGTGGGATCGAGTTGCTTGCAACGCGCCGCCATCGCACGAATATTGCAGCCGTAACCCGACTCGTTACCCAACGACCAGATGATTATCGACGGATGGTTTTTCTGCGCCTGAACATGGCGTTCAATGCGCTCGACGTAAGCCTGTTCCCAGGCCGGATCGTCAGTAATACGGCTGATGTTGCCGACGTTGGCGAAACCGTGGCTTTCGAGATCGGTTTCCGCCATCACAAACAGGCCGTACTGATCACATAACGCGTAAAAACGCGGGTCGTTAGGGTAATGGGCGGTGCGCACGGAGTTGATGTTGTGCTGCTTCATCAGAATGATATCGCGCTCAACCCGCGCCATATCCACTGCGCGCCCTTTTTGGTGGTCGTGATCGTGGCGGTTTACGCCGTGTAATTTCAGGTAGCGACCATTGACATAAAACAGGCCATCGCGAACTTTAATGTCGCGGAAACCGATCTGCTGCGGCACTACTTCAACGATTTCACCGAAGTTATCGCGCAGAGTTAACAGCAGTAAATAGAGATTCGGCTGCTCGGCGTTCCACTGTTTTGGCTGTTTTACCGGCATCAAAAACTGGCAAGTGGTATCACGCTGCACCGCCAGCTCAGAGTGGCACATCTGCGCCACGCATGTTTCGCCATCAAAAAGCTGCGCGTGGAGCTGATAACCGGTGGCGTCCGTCCCGGTGAGATTACGTAATTCGCACGATATTTGCAGTTCGGCGTCGCAGTAGTTTTCATCAAACTGCGTCACGACGGTAAGATCGTGAAGATGCACTTGCGGCTGGCCAATCAGGTAAACGTCACGGAAAATCCCCGCCATCCACCACATATCCTGGTCTTCAATATAGGTGGAATCTGCCCACTGCATCACGCGCACGCTCAGCAAGTTGTCACCTGCCTGAACGTATGGGCTGAGGTCAAATTCAGCACTCAGGCGGCTGCCTTTGCTGAACCCAACATATTGACCATTCAGATACACTTCAAAGTAGGTTTCTACGCCATCGAATTTAATAATGATTTGGCGTTGCAACCAGTCGGCAGGCAGCGTGAACTGGCGCTGATAAGCCCCGGTCGGGTTATGGGTTGGCACGTGCGGAACATCAATCGGGAACGGATATCCCTCGTCGGTGTATTGCAGTTTGCCGTGCCCTTCCATCTGCCACATTCCCGGCACGGTGATTTCACCCCAGTGGTTCATCGGCTGTTGGTAAAATTCGGCTGGCACTTTTTCCGGGTGATCGAAGTAGTTAAACGCCCACTTCCCGCTTAACAACATAAACCCCTGGCTTGCCGAGCGGTTCAGTTCTTTGGCTTGTTCAACACTTTTGTAGCTATGGAACCAGGCACGAGCGGGCAGCCGGTTCTCAGATTGTTTATCTATGTTTTCCCAGTTCTTCACGCTGACTTCCTCATTACGTGTGTCTGGGCAAACAATAGTAAATATTTACTAAAACTAAAAATTAAACTTTACTAAATGACGAGGGGATCACAATAAATCGCCCTGCCGGTTTTAACCTGACAAGGCAATTCATTGTTATTGAATGATTTATTGGGGTTTTGTTGTGTCGCGCAGTTGAAGAGAGCTTGGAACAAAAACGGAAAGCGGGATGGTACGATCGTCGCGAATCCGCTCCATCAGCAGGTTTACCGCCTGCGCACCGATGGTTTCAGAATGAATGCGCACGGTTGAAAGTGCCGGGTAAACAAAGCGCGCGGTCGGAATGTCATTCACGCTGATGAGCGCCATTTGCTCGGGCACTTTCACGCCGTGTTCATGCAAGGCGCGCAGGACGCCAATGGCAATGGAATCCGTTGCCACAAACAGAGCTGGTGGGTAATCCGTTGATGATGTTAGCATTTTTAAGGCGCACTGATAACCGGCCTGGCTACTAAAATCACCGTAATAAACATCTTCTGCCTTCACGACTTTCTTGCGGCGACCATATTCTATGAATGCCAGTTCGCGTTGATCGGCAAACTCAAGGTCATCGCGCCCGCCAATAAAACCGATGCGCTGATAGCCACGGGAGATAAAGTAGTCGATCACTTTCTGGCTGATTTTGGCTAAATCGACACTGACGCAATCAAAGCGCGGGTCGCTGGTGACGCCATCAAGATAGACCAGCGGGAGTTCCTGCTGCTCAAGCAGTGCCTGAGTTGCCGGTTGAGGTTTACCAATAATCAGTAAACCATCGGCAGGAACCAGCGCACGATCGCCTTTAAAGTCATAACAAGAAACCAGCGTGATACCCAGCTTTTCGCTTTGTGTTTCAATGCCATAGCGCATCGCCAGGTAGTAAGGATCGTTAATTTCTAACTCTTGTCCGTGGGTATACAGCGCGGCAAACGTCAGTCGCTGACTCGCCTGGCGCTTCGCGCTCGGGACTTTATATTCCAGCCGTTCTGCGGCTTCGAGGATTTTCTGACGAGTCTGGCTTTTCACGCTCAGTGTGGGATCGTCATTAAGCACGCGTGAAACCGTGGCGACAGACACCTGAGCCGCTTGCGCGATTTCCTTCAAAGTAGCCATAACATCCTAATAATCATGAGATGAAAACAATAGATTAATGGCATCACGAGCCTCTGTATACCCCTGCGTTTAACCTGTTCATCGCAATTTGAAGTTGTGACTCAGTTATCGCTTTATCGATCTAAGTGTATTTTTTAGTAAATTATTAACTAATATGACATCCATTCCGCTCACTCGTAACGGCAAAAACAACAAGGAATGGATTTCATGGTGAGGATTTTATCAAGGATACCGCTGGTCTTACTGCTCGCACCTATAGGAAGTCTACTGGCCGCAGAAGCCGTTGTTCCTGCTGAACGGCAAACCCCGCAGCCGCCTGCTCTTACGGCTGACAGCGCTAAAACCGCCTTCCGTTTTTACGGCGAAATGGGCTTAGGAGGCAGCGTTTTTCTCGAGGGTAATGATAAGCACAAATACAGCGACGGCACCTATATTGAAGGCGGCCTCGAAGTTAAACACGGGAATTGGTTTGGATTGCTGTATGGCGAAGGCTGGACGGTGCAAGCCGATCACGACGGCAACGCCTGGGTTCCTGACCACAGTTGGGGCGGTTTTGAAGGCGGCATTAATCGCTTTTATGGCGGCTACCGTACCGATAAAGGCACCGAGTTTATTCTCAGCGGGCGTAATGATTCATCACTGGATGATTTGCAATGGTGGGGTGACTTCACGCCGGAATACGGTTACGTGATCCCTAACACTCGCGATTTAACCTACGCCGCCAAGTTGCAAAACCTGACGGGCAAATTACGTTACAGTGTCACAGCCGCACCGGAAAGCCGTGTCGATGAAAGCAAGGCGTGGCTGCACTTCGGGAAATATGACCGATATTCAGATAAATACACTTATCAGGCGATGATCAACGGCTATCTTCAGTACGACATTATGGAAGATTTAACGCTGCTCAATGGACTGGAAGTCACCGATGGTACCGGGCAGATGTATCTGCTGGGCCTGCAAAGCAAACATCTGGCCGGACGTGCCTGGCACCACACCGGCAAAGGCGATGGTGTAAACCCAGGGAGCGAAAGCGGGATGATGGTCAGCGGCATGATTGAGCCCGCCAAAGGTTTTTATCTTTCTACCGCATACAGTTACGCAAAACATGAACTGGATAACGAGGAAGATCAAACCACTTCTTACGCCCAGTTTGGTATCTGGTACGAGTATTTTGGCGGGAAGCTCGCCACCGCACTGGACAGCCGTTTTTATCTTGATAACGACACCACCGAGGCCAGTAATTCGGTCTTCGTGATGCAATATTTTTACTGGTAAGGATACGACATGAACACATTATTCCGTCTGGCCCCGATTGCCGCCCTGCTGGTTCTTGCCGGGTGTAAAACCACACAACAAGATACCCACACGTTGCAAGCCAACCAGTTCCAGAACGTGATCGACCGTACTGGCGCGCCACAGGCGATGCTCGATTATGATTTTGACGAACATCAGCGTTTTAATCCGCTGTTTGATGACGGGGCCTGGCACGGCCATTTATTGCCTGCCAGCAGCGAAGGAATGGGCGGATTCCCCGGCCCGGCGCTGCTGACCGAAGAATACATCAACTTTATGGCGAACAATTTTGACCGCCTGAGCGTGTACAAAAATGGCCAGAAAGTGGCGTTCACTATGCAGGCGTACAGCATTCCTGGCGCATTGATTCAGACGCTGACCGCACCGGGCGTGACGGTAAAAATGACGCTGCGTTTTGTCACTTCCCGAACGTCATTACTGGCGACAGAAATCACCACCGATGCGCCGCTGGAGCTGGTGTGGGATGGCGAACTGCTCGAGAAATATCACCTTCAGGAACAAAAACCACAGTCTGACGAAACCATCAGCCAGGCATTCCCGGAATATAACCGTGCGCTCCATGCCACGCCGGACGGTCTGAACGTGACTTTCGGCAAAGTGCGTGCGGCTTCAAACCTGATGACCTCTGGCGATTCGCAATACCAAATCCACAAAACCCTACCGATGCGCACGCAAATCGACGGCCATAAGTTTGTGGCAAAAGCCAATATTCAGGGTTCGACCACGGTTTACACCACCTATTCTCATCTGTTAACGGCGGCAGAAGTCGAGAAAGAACAAAGCAAAATCGCCGATATCCTTAAAAACCCGCAGCCATATTTGACCGCCTCGCAACAACGCTGGGAAGGTTATCTGAAAACGGGTTTGAACAACCCAGATGCGACAGCGGCGCAAACCCGCGTGGCGGTAAAGGCTATCGAAACGCTTAACGGCAACTGGCGTGGTGTGGCGGGTGCGATGAAATTTGATTCGGTGACGCCGTCAGTGACCGGGCGCTGGTTCTCCGGCAACCAGACCTGGCCGTGGGATACCTGGAAGCAAGCGTATGCGATGGCGCATTTCAACCCTGACGTTGCCAAAGATAATATTCGCGCGGTGTTCGCCTGGCAGATCCCTAAAGATGACCCGCTTCGCCCGTGGGACGCCGGTTTTGTGCCGGATTTGATTGCCTATAACACCAGCCCGGAACGCGGCGGCGACGGTGGTAACTGGAATGAGCGCAACACCAAGCCAAGCCTTGCGGCCTGGTCAGTGATGGAAGTGTACAAAACCACCGGCGACAAGGGCTGGCTGGAAGAAATGTATCCCCATTTAGAGGCCTATCACGACTGGTGGTTACGCAACCGCGACCACAATGGCAATGGCATTCCTGAATACGGCGCAACCCGTGATAAAGCCCATAACACCGCCAAAGGCGAGATGATCTTTACCGTTAAGCGTGGGAATAAAGAGCAGAAAATGGTCGGGCTGGATAATTACAACCGCGTGTTGAAGAGCGGGAAATACGACAGCATAGATATTCCGGCGCAGGTCGCCGCGTCGTGGGAGTCCGGGCGCGATGACGCCGCCGTGTTCGGTTTTATCGACCCGGATCAGTTGCAACGTTATCTGGATAAAGGCGGCAAACGTGAAGACTGGCAGGTGCTATTTGCGGAAAACCATGCCCCAGACGGCACTCTGCTCGGCTATTCGCTGCTGCAAGAGTCGGTCGACCAGGCCAGTTATATGTTTAGCGACAGCAGTTATCTGGCTGAAATGGCAAAAATCCTCGGCAAGCCGGAAGATGCACAGCGCTTTAGCGCTCATGCTAAAAAGCTCGCCGATTACATCAACACTTGTATGTTCGATAACGCCACCGGCTTCTATTACGACATTCGCATTGAAGACAAACCGCTGGCGAATGGCTGCGCGGGCAAACCTATTGTTGCGCGCGGCAAAGGGCCTGAAGGCTGGTCGCCGCTGTTTAACGGCGCAGCGACTCAGGCTCAAGCCGATGCCGTGGTGAAAGTGATGAAAGATCCAAAAGAGTTTAATACTTACGTGCCGTTGGGGACGGCGGCGCTGACTAATCCGGCGTTCGGTGCGGATATTTACTGGCGTGGGCGCGTGTGGGTGGATCAGTTCTACTTCGGTCTGAAAGGAATGGAGCGCTACGGTTATCGGGCTGATGCCGTGGAGATGGCGAACCGGTTCTTTGCTCACGCCAATGGCCTGACGAGCGATGGCCCGATTCGTGAGAATTACAATCCGCTGAATGGCGAGCAACAAGGCGCACCGAATTTCTCGTGGAGTGCGGCACATCTTTATATGTTGTACAACGATTTCTTTACGCAGAAGCAGTAAACGTAAAACGGCCCCAGAATGGGGTAATGCCTGCCAGTGAAGACGCTGGTAGGCATTTTATCTTCTATATAGAGAAATATTACCTCGGCTTTTTTTAACTATTCACTGGTAAAACCATTCACATTTATAAAAGCAGATGGTCATTTTGTCCGTTTCCCCATTTCTTTTTATGTGACATCCGTCACGGTCACTCCCTCGTTCCCTGCTTATCTTTCACGCCATCTATAATATTGATTTTATTATATTTATCTGCGTTATGGTTGTGCTTCAACCATACGTTCTGATCAATAACTCCACGGACAGGAAAGGACTTCCATCATGGCCTCAGATGGCACCCGCTTTATCTTCACCGCTGGCCGTACCCCGGCTGAAACCTTCGCTGTTGTGGGCTTTACCCTCAAGCAGTCCCTTTCTTCTTTGTTCCGCCTGGATATCACTGTCGCCTGCAATGACCCGGCGATTGGCTTTAAACAGGTACTCGACGAAATGGCCACGCTCACCATCTGGCAGGGGGAAACCCTCCAGCGCCGGGTACGCGGTATCGTGACGTTCTGCGAACAGGGCGACACCGGCAAACACCAGACGCTGTACACCATGGCGGTTCACCCCGAATTCTGGCGCAGTTCGCAACGCCAGAACTGCCGCAGCTTTCAGAACTACGACATTGCGTACATTTTTGCGAAGCTGCTTAAAGAGATGGATATCCGCACCCACGACACGCTGTTCCGCCGTCCGCATCCTGAGCGCGAGTTCTGCGTGCAGTTTATGGAAACGGACTATGAATTTATCTCCCGACTGGCGGCAGAAGAGGGACTATTCTTCTTTGAGGAGGAATATCTTAAAGAGAACGCCCAGAAGCTGACGTTTGCCGATGACAGTTCGGTCCTGCGGAGTCTGGGCTCACTGCCCTATAATCCGAACGCTGCTTCAGAATCCTCCACCTACTGCATCAATACCTTCCGCCGTAGCGCACAAATCCTCCCGGCGCAGGTCACCACCCAGGATTACACCTTCACTGCCCCTGGCTGGCCCGCGCAGTACAATGAGTACGGCAGGAAACTGGCGTACCAGCGCCCGGAATATGAAATCTTTGACTATCCGGGGCGTTTCAAGGACGAGCAGCACGGTGCAGATTTTGCGAAATATCAGGTGGAAGGCTGGCGTAATAACGTCGATTTTGCCAGCGGTACCAGCAACTCACCGCAGCTCCAGCCCGGACGCCGCTTCGCACTGACCGACCATCCGCGTGAAGACCTGAACGACGTGTGGCAGGTGGTGTCCTGTATGCTGACCGGCAGCCAGCCGCAGGCGTTAATCGGCAGTTCCGGCCAGGGCACCACGCTGAACTGCGAGTTCCGCGTGATCCCTGCTATTCAGACCTGGCGCCCACAGCCATTACCCAAACCACTCATTGATGGCCCGCAAATCGCCATTGTCACTGGCCCTGCCGGGGAAGAAATCTACTGCGATGAACACGGGCGCGTGACGGTGAAATTTGCCTGGGACCGCTATAACAAAGCCAACGAAGAAAGCTCCTGCTGGGTGCGCGTGTCGCAGGCGTGGGCAGGAACCGGATTCGGCAATATCGCCATCCCGCGCGTCGGCCAGGAGGTGATTGTCGATTTCCTTAATGGCGACCCCGACCAGCCGAT
>NZ_QZWH01000036.1 GCF_003601925.1 Buttiauxella izardii
TTTTTATGCGCATTCATATTCTGGGTATTTGCGGCACGTTTATGGGCGGCCTCGCGATGCTGGCTCGTTCACTCGGCCACGAGGTGACTGGCTCGGACGCCAACGTGTACCCACCAATGAGCACTCTGCTAGAAGAGCAGGGCATTGAATTAATTCAGGGTTACGACCCAAGCCAACTCGATCCGCAGCCGGATCTGGTGATCATCGGCAACGCCATGACGCGTGGAAACCCATGTGTTGAAGCGGTGCTCGAGAAAAGCATTCCTTATATGTCTGGCCCGCAGTGGCTGCACGATTTCGTGCTGCGCGACCGCTGGGTGATTGCCGTGGCGGGAACGCATGGCAAAACCACAACAGCAGGCATGGCGACCTGGATTCTGGAAGCCTGTGGCTACAAGCCTGGCTTCGTGATTGGCGGCGTGCCGGGGAACTTCGATGTTTCTGCACGTCTTGGCGACAGCCCATTCTTCGTGATTGAAGCCGACGAATACGATTGTGCGTTCTTCGACAAGCGTTCCAAATTCGTGCATTACTGCCCGCGTACCTTGATACTCAATAACCTTGAGTTCGACCACGCGGACATTTTTGACGATCTGAAAGCGATTCAGAAACAGTTCCACCATCTGGTGCGTATCGTGCCGGGGCAGGGGAAAATCATCTGGCCTGAAAATGACGCCAACATTAAGCAGACGTTGGCGATGGGTTGCTGGAGCGAGCAAGAACTGGTGGGCGAACAAGGCCACTGGCAGGCGAAGAAACTCAATCCTGACGCATCCAACTGGGAAGTTTATCTGGATGGCGAGCGCGTCGGCGAAGTGCACTGGCAACTGGTTGGCGAGCACAACATGCACAACGGTTTGATGGCGATTGCCGCCGCCCGCCATGTGGGTGTGACGCCAGCAGACGCGGCAAAAGCATTGGACAGCTTCGTGAATGCCCGTCGTCGCCTGGAACTGCGTGGCGAAGAAAACGGCGTGACGGTGTATGACGATTTTGCACATCACCCAACGGCGATTCTGGCAACGCTTGCGGCTTTGCGCGGCAAAGTGGGCGGCACGGCGCGGATTCTGGCGGTGCTTGAGCCTCGCTCCAACACCATGAAAATGGGCCTGAGCAAAGATGACCTTGCGCCATCTTTAGGCCGTGCAGACGAAGTGTTCTTGCTCCAGCCGCCACACATTCCGTGGCAGGTGGTTGAAGTGGCAGAAGCCTGTATTCAGCCTGCGCACTGTAGTGCGGATGTCGATACGCTGGTTGATATGGTGGTGAAAACGGCCCAGCCAGGCGACCATATTCTGGTGATGAGCAACGGTGGTTTCGGTGGGATACATCAGAAATTGCTGGATGGGCTTGCGAAGAAAGCTGAGCAGTAAAGCGCTAACAACCCTCACCCTAACCCTCTCCCTGAGGGAGAGGGTAAAGCCCGATTTTCTCCTTCTCCCTCAGGGAGAAGGTCGGGATGAGGGTAGTTCTTAACCCTGGCTTTCAGCCAGTTCGCGCAGATAAGAGAAAATCTGGCGGTAAGATTTTGGCGGCTTGTTAGCGGCCTTTTCTTTTTGTGCGTTGCGGATCAGAACGCGCAGCTGCTGACGGTCAGCTTCCGGGTAAAGTCTTAACACCTCGGTCATCGCGTCATCACCTTCTTCAACCAGGCGGTCACGCAAAGCTTCCAGTTTATGGAACAGCGCAACCTGCTGGTTGTGACGGTTTTTCAGTTTATCGAGTGCGACGCGGATCGGGTCCATGTCGCGCGAACGCATCATTTTGCCAATCAACTGCACCTGACGGCGACGGCCTTCTTTCTTGATTTTCTGTGCAAGATCAATCGCTGCACGCAAATCTTCATCCAGAGGGATCTTGTCGAGGGCGTTTTTACCCAGGTCCATCAACTCCATACCCAGGCGTTTTAATTCCTCGGCATCACGCTTAATTTCGCTTTTACTGACCCAGATAATCTCATCATCTTCGTCTTCATTTTCGTCATCTGGAACGTCGTCGAGCCAGTCATCGGGCTGCTTAGTCATATTAGGCTCCTTAAAAAAAAGTGGCTAATTCTACCAGTAAAGCCTGTTCACTGCGAAATTGTTCTGTTCTGGGTTAGACTTAATTCACTCACCTTACATTATGGCAGTAGCGATGAAAGTAAACACGCAAGTAGCACAACAACGTCAGGTTCTGGAACAAGCGGTATCTCAGGCGCTGGAACTGGCTTCCGCTCAGTCCGATGGCGCAGAAGTTGCCGTCAGTAAAACCACTGGTATCAGCGTCAGCACGCGATACGGTGAGGTGGAAAACGTCGAATTTAACAGCGATGGTGCGCTAGGCATCACCGTTTATCATCAAAATCGTAAGGGCAGCGCGTCCACCACCGATCTCAGCCCGGACGCCGTGGCGCGTACCGTGCAAGCCGCTCTGGACATCGCTCGTTATACTTCCCCGGACGAATTTGCCGGTGTGGCAGAAAAAGAGTTACTGGCTTTCGAAGCGCCAGATTTGGACTTGTTCCACCCTACAGAAATGGACGCCGACCGCGCCATTGAACTGGCAGCGCGTGCGGAAAACGCCTCTCTGAACGTCGATAAGCGCATCAACAATACCGAAGGCGGCAGTTTCAATAGCCACTACGGCATCAAAGTATTCGGCAACAGCCACGGCATGTTGCAAAGCTATTGCTCCACGCGCCACTCACTTTCGAGCTGCGTGATTGCCGAAGTGAACGGCGAAATGGAGCGTGATTACGCTTACACTATTGGCCGCGCGATGGAAGACCTCGACAGCCCGGAATCAGTCGGTGCCGAATGTGCTCGTCGCACGCTGGCGCGTTTGTCTCCGCGTAAACTTTCCACCATGAAAGCGCCGGTAATCTTTGCTGCCGAAGCCGCAACAGGCCTGTTCGGGCATTTAGTGGGCGCGATTGCCGGTGGCTCGGTTTACCGTAAATCCACCTTCTTGCTCGACTCACTGGGCAAACAAATTTTGCCGGAATGGCTGACCATTGAAGAACATCCGCATTTACTGAAAGGGCTGGCTTCCACGCCGTTCGACAGCGAAGGCGTGCGCACCGAACGTCGCGACATCATCAAAGACGGCATCCTGCAACAGTGGCTGCTGACCAACTATTCTGCACGCAAACTCGGCCTGAAAAGCACCGGCCACGCGGGCGGCATTCACAACTGGCGCATTGAAGGGCGCGGCCTGGATTTCGCGGGTATGCTCAAAGAAATGGGCACCGGCCTGGTGGTGACTGAATTGATGGGCCAGGGCGTCAGCGGTATTACCGGCGACTATTCTCGCGGTGCGTCTGGTTTCTGGGTCGAGAACGGTGAAATTCAATATCCGGTGAGCGAAATCACGATTGCCGGAAATCTTAAAGACATGTGGCGCGAAATGGTCACAATTGGTAGCGATATTGAGAAGCGCAGTAATATTCAATGTGGTTCAGTGCTGTTACCGGAGATGAAAATCGCCGGCCAATAGCAACCGTAAGAGGCGCGACCTGCCGCGCCTTTCTAATAAAAAAGGTGAGTCAATGCGTAAGCAATTAATTGCAATGTTGGCAGTATCTACCGTGTTATTTTCCGCAACGAGCATGGCGAAAGATGTCGGTGACGACATGGATACCATCGCTGAAAACTACAAAACCGTGTTGAAAACCGATAACGCGGCTGAGTTAAAAACGTCCCTCAACAACATGCGTACCGCAGCATTAGATGCGCAAAAAGGCACCCCGCCGAAACTTGAAAGCAAAGCGCCAGACAGTGCTGAGATGAAAGATTATCGCCACGGCCTGGATCTGCTGGTCGGCCAAATCGACGGTGCGCTGAAACTGGCCAACGAAGGCAAAGTGAAAGAAGCACAGGCGGCGGCTGAAGAGTTTAAGACGACACGCAATACCTACCATAAGAAATACCGCTAAGCTCATACTGGCCCTGCCCATTGTCAGGGCCTGAATAAATTCGCTTATCTTATAAGGACATCTGATTTATGAAACCGATTCAAACCTTCATCAAAGGTGCTGCTACTGTTTCCCTGCTGGCATTCAGCATTATGTCCGCCAATGCCGCCGTCCTGCCTGTTGCAGGTGATTTCCAGGCCGATCATTTCTCCGCAAAAATTGTTTCTGTCGATCAAAAAAATCATGTTGTGGTGCTAGAGGGAGCCGAAGGCAAAAAGGTTTCACTCAATGTACCTGAGAATGCCGGTGCGTTGGCTAATTTGAAAGCGGGCGATACGGTAGACACTACCGTGACGCGTTCTGTTGCCATCGCTTTAGATACCAATATTGATAAATCTGCACCAACCGCTTCAACCACCAAAGGGATGGAAAAAGCGACGAGCGGTTCACCTGAGCACGAAGCTTTCCGCCAGGTTAACGTCCAGCTCAAAATTAAACATATCGATCTGAAAAACAATGAAGTGACTTTCGTTGGCCCGAAAGGTCAGGAGAAAGTGGTGAAGGTTGAAGATCCTAAAGTTCAGGCTAAGCTGAAAGACCTTAAAGTCGATCAAAGCGTGCGTGTGACTTATACCGACTCCATTCGTATTACTACTAAATCATAATCACTTGCCCCTCTTTTCCAGCCTGGAAAGAGGGGCTTTTTATCTCTGCTAGCTCACAACTGCTATTCCCGCCTTCTACCCCCGTCACAAAACCCAATATCCATTATTACTCTAAGGCTAATGATTAGTTCCCGAGCTTAATTGATGGTCAGACCTCTGAGGCGCACAATTTAACCAAATTCTACTCATCATCTTTCAAGTTACAGGTGCGTTAGCTTCACTCGCTCACCCGAATCACTTACTCAAGTAAGCTCATCGGGATTTGCTCGTTTGCTGCCTTCCTGCATCTCGAAATCTGTTGAGTATGCAAATCAAAATGATTCTCTGAATCAGGAGGTTAATTATGTTGTCCGGGCAAAACCCAGCTCGAATCTGGAACACACGCCGCACCGAGAAACAGCGTCGTATGGCTTCCACCAACGTGCAGGGCAAGGTGCTTCCAACCGATAGCCTTGTCGAAATGTTGGAAAAACTGATCGCTCCAGGCGATCGCGTGGTGCTTGAAGGCAATAACCAAAAACAAGCGGACTTCCTTTCCCGCATGTTGGCCGAAGTCAACCCATCCAAAGTTCACAACCTGCATATGATTATGCCGAGCGTCGGGCGCAGCGAACACCTTGATATTTTTGAAAAAGGCATCGCACGCAAGCTCGATTTCTCCTTCTCTGGCACCCAAAGCCTGCGCATTTCGCAGCTGCTGGAAGACGGTCAGTTAGAAATTGGCGCAATCCACACTTATATCGAACTCTATTCCCGCTTATACGTCGATCTCGCGCCGAACGTCGCGCTGATTGCCGGTTTCAAAGCCGACCGCAAAGGCAATTTGTATACCGGTGCCAGCACCGAAGATACGCCAGCGCTGGTTGAAGCAGCGGCATTCCACGACGGAATTGTGATCGCCCAGGTTAACGAACTGGTGGATGACGAATGTGATTTACCGCGTGTGGATATTCCCGGTTCGTGGATTGACTACGTGGTTGTGGCGGACAAACCGTTCTTTATCGAGCCGCTGTTTACCCGCGACCCGCGCCTGATTAAGCAAGAACACATCCTGATGGCGATGATGGCAATTAAAGGCATCTACGCGGAACATCAGGTGCAATCGCTCAACCACGGCATCGGCTTCAACACCGCTGCCATCGAACTGCTGCTGCCGACCTACGGCGAACAGCTCGGCCTGAAAGGCAAAATCTGTAAACACTGGACGCTGAACCCGCACCCAACGCTGATTCCGGCTATCGAAAGCGGCTGGGTTGAAACCGTTCACTGCTTCGGCGGCGAACTGGGCATGGAAGAGTACGTGCGCGCTCGCCCGGACGTGTTCTTTACCGGTGCTGACGGTTCCATGCGCTCTAACCGCGCATTCTGCCAGCTGGCAGGGCAGTACGCCGTCGACATGTTTATCGGTTCTACCTTGCAAGTTGATGGTTACGCCAACTCTTCAACGGTGACGCGCGGTCGTTTGTCTGGTTTTGGCGGTGCGCCAAATATGGGCCATGACCCACACGGTCGTCGTCATGCGACTGCCGCCTGGCTGGCGATGCAGGCTCAGCCAGATCTGATGCAGCGCGGTCGCAAGCTCGTGGTGCAGATGGTTGAAACCTTCCAGGCGGGCGTTAAGCCAACGTTTGTTGAAAAACTCGATGCCGTTGATGTGGCGAAAGCCTCCGCGATGCCGCTGGCTCCGGTAATGATTTACGGTGATGACGTGACTCACGTACTGACCGAAGAAGGCATCGCGTATCTGTATCGCGCTGAAAGCCTTGAAGAACGCCGTGCAATGGTCGCCTCCGTGGCGGGTATTACCGACATCGGCCTGGGTGTGGACGCGAAACGTGTTGCTCAACTTCGCCAGAGCGGAAAAGTCGTCTTCCCGGAAGACATGGGTATTCGTCGCACCGACGCCACCCGTTCACTGCTGGCAGCCAGCAGCGTGGCGGATTTAGTCGAGTGGTCTGGCGGCCTGTATAACCCACCTGCGAAATTCCGGAGCTGGTAATGAAATTACAGCCACAAATCGGGGCAGAGGGCAGCGCGCAATGGCTTGCAAGGGTTGCCACCCATAGCCTGATTGATGAAGTGCGTTTAAGCCCAAAACCCGGACTTGTGGACAGCCGGGGAAACGGCGCCCATCACGACCTGACTTTGGCGTTGATGGAGCGTTCGGCACACAGCCTTTCCCCGACATTTCATGCTCTGGCATTACAAAGCTGGCAGCGTCCGGCCGATATCGCTCTGCGTCAGCTCGTTGGCCGTTTAGGTCGCGAAGGTGAAGTCCAGATGATGGCGGCTACAGGCGGAGTGAATACTCACCGGGGCGCTATCTGGGCACTGGGTTTACTGGTTGCCGCAGCAGCAATGCACGGCTGTGAAGGCAGCAGTTCGCAGATTGCGGCCAGTGCCGCAAAACTTGCCAGCCTGCCGGACAGCTCGGCACCAAAAGTTTTCAGTAAGGGGTTACGCGCCACTCGCCGGTATCAGGTTCCTGGCGCTCGCGAAGAAGCGCAACTGGGCTTCCCGCACATCATGAATCTGGCCTTGCCGCAACTGCGTCGCAGCCGCCAGAACGGGGCAACGGAGCAGCAGGCGCGTCTTGATGCGCTGATGGCCATCATGACTTCGCTGAGCGATACCTGCGTGTTGTCTCGCGCCGGGCTTGAAGGGCTGGAAACCATGCAAAACGGTGCGCGTAGCGTGCTGGTGGCAGGCGGCACGGCAACGGTCGAAGGCCGTGCGGCGCTGGCCTGGCTCGATAAAGCGATGCTGGCCCTTAACGCCTCACCGGGCGGTGCCGCAGATTTGCTGGCCGCCACACTGCTGATTGACCGCATCGCCTGCGATGACGCATCAGTTACCCCATTACCGCAACATTCACACTTTTAAGAGGGTGTTATGGAACACATTACGTTGTCATTTCCGGCAACTCGCACCGTTAGCGGCAAAGCGCTGGCGGGTGTAGTTGGCTCCGGTGATATGGAAGTTCTGTTTACCGCGACTCAGGGCGACATCCTGACTATCGCCATTACCACGTCTGTTGATAACAGCGAGCAGCGCTGGAAAGCCCTGTTTGAGCGCCTCGGCGCACTGAGCAGCATTCCCGCCGGGCAGATGCAAATCCACGATTTCGGCGCAACGCCAGGCGTGGCACGCATCCGTATCGAACAAGTTTTTGAAGAGGTGAGCCATGCGTAACGACAGCAGCTTTATCGAACTCAAAGCGCGCGAACGTGCTCGCCTGCTGCTGGATGACGGCAGTTTCCGCGAATTGCTCGACCCGTTCGAAGGCATCGTTTCCCCGTGGCTAGAAGCGCAGGGCATCGTGGTGCAGTCTGACGACGGCATGGTCGTTGCCAAAGGCACCATTAATGGCGGCCCGGCGGTGGTGATTGCTATCGAAGGCGCTTTCCAGGGCGGCAGCATGGGCGAAGTCTCCGGCGCGAAAATGGCCGCAGCGCTTGAACTGGCAGCCGAAGATAACCGCAACGGCATTCCGACTCAGGCCGTTTTATGCCTCGAAACCGGCGGCGTGCGCTTACAAGAAGCGAACCTCGGCCTTGCGGCAATCGCTGATATTCACGCAGCGATCGTGGATTTGCGCCGTTACACGCCAGTTATCGGCGTCGTTGCAGGAACAGTTGGTTGCTTTGGCGGGATGTCTATCGCCGCCGCACTGTGCAGCCACTTAATCGTGACTCGCGAAGCGCGTCTGGGCCTGAATGGCCCGCAGGTTATCGAACAGGAAGCGGGTATCGATGAATACGATTCACGTAACCGTCCGTTTATCTGGAGCATGACCGGCGGCGAAGTTCGCTATGAAAGCGGCCTGGTGGAAACGCTGGTGGGCGATGGCGTTAACGCGGTTAAAGAAGCGGTTAACGCGGCAATCGCGCAAGGCGTTCCGGCGCAACATCGCACCGATAACTATGCCTGGTATCTCGAACGCCTGAGCAATTTCGACACCACGAAACAGGCTGATTCCGAACAGATTAAACAGCTTTTTGGGGAGAAACGCGCATGAGCCAGAAACTGAATCGCGCCGCCATTTGGTTGGACAAACTCACTGCTAACGCACCGCGTATGGCTGGCCTGTGTGCTTCCGTACAAGTTGCCGACGGCAGCGTAGATGGCAAAGCCGCGCGTTTTATCGCGGTAGTACCAGACGAAAACAACCATTATCCACGCGCTAAAGGCGGGGAAGTGGGTCTGCTCGAAGGCTGGACGCTGGCGAAAGTCGTTAGCGAAACCATCGCCGAAGATGCTGAAAAATCAGAGAAACGCGCCATCGTGGCGGTGATCGACGTTCCGAGCCAGGCTTATGGCCGTCGCGAAGAAGCGTTCGGTATCCACCAGGCTCTGGCCGGTGCGGCAGCGGCTTACGCCAATGCGCGTCTGGCGGGCCACCCGGTTGTGGGCCTGATTGTTGGCAAAGCGATGTCCGGTGCGTTCCTGGCACACGGCTACCAGGCAAACCGCCTGATTGCTTTCAACGATTCCGGCGTGATGATCCACGCGATGGGTAAAGAGTCCGCAGCACGTATCACGCTGCGTACCGTGGAAGCGCTGGAAAAACTGGCCGCCACCATCCCGCCGATGGCGTATGACATCAGCAACTACGAAACCCTCGGTCTGTTATCTGCATTGCTTGAAATTGCTAATCCAGAAGCGCCGCAAAGCGACGATATGGACAAAGTGAATGCCGCGCTGGTCACGGCTGTTCGTGAAGCGCGTACCGATAACACCCTGAAAAACAGACTGAATGCGAAGAATCGCCATAGCTCGGCGTTGGTTCGTGAGCGTATGCGCGCAGCCTGGTAGTTGCGATAGAGTTTAAAAAGACAGACCTGCCAGACGGTAATCATGGGCACCGTTAGAGTGCCCAATAAAAATTAACCGCCTGAAAATAATAACCATCGCACCGGTGCTGGAATTCTTTTTTTAACTACAGGTGAAGTTATGACTTACGTAATTGTTCATGCGCTTGCGCCCATTTTTGTCATCATGCTGCTCGGCTTTATTGCGGGTAAAGCGAAGATGGTCGATAACAAAAATGTTTCCCTGCTCAATATCTTTGTAATGGATTTCGCCCTGCCAGCCGCGCTGTTTAGCGCAACGGTTCAGACTCCGTGGGCAGGTATCGTCAAACAGTCACCGATGAGTGTGGTGCTGGTTCTAGCGATGTGGATTACCTACGCTGCGATTTATTTCCTGGCGACCAAAGTATTCAAAAAATCTCCGCAGGATGCGGCTGTACTGACATTGACTGTTGCGTTACCGAACTATGCGGCACTTGGCCTGCCAATTCTGGGCAGCGTTCTGGGTGAAGGTTCTGCCACTTCACTTTCCGTTGCGGTTTCTATCGCCTGTGGTTCTGTGTTGATGACACCGTTCTGCCTGATGATTCTTGAGCGTGAAAAAGCGCGTGCGGCTGGCGAATCCGTCGGTTCTACCCTCGCCATGCTGCCGGTTCTGATGTGGCGTTCGCTGAAAAAACCTATCGTCTGGGGCCCGCTGCTGGGTGTGATTTTATCCGCGATTGGCATTCGTATGCCTGACTTGCTGCTGTCAGCCATCAAACCGTTGGGTATGTCTGCGACCGCTGCGGCACTGTTCCTGACCGGTGTGATCCTTTCTGCTCGTAAGCTGAAAATCAACACCGTGGTGTGCGTTGCGACCGTGACCAAACTGCTGATTCAGCCATTCATCGCATGGGGTATCGTGCTGGCGTTGGGTCTGACTGGGCCGGTGGCTATCACCGCAATCCTGATGATTGCGCTGTCTGCGGGCTTCTTCGGTGTGGTATTCGGCAACCGTTTCGGCGTGCAATCGCCGGATGCAGAAGCTGTCTTGCTGCTTAGCTCCGTGCTCTCTATCCTGTCGTTACCGCTGTTTATCTCTCTGACTTCAGGAATGTAAATCATGAACACACCATGTCCCCACGACTTACTCTGGCTTAGCGACCGTGATGCGCTCGAAGATGTGAGCGAAGAGTGGGTGGCAAGCCAGTGGCGGCCTCAGCTTCCGGTGGTGGTGCGACGTGATGTGAATCGTGAAGGGCGCATTCCGGTAGGTGTTCGTGGAATGCGCCGCGATCAGCGGGCAGCCGGATGGGCGAACGCCGCAAAAGTTAAACGTGTCGTTTCCCCGGAATCTCTGGCTTCCCGCGATTTGTTAGTCAAATCTCCGTTTGTTTCGATGCCGCCTGTTCAGGGGGCAATTCAACTCGCACTGCGTGAATGGCCCTGGGTTTGGGGCATTACCGGAAGCGTTGGCTACGCGCTGGCGACGGAAGTCCCGGTGCTTCATGCACAAAGCGATCTCGACTTAATCATCCGTTGCCCCGAGCGCGTTGCGTGTGAAGCATTGCTGGAATGGCAGCAAGTTATCGGCCAGTTGTTATGCCGCGCTGATACGCAAATCGAAACGCCGCAGGGCGCTTTTGCGCTGGCAGAATGGTTACGCGACGGACGTGTATTGCTGAAAACCAACAGCGGGCCACAGCTGGTGAGTGACCCGTGGGCACTAAAGGGATAAGCATGAAAATTCTCTTCACTTTCCCCGGACAGGGAACGCAACGTGCTGGTATGTTGCAGAAGTTACCGCAAGATGGCGACATAATGGCGCGTGTTCGCGCTGTATTGGGCGATGAAACCGATACGCTCGATACCGAAGAAGTCCTAAAACATACTCGCGCCGTTCAGCTTTGCCTGTTGATTGCTGGCGTGGCTTGTGCCGAAGAACTCGAGCGCAACGGCGTGCTGCCCGATATGGTCTGCGGATTGTCTATTGGTGCATTTCCGGCGGCTGTGGTGGCCGGGGCATTAAGTTTTGAAGACGCACTGCGTTTAGTCGCGCTGCGTGGTGATTTAATGGAGCAGGCATATCCGCAAGGTTATGGTTTGACGGCAATTACTGGCTTGCAACTCAATCAGGTTGAGCGGCTGGTGGAAAGCAGCGGAACGTACATCGCCAATATCAACGCCGAGCAGCAAATCGTGATTGCCGGGCGTGAAGAAGACATGGCTGCCATGGCGCAAAAAGCGCTGGCATCTGGCGCGCAGAAAGCCAAACAACTGGCGGTTAGCGTGCCGTCGCACTGCGAATTACTGGCTGAACCTGCACGAAAACTGCAACAGGCATTTGCTGATGTAACGCTGAATCGCCCGCGCTGCACGTATCTCAGCGGCAGCACCGCTCGCGTGGCCTGGCAACCTGAGCAAATTGCTGAAGATTTGGCGCTGAATATGTCGCGCACCGTGCGCTGGCGTGATGCGATGATTGCCGCCAACGAACGCGATGTCCGTCTGGCGATTGAAATGCCGCCGGGCAGCGTGCTGACAGGACTCACGCGCCAGGCATTCCGCGAGGGTGAAATGGTTTGTGCAGAAAACAACAGCGTGACGGTGCTCCAGCGTCTCGCCGAACGGACTAAAGCGGCGCGTTAGGCTTCTCAACAAACGAGCGGGCGTACATACGCCCTTCGGCAGCCAGCGCCAGCAGGTTTGGATCGTGTTCGCGGTTGCGGGCAAAGACAATCGCGATGGATTGTTGCATTTGATAAGGCTCGGCCAGTTTCAACATTTGTACTGAATTTTCATACACTTTCTTCATGCGTCCCGGCATTAACGACAATCCCACTCCCGCCTGCACCAGACTCAACATCGAGAAAATATCGTTTACCCGCGTCACAATTTCTGGCTCAAAACCGGCGATGTGAAACGCTTCCTGGAAGCCGTTGTAAGTCGCAAACCCTTCCGCTAATGAAACGAACTTTTCGTTATGGTAATCACGAAGATCGGCCAGTTTGCGGGTATCGAGCGGGAATGTGCTGGAAGCCGCGAGGAAAATGTCATCCTGGAATAAAGGCAACACTTCAAGATGATTACGGTCGATCTCGCCTTCTGAAATAGAAATCAAAATCGCATCCAGCACGCCATCTTCAAGCATGTTTAATAACATCTGATTGGAACCCATGGTGAGATCCATTTCCAGTTCCGGGCGGCGTAACTTCATGCCCATAATCAGGCGCGGCACCGTTTCAAGCGTTAACGAATACAGCGTACCAATGCGCAAACGCCCTTGCCCGACACCGGCGGCTTGCCGTGTTTCCACAATCCCGCGCGCCATCAATTCCACCGCTTCTTTACTGTGTTCCAGCAGGGTTAAAGCCGCTGGCAGTGGCACCAGATTACGGCCTTTATGGATAAACAGCGGGCAGCGCACGCCTTCTTCAAGCGTATGAAGCGCACGATGCACGCTCACACCGCTGATCCCCAGCGCCTCGGCGGTGCGGGCAATATTTCCCTTTTCCATAAACGACATGAATATTTCGAGTTTTCGGAAAGTGATTTCTGCGTCTATTTTCATGGATTTTCTGGATCTGTCGCCCCGGTAAGTTCGCCATAAAGTACCTTAAAACCGCTTGAGCTTCACGGGCTGAAATCTTTTCAGGCCTGATAACTGCGCCTGAACCGTAAAGAAAAGTCAGTTTTAAGCCCTTTTATGAGTGTGGTTTTGAGATCTAAATTACAAAATGAATCAAAACTCCGATTTATATGAAATATCGTTTCATTTCTGATTCATTCAATGCGTAAATACCTCGGAAACGAAATAGTACCACTCAGAAATCATGGATAAGGGGCTTTAAGGATGCTGCATTTGAAACATGTTTTGCCAAAAATTTCGCTGGTTGCTACAGCCGTTGCGGCGACAATTTTATTGAGCGGATGTGGCGATGACGCTGCACCGGCGGGCACCGTAACGCTGAAAACCGCATTTAACCAATCTGAAAATAACCCACAATACAAAGCGTTAGTTTCTTTCAGCGACAAACTGGAAGCCGCGACTAATGGCCGTTACAAATTAGAAATCCATCCGAATGAGTTGTTGGGCGACCAGCGTGCTTCGCTGGAACTGGTTCAGTCCGGTGCGATTCAAATGGCGGTTGTCGCCAACCCGCTGGTGGAAAACTTCAACAAAAACTTCTCTGTTCTGGCGATGCCGTATGTTTACGACAACCCGGAACATCAGCGCAAAGTGTTTACGTCTGGCGTGTTAGACAGCCTGTTTGCTTCCACCAAAGGCACTGGTTTTGAAGTCGTCACCGCATATACCGCTGGCGCACGCAGCGTGTACACCAAAGGTGCCGCTGTTAAGAACCCTTCAGACATGCAGGGCAAGAAAATCCGCGTGATGCAGTCTGACACGATGATCAAAATGCTGAGCTGCATGGGCGGAACGGGTGTGCCGATGGGCCAGGGCGAAGTTTATTCTGCGATTCAGCAGGGTGTTTTAGACGGTGCTGAAAACAACGAAATCACCTACGCAGACCTCAAGCAATACGAAGTCGCGCCTTACTTCTCCACCACTCGTCACGTGATGGTGGCCGATTTGTTGGTCGCGAATGAAAGCTTCCTCGCAAAAATGGATGAAGGTGACCGCGAGCTGTTCCGCAAATTAGCCAAAGAAAGTACTCAGACTCAGTTTGAACTGTGGGACAAAGCGCTCGATGGCGCGCGTCAGGTCGCGAAGGACAATGGGGCAACGTTCACCGAAGTGGATATCAAACCATTCCAGGAACGCTGCAAACCTCTGCAATCCGCCATGTTGACCACCCCGGAACAAAAAGCGTTGTACGAAAAAATTCGTGAGTTGGCCGAGTAATACGGCTTGAAGTCAGGGGGATCTTTGGATCCCCCGTGGAGATAAAAATGAAAGTTGACCAGTCCATTCCCTCCGTCGCCGCCTCTAAATCTGATTTTTATTCACTTGTGACTCGAGTAAAACAGGGCGTCGATAAAGTTGCGTCGTATCTGTGTATTTTGATTGTAGGTTTAATGACATTGCTGGTGACCTGGCAGGTCGCTTCCCGATATTTATTTAATAGCCCAAGTGCAGTCAGTGAAGTACTGGCGCGTTATTTGTTTATCTGGTTAGTGCTTATAGGCGGGGCGTATGTTTTTGGCCTGCGTGAGCATATGGCGATTACCTTTATGCGTGACAAAATGCCGCGTAAATTACGTCTTTCACTGGAAGTGATTGGCGAGCTTGCCACATCTGTCTTTGCATTACTGGTTTTGACTATCGGCGGTTATATCGGCATGAGTCGTCAGATGATGCAGCTTGATTCCGCATTACAAATTCCTATCGGCATTATCTACATTGCGATTCCGCTCAGTGGCGCAATGACGCTGTTCTACTGCCTGTATAACCAATATGGGCTGTTCAGAAAGTTCTCTTCGAAACAAGATTGATTGGGTGGCGACATGGATATTGCAATTATTGTTGCGCTGGTAATGTTTAGCGGCGTATTTATTTTACTGTTGGCGGGAACGCCAATTAGTATCAGTATTGGTATTTCGTCATTTGCGGCGATGTGCCTTATTTTACCTTTCGATGGCGCGATATTAACCTCCGCCCAGCGTGTTTTTGTGGGCCTTGATTCCTTTGCATTATTAGCCATTCCCTTCTTTATTCTAGCGGGCAATTTAATGAACAATGGCGGGATAGCCATTCGTTTAATTAACTGCGCCAAAATGATCAGTAACTTCCTGCCAGGCCCGTTGGCGCAAACCAACGTAGTTGCCAACATGCTGTTTGGCTCCATCAGTGGTTCTGGTGTGGCATCAGCAGCGGCAGTCGGCGGCATCATGTCGCCGATTCAGAAAAAAGAGCAGTATGACCCGGCGTTTAGCGCGGCGGTGAATATCGCTTCTGCACCAACGGGTATGCTGATTCCGCCAAGCAATTCACTGATTGTTTACGCCACCGTAGCGGGCAGCGTGTCTATTTCCGCCCTGTTTATGGCGGGTTATGTACCCGGTATTCTGTGGGGTTTAGGCGTGATGCTGGTTGCCGGTTTTATTGCTAAACGCCGTGGCTATGTGGCAGATCGTTCGGCAAATAAAGGCCAGACGCTGCGTATTTTGTTTGATGCGATTCCAAGCCTGATGATGATTGTCGTGGTTATCGGCGGCATTTTGGGTGGCATCTTTACCGCAACAGAAGCCTCAGCGATTGCGGTGGTTTATTCGCTGGTGCTCGGCATTATTTACCGCAATATTAAAATTGACGACTTGCCGAAGATATTCCTCGCCACCGCAAAAATGACGGCGATTGTTATTTTCATGCTGGCGGCGTCGTCGATTATGTCGTGGGTAATGGCCTTCACCAAAATCCCTGCGCTGATTGCCTCCGGTTTACTTTCAGCAACCGATAGCTTTATCGTTATTCTGCTGATCATGAACCTGGTATTACTGCTGGTGGGCACCTTTATGGACCCAACGCCTGCGGTATTAATCTTCACCCCAATTTTCCTGCCAATCTGCATGCAATTTGGAATGGACCCGGTGCATTTCGGTATCATGATGGTGTTTAACTTGTCGCTCGGCACAATAACGCCACCGGTAGGGCCAATCTTATTTACCGGCTGTAAAGTCGGGGATATTAAGATAGAGCGCGTGATTAAACCGCTGCTGCCATTCTTTGCGGTGATTGCGATTGTTCTGATGATGGTAACGTATTTACCGGCTATCACCATGGCTCTGCCACAGAGCATGGGTTTGGTGAAGTAACTAAAACAGGCGGGGAATTCCCCGCCAATGATTAATGTGCCGCCAACTCCTGGAAGAAAGCAGGGTTGGCCTGGATAGTTGCCAGCACCTTTGCAGCAAGTCCGGTTGGGTTACGCCTGCCGGACTCCCAGCTTTTGATGGTATCACCCGCTCGTAGATATAGATTTAAAGCTGGAATGCCACGCTTTTGCCGTTCGGGAGTATTACGTCAATAATCACTTTTCCACCTAACCCTGTGACATAACGTTTTAGCGTGGAGAGTCGAGGATCGTTTTCTGGGTTTTCCATTTTCGCCAGGGTCGGCTGAGACACGCCAATCGTACGGGCCAGCTCCGTTTGAGATAGATTTAGTTCTTCCCGCAGTTTAGACAGGAGCAATTCCTGGCGTATTTCTTGAATTTTCTGAGCGACTTGATATTGGATCTCCGGGCTTTCCTGGGCGAGTAACTCTTTGTAAGTCGACATGTTAATTCCTCTGGCACGAGAGATGTTTATAGTATTCCGATTCAGCCAGTCGAATCATCTTCTGGTAAAAGCTTTTTTCATTCTGGCCTGCTTTACAACCAGCACATAGGATAATGGCGCGGCGAGAGGGAGCAAAAATGAAAAAAGCTCGAATGGGGTCTCCGGCATGCTGGATACGTAGTTCTTTCATATTCGCAAATTCAGATCCGTTGAGAGTATCTACATAAGGCCGACCCAGTAATGGTCCAGATTCTTCGAGAATGCCTATTGCAGCCAATACGTTGACCCGCACTGCTTTATCCTGCGCTAAATACCACTCATCAAAAACATCCGTTGTAATGACTTCCCACATACTTTCTTCCCATAGCCTAAAGGCTATAAATGAATCATAGCTTTTTGGCTATGAAATGAAAAGAGGTCATTTTACGAGCATCTTGTTTTCTACCTAACACCAGGTTCACCCACTGCGGCATGCCTCGCAGACAATTCATTTCATCAGAAAAAATCCCCACCATAAGCCTTTCCAATACTTCCCCAAAAATTCCGTTCCCGTCACAAATTCACTCAAAAACTATCACTGAGATCGCTCACTTAAGCATTGCTAATGCGTGACTGTAATCACACTAAACCAGCCAATCGTCACGATTACGGCCATTTTTGTGGCGCAAATCACTATTGATGCCGGGATTTCCACTTCAAAGTGGAAAACAACTCGCTACAAACCTTTAACCCTGCCCGATACCTTAAAAGCCTGACAGCGAAGAGGGGCGTAGTGTGAATGACGGAGCGGTAATGGTTAATGAAGCCGGGAGTACCGAGGAGACGCGACTCACGGAACGGGCGTTGGCGTTTATCAATACGCTGCTGAAGAACAGAAACATCACGCCGAATGCGGTGCAGGAACAGATGCTGACATCCCACGTTCGCGCCATGGCTCATCGGTCTTTGACCGGCGAACCGCTGCCCGAAGTGGAAGAGAGTTTGTTTGAGGAAATCTCGGCTGACTCGCTGGAGATGGCGAAAGAAGTGGTGGAACAGTTTGGCAATCTGCCGGTTGAAGAGGCGTGGTTGCTGTCGGTGCATTTTGAAGTCGCGAAAGACAATCTTTGAATAATCAGGAGAAACACATGGAACAAATTACCGTAGTCATTGGCGATCGTCTGGGAAAAGGCCAGAAAGTGGCGGCAGGGATTGAAAAAGCGGGTGGTCGTGCCGTGGTGATTCCTGGGGTTGCCGCTGATATGAAACTGGGCGACGTGATGAAAGCAGAAAATGCCACTTTTGGTATCTCTTTCTGCGGCAGCGGTGGCGCGGGCGCTATCACCGCGCAAACCAAACATGGCTACAAAGCCAAGTACGGCATGCGTTCAGTGGATGAAGGCGTGACGGCAATCAACGAAGGCAACAACGTGTTGGGCTTCGGTTTTATGGATAAAGAAGAGCTGGGCGAGCGTCTGGTGCAAGCCTGGGCCAAGAAGTACGGTCAGTGAGTATGAAAGAACACTTCTCCGAAACGGTGCGAGTGAAAGGGCGCGGCGATACCAAAGCCAAAGCCTTTGCTGATGCCCTGAATCATGTTCAGGGCTCGGTGATGAAATCTTCTCCCCACATTTTACTGCGTATTGAGCCACAGGATGTGCAGGTTGTTCAGGCGCGAGTTCAGGTCAAGAAAGAGGCGTTTTTGTTCTTCTTTCTCAAGCGAGAAAAACAGATGTTCAGCGTGGAGCTGGATGTTTCAGTCAACGTGACGGCCATAAATATGGACAAAGTTGAGTTCTCCACAACCTAAAAATCACACAGAAAGGACAGACAGATGTTCTTAATAATATTAATAAAATCGCTCATTATCGGCGGCCTGGTAGGTGTTGGCGTTGGCGCCGGGGCGGCTCGTATGTTTCATGCGCCGACCACTCAAGGGATGGGCGCTTTTCGTACTCTCGGAGAGCTAAATTCCTGCGAAGGCGATCCGGCTTCACACTTCTCATTTGGTTTAGGTTTCTTCTTCAACGCCTGGGCGTCGTCCGTTGCGGCGGGTGCTTTTACTCAGGATGTTGACCACCGCATCATCCCAAACTGGGGTGCCGCCGCGTTGATGGTGAAAAACCGTAACGTCGCCGAAACCCTGCATGACCCGAAAAAGATGGCTATCGCCTGCGGCATCATCGGCATGATTGTCGTCGCCTTCCTTAACAGCACGGCTTCAGCGGTTCCGGCGGCATTGCAGGTGACGGCGGTGAAAGTGTTGGTGCCTGCGGCAAACCTGCTGGTTAACACCGTGATGCCGGTAATCTTCTGGCTGGCGGCGATTGATGCCGGTAAGAAATCAGGCTTCTGGGCGACTATTTTCGGCGGCTGCGCGCAGCTGATTATGGGCAACGCCGTACCGGGCCTGGTGCTGGGCATCCTGATTGGTAAAGGTGTGGAAGAGAGCGGCTGGAACCACGTCACCAAAGTGATGATGGTGGCGATTATCGCGCTGTTTGTACTGAGCGGGTTCTTCCGTGGTTTCGATATGAAGATGATCGAATCCTTCCATCTGACCGTGCCGAACTGGCTGGACTTAATCCATAACTCGCTGAGCGGAAAATAAGGGGCCGATGATGGAAGAGAATAAAGGTTTTTGGTACGCCGACTGGTCTTTCCCGATTTTCGTTGGCCTGCTTTCATCCGGCGTGTTCGCCGGGACACACATGTATTACCTCTACGGAATCGGCGCGTTTAACGAAGTAGCGTTTGTTTCCATGCTGCGTGCCGGGATTGATACCGGCGTCTACGGCGCGGTGGCGGCGTTTGGCGCGAGCTTCCTGTTTGCGAGGATCATCGAAGGATCGTTAGTCGGGATCCTGGATATCGGTGGGGCGATTCAGACCGGTGTCGGGCTGGGCGTTCCAGCGCTGTTACTCGGCGCGGGGATCGTTTTCCCGGTGGCCAACTTCGCCGCTTCGCTGGCAACCGGCCTGGTGATTGGCCTGGCGATCGGTTACCTGATCATTCTGGCGCGTAAATTCACCATCAATCAGAGCAACTCCACCTACGGCGCTGACGTGATGATGGGCGCGGGTAACGCATCCGGCCGCTTCCTCGGGCCATTGATTATCCTCAGCGCAATGGCCGCATCGATCCCCATCGGCATCGGTTCGTTGATCGGTTCGCTGCTGTTTTATCTGTGGAACAAACCGATTACCGGTGGCGCAATTCTTGGCGCGATGATCTTTGGGGCATTCTTCCCGATCGCTTTGTAGAACTTTTTGGCGGATGGCGCGAACCATCCGCCAGCGAGGAAAAATCATGTACGACTTAATCCTGCGCAACGCCCGCCTGGTGGACGATACGGTTATCGACATTGCGCTCAAGGACGGCAAAATTGCAGCGCTGGGCGAAGTAACGGGCGAAACACGCGAACAACGCCAGCTCAACGGCGAGTATTACGTCAGCGCCGGTTGGATTGATTCCCACGTTCACTGTTACCAAAAATCTCCTATTTATCATGACGAACCCGATAGCATCGGCATTCATACGGGCGTGACGACTGTCGTCGATGCCGGAAGCACCGGTGCGGATGATATTGACGAGTTTTACGAGCTGACTCGCAAAGCCGTGACGGATGTTTACGCGCTGCTGAACATCTCAAAAGTGGGGCTGATCGCGCAAAACGAGCTGTCGAATATGGCAAATATCGACAAAGTGGCGGTGCGCGATGCCGTCAAACGCCACCCTGATTTTATCGTCGGTATTAAAGCGCGGATGAGCAGCAGCGTGGTGGGTGCCAACGGTATTAAGCCGCTTGAAATCGCTAAAGAAATCCAGCGTGAAAATGGCGATTTGCCGCTGATGGTACACATCGGCAATAACCCACCGGATCTCGATGAAATCACCGATTTACTGACCCGCGGCGACATCATTACTCACTGCTACAACGGTAAACCGAACCGCATTCTGACGCCTGCAGGCGAATTACGGGCGTCGGTTTCCAGCGCCATACAGCGCGGTGTGCGGCTCGACGTCGGCCACGGCACCGCCAGTTTCAGCTTTGAAGTGGCGAAAATCGCCATCGGCAAAGGGATTTTGCCGCACACCATCAGCTCCGATATTTACTGCCGCAATCGCATTAACGGCCCGGTTCACAGCCTCGGCGTGGTGATGTCCAAATTCCTCTCCATCGGTATGTCTCTACCGCAAGTGATTGATTGTGTTACCGCTCACGCTGCCGATGGCCTGCGCCTGGCAAGCAAAGGGCGTTTGTCGCCTGGCCTCGACGGTGACCTGACCATTTTTGCCAAACGCCGCCAGCCGACGGTATTTACCGATTCCGAAAATCAGACGCTCCAGGGCGAAAAACTGCTGGTGGCTCTTGCCGCAGTCCGCGCCGGGAAGTGGTTTATGACCGAACAAGGGAAAGCAGAACATGTCTTCGATTTATGAGAAATACAATTTAAAACAAGTGATTAATGCATCTGGTCGCATGACCGCTCTCGGTGTTTCTACCCCGCGCCCGGAAGTCGTAGACGCCGTGACGAACGGTATGAATCACTACTTCGAAATGAAAGACCTGGTAAACAAAACCGGGGAATACATCGCAAAACTGCTTGATGTGGAAGCGGCGACGGTTGTTTCCTGTGCATCGGCGGGAATCGCGCAATCGGTGGCAGCGGTGCTGGTGAAAGACAACGCCTGGCTGATTGAAAACCTGCATGGTACGCCGCTTGAGAACAACGAAATCGTGTTGCCGAAAGGCCACAACGTGAACTTTGGCGCACCCGTGGGCACCATGGTTTATCTCGGCGGCGGTAAAGTCGTTGAAGCGGGTTACGCCAACGAGTGTTCTGCCGACCAGTTAGCTGCGGCAATTTCCCCGCGCACGGCGGCGATTCTGTATATCAAATCGCACCACTCGGTACAGAAAAGCATGCTCAGCGTTGAGCAAGCCGCCGTGGTTGCTCGCAAACATAACCTGCCATTAATTGTTGATGCTGCTGCCGAAGAAGATTTGCAATGCTACTACCGCGCCGGTGCGGATTTGGTGATTTACAGCGGAGCCAAAGCCATTGAAGGGCCAACCAGTGGCCTGGTGATTGGCAAAGCGCAATATATCGAGTGGGTAAAACTGCAAACCAGCGGAATTGGCCGCGCCATGAAAGTGGGCAAAGAAGGCATTCTTGGCCTGACCTGCGCCATCGAACACTATTTGACGGCGGAAAAAGAGAGCGGCGCACAGATGGTGGAAAAAATGACACCGTTTATCGCTAACCTCAACACGCTCGAGGGCATCACAGCCCGCGTGGTGTGGGACGCAGCCGGTCGCGACATCGCCCGTACTGAAATTAAGTTTGATGAAGCGGCGATTGGCGTCAGCACCGTCGAGTTGGTGAGCGCCCTGAAACAGGGCGAATATGCGATTTTCTTCCGTGGCTACAAAGCCAACGAAGGGATTATCGAAGCCGATGTGCGCAGCGTCAGTCCGCAGCAGTTAGAGATTATTTATCACAGCATCAAAGCATTGGTCAGCAAGGAGAAACAGGCATGAAATTAACCCCGAATTTTTATCGTGACCGTGTTTGCCTGAACGTGCTGGCAGGTTCGAAAGACAATGCGAAAGCCATTTTTGACGCTGCCGAAGGGCATGTGCTGGTCGGTGTGCTTTCTAAAAACTACCCGGATGTTGCCAGTGCCGTTGCGGATATGCGCGAATATGCGGCGTTGATCGACAATGCGCTCTCTGTTGGTCTGGGCGCAGGCGACCCGAATCAATCGGCGATGGTCAGTGAAATCTCCCGCCAGGTGCAGCCGCAGCACGTAAACCAGGTGTTTACTGGCGTCGGCACAAGCCGTGCGTTGCTTGGGCAAAACGACAGTGTGGTCAACGGCCTGGTTTCGCCAACCGGCACGGTCGGCATGGTGAAAATTTCCACCGGCCCGTTGAGTTCTGGCGCGCCAGACGGCATCGTACCTGTCGAAACCGCCATTAAGCTGCTGAAAGATATGGGCGGCAGTTCGATTAAATACTTCCCGATGGGCGGGCTTGAATGCCGTGATGAGTTTGAAGCGGTGGCGAAAGCCTGTGCGGAGCACGATTTCTGGCTTGAGCCGACCGGCGGAATTGACCTTGAGAACTATGAAGAAATTCTCAGGATCGCGCTGGATGCTGGCGTGAGCAAAATCATTCCGCATATTTACAGTTCGATTATTGATAAAGCGAGCGGCAATACGCGCCCGGAAGATGTGCGCACGTTGCTGGAAATGACGAAGAAACTGGTCGGCTAAAACCACCCTCACCCCGGCCCTCTCCCTGA
>NZ_QZWH01000037.1 GCF_003601925.1 Buttiauxella izardii
ATAATACAAGGGGGGATAAGCGAAGCGTCATCCACCGCTACTCTGGACAAATTTTTAAGAAATACTTTGCACGATAAGCTTTTGTAAATCATTATTTGAAATGTGGTTTCACTTCCTCCCCAAGGTCAAACTTGAACTTACAAGCAGCACTTCGCCAGCGCGTGGCTAAAACACGCTGGTATGCCAAACGGAAAAGCTATCGAACCCTGTTCTGGCGCGAAATAACACCCCTTGCGGTGCCTATCTTCCTCGAAAATACCTGCGTTTTATTGATGGGCGTGTTGAGCACCTTCCTGGTCAGTTGGCTGGGAAAAGAGGCGATGGCGGGCGTCGGCCTGGCTGACAGCTTCAACATGGTCATCATGGCATTCTTCGCGGCGGTCGACCTCGGCACGACGGTGGTGGTTGCCTTTAGTCTTGGCAAACGCGACCCAAAACGCGCACGCGATGCGGCACGTCAGTCTCTGATATTAATGACTATTATCGCCATTGGCCTCGCGGCGGGTATTCATCTTGCGGGCGAGCATGTCGTAAACGTTATTGCCGGGGCGGCCACGCCGGAAGTGAAAGCGCTGGCACTTTCCTATTTGCAAACCACGGTGTGGAGTTACCCGGCGGCGGCGATTGCGCTGATCAGCAGCGGCGCGTTGCGTGGGGCAGGAAATACCAAAATCCCGTTACTGATCAACGGCGGGATGAACATCCTCAACATAATTATTAGTAGCATCCTGATTTATGGTGCGCTGGGCTGGAACGGCATGGGCTTTGTTGGCGCAGGCTTAGGGCTGACGATTTCACGCTATATCGGTGCGCTTGGCTTTGTTTACGTGCTGGTGGTCGGTTTTGCGCCGTCGCTGCGTATCTCGCTGAAAAGCTATTTCCGGCCTATCAAAGTCGGCATCTTGTGGGAAGTGCTGGGGATTGGCATTCCGGCAAGTATCGAATCGGTGCTGTTTAACGCCGGTAAATTGCTGACGCAAATGTTTGTCGCCGGGATGGGCACCAACGTGATTGCCGGTAACTTTATTGCCTTTTCGATTGCGGCGCTGATTAACCTGCCGGGGAACGCCTTAGGTTCGGCTTCGACGATTATCGTCGGCAAGCGGCTGGGGAAAGGGCAGATTGGCCAGGCTGAACGGCAGTTGCGCCATGTGTTCTGGCTTTCGACGCTCGGGCTGACGCTTATCGCCTGGGGCACCGCGCCGTTCGCCGGATTAATGGCCTCGTTCTACACCCACGAAGATGATGTAAAAGACGTCGTCAAAATCCTGATCTGGATGAATGCCGCGTTTATGCCGATTTGGGCGGCGTCCTGGGTATTGCCTGCCGGGCTGAAAGGTGCGCGTGATGCCCGTTTTGCAATGTGGGTTTCCATGGCGAGTATGTGGGGCTGCCGCGTAGTGGCGGGTTACACACTCGGTATCGTGTTGGGCATGGGAGTGGTTGGCGTGTGGCTGGGCATGTTCTTCGACTGGACGGTGCGCGGCGTGTTGTTCTACTGGCGCATGGTCAGCGGTCGCTGGCTGAAGAAATATCCACGACTTAAGAAAGAACCTGTGACTAAAACGTAATCTTTTTTACCTGGTCGGATGAACGCCGCGTCATCCGACTTTTATCCTGCCTGAATAATTTCTCACCAACTCAATATCTGGTTATTCTTCAAAACCATGATATCTATCACCATCAACTGTCTCGTTTTGACTAGTAACGTAAAGTTACTAGCAGTGAAATATTCTAAAATGTTATTAATTGCCGCAAGTAATAACTTCTATGAATGTAAACAGAATGATGAGGTAGGTATGAGCACAACGACAAGGAACACGGAAGGTCGTCTAATGACAGGATTTCTCAACGCCGTTGAGAAAGCAGGGAACAAATTACCCGAACCCGCATTAATCTTTTTCTATTTCTTACTGGTCGTGATGGCGATGTCGGCGGTGCTTTCCGCCGTTGATTTCGACGTGGTAAACCCGGTAACTAATGAAGCCGTCAGAATCAATAACCTGCTTTCTCCGCAGGCGCTGACGGTAACACTCTCTTCGATGGTGACAACTTTCACCGGTTTTGCGCCGCTGGGAATCGTGCTGGTGGCGATGTTGGGCGTTGGCGTGGCAGAAAGCTCAGGCTTTATTAATACCGGCCTGAAAAAGATGCTGCGCGTCACGCCGAAAAAACTGCTTACGCCAATGATTATCTTCGTCGCGATGTTCAGCCACGTTGCCGCTGATGCGGGCTACGTGCTGGTTATTCCATTGGGCGCGATTATCTTTATGTCTGCCGGTCGCCACCCGCTGGCCGGTATTGCGGCGGCATTTGCCGGGGTATCTGGCGGCTTTGCGGCCAACATGGTGCCAACCGGTAACGATGCTTTGCTGCAAGGTTTTACCCAGACTGCCGCGCAGTTGCTGGATGGCACTTATACCGTTAACACGCTGTGTAACCTGTTCTTCGGAATTGGTTCGACGGTGATGATTACGCTGGTTGGCTGGTGGGTGACAGAACGCATTGTTGAGCCACGCGTGTCAAAACTGGAAATCGACGGCGATTATCAACATAACGAAGATATGAGCAGCTACAGCGCTGCGGAAAGTCGTGGTTTTAAAGTGGCGGGTCTGGTGATGTTGCTGGGTCTGGCGGGGCTTGCCGCTCTGGCATGGCCGGAAACTTCGCTGCTGCGTAGCCCAACCGACGGCTCGCTGACCAGCTACGGCGCGCCAATCATGAAGTCCATCGTGCCGTTGATTTTCCTGATCTTTATCATTCCTGGCATTGTTTACGGCTTTGTCGCCGGAACCTTTAGCAGCGGGAAAGATGTCATCAATGCGATGAACCAATCCATGAGCAAAATGGGTTCGTACATGGTGATGGCCTTCTTCTGCGCCATGTTTATCAAAGCGTTTGGCGATTCCAACATCGGTACGCTGATTGCGCTGGCGGGTGCGGACGTGCTTAAAACCATGGCGCTGCCGGGCGAAGCGACCATTATCGGCATGATTCTGCTCACTGCGGTGGTGAACATCCTGATTGGTTCGGCGTCGGCGAAGTGGGCGCTGTTGTCGCCAATCATGGTGCCAATGCTGATGGCGGTAGGGATTTCGCCGGAACTGACGCAGGCGGCGTTCCGTATCGGTGATTCCACCACCAACATTATTACTCCGCTGATGGTGTTCTTCCCGCTGGTGGTGGTGTATTGCCAGCGCTACGTGAAATCAACCGGTGTCGGTACGCTGGTGTCGATGATGATGCCTTACTCGGTGATCTTCTTTATTAGCTGGAGCATCTTCCTGCTGGTGTGGTGGGCGCTGGGTCTGCCGCTGGGCGTGAACGCTCCGTATACCTACCCAATTTCGTAAAACGGGTGGATGACGTTGGCGCTTATCTCTCCTACGAAACTCAATCGTCTTTTGGGCTTTGTAGGTCGGATAAGCGCAGCGTCATCCGACTCTGTAATAAGTCGCAACGCTGTTTCACCGCTTCATGCAGCAATCGCACCGTGGTGGAAAGCTGCTTGCGATGCGGGCAAATCATATTCAGCGGCACGCTATCGCCCTGATACTGCGGCATGATTATCTTCAACCGCCCTTCGTTCACATCTTCGCTGACATCCAGCCAGGACTTATAGGCAATCCCTTCACCCGCTACGGCCAAACGGCGAATCACTTCCGCATCATCGCTCACAATGGCGCTTTTCACCGCCACATGATGCATATCGCCGTCTAAACTTAACACCCATTTGTCATAGACCCGGCCACGAAGCGCGTAGGACAGTGCGTCATGCTTCACCAGTTCACTGATGGTTTTCGGTTCGCCGCAACGCTCAATATAAGAAGGTGAGGCGACGATAACGCGCCGATTGTGCGGGGCGAGCGGCAGCGCCACATACGAGGCGTCGTCGTTATTGCCATAGCGGAACGCGATATCCACCGGATCTTTAAACACATCGGCAATCTGGTCGGAGAAAAGAATTTTCAGATGCAGCGCCGGATGCTCGCGGCGAAATGCCTGAAACACGTCCAGCAGCATATTGCGCCCGAGATCTGAAGGCACCGCAATTTGCAGCACGCCGCGCACTTCATCGCTTGCGGGCTGGATTTGCTCAATCCCGTTTTCCAGCGTTTGCAGCACATTAATCGCATACGGCAGCCAGGTTTCCCCTTCAGGAGTCAGGCGCAGGCTGCGCGTTGAACGGGCAAATAAACGGGTATTCAGCGTTTGCTCGAGGCGCTTTATCGCGGTGCTGACCTGCGCAGGCTGTAATCCGGCCTCACGCGCGGTGTCGCTAAAACTGTTTAAGGCGGCGGCCCGGACAAACAAAGTGAGGTCTTCCAACCTGAGCATTTTAACTCTCCGAGTATAAGTGTTGTTTTCTAAGGGCTATTTTTCACCAGCGGCACACCTTGTACCATGAGTTCATTCACTAGATGAACCCTTTAATCCCTGGAGCACACCATGAAAGCGATCGCGATTACTCAGGCTGCACAAAATGGCAGCAATCTTGACTCTCTGGTTGAAATCACTTTACCGACACCTGTCGCGACAGGCCACGATTTACTGGTGGAAGTGAAAGCGATATCGGTAAACCCGGTTGATACCAAAGTGCGCGCCGGTTTTAAAGCTGACCAGCCACGTATTTTAGGCTGGGATGCGGTCGGCGTGGTGGTGGCAACGGGTGAAAATGTTTCACTGTTTAAGCCTGGCGATGAAGTCTGGTATGCCGGTTCGTTGACGCGCCCTGGTAGCAATAGCGAATACCAATTAGTGGATGAACGCATTGCGGCACTGAAACCAAAATCCATTGATAACGCCAGTGCGGCGGCAATGCCGTTAACCGCAATCACGGCCTGGGAAATGTTGTTTGACCGTCTGGGCGTGGCTGAAAAAGGTAACGAAAACGATGTGCTGCTGATTGTTGGCGCGGCGGGCGGCGTGGGTTCTATTCTCACGCAACTGGCGCGTAAACTCACCAACATCACCGTTATCGGCACGGCTTCACGCCCGCAAAGCCAGAAATGGGTCTCCGATCTAGGTGCGCATCATGTAATCGACCACAGCAAACCGCTGACGGAAGAACTGGCTCGCATTGGCGTGAAGCACGTAACCCACGTTGCCAGCCTGAACCAGACCGATAAGCACTATGCGCAATTGATTGAAGCCCTGGCTCCACAAGGCAAACTGGCGCTGATTGATGACCCGGAAACACTTGATGCGCGGCCGCTGAAAGTGAAAAGCATCTCGCTGCACTGGGAATTTATGTTCACCCGTTCCATGTTTGAAACCCGCGATATGATTGAGCAGCATCGACTGTTAACTCGCGTGTCTGACCTGATTGACCAGAAAGTGTTGCAGACGACGCTTGGCGAGCATTTCGGCACCATTAACGCCGACAACCTGCGTCGTGCCCATGAATTAATTGAAACCAATCGCGCGGTCGGTAAAATCGTCCTCGAAGGCTTCTAATTACATAAAAATCATAGAGAAAATATCATGGATATTATCAAGGCAGCTGCGTCACGTTACTCAACCAAAGCGTTTGATGCAGGCAAAAAGATCGGCGATGAACAAATTGAACAAGTGAAGAATTTGCTGCGTCTTAGCCCGTCGAGCACCAACTCGCAGCCGTGGCATTTTATTCTGGCGAGCACTGACGAAGCGAAAGCGCGCATCGCGAAAGCGACATCCGGCTTCTACGTTTTCAACGAGCGCAAAGTGCTTGATGCCTCGCACGTTGTGGTGTTCTGCGCCAAAACCGCGATTGATGAAACGCATCTGAACAAACTGCTGGAGCAGGAAAACGCCGATGGCCGTTTTGCCAACCAGCAGGCGATGGCGGGGCAGCACAAAGGCCGTTCCTACTTCGTGAATATGCACCGATTTGATTATAAAGATGCGCAGCACTGGATGGAAAAGCAGGTTTACCTGAACGTCGGCAACTTCTTGCTGGGCGTATCCGCGCTGGGTATTGACGCGGTGCCAATCGAAGGGTTCGACGCACGCATTCTGGACGAAGAATTTGGCCTGCGTGAAAAAGGCTTCACCAGCCTGGTGATCGTGCCAATCGGCTATCGTAGCGAGGAAGACTTTAATGCGGCACTGCCGAAGTCACGCCTTGAATTTAGTGAAATTTTAACGGAATGCTAAAAATGAGTGATAACACGCTGTCGATTATTGCGGTGCTGAAAGCGAAAGCGGGGCAACGTGACAATCTGAAATCTGCTTTGCAGGCGCTGATTGCCCCGACTCGTCAGGAAGAAGGTTGCCTGGATTACGCTTTGTTCCAGCTCCAGGATTCGCCGGATACCTTTTACATGCGCGAGTCGTGGAAAGGGCAGGAAGGGCTGGACGCGCACATTGCGCTACCGCATTTCCAGGCGTTTATTCAGCAGATGGATGCTCTGCTGGCAGAGCCGTTGCAACTGGTGAAGCTGGATGCGGTAGAGCCGTAATAGCTATAACGTTTGGATAAAAGCCGTCGCACAAGTTGCGGCGGTTTTTTTGTTTTTGCAGCGCGGGAAACAAAAAGCAAAAAGCCCGCTTAGTTTCCTAAGCGGGCTTCTTAAATATGGCTCCTCTGACTGGACTCGAACCAGTGACATACGGATTAACAGTCCGCCGTTCTACCGACTGAACTACAGAGGAATCGGTTAACGGGGCGCATAGTATCGAGCACCCGTCGGGTTGTCAAAGGCTGTTTCGAGGAAAATTGTTTGATTGCTGGTTTAATCAACAAAATGAAGAAAAGAGCCGCAAATAAGCAGGTTTTATAGGTCGGATGACGTTGCCGCTTATCCGACCTGGAAAGGGTTTATGCGCGTTGAGTTCTGACTGGCGCTGTCGCCTCAATCAGCCACGGACGCGCTTCGCTTGAGACAAGCGGCGATAGCGTTTCACGCACCAACTGGTGATATTCATCCAGCCAGGCGATCTCTTGCTCATTCAGCAACGGCAATTCGACGGCGCTCAAATCGATTGGAATCAACGTCAGCGAAGCGAATTTGCAGAAACCTGGTTGTGATGCGATGACTTCAACCTGGTTTTCGATACGGATACCGTGGCTACCGCCGAGGTAATAACCGGGTTCGATAGTAAGAACGTTGCCCGGAATCATTGGCCACGGGTTCACTTTCTTCGCCATACGATGCGGGTTTTCATGAATCAGCAGGCAGTGACCGACGCCGTGCCCGGTGCCGTGGTCGTAATCCAGCCCCAGTTCCCAAAGCGGGCGACGCGCAAACGCATCAATCTGGTGGCCTTGCGTCCCCTGCGGGAATTGCAGCGAAATCAGCGCCAGGAAACCTTTTAGCACTGCGGTGTAATGCAGGCGGCGCTGGCCGTCGACCTGGCCGAAGTTCAGTGTGCGCGTGGCGTCCGTGGTGCCGTTGAAATACTGGCCGCCAGAATCATTGAGATAAAATTCATTGCTGGCGATCGCAAAGTTAGTTTCTGGTGCGCTGTGGTAATGGCACATGGCGGCGTTAGCTGCGGCGGCTGAAATCGTCCCGAAACTTTGTTCGATGAAGTTGTCGCAAAGCTGGCGGAAGGCGAGCTGTTTTTCCTGCGCTTCCAGCTCGGTGATTGGGTTGCCTGCGGCTTCACGCACCGGCACTTCATGGCTCAACCAGGCGAGGAAATTCACCCACGCCGCACCATCCTGAACATGGCTGGCGCGGTAGCCTTGCAGTTCGGTATCGTTTTTATTGGCTTTCATTAGCGTGACAGGGTCAGCCTGCCAGGTGATTTCACCGCCGCCATTTTCTACTGCAAAGCGCACGGCAACCGGCGCGTTATCGGCGTCGAGCAAGAAGCGTTTCCCGGCTGCAAGCTGCTGGCAACGGTCGATAAAGGTATCAGGGCTTTGGATATTGATGGATGCGAGCAACGCGCTATCCAGATTTTGCAATTTAGCTTCATCAACAAACCATTCAACGGCACCGTCGTTTTTCACCAGCGCAAACGAGAGTGGCACCGGGCTGGTCGGGATATCTGAACCGCGAACGTTCAGCAGCCAGGCAATGTTGTCCGGCAACGTGATCGCGAGGAAATCCGCACCTTCACGCGCCAGGGATTCACCGACACGGGCACATTTTGACGCCGTCGATTCACCGCTAATTTCAATCGGCATCTGGCGAATCGCGCCACGCGGTGCCGCCGGGCGCGTCGTCCAGATTTCATTGATCGGGTCATCGTTTACCGCTACCAGGTCGCAGCCGCTGGTGCGCAGGCTTTCATACTGGCTGTTGACGGCTAGCATCGGCTCAAAAGCGATGCGTTTACCTGACGGCAGATTGTCACGCATCCACAGATGAATGGGTTCGTCGTGCAAATGGTGAATTTCAAACTCATCGAGGTTCACCTGCTGGCGAGCCTGAACCTGGTAACGCCCGTCAACGAATAACAGCGCGCGGTCGGCGAGGATCAGCGCAAGTCCCGCCGATCCGTCGAAGCCGCTGCTAAATTCCAGTTTGTCGTCAAAAGGGGCGCAATATTCGCTTTGATGCGCATCGGAACGTGGGATAAGCATGCCATCCAGTTCGCGTTCTTTAAGCAGGCTGCGCAGGGCAGCCAAAGGTGATGTGTGTTGCATTCTTATATTCTCTTAGCGGAATGGAGGTTCGTTAAAGGTGCGTAATTTGCGCGAGTGCAGGCGTTCGCCTTCGGCTCGCAGCAGATCAATGGCGCAGATGCCGATTTGCAAATGCTCAGAAATCGCCCCTTCATAAAAGCGGTTGGCCTGGCCGGGGAGTTTAATCTCGCCATGCAGCGGCTTGTCGGAAACGCACAACAATGTGCCGTAGGGAACGCGGAAGCGATAACCTTGCGCGGCAATGGTGGCGCTTTCCATATCAATGGCGACGGCGCGGCTCAGGTTGAAACGCAGGGCTGAAGCGGAATAACGCAATTCCCAGTTACGGTCGTCAGTGGTGACCACGGTTCCGGTACGCAGGCGCTGTTTGACTTCTTCGCCCGGCATGCCGCTCACCAGTTTGGTGGCGTCGTACAATGCGCGTTGCACTTCGGCGATGCTCGGGATCGGGATGTCTGGCGGCAATACCGCATCAAGAACGTGGTCGTCACGCAGATATGCGTGGGCCAGAACGTAATCGCCAATCGACTGGCTTTCGCGCAGGCCGCCGCAGTGGCCGATCATCAGCCAGGCTGCCGGGCGCAATACCGCCAGGTGGTCGCAAATGGTTTTCGCATTCGACGGGCCAACGCCGATGTTAATCAACGTGATACCGGTGCCGTTGGCGTCCAGAAGGTGCCAGGCGGGCATTTGGTGTTTCTTCCAGGCGAGGTCGGAAATCGCTTCTTCTGGGGCCTGGCTGTCGGCGGTGAGCCACACGCCGCCTGCGCAGGAGAGTGCGACATACGGACTTTCCGGATCAAGGATTTGCTGGCAGCCCCAACGCACAAACTCGTCCACATAACGGGTGTAGTTGGTGAACAACACGAAGGACTGGAAGTGTTCGACTGGCGTGCCGGTGTAATGGCGCAGGCGGGCCAGCGAAAAATCCACACGGCGCGCATCAAAATGCGACAGCGGGTAAAACTCGGTCGGATGGAACAGACCATCCGCCGTTTCATCACCAATTTGCGCCAGTTCGGTAGTCGGGAAATAACGCGGTAAACCAGCGCTCATCGAGCGGTCAAGCGACAGGCTGGAACCATCAATCACATACGGATAAGGGATTTCGTGTTGCGATAAACCCACTTCAATCTGCGCGCCATAATCTTCATAAAGTAGCGTTAATTGTTCGGCGAGATAATGGCGGAAAAGTGCAGGGCGGGTGACGGTGGTGGTGTAACTGCCGGAATGGGTAAAGCGGGCGTAGGCGCGAGTTTTATTCGGGTTGTGGACGGTGCCGTCCCAACTGACGCGCAACTCCGGGTAGACAAACAATCCTGCGGCGCGTTGTTGTAATTCAGGTAATGCGCCGTTTTCAACATACTGACCAATGGCATCGCGCAGGGCGTTGACCGAGGCATCGTACAGTTCCTCAAGTTTATCGAGGGCCTGGTTCGGGGTAAGTGCGCTGGTGGCGGTCTGTTGCGTCATCTTCTCTCCTTAATCCTGCTTTTAAATAAGCAGAGTTCGATGATATGTCATCGACGGGAGAGAACGGAAGGGGTTGGCGGGCGCATAAAAGCAAAAAGCCTGCTTAGCTAAGCAGGCTTCTTAAATTTGGCTCCTCTGACTGGACTCGAACCAGTGACATACGGATTAACAGTCCGCCGTTCTACCGACTGAACTACAGAGGAATCGGTTAACGGGGCGCATATTAGCGAGGTGATCAGGGCTTGTCAAAGCCTCTCAACACACCGCAAGTTCGTTTGCTGATAAAACAGACAAACTCGGCATTTTGGGCGTGCAGACAGTTCTTTACAGGGCATTGGTTGCCAAACTGGAACGACTGGCTAAGATATGCGGTTCAATTGACGCGAGGGTTTCATGGTTAAACGGCAGCATTTGGCAAAGTGGTTTTTATTTCTGGCCTGTCTGGTGGTGCTTGTCTGCACCGCGCAGCGCATGGCGGGAATGCACGCTTTGCAGATGAAGGTTGCCGAAAACGTGATGCTCACGCAAAACAGTGCGTCTGAAATTGACGACGCCGCGCCTGTGACGCCGTGCGAGTTAAGCGCCAAATCACTGCTTGCCGCACCGCCCGTGTTGTTCGAGGGCGCGCTGTTTGTTTTCTCTTTACTCCTCACACTTCTCGCGCCACTACTGGCGGCATCATCTTCTGTCACGCCTGTGCGTGAATTTTCCTCGCCCACACTCAGAGTCCATCTGCGGTTCTGCGTCTTCCGTGAATGAAACATCGGCTGCTTAATTTTTAACGTTTAGCGCAGTTCGATAATTCCTAACGGAGAAAAATATGTTGAGTCTTTTCAGGCGGGCATTGCTCTGCCTTCTATTGCTATGGCTGCCATTTTCATGGGCGGCAGAACCGGGCTGGCAGCAATCTGCTGAGAATGATCACGCCAGCGTCAGGTTGCGTGCGGATTCCACAGAGCCGGGGAAAACTCAGGTTTTGCTGGATGTAAAACTCGAAGATGGCTGGAAAACTTACTGGCGATCGCCGGGCGACGGCGGGGTTGCGCCGACGATGACCTGGCATGAACCGGTGAAACAAGCCCAATGGTTTTGGCCTGTCCCGCAGCGTTTTGATGTGGGCGGAATCACCACGCAGGGTTATCACAATGAAGTCAGTATCCCGATGGCATTCGAAGGCGAAACTCCGGCAAAAATCGCGGGTGTACTGACGCTTTCGACCTGCAAAGATGTTTGCTTACTGACGGATTACCCTTTTGAAATCACCCCCACACATGGCGACGCAACGTTTGCACATGATTACGCCCAGGCGATGGGCAAGGTGCCGCTCGATAATGGGCTGACGGATAATCTGATTGCCGGATATCACAATGCTGAACTGGTGGTGCAAGCCACGCGTGCGGCGGGCTGGAACAAACCTGAGCTGTTTCTGGATATGCAGGAAGATGCCAGTTTCGGTAAGCCAAAGTATCGCGTTGATGGCGAGACGCTGTGGGCCACGATCCCCGTTAGCGATGGTTGGGATGGTGCCGGGCCAGATCTGCGCGGGCGTAATTTGTCGCTGGTTATCGCCGATAACGGTGTGGCGCAGCAAAGCCAGATTGCGATAACCGACGCGCCTGTTACGCCGCCAGTCACTGACGATTTTGTGTTGTGGCAGGTTTTGCTGTTGGCGTTGTTGGGCGGTTTTATTCTTAACCTGATGCCTTGCGTACTGCCGGTTTTGGGGATGAAGCTCGGCTCGGTACTGCTGGCTGATAAGCAGGATCAACGTGTGATCCGTCAGCAATTCCTCGCCTCATTTGCCGGGATTATGGTGTCGTTTATGGCGCTGGCATTGTTAATGACGGTGCTGCGTTTGACGAATCAAGCGGTGGGTTGGGGCATTCAGTTTCAGAATGTCTGGTTTATCGGCTTTATGGCGGCGGTGATGCTGCTCTTTAGCGCCAATTTGTTCGGGCTATTTGAGTTTCGGCTGTCCTCGAACGTCACTACCAAACTTGCCACACACGGTGGGAAGGGCATCAGCGGCCATTTCTGGCAGGGCGCACTGGCGACACTTCTCGCAACGCCGTGTAGCGCTCCATTCCTGGGAACCGCCGTGGCTGTCGCGCTCGGCGCTTCGTTGCCCACGCTTTGGGGGATCTTCCTCGCACTGGGTATCGGCATGAGTTTGCCGTGGCTGCTTATTGCCGCACGCCCATCGCTTGCGCTACGACTGCCAAAACCTGGGCGCTGGATGAACTGGCTGCGCCGGATTCTGGCGGTGATGATGCTCGGCTCGGCGTTATGGCTGGTGAGTCTGTTATCCGTGCATTTTGCTCCATCAACTACAGCCGCTAAAGAAAATATCCCCTGGCAGTCGCTCACCGAGCAGGCGATTACCGATGCGCTGGCGCAAAACAAACGCGTGTTTATTGATGTCACCGCCGACTGGTGCATTACCTGCAAAATTAATAAGTTAAATGTCCTTTCTCGTGATGATGTGCAAGCGGCGCTGCAACAGCCGGATGTGGTTGCGCTGCGCGGTGACTGGACGCTCCCTTCTAAAGACATCACGGCATTTCTCAAAAAGCGCGGGCAGGCCGGAGTGCCGTATAACCAGGTTTATGGCCCGAATTTCCCCGAAGGAAAACCGCTGCCAACCCTGCTGACCCGTGACGCCGTGCTCAATACGCTAAACGATGCGAAAGGAATGAAATAATGAAAATGATCATCACTTTTTTACTGCTGCTGACGACTTTTGGCGCAACTGCCGCCACCGAACCAACGGAAGAACAGTTCCAGGAGATGGTTTACCAGGCGCTGTATCAAGATCCTGCCAGCCCACAAATTGGTGCTAAATCGCCGAAACTGACCATTATTTCATTCACCGATTACAACTGCCCGTACTGCAAAAAGTTTGACCCAATGCTGGAGAAAATCGTTGAGAAATATCCCGACGTTAACGTGGTGTTCAAGCTGTTACCGTTCCGGGGAGAAACGTCATCACTGGCCTCTCGCGTGGCGTTGACGACCTGGCGCGAGCATCCGCAGCAGTTCCTGGGTTTGCATCAAACGTTAATGTCGAAAACCGGGAATCATACCGCAGCGACTATTGATGCAGCTGTGTCCAAAAGCGGCGCAACGGCGGTTAAACCGGATGGACTCAGCATGGAAACGCTGAACCTGAATCTGCAACTGGCGCGGTTGGTTGGGGTTCAGGGAACGCCAGCCACGCTGGTGGGCGATACTCTACTCGCTGGCGCGGTGCCGTGGGATTCACTTGAGGAACTGGTAAAAGAAAAGCGGGAACAGGCCAATGAAAAGTAAGCTCAGGCGCTGGGGAAAAGAAGCGCTGGTGATGATGGTGATTTTTATCACCATCGTGGTGCTGATGGATTTGTGGCGTGCGCCAAAGATGCCAGCAACGTTTGACAGCACGCCGCTTCATACGCTGGATGGCAACGCCGTCACGCTGAGTGCGCTAAGTGAAGATCGCCCGCTACTGCTCTATTTTTGGGCCAGTTGGTGTGGCGTGTGCCGCTACACCACACCTTCCGTCGCCGAGTTAGTCGGGGAAGGGGAGAACGTGATGACAATTGCGCTGCGTTCGGGTGCGCCGCAGGAGGTTTCACGCTGGCTGACACAGAAGAAAGTCCAGTTGCCCGTAGTGAACGACGCGTCTGGCGAGCTTTCACGTCACTGGCAGATTGGCGTCACGCCGACCTTGGTGGTGCTTTATAAAGGAGAAGTCGTTCCTTCTACTACCGGCTGGACGAGTTATTGGGGAATGAAATTGCGCCTGTGGTGGGCCGGGGTTTAGTTTGTGATTTTGCGCACCGTCATGGTGCGCTCATACCTCTAATGGGGCATAAGCGAACCACTGTTTCAATCCCATTTTCCGTCGTATTAAATCACTTTCTCTTATTATCCAGCTTGTTAGCGTATCTGGTCGGATGTTTCTCAAAAGTGGCAAGCATATTGCAATTCCTAAAGAGACATCACTGCCGAGACTGGCGTTGGCATTCCGTGTAGGAGGCAAAATGAATTTAAGACGACTGAAGTACTTCGTGAAAATCGTCGATATTGGTAGCCTGACTCAGGCCGCAGAAGTGCTGCATATTGCGCAGCCGGCGCTGAGCCAACAAGTGGCTACCCTTGAAGGTGAAATGGATCAGCAACTGTTAATTCGCACCAAACGTGGCGTCACGCCAACAGAAGCAGGGAAAATCCTCTATACCCATGCGCGGACTATTCTGCGCCAGTGCGAGCAGGCTCAATTAGCTGTTTGCAACGTGGGCCAAACTTTAGGCGGCCAGGTTTCTATTGGACTTGCGCCTGGCACTGCGGCTTCATCCATCACCATGCCTCTATTACAGGCGGTACGTGCGGAATTACCCGACGTGCTGGTCTATCTGCATGAGAACAGTAGTTCTGTCCTGAATGACAAGCTGTTAAGCGGCCAGCTTGACATGGCGGTCTTGTATGACCGTTCTCCGACGGCGGGCATTACCAGCCAACCGTTACTGAAAGAGGAGTTGTTTCTGGTCGGCACCCGCGATTGTCCAGGTCAGACAGTCGATCTCGCTGCGGTGGCCGAAATGAACCTATTCCTGCCGCGTGACTACAGCGCCGTGCGTAAGCGCGTCGATGAAGCGTTTTCACTGCGCCGCCTGACGGCGAAAATTACCGGTGAGATTGATTCTATTTCGACACTGACGGCGGCCATTGCCAGCGGCATGGGCGTAACGGTGTTGCCAGAATCTGCGGCGCGATCGTTGGTGAGTTCGGCAAATGGCTGGATGGCGCGCATCACCAGCCCGTCGCTGAATTTACCGCTCTCGGTGAATTTGTCGGCACGCACGGCGTTATCGCCGCAAGCGCAGGCGGTAAAAGACATTTTAATGTCGCTGGTGGTTCGTCCGACTCAGGAAAGTCGCGAGCTGCTACTGGTCGGTTAATTGGCCTTATCGCTAAATCGAATAAGTTGCTGGTTTTTATTATTTGTTATATCCGGGTTGCCACTTTAACAATAGTGTAAAGAACGGTCATGCCCCGGGGGCAATGTGAACTTCCAGCAACTTAAAATTATCCGCGAGGCGGCACGGCGGGACTACAATCTCACCGAAGTCGCCAATATGCTTTTCACGTCGCAATCGGGCGTCAGCCGCCATATCCGCGAACTGGAAGAAGAACTCGGTATCGAGATTTTCATCCGTCGTGGCAAGCGCTTATTAGGCATGACGGAACCGGGCAAAGCACTGCTGGTCATTGCCGAACGCATCCTCAATGAAGCGAGTAACGTGCGGCGTCTGGCGGATGTGTTTACCAATGACGCCAGCGGCGTGCTCACCATTGCCACCACCCACACCCAGGCTCGTTACAGTCTGCCGTCGGTGATTAAATCTTTCAGAGCGCTATTCCCGGAAGTGCGCCTTGAGCTGATTCAAGGAACGCCGCAGGAAATAGAAACCCTGCTGCATAACGGTACGGCAGATATTGGTATCGCCAGTGAACGTCTGAGTACCGATCCTTTAATGGTCGCTTATCCGTGGTTTCGTTGGTATCACACCCTGCTGGTGCCGCGCGGCCATCCATTGATTCACTCTAATCCCCTGACGCTCGACGATATCAGCCGCTGGCCGATTATTACCTATCGCCAGGGGATTACCGGGCGTGCGCGTATCGATGAAGCATTCTCCCGACGGGGCTTAACGCCGGATATCGTCTTGAGCGCGCAGGATTCTGACGTGGTGAAAACGTATGTTGAGCTGGGGCTGGGCATCGGGCTGGTGGCGTTTCAGGCAAGTGGTGAAGAAGATGAATTGGTTCGCCTGGACACTCGACATTTATTCGATGCCAACACGGTGTGGCTCGGCCTGAAGCGCGGCCAGTTGCAGCGAAATTATGTCTGGCGTTTTATCGAGTTATGTAACCCGGAGCTTTCCGTTGCTGATATTAAGCGCCTGGCGTTAGAGCCAGAAGAGACGGCGCTGGATTATCAAATCTGACGAATGCTTAAGGGCGGGTTATATTTAACCTATCCACATCATGTCAGATAATAGGGAAATTATGATTCGTTTATCCTCGCTTGCTCTGGTGCTTGCGACCGTGACTCATAGCGCACTGGCGGTGACTTATATGCTTCCGCCGGAGGGAAGTCGCCTGGTCGGTGAACCTCTTACTGTTGCTGTTCCGCAAGGGAATACCCAGCCGCTGGAGTATTTTGCCGCGCAGTACGGGCAGGGGTTCAGCAATATGCTGGAAGCCAATCCTGGCGTTGATCCGTTCCTGCCAAAAGATGGGACTCAGTTGACCATTCCGCAGCAAATGATTCTGCCGGATACCGTACGCCAGGGCATCGTGATTAACGTCGCCGAAATGCGGCTTTACTATTACCCGAAAGATAGCAACACGGTGGAAATCTTACCGATTGGTATCGGCCAGGCCGGGCGTGAAACACCGCGTAATTGGGTGACAAAGGTAGAGCGTAAGCAGGAAGCGCCAGCCTGGACGCCAACAGCCAATACCCGACGCGAGTACGCCAAAGAGGGTAAAACGCTGCCAGCATTTGTGCCGCCGGGCGAAGATAACCCGATGGGTCTGTACGCGATTTACATCGGCAAGCTGTACGCTATTCACGGCACCAACGCCAACTTTGGTATCGGCCTGCGCGTCAGCCAGGGTTGTATCCGTCTGCGTAAAGACGACATTAAATATCTTTTCGATAACGTGCCGGTGGGAACGCGTGTGCAGTTGATCGACCAACCGGTGAAAACAACCGTCGAGCCAGACGGACGCCGTTGGCTGGAAGTGCACGAACCGCTGTCTCGCAACCGCGCGGAGTTTGAATCTGACAAGAAAGTCCCACTGCCAATGACCACGACACTGCGTGAAATGACCCAGGGCACTGGCGTGGATGCCATCGTGGTCAGCGAAGCACTGACCCGTCGTTCAGGGATGCCGGTGCAGATTAGTAGTGAATCCGGGAGTGTGGGGCTATAAAGAAATTTATTTGAAATAAAAAATATTGGAAATAACAAAACAAAAAGCCCGCTTAGTTTCCTAAGCGGGCTTCTTAAATTTGGCTCCTCTGACTGGACTCGAACCAGTGACATACGGATTAACAGTCCGCCGTTCTACCGACTGAACTACAGAGGAATCGTTTGAACGAGGGAAATAGTAACGTCACGTTCAAAAAGAGTCAACGACAAAAATAACGCGTTGATTCAAATGATTAAATTAAATCCAGATTGTCGAATTAATGCACCGTATTTCCATTGGATGCCGCTGTGTTTTCACTCTCACGCAAGCGTAACAATGGATTTTGCTCATAAAACTGGCAAAACCGTTGATAAAGTGAAGGGAAGCGCGGTGCGAATAGCTCGGGAGCACTGAAAAAATACTCAGATAACACGGCAAAACACTCCGCCGGTTCAGAAGCAGCGTAGGCATCAATGCTGGCAGCGTTTTCGCCGACCATATCAATTTCGTCCTGAATGTTGCTCATTGCCGCATGCAGATCGTGTTCCCAGCCTGCGACTTCACGTAGCGCAATCAACGGAATGCCGCTGGCGCGGTCGCCATTACGCATATCCAGTTTATGCGCCACTTCATGGAACACCAGATTAAACCCGGAGGCGTCAAAAGAGTCCTGCACATCCAGCCAGTTCAGGATAATCGGGCCTTGTTGCCAACTTTGCCCGGATTGCACAACGCGTTGGTTATGCACCAGGCCAATGTCATCTTCCCATTCATCGTCCACCACAAATGGGGCAGGGTAGAGGAGGATTTCGTGAAAACCGTCCAGCCACTCGAGGCCTAATTCAAGAACAGGCAGGCAAAACAGCAACGCGATACGCGCACTTTTCAGCTCATCAAGTTCAAAGCCCTGTAGGGGCACCAGACGTTTTTGCTGTAAAAAACGATCGGCAAGACGAACCAGCTTTTCTTGTTCGGCTGGGGTGAGCGTTGCCAGAACTGGAATGGCTAAAGCCTGCTCCCACGGCAACGCCGTGACAGCGGATGAATCACTAGATTTCCAGGGCCACTTAATCATGTTACTCGCTCGCAAAGTCATCTCTTGAACGGAAAACTACTATACCGTGACTGTGAAAAAGCCGCATTAATGCGACACAAGGCAGCGACCAGAACAGGACCGCCTGAGAACGCGATTAGCACGCCTTCTCCATGACATTATTCAACCACTTACCGCTTTTTCATTCAACGACGGGAGTCACAGGTTGGGCGCGTGAAGCGTAAATTATTTCTGTTGGGAATGATTTGAAGGGAAATATAGTTATTAGTGATGGGAAAAATGAGTTTTTGTGTGAGTCAGAAACAACAAAGCCCGCTTGCGCGGGCCATGAATTAACAAGCAACCATTTTCGAGATTAGAACTGGTAGATCATGCCAATGCCAACAACGTCATCGGTAGAGATACCCGCTGAGGTGTAGAAGTCATCATCACCATCCAGCAGGTTGATTTTGTAATCAACATAGGTGGAGAAGTTTTTGTTGAAGTAGTAGTTCGCACCAACAGAAACGTATTTAACCAGGTCTTTATCATCCCAGTCGCTGCTGTTAGAAACATCAGCCATCAAATCCTTACCTTTAGATTGCAGGTAAGAAATTTCTGGCCGCAGGCCGAAGTCGAACTGGTATTGCGCAGTCACTTCAAAGTTCTGGGTTTTATTAGCAATACCAAAATCGCCGAATGGAGTCATGTTGCGGGTTTCAGCATACATCGCCGCCACATAAATATCGTTGGTGTCATACTTCATACCGAAAGTCCACACATCGGCCTTTTCACCGCCAGCGAGAGTAGTTGATTCTTGCTCGTTTGTACGGTCAGAAGAGGCGTATGCAGCACCAGCACTGAAGCCCATGCCGAAATCATAAACGGTAGAAAGACCCCAGCCATCGCCATTCTGGAAACGAACGTCACGACCATTGTTGGTGCCTTCTTGATCTTCATTGGCGTTAGAACCTTCGTTAGCGCCCTGATACTGAACAGCAAAGCTCAAGCCATCAACCTGACCGAAGAAGTCGTTGTTACGATAAGTGGCAACACCGTTCGCACGCCCCGTCATGAAGTTATCGGTCCAGGTGTAGGAGTCGCCACCGAACACTGGCAGCATATCTGTCCAGGCTTCAATGTCGTAAACCACGCCGTAGTTACGGCCATAATCAAATGAACCGTAGTCGCCGTATTTCAAGCCAGCGAAAGCCAGACGCGTAAACGCTGAATTTGCGCTACTGGATGATTTTGAGCTGTCTTCGATGTTGTTGGCCATCATTTTGTATTCCCACTGACCATAACCTGTCAGTTCGGAATTAATCTGGGTTTCGCCTTTAAAGCCAATCTGAGTGTAAGTCGCGTCACCATCATCCCCTACGTTGTCAGAGAAAGTATGACGAGCATCGACCTTGCCGTACAAATCGACTTTATTACCGTCTTTGTTATAAATTTCTGCTGCGTTTGCCGCGCCGATAACCAATAAAGCTGGGATCACTAATGCCAGTGCTGTTCTTTTCATTTATCTATTCCTTTAAATCATAATTATTATGAGTGATGGGTTATTTAATGCCCTCAATAACCGCAATAATCTTATTACAGGTAGTTCAATTTATTTATAATTAAACATGTAACTGTGTTATTTGAAATAAGACAAAGTGTTTCAGTGTGATCTGATATTATGTGATTGATTTTTATATATAAAAATTATTTTTAAGACGTTTCTGATGCTTTGCGTGTATGTGTTAACTTAAAAGAATACAAATATGTAATTTATTTAATGACGGGGCTTTGTTTCTATTTGCAGTTTATTTTATCTGTCATTTTGATTTGGTGTTTTATATTTAAGTGACACTATATAGTTTATTTACTGAATATTAAATTTTCAATTAACAAAAAAGGAGAGTAATTCCAGATGTATCGTTTTTGTTAACTTCATGATAATCAACATTATATGTTACATTTTTTAAGAGGAATCTTAATTAAAAAGGAGAGGGTTGGGCTGTCAGAAAGCGTGAAAAATGTGATAAAAATCACGGTCAGGAGATGGGGTTCCATCACAGTACAAAAGCTAAACAATTGGGAGAGTTATGTCAGAGGTTATGGATGCGAAACCGACCCGTACGCCGGGCGGAAAGTTGGCACTGTGGTTGTTCTATGGATTTTGCCTGTACACGGTTTGGTCAGTATTGAAGTATTTCTGGGTGATCAGCAATGTCACCGACGGCGATATGGGCTCGCTGGGTGGAAAACTGCTTGGTGCATTAATGGGGCTTTTGGTTCTGGGTTCCGTCGCTGCATTGTTAGGCGGGCTAGCCTGGTATACGCGGGCCCGGTAGTTAAAATCGTGCCAACGTGGGTTGTTATCGGGACTGAACTTGCTAATTTTGTGATCCTGTACTCATATTAAGTACCGGGTCCAGCTACGAAGTAAGGAGTACGTATGCCGATAGCCCACTGGCAAGCGCGTTTTGAAGAGTATTTGCAACATAACTGGTTGCAGGACGATAAAGCCCATGATGTGGCTCATTTTCGTCGTGTGTGGAAAACCTCTCAACACATCCTGGAAACAACAGAAGCAGATCGATTAGTCGTATTAACCGCCTGCTATTTCCATGACATCGTTAATTTGCCGAAGAACCACCCGGAGCGGCACCTTGCTTCTACCCAGGCCGCGCAAGAGACATTGCGTATTCTGGATAGTCATTTCCCTGATTTTCCTCACTCATTATATGATGCCGTCGCTCATGCGGTGCGTGCGCATAGTTTCAGCGCCGGAATTGCTCCTCAAACCCTCGAAGCGAAAATCGTGCAGGACGCAGATCGCCTTGAGTCGTTAGGGGCTATTGGCCTGGCGCGCGTTTTCTATACTTCTGGCGCACTGGGGCGACCGCTGTTTGATAGCGAAGATCCGCTGGCTCATGGGCGTGAACTCGACGACGCCACTTATGCACTCGATCATTTCCAGAAAAAACTCCTGAAACTGCCAGATACCATGCAAACAGAAGCGGGGCGTGTGTTGGCTCGTTATAACGCAGATTTTTTAGTGAACTACATGGCGAAGTTGTGTGCTGAACTGAAAGGTGATTACTGCGGTATGGAACAGGAAGTCATCCAACAATTTTCGTCTAAGAAAACTTCTTCTTAAAGATAAAGGGATGCCCGCAACGCTTGCGGGCAGAACGCATTCTATCTGGGTCAAATCAGTGATAGAGTGACACTCTCTTTTCCCGAAAATGGTTCATGATGAACGACTTCGACGCGATTGCCGAACAACTCTCACAACAATCTCTGCGCCAGCAACAACTGCAACTAGAAGAAGACTCTGCGTTAGTGTCCCGCATTCTGGAAATCTATGACCAAAAAACCGTGGCGCATCATTTGCGTCAGGTTAGCGGTGACTGGACGCGTGAATCACTCAACCGTTGGGTTAACCGCAAATCATCCCCGCGCACGCTGACAGCAGCTGAAAATGAAATGCTGCAAAATATGCTGCCGCCACCGCCTGCGCACCACGGGAAATACGCATTCAAATTCGTTGATTTATTTGCCGGAATTGGCGGCATTCGTAGCGGGTTTGAAGCGATTGGTGGGCAATGTGTGTTTACCAGCGAGTGGAACAAACACGCGGTGCGCACCTATAAAGCCAACTGGTATTGCAACCCGGAAAGCCATCAGTTCAACCAGGATATCCGGGATGTCACGCTCAGCCATCGTGACGACGTGAGTGATGAAGAGGCGACGGCGAATATTCAGTCTGTTATGCCGGATCATGATGTCCTGCTGGCGGGTTTCCCGTGCCAGCCATTTTCCCTGGCGGGTGTATCAAAGAAAAATGCTTTAGGCCGCGCGCATGGTTTTGCCTGCGAAACACAAGGCACGCTGTTTTTCGATGTTGCTCGCATTATTGATGCAAAACGCCCGGCCATTTTTGTGCTGGAAAACGTGAAGAATTTAAAGAGCCACGACAAAGGCAACACCTTCCGCATCATCATGGAAACGCTGGACAGCCTGGGTTATGAAGTCGCGGATGCCGCCATTATGGGCGCGGGCGACCCAAAAATTATCGACGGTAAAAACTTCCTGCCGCAGCACCGCGAACGCATCGTGCTGGTGGGGTTCCGCCGTGACCTGAATCTGCATAAAGATTTCACCCTCACTCAGCTTAGCGAACTGTATCCGCAACGCCGCCCGACATTTGGCGAATTGCTGGAGCCGACGGTGGATGCGAAATACATTCTGACGCCAACGCTCTGGAAATACCTTTATAACTACGCCAAAAAACACCAGGCGAAAGGGAATGGTTTTGGCTACGGTCTGGTTGATCCTAAAAATCCGGCCAGTGTCGCTCGCACATTATCGGCACGCTATTACAAAGACGGCGCTGAAATTCTCATCGATCGCGGTTGGGATAAATCACTCGGTGAGGAAGACTTTGATCATGCCGATAACCAGATGCGTCGCCCGCGCCGTTTAACGCCACGCGAATGCGCACGCTTAATGGGTTTTGAAGCGGTGCAGGGGAATTCTTTCCGTATTCCAGTTTCCGATACGCAGGCTTATCGGCAGTTTGGTAATTCGGTGGTGGTGCCGGCATTTGCAGCGGTGGCCAAATTACTGGAGCCGAGAATTAAACTCGCCGCTAAAAAGCGTTAACACATTCTCTGAGTAATTAATGGGGCGGGTAGCGATAATGCCTACCCGACCCATTAAACTCAATTTCCGCGTTTTAAACTCTTTTTCTCAATGCTGATGCCATAACGCGCAGTCAAAATACCGGTCTGAAATTCCATCGTTTTAATTTGCGCGTAAGCGTCTTCATCGTCTTTCGCGTCCATGTCCAATAATTGTGCACTTAGTGCTTTCACTAACTGGTCGCTATTACCTTTGCGCTCATAGTCCGCACCTTCCAGGCAGGAGATGGTGCCCAGTCGATCAAATAGCTGCAAATCTTCAGACAGAAAGGCCGTTTCGGTGACTTTCGTTCCGGTCATATGTGACCAATGGCGGAGGATTTCGCCCCGGAACTGCTTCGGCGCAAGGGTTCTACAACTCTCAACCACGTCAGAACCGAGACTGGAGGTCTGCAAAGCCGTCACAGATTCGCCCTTTGAAACCGCTTTCCAGCTCGAGACGTAATCCTGGGTGATATTATTTTCAGCTTTTACGGCGTAACTATTGAATATTCCACTCAGCAGTAATGCTGGAATAAATAACGTTTGATATTTTTTCATTTTTTTTCTTAAACAGGCATCAATGGTGAAGGTGTTTTTACATGTTCACAAATTAATATCATTGATGTTAACAATTGAAATTTATCTGCTGCATAATAAGACTTTCTGAATATAGAGTGCCATTTTACATTCGCTGAGAAAAGTTGAAATTATTTTAGCGGCCAATGCGCAATGGCTAGCTAATAAGGCATTGCTAGTTGATACAGCATGTTAGATGAAACTGGTGTTTTGACTAATAGCCAAAAAAATACATAATTAGTTTTCCTGCGGCTGATCGATATTATTTGGATGGAACTTATGGTCGATGTACACAGTAAGGCGGTTCGCAGCAAAAATATGCGGGCGATTGCGACGCGTGACACGGCTATTGAAAAACGCCTCTCAGGATTATTAACCGAGTGCGGATTTGCTTTTCGCGTTCAGGATGCGACCCTTGCAGGCCGCCCCGATTTTGTCATTGATGAACAGCGCTGCGTTATCTTTGCGCACGGCTGTTTCTGGCATCACCATCACTGCTATTTATTCAAAGTTCCCGCGACACGAACCGAGTTCTGGCTCGAGAAAATCGGCAAAAATGTGCAGCGCGACCAGCGCGATATTCAGCGTTTATTAAGCGAAGGCTGGCGAGTATTGCTGGTCTGGGAATGCGCATTGCGCGGGCGTGAAAAACTCAGTGATAACGCCTTGAGCGAGCGGTTAGAAGAATGGGTTTTCAGCGGCGGAAACTATGCTCAGATTGATACTCAAGGGATACATGCGATAAACGAAAACGGGTGGCAAACGCCACCCGAAAGTTGATTATTTCTCAACCTCACACACGGTCACTACCGGCTTTGGGGGAAGCAGATATTTCCCCAGCGTCACCAGCACCACGGCAAAGATAATCACGCCGAGCGCCAGCCATTCCACTGGCGATAAACTCTCTCCGGCAAATCCGGTTCCCAGTAAAACCGCCACCACCGGGTTAACGTAGGCGTAGCTGGTGGCTACCGCTGGCGCGACGTTGCGAATCAGGTACATATACGCGCTAATGGCAATAATCGAGCCGAATAATGAAAGATACGCCACCGCCATAAAGCCCGCAGGAGTTGGCATGGCGGTTAAACGCTCGCCGGTTAGCGCAGACGCGGCCAGCAGCACAATACCCGCCGCCAGCATTTCTACGGCACCCGCCATCAAACCGGTCGGCAATTCAATGCGCGAACCGTAAACCGAACCAAACGCCCAGCTTAGCGAACCAATCAGAATTAACAGCGCGCCCCATGGATTGCCGCTCAGGTTCCCGCCACTGTTGAGCAGCACGATGCCGCCGAGGCCAATGGCGATACCTAACCATTCCAGTTTACGGGTTTGAATGCCGAACAAACGGCTGAAGCACAATGTGAAAAGGGGAACGGTGGCGACCATCACCGCTGCAATGCCGGACGGCACATGTTGGTGTTCTGCGACAGTCACAAAACCGTTGCCGACTGCCAGCAACAACACGCCGATCAATGCGGCATTCAGCATCGGGCGCATCGCGGGTAATTTATGTCCGCGTAATAACAAAACGCTCATCAACAACACACCGGCGACCATAAATCGCACACCAGCCATCATAAATGGCGGCCAGCTTTTCACGCCGATGGCGATGGCAAAATAAGTAGAACCCCAGATGATATATAACGCAAAAAGTGCAGCAACCAGCGGCAACAATTGACCCGAACGAACGCGCATACTTCCTCACGACAAATTAGCGATAAGACTAATAGTTAACGTCAAAAGTATCTTTCTTGCGAGGTTTTTACTTGTTTAAAAAATGTTAATTTTTGTTGACACGCGACTTCGTTTTTCCACAACTGACTTTTGTTCCATACTGTTAGGCAGACAAACAAAAAAGGATGTTCATTAAATGGCTGGAAGTAGCTTATTAACGTTGCTGGATGATATCGCGACTTTACTTGACGATATTTCGATGATGGGGAAACTGGCGGCCAAGAAAACCGCCGGGGTGTTGGGGGATGATTTATCGCTAAACGCGCAACAAGTTTCAGGTGTGAGGGCCAACCGGGAGCTTCCCGTGGTCTGGCAAGTCGCCAAAGGATCGTTCCTTAATAAACTGATCCTCGTGCCGCTGGCCCTGATTATCAGCGCGTTCGCACCGTGGGCTATCACGCCTTTATTGATGATTGGTGGTGCGTTCCTTTGCTATGAAGGCGTTGAAAAAGTCATGCATAGCCTGCATGCGCGTAAACACAAAGAAACCCCGGAAGAACGCCAACAGCGGCTGGATGACATCGCGGCTCAGGATCCGAAGGTTTATGAAAAGGACAAAGTCAAAGGGGCGATTCGTACCGACTTTATTCTTTCAGCGGAAATCATTGCCATCACCTTGGGTATCGTGGCCGACGCGCCGCTGCTTAACCAGGTGCTGGTGTTGTCCGGCATTGCGATTGTGGTCACCGTCGGCGTGTATGGCATCGTGGGGATTATCGTCAAACTCGACGACCTGGGTTTCTGGCTGGTGGAGAAAACCTCTGTAATCGCTCGTGGGATTGGCAAAGGGTTATTAGTGCTCGCGCCGTGGCTGATGAAGTTCCTGTCCGTGGTGGGCACGCTGGCGATGTTCTTAGTGGGCGGCGGCATTCTGGTTCACGGTGTTCCGCTACTGCATCACGCCATTGAAAACTGGACCCAGAAAATGGGCGGTGTGGTGCATTTACTGGGGCCAACCGTTGCTAACCTGGTGATTGGTTTTATCATCGGCGCGATTGTGCTGGCAGTGGTAAATGGTATTGGTCGTCTGCGCGGCAGCACAGTTCACTAACAATTTGCGTAAATTTGCCCGTTTAGCCAGGCAAAACCCCAGGTCATTGTCTATAACTGTAGAAGTTTTCACCCTGATACAGGAGGCGGTTATGGTCTTTGTGGTCAGCGATGAAGTCCAACCTAAGAATGGTGGCCCAAGGATGATTGTTACCGGGTTTTCCAGCGGTATGGTGGAGTGTCGTTGGTATGATGGATTTGGTGTCAAGCGCGAGGCCTTCCGAGAGGATGACCTTGCCCCACTGGCAACAGCGGGAGGCGCGCAAGGCTAACCAGCCAAGGCTAACCAGCATAGTGTCGATAAACGGGTTTTGTCAGATGACGCTGGCGCTTATCCGACCTACGGTGGGGGTTATCACCGATCTCAATGCCCGGTCAGTGACCGGGCGTTTTATTTTCAGAAGCGGGTGCATTTTGAGAGTAATATAATTGCCATGAATATATTTACCCTTAGCGATAATCCTGAGTGTTAATGTATCATTTTGGATAGCATAACCGTCCATGTCGGCTAAAGCATGGATTGGGCTGGGTAAATGGATTTTGGGCGATAGCGGTTTCAGGGAGTGTGTCAGTGTTTGGCAATGCAATTCAACGCGTGATAAGCCGCTTTAAAAATCCGCAAAAGGTCGTTAACCTTTGTTTTATTGTGGTATTTCTGTTTTCCACGGTACTCACCTGGCGCGAAGCCGTGGTGCTTGAAGGGGCCTATGTCTCCAGTCAGCGTAACAGCCTGGATAATGTTGCCACGTTGTTAGACCGGCAACTTCAGCACAATATCGACAATCTGCTTTTTTATCGCAACAGCATGCTTTACGCGCTGCAATCGCCCATTTCTACGGATAAAACACGCAAAACACTCGCCGATTTTGATGCGTTACGCACACAACCGTACTGGCAATTGCGTCTCGATTTAAACCGCAGCCTGCCGATGAACGGTGTCTCCGATGAATTTGTGAATAACAGTCCATTGCTTGATCGTGACGAGCAGACGATTCACACGGAATTAAGCTCGGCTCTTGAACTGAGCTACATCATGCGTTTGTCTCACCAGACGCAAACACTGCCACGGCGCATGTTCTATGCTTCGCGCAGTGGATTTTTCCTCACCAGCACGCCGCCGCCGAACGATCCGCAAATCGTCGCGTTGTATTATCGCCTGGTCGCGCAGCCGTATTTTTCCTCGCAATCCCCGGCAAACAACCCAGATCGCGCGTTGAAATGGACACACACATTTAACCCTGAATCGACCACCGGGCAGATTATCACGGCGGCGATTCCGCTCGATTACAATGGCCGTTGGTATGGCGTTCTGGCCCTCGATTACCCGATTGATTCGCTCCATACCTTTCTACAACAGGCCCACAATGAAGATCATGAAGGCACTGTTCTGTTGTATGACAACGAGCTAAATCCAATCGCTACTTCCGCACAAAGCTTGCCACTACACCCCATGTTTACCGCGCCACAATTGGCACAAATCGCCAGCGCGGTGACGGCGGCAAAAGCGGGTGACGAAGGGGAGTTGCGCATGGACAGCCGTTTTATCACCTGGGCGAAGCTTAACAATTACGATGGTTTGCTAATCAAAGTTCACACCCTGGAAGAGGGCGTTCAGGGCGAGTTTGGCCGCATCAGTATCGTGCTGAGTGTTCTGTGGATGCTGTCGACTCTCATGTTGTTCGCATCATGGGTCGTGATCCGCCGCCTGGTCAACAACATGTTTAGCCTGCAACAAACCCTTACCTGGCGGGCAAATTACGACACCTTAACGCGCTTATATAACCGTGGGGCATTCTTCGAGCTGGCTCGCAAACTGTCGCAAGAATGTAAACAACAGGCGCAGCCGTTCTCGGTTATTCAGATGGATCTCGATCTGTTCAAAAGCATCAATGACAAATACGGACACAGCAGCGGCGATAAAGTTCTGGCGCATGCAGCAGCCATGCTGAGCGATGCGTTCCGTCAAGGGGATGTAGCCGGGCGGGTGGGCGGTGAAGAGTTCTGCATCGTGTTGCCTGATACCTCACTTGAAGAGGCGACAAAAGTCGCCGAGCGCATCAGAGTGCGGATTAACAGCAAAGAGTTACTGTTAAAACAAGGGACGACCGTGAGGATCAGCGCGTCATTTGGTGTCAGCAGCGCATTTGAATTTGATGATTACGATTTTGAGCGCCTGCAATCGCACGCTGACCATCGCTTGTATAAAGCCAAGCAAGAAGGGCGTAATCGGGTCTGTCATACCGATTAAGCCCCGGTTTTATTTCGTAGTAATAAAATGGTCGAGGCCCTCTTTCCAGCCTTCAGGGCCATAATTCTGGCTACGGTAAACACGCTGCGGATTGTCTTTTTGCAGCGTCACTGCCTGGCGACTGTAGCCTTTCACAATCACCGCGTAATCGACGCTATCGAGCAGCAAGGCATCGCTTGGGCTGTCGCCAAGGCCGATAGTGATGCGCGGCTTTCCTTCGCGTTGTCGGAATTGTTGTTGCAGCCAATGCACCGCCTTATCTTTGCCCGCCTGCATATCCAGCACATGCCAAAAACGCCCGCCCTGTAGCAGCATTAAACCCAGCGCCGCAAGTTGGTCGCTAAATGCGGCCATCATTTCTTCGCTATCGCGCCAGATTAACGTTTCGGAGGCTTCACTGAGTTTCGCCAGGCTCGCCTGTTTGCGCGTCAGCCCGGTTAGTTCGCTAAGCGTGTTTTCGTCGACATCGGCAAAGCAGGTAAATTTGAAGCCATATTTCTGGCGCAGTTTATCCAGCACAGAAAGCAGTTCTTCGTGGCTAATGCCGGTGAGCAGGCGAGGGTAGTCATCGCTGTCGCTCCAACTGGCGTCGAGTTGGATAACTGCCCCGTTCTCAGCAATAAACGCCTGACCGGTTAAAGAAAGTTCGTCCTGCCAGGCCATAATCTCAGCGGCACTTTTGGTGCTGCATAAAATTAACGGGATGTCGTGTTGGCGCAAAACACGGATCCATTCGCTTGCCGCTTCCCAACGATAGGAGTGATGCTCCAGCAATGTTCCATCAAGATCAGAAACGATTAATAACGGATCGTGCAAATGCGGCATGGCGCTTCTCCTAAAGTTCAAAAATTAAGATCTCCGTGACCAGGAATACTCTCAATTAAATAGCAACTTAATCATTTATGGGTATGGGAACATTCCCTGAAAAGCCGCGTACGCTAAGGCATAGCGGCGATTTTTACACAAAGCATATTCAAAATATTAAAATTCATATGCTGAATATTTAATGGTTTTGAAATAAATCTGATGTATGGTGAACGCACATCAGATTTCCTGGTGTAACGAATTTTTCAAGTGCTTCTTGCGAACGCAAGTTTGATCCCGGCATTAATACTGCCGGGATTCTTTTACCCTTCATACTTCGAGCTGCAGGTGCGTTAGCTGCACTCAGTCACCCGAATCACTTACTTAAGTAAGCTCATCGGGATTCCTTCACTTGCCGCCTTCCTGCAACTCGAATTATTTCGGGTACTCTAGCGATTCACTTCATTGACACTAAAATCATGGATATCCAACTCGAAGGCTTCCGCCAGTTCGGAGTAGGTGTGCCATGTGCGTCCATCTATGCTGGCCCGCTGCGGGTCGTCGCCTGAACGTGTCACTTCGCTTTCACTTATCTCATTGATGGCCGCAAGAAGCGCATCAACGTCAATACGCGTGCTTTCATTGAGATCTTTCGCGGTCTTCATGCCGTAGTCCTCCGGGGAGTACCGATTGCCAGTCCCGCTATCAAGTATAGTCGTTTAACAAAATGCTCAAGGCGATGCATCATGCGATGCGAATGAGTCGTTTTTGATCTACACTGGCACAAAGCAACCGGAGGACTTTTGTTATGAATATCAACGATCGCGTCACAGTAAAAACCGATGGTGGTCCGCGTCGGCCAGGCGTGGTGTTAGCCGTCGAGCAATTTAGCGAAGGGACGATGTACCTGGTGTCGCTTGAGGAATATCCGTTGGGGATCTGGTTCTTTAATGAATCAGGACACCCGGACGGTATTTTTGTAGAAAAGACGGCCTGATTGCACTCCCTCACTCTGCGCCTGAGTTGGCGCGGGTGAGGGGGAGATTCAAATCGAATGCTTAGCGTAAGTTCACAAAAATCCCATTAGTGACATTATCCGTCAGACGCACCACGTGATAAATCACCTGTTTATTATGCGTCTTTATCTTTCGCTTTATATTTCCTTTATGCGATGATACCGTTTTGGCCTTGATATTCATCTGGTCAGATATTTGAATCGTGCCCTGACCGGACATCCACATTTTCAACATACTCGACTCAGTACGGCTTAATGATAACGTGGGTAAATTAATATGGCCGATGCAGTGCGCATTTTTTGCTAAATATTCTGAGAGTATTTCGTCTAATGATTCTGGTTTTATAGATTTAGAACTGATCAGTAAATTGCTGCGTACTAAAAGATATTCATCGAAATGAATATTGGCGATGGCCATGAAGACCAGAAATAAAGTGCTGGGATGCTGATTAATGATCTGCTTAATTCTCTCGCTGCTCTGAGCATCATGAATAAAACAGTCTTCATTAATAAACACCACATTAGGCGTCTGGGACTCGCACGCAAGCGCCAGCTCGTCTATCGTTTCGACGTTGGTCATCTGTCGTTTTCGGATGCCACGGCTGGTTAAATATCCCGTTAATCCCAGCCGGGTATAACTGCATAAATCCATAATGATCGTTGACATAACATCCCCCCCTTTTTACCCGCGAAGTATTTTTAGGCATAACAACTATCCAGTAAAGTTATGTATAATTTGCTAAGAAACTTCTCAAAGTAAAGTGAATGTTAGATTATGTGAGATAAGTAAATGCATATAAGCCGCGCCGGATATATCCTGGTGGATGTCGCACAACAAAGCTTTTAGGAATATCCTCAATAAGCGGCACAAACTGTATGGGATTAATTCGCGGGAATTTCACTCACAATATCGGCGAGTAAATTAAATACCTCACTAAATAAGTGTTCGGTGAAAGGAGCCATTAAAGGAATTAACGCCGTCATCACCAACATTCCGACGGCGAGCGTCAGCGGGAAACCAATCACGAATACCGAAAGCTGCGGAGACATACGGTTGAGCAAACCCAGCGCAATGTTGAGCGTCAGCAACAAAGTAATCAGCGGTAACGCCAGCATTAATCCATTGAGGAAGATCAACCCGCCCGCACGCGTCAGCGCCATAAACGCATTGCTGTTGATCGGATCACCGCCGATGGGCAGCGTGTGAAAAGTATCGACCAGCATCGAAATCAGCCATAAATGACCGTTAAACACCAGAAACAACAGCATCGCCAGCATATCCATAAAGCGGGCGAGGACGGGCATGTTCAGGCGGCTGCCGGGGTCGAAGAAGGTGGCGAAAGACAGCCCCATTTGCAGGCCGATAATTTCGCCTGCGGTACGCACGGCGGCAAAAGCAAACTGCATGGTGAAGCCTAGCGCGATACCAATCAGGATTTGCTGCGCGGCAAGCCAGAAGCCCGCAGCGGAGAAAATCGTCACATCGGTTGCGGGGAGCGTGGGGGCCACAAGCCAGGTAATCATCAGCGCGAGGCCAACTTTCACCTTTTTGGAAATCGCCCGTTCGCTCAGAATCGGGGCGGTGGAAATTAAAGCCAGAATACGAATAAAGGGCCAGAAACCCATACTCAATAAAGTGAGCCACTGGCTACTATCAATATGAATCATCCAATGTTCATCGGAATATTCGTCAGCAGTGTGCGCATATAATCCAGCAGCAGATTCAGCATCCACGGCCCTGCAACGATAATAGTGACAAACACCGCCAGAATTTTGGGAATAAACGACAGCGTCATTTCGTTTATCTGCGTCGCGGCCTGCAACATACTGATCACAAGCCCGGTAACCAACGCCACCATCAACAGCGGGGCGGCGAGCGCCAAAGCCACTTTCATGGCTTCGGTGCCCATCATCATGACCGACTCAGGAGTCATCGTTTTCCCCTCTAACTGTAGAAACTTTGCGCCAGCGAACCGACCAGCAATTGCCAGCCATCCACTAACACAAACAGCATTAATTTAAAGGGCAGGGCAATGGTGGCTGGTGGCACCATCATCATCCCCAGCGCCATCAGCACGCTGGCAATCACCAGGTCGATAATCAAAAATGGAATGAATACCGTAAAGCCAATCTGGAAAGCGGTTTTCAGCTCGCTGGTGACGTACGCCGGAAGCAAAATACGCATCGGCACCACTTCTGGCCCTTCGAGCGGCGGCGTGTTCGCCAGACGGGCAAACAGTGCCAGATCCGCTTCACGGGTTTGTCGCAGCATAAACTCACGCAACGGCTTTGAACCGCGTTCCAGCGCTTCATCCATCTGGATTTTGTTTTCACTAAACGGCTGATAAGCATCGGTATAAATTTTATCGAACACCGGAGCCATAATGAAAAACGTTAAAAACAGCGCCAGGCCGAGCAACACCTGGTTTGGCGGTGCGGAAGGCGTGCCGAGCGCACTGCGCAGCAGGCCGAAAACAATAATGATGCGCGTAAAGCTGGTCATCATCAGCAAAATGGCGGGTAAGAACGTCAGCGAGGTAATAAACACCAGCGTCTGCACCGGCAGCGTCCAGCTCTGCCCGCCGTTAGACATCGGCTGGCTGATAAGCCCCGGCAATTGAGCCAATGCGGCTGGCATCAAAAACAGCAAGCCGAGCAACGAGAAGGGGAGCCAACGTTTCATCAATCTTTCCCGTTACGTTTAAGCAGGTTTTTCATCAAACTATTTTTCATTAGAGTCTGGAAATCAGCCTGTTGGGCAGGTGCAACGGTTTCGCTTACGGCTGCGGCGGGCAGCGTATGCAAATGGGTGATTTTCCCGGCCGTCACGCCCAGCACCAGGCGGGCGTCCTGCACATCGACAATCACCACGCGTTCACGCGCGCCCACGCTGCAACTGGCACTGACTTTCATCTCTTTGCTGGAGCCGGTTTTCGGCGCAAAGCCAAAGCGTTTTGCCACCCAGGCGGCCAGCAAAATAAACACGATAATGGCGGTTAATGCACCGCTCACTTGCACCAGTGGGGAACCGGTGCTGGTGGCGGATTGTTGCTGAACGGATGCCTGGGTTTTCATTGAATTAACGGCTCAGACGACGCATACGTTCGGACGGCGTAATAATGTCGGTAATACGCACACCGTATTTATCCGCCACGACCACCACTTCGCCCTGCGCAATCAGGTAGCCGTTGATCAGGATATCCAGCGGTTCGCCCGCCAAACCATCGAGGGCTACCACCGAACCTTGCGACAAACGCAGCAGCTCTTTGATGGTCATGCGCGTGCGACCCAGTTCAACCGTCAGCTTGACCGGAATATCCATAATCAGGTCGATATCCTGCATCGCGCCTGCAATGTCATTGCCTTCCAGCGCACGGAATACGCTGTCGGCGGTGCTTTTGTTGGTGGAGACTTTTTGTTCGTTTAACGCATCAGCCCACAGATCGTCCACGGAGCCGGCATTGTCGTCGGACGGTTGATTAATATCACTCATTTGGGCTGTTCCTCGTTCAGCGAATTCAGTATTGGGTTGATCAAATGTTCGACGCGTAAAGCGTACTGGCCGTTAAGCGTGCCGTACTGACTGGTCAGCACCGGAACACCGTCAACGTGCGCCAGAATCCGGTCCGGTTTATCAATCGGCAACACGTCACCCGGTTTCAATTTTAAAATTTGCGACAGACGCAGCGGAATGTCGGCAAAGTTGGCAATCAGCTCAAGTTCAGAATGCTGAACCTGACGCACCAGCGTATCGCGCCAGCTCTGGTCTTCCTGGCGGGAGTTTTCCAGCGGCGGGTTCACCAGCAGTTCGCGCAACGGCTCAATCATGCTGAACGGCAGGCAGATATTAAATTCGCCGGTCAGGTTGCCGATTTCCACATGGAATGGCGTATTCACCACGATGTCGTTTGGCGACGTCGTAATGTTGGTAAATTTGACCTGCATTTCGGAACGCACATATTCCACTTCCAGCGGATAAATGGCTTTCCATGCGTCGCTGTAAGATTCCAGCGCCAGTTTCAACATGCGGTTAATCACGCGCTGCTCGGTGTGGGTAAATTCCCGGCCTTCCACTTTGGTCGGGAAACGCCCGTCGCCACCAAACAGGTTATCGACGGCGATAAACACCAGACTTGGCGAGAACACAAACAAACCGGTGCCGCGCAACGGTTTCAGGTGCATCAAGTTGAGGTTGGTAGGCACCGGCAGGTTACGAGCAAACTCGTGGTATGGCTGAATGCGAATCGCCCCGACGGTAATGTCCGGGCTACGGCGCAACAGGTTAAACAACCCCATACGGAACTGACGAGCAAAGCGCTCATTAATGATCTCCAGCGCCTGCAAGCGCTCGCGCACCACGCGACGCTGGGTATTCGGGTCGTAAGGACGAATATCGGTTTCGTTGACGACGCTGCTTTTAGGTTCGTCGGAAGTGTCACTGTCGCCATTTAACAGTGCGTCAATTTCGGCCTGTGAGAGAATGCTATCGCCCATGGGATTACCGCAAAATGAAAGCGGTATACAGCACGTCGCTGACTACCTGTTGGGGTTGCCCGGCGACCAGCGGCGGAGCCAGCGTATTTTTGATGGCTTCCACCAGCTTCTGTTTGCCCTCGTCGGTTGCCAGCGCGGCACCATCCTGGCGGGAAAACAGCAGCAATAAACGGCTGCGCACTTCAGGCAGGAATTCGCTCAAACGCTGGCGCGTCGCTTCATCTTTCAGACGCAACGTGACGCCAATGTACAACACGCGATCGGCATCACCGAGGTTAACGGTGAAGGTGTCGAGCGCGAAAAATACCGGCGCAGGCGGTGGCTCAGGCGCTTTTACTTGTGCAGATGCAGGCTGTTGCTGCATACGCCAGTAGCTATAACCGGCGGTTGCACACGCGGCAAGGGTAATCAGGACCAGTAACGGCATCCAGATGGAGCGCTTGCGGCCTTTTGGCAAAGCGTTGTCAGTCATAAAACGCATCTTTCCTGTATTCGGTACTGCATATGGATTGATTATCCCGTGTCGCCGGGCGTTCAAAGCCCCGAAAACACGTGATATTTGTCGCTATCTTTCTCGTTTAGCTTAGGGAGCGTTTCTCAGGCGAAAATATCCACCGCATTATTTCCCGAGGCTAAACGCTGCACGCTGGCCGGAACGGCGAGGGATTCGGCGTCACCGCCCATTGAAGGGAAACTGCCGCCAGAGCGTTGAGTTTGCTGTTGTTGCTGGTCAGATTGCTGTTGCTGCCCGGCAAAACTTTCGCTGCTGATACTGCTCTGCCCAAGCTCAATTCCGCTTTCTGCCAGCGCAATACGCAAGTTCGGTAATGTGGCTTCCAGCGCGGCACGCACGTGACTGTGCGCTGAAACCATCTGCAATTGCGCCTGGTTATCGTCGAGCTTCATGCTGATTTGAATCTGGCCTAAATCTTCCGGATGCAAACGCAGTTCGGCACTTTGCTGGCCCTGACGAACAGATAACGTGATGTGTTGGCTCACCGCCTGCTGCCACTCCTGGCTTCCCAGTTGTGCGCTGATTTGTGGTGCGACAGGCACGGCAATTTGTGAGCTGGCAGGTGTGGCGACGGTGGCGGTGCTGAACGCTGGCGCTGCGAGCGTGGAAGCCTGGCTGGTGTTATTAGCGGCGCTATTTGCCGCAGTATCGCGGCTGCCATTTTCGGCATTATTTAAAGCGAAGGTTTTGCTATCAACCAGTGGTTCGCTGGTGGCCGGTGCGTTTTTCGCCACGGGCGCGTTATCCCGCGCGGTGGATTTATCGGCAATTGTGGCTGGCGTGCGGGCATCACTGGTTAAGGTATTTTTGATGCCGCTGCCCGCAAGCAAAGTATTCAGGCTCACGGCGGCATCACTTTCCGCATCAGGCTGAACATTCAGCGTATTCGTAACCGGTGTTTGCTGCGGCAGCATGGCGAACAGCGCGCTTAATGCCTGCATATCGGCGTTACTCAAAGTCTGCGTTTGCTCGTTCTGCGCATCGACCTGTGCTGTTTTATCTTCCACGCCAGTTTTCTTCACATTGGCGAGCAGGGCGGATAACGCTTCCGACGTATCGAGGTTTTCTAACAGCGAGGCCAGCGTGGCTTTTTCATCAGCGGCGGCGGCAACGCCTTTCCCTGCGGTTTTGTTGAGCGCAGCTTCGAGGGAGACAGTTTTACCGTCAGCCAGCGAAATCTGGCCGGGCAGGGCTTTACCGAGCAGGCTCAGGAAATCTTCACTGAAACCTTTATCGGCTGAAATGGCGCTGCCGGAAGCCGTGGTAGACGTTGCGACATCTGGAGAAGTGATCATCAGGGGCTGCATCATTATTCTGGTTTCCTCAGTGTTGCCCGCTGGGCATATTCATCCATCAGTTTTTGGTCGAGTTTGTTTTCAGCCAATAACACCTGAGCGGCTTTACGCTCCTGCAACGTGCGCCAGGCCTGCAATCTCTTCTGTTTTTCTTGCCACATATTCAGCGCCTGGTTGACCTTGTTATTCCACTGCATCAACTGCTGGCGGTGCTGGTCGATGGCCTTTTCCAGCGTCTGAATAAACTGCTGATAATTCTGCCAACGGTTGCTGGCAATTCCCTGGCTCATGCTGTCGTTGAGGCTGGTGCTGTATTCAAACTGGTAGTTAATCAGCATGTTGAGCTGTTCTTCCGCCTGCTGGCAGCCACGGCGCATTTCCCCTAAGCGTACTGCCGCATCCTCGACCTCTTTTTCAGCCAGATCGTGCAGGGTTTCCAGTGCTGTGCTTTGGTTCATTGTGACTCCTGTCGAGCTTTTGTCGGATGACGCTGACGCTTATCCGACCTACGAAATCAGACGCTTATCCATCCGACCTACGAAACTGATCAAACGCCCGGGAAAATAATCTCTAATGACTGACACGCTTCTTCCCAGCCGCTGCGCTCAAAAATTCCTTGCTGCAAAAACGCTTCCAGATGCGGCCACAGCACAATCGCTTTATCGAGCTGCGGATCGCTGCCTTTGGCATACGCGCCGACGCTGACCAAATCGCGGTTGCGCTGGAAGCTGGATAACAATTGTTTGAAATGGCGCACCCGCGCGTAATGCTGATCGGTTATCAATGACGTCATGGCGCGACTGATGGACGCTTCAATGTCGATAGCCGGGTAATGCCCCGCTTCTGCAAGGCGGCGTGAAAGCACAATGTGGCCGTCAAGAATCGCACGCGCCGAGTCGGCAATCGGATCTTGCTGATCGTCGCCTTCCGTCAGAACGGTATAAAACGCGGTGATCGACCCGCCGCCAGAAATGCCGTTACCCGCACGTTCCACCAGCGCCGGAAGTTTGGCGAAAACTGACGGTGGATAACCTTTGGTGGCAGGCGGTTCGCCAATGGCGAGGGCGATTTCACGTTGCGCCATCGCGTAGCGGGTGAGGGAGTCCATAATCAAAAGTACGTGCTGACCACGGTCGCGGAAGTCTTCCGCAATACGCGTGGCGTAAGCCGCACCTTGCATACGCAGCAACGGCGAAACATCCGCTGGTGCGGCAATCACAACCGAACGTGCGCGGCCTTCGGGGCCGAGAATGTTCTCGATAAAATCTTTAACTTCACGACCACGCTCGCCGATTAACCCGACCACAATCACATCGGCCTGGGTATATCGCGCCATCATGCCTAACAGCACGCTTTTCCCGACGCCGGAACCGGCGAACAGGCCCATACGCTGCCCACGGCCCACCGTCAGCAATGCGTTGATTGGGCGCACGCCGACATCAAGAACATGTTCGATAGGGGTTCGTTGCAGCGGGTTAAAAGGCGCGGCACCTAAAGCGCCAAACACAGTCGTTTCCGGTGCCGGAAGGCTGTCGAGCGGGCGACCGCTGCCGTCGAGCACGCGCCCGAGCAACGCCGGGCCGAGAGGTAATTGCTTCCCGCTATGTAAACCCCCTTCGCTGGTGGCGCGGGCATAAACACGCGCACCTGGCAAAATGCCTTCCACTTCTTCAAGCGGCATCAGAAACAGGCGTTGCCCGTTAAAGCCGACCACTTCACATTCGATATCGCGAGAATGCTGCTCGATAATGCAGGTCGCGCCCAGTGGCAATTGCAGGCCGGTGGCTTCCAACACCAGCCCGGTGGCGCGGGTCAGGCGACCATAACGGCGCACAGTCGGCAACTGCGACATCCGCTCTTCGAAGCTGTCGAGCGAATTAAGCCAACGCGTTAATCGGGCGGTCATCACAACACTCCTGGGGCGGCGAGGCGGCAGAGTTCTTGCCAGCGCGTAGCCACGCTGGCGTCGAGATCGCCTTCGTCGGCGGAGACTTTACAGCCGCCCTGATGCAGACTCGGATCACCGCGCAGCCGCCAGCCATGCAGACTCAGCGTTGCGCCTAACATTTCTTCCACGCGTTGCAAATCGTCCGGGTGGACGCGCAGTTGCGGTTTCCCGCTAAACAACGGTTCCTGCTGCAACAGCGCCTGAATCTGTTTAATCAATGCGTTGTTATCAATGCCTTTTACTTCGCCAATCACCTGGCGCGCGGCTTCCAGCGCCATTTGCATTAAACGCGACGCGATCACGCTATCGAGGGCGTCGAGGGTGTACTGGAATTCGCTAACCAGTTGCTGCATTCGGGCATGAACCGGGGCTTGCTGCTGTTTAGCTTCAGCCAGACCTTGTTCCAGGCCTTGCTGTAAACCCACTTTGCGGCCTTCTTCGATACCGGCTTTTTGGCCTTCGGCGTAACCGGCCTGATAGCCTTGTTCGTGGGCCTGCATCTGCATTTGTGCAAGTTGTTGCTGTAAATCTGGCGCGCTTTCCTGCTCGTGTTCAGCTTCCTCAACATCAGAATCAGAACCAAACAGCGGCTCGAAACTTTGCGAGGGCGGCGCCAGGTCGTCTGGCGTCCAGATTTTCCATGGAAGCCCGTTAGACATAGGTATCCTCGCTGGTGCCAATCACCATCTCGCCGGTTTCTGCCAGACGACGAACGATAAGCAGAATCGCTTTCTGTTCGTTTTCCACCTGCGACAGGCGCACCGGGCCACGGTTGGACAGGTCGTCGCGCAGAATGTCTGCCGCACGTTGCGACATGTTGCGCAGGAACTTCTCGCGCAGCGGCTGTTCCGCACCTTTGAGGGCGATAAGTAGCGATTCGGACTCCACTTCCTGCAACAGGCGCTGGATGCTGCGGTCGTCCACTTCCACGAGGTTTTCGAACAGGAACATCTCGTCGATAATTTTCTGTGCCAGCTCGCCGTCGAAATCGCGCACCGCGGAGATAACCGCTTCTTCCTGCTGCGTTTTCATCAGGTTGATAATTTCGGCTGCGGTTCTTACGCCGCCCATTTTGCTGCGCTTGAGGTTCTGGCCGTCGAGCAGGTTGTTGAGCACTTCGGTCAATTCAGCCAGCGCTGCCGGTTGCACGCCGCCGAAGGTGGCGATACGCAGCATCACATCGTGGCGCAAACGCTCGTCGAACAGCGCCAGAATATCGGCAGCCTGGCCGCGTTTGAGATGCACAAGAATGGTGGCGATAATCTGCGGGTGCTCGTCGCGGATAAGGTCGGCGGCACTTTGCGGCTCCATAAAGTTGAGCGTTTCCATGCCCGAAGTGGTTTCGCGGGTTTCCAGAATATCTTCCAGCAGGCTGGACGCACGTTCCTCGCCCAGCGCTTTGATCAGCACCGAACGCAGGTAGTCGTTGGCGTTAATCGACAGCGCGGCGTATTGCTCGGCTTCTTGCTCGAACTCGGCCAACACTTCGGTTAACTGTTTATTGGAAATCTGGCGAATGCTGGCCATCGCGGCACTGAGATGCTGGACTTCACGCGGGCTGAGGTGCTTAAACACCTCTGCCGCACGGTCTTCGCCAATGGTCATCAACAGAATTGCGCTCTTCTCTGTTCCGCTAATACTCATAGTTCGTTACTCATCCATTGGCGTATCACCAGCGCAACCACGCGCGGATCGTTATCAGACATCTCGCGAATGCGTTGGCTCATCACTTCAGCGCTCAGTTTTTGATTCACTTTGCGTTGTTGTTGCTGTTCGTCTTTGGTCAGGCGTACTGACACCGCGTCTTCTTCTTCAACACGCTGGCGTTGGGCTTCGACCTGCGCCAGCTGCACCGCTTCTTTGCGCTGAATCAGTGGGCGAACCACTTTGCGCCACAGCAGCCAGGCGACAATCAACACCACCAACCAACGACCCGCCGACATCAACATTTCGAAGAAGGCTTGTTGCTTCCAGAACGGCAATTCAAGGCTGGTTTCATCGGTGGCGCTAAACGGCGAATTCACCACGTTGAGCGTATCGCCGCGCTTATCCGAGTAGCCCATCGCTTCACGCGTCAGGTTCTCGATTTGCTTCATCTGATCGGCGGTCAACGGCAACGGTTTGCCATCGGACAACTGGCGATAATTCACCACCACCGCCACGGACAAGCGCTGCACATCGCCGACGTTCAACTTGGTGTGGCGAATAGTCCGGTCAACTTCGTAGTTGGTGGTTTCGTCGCGATGAGTGTTACTCGAGCCACTTTGACTTGACGTCGATGTTGATTGGTTTTGCGGCTGTGCATTCGCCTGGTTATTTTGTGGTGGCGTAGAAATCGGTGCGTTATTCGGTGGCGCAGGCTGGTTAGACAGCGCACCCGGCACGCCGCCTGGATTGCGGCCATTGACTTGCTCACTCAGGTTTAACTGGCGTGAACGCACCGCCGACTGAGAAGGGTCGCTGTTCGGGCGATACTGCTCTTCGGTTTGTTCTTTATTAGAGAAATCGATTTGCGCGGTAACTTGAGCGTGAACATTTCCGCTGCCAACGATCGGCGCAAGAATCGTTTCGATGCGGCGCTGGAAGCGGTTTTCGACATCCATCGCATATTTAAGCTGTGCGTCGTTCAGGTCGCGCCCGGCGGTATTGGACTGCGTAAGCAGATGCCCGCCCTGATCAACCAGCGTCACGTTGCCCGGCGGTAAACCGGCAACCGCGCTGGAAACCATATGCACCACCGCGCTGATTTGCCCTTCATCCAATGCGCGGCCTGGCTCGAGGCTCAGCGTGACGGAAGCAGAAGGGGATTTTTGTTCGCGGACAAATAAAGAAGGTTTCGGCATCGCCAGATGCACACGCGCGGTTTTAACCGGGCCGAGGGTTTCGATGGTGCGCGCCAGTTCACCTTCCAGCGCACGCTGGTAGTTCACTTGCTCGCTAAACTGACTGATGCCGAACTTTTCCTGGTCCAGCAATTCAAAACCGACCGCGCCGCCTTTCGGCAACCCTTGCTGGGCGAGGCGTAAACGCAGGTCGTAGACTTTATCGGCGGGAACTTCAATCGCGCTGCCGTTATCGGAGAAGCGATAAGGCACATTCATTTGGGTCAATTGCGTGACGATGGCACCACCGTCCTGATCCGCCAGATTGCTGTACAGCACTTTGTAATCTGGCGTTTTCGCCCAGAGTACGAGGGCAACAATAACGGCGATGGCGGCGGCACCCGCGACCATCAGCGGGATTTTAGGATTCGCGCGAATGCGGGTCAGCCACTCCTGGGTTTTGTTTTGTGGCGTTTGTGCCTGGGCCGCTGCGGTCATTGAGCACCTCGCAGCAGGGCATAGACATCATTTTTAATATAAAGAGTGAACAAAACGAGCTCCCGGGTCGACAACCACAACAAAAGTTCCACATAGATGGCAGCGTTATTATTTTCTTTCTCAAAAATTTCGATGGCTGAATTAGCTCTATTTATTGACGCTATTTACCGCCTTTATCCTATTGACAAGGTGTTAATCTTGCCGCGTTAAAAATTACTGGGGCAGGGGAAATGGCAATTCAGGGTATCGAAGGCGTACTTCAGCAGTTGCAGGCAACGGCGCTGTCGGCGGGGAATCCGGTTCAAAATAGTGAACCAAAAGTCAGCTTTGCCGGTGAATTACAGGCCGCACTTGGCCGCATCAGCGAAACACAAACCGCTGCCCGCACTCAGGCCGAAAACTTTGCCATCGGCAAACCCGGCGTTGCGCTTAACGATGTGATGGTTGACCTGCAAAAATCCTCGGTTTCATTACAAATGGGGATTCAGGTGCGTAATAAGCTGGTTTCTGCTTATCAGGAAGTCATGAACATGCAGGTTTAGCTTTCGGCTAAACCACTGAAACACTGGCGGGCTAAGTGCTTTAATGCGAAAATTATTTTTTCTCCGCAGTCGGGATAGATGATGAAGAAGATTGCATTATTGACAGTGTTGCTGGCGTTAAGCGGCTGTGTGCAAGTTGATGATTACCGCGAAGTGGTGAAAACCCCAGCGCCTGCCGGGCTTGCGGGTTACTGGCAGTCTGAAGGGCCGCAGAGTGAGATGGTGAGTCCTGAAGCGATTGCTACTTTGGTGGTGACGCAAGAAGGTGACACGCTGGATTGCCGCCAGTGGCAACGTGTGATTGCGCTGCCTGGCAAGCTGACCGTGCGTTCAGATGACTGGTATAACGTGACGAATAAACGCGAAGTTTATAGCGTGGAACGTGAAGGCAATATTTTAGAATACGCAGGTATGACGCTGAAACGTGTTGATCGTCCGACGCAAGAATGCGCGGATTATTTGCAGAAAAACCCGCTCGAAAGCAAGTTACCGTAAGCATTGATTTTCCTCTCCTTGAAGGCTGTCTCTTAGTCACAAGTCACCCTGGCAATTTTGTCAGGGTGAGATTTGCAAGCCTTGCTGATTTTCCGTTCACCCGTGCGTTCAGTTATCTCTTTAATTCCCGAAAACGGTGAACGTGCCAGTGGGATAACGACATCCCCCTGGCGACCCCGTCGCCCGGTGATTAAATTGCCGCTACGCGGTAAACCCCAGCTTATCCCCAACATCAGGGTCGTTCGCGACTCGTTCCAGACGATCGCTCTCTTTCGCTGCTCCCGGCAGCTCAACCCTGATTTATGGGGAACACTGGGGCAATTTAT
>NZ_QZWH01000038.1 GCF_003601925.1 Buttiauxella izardii
CACACAGACCAGATGGTTTTCACTGCGGTGGGCGATTTCGCTCAGCCGTCCGGCTTCGTCGTGGTCGAACAGCATTTCATCCGGGGTGCCGTCGGGCAGCGGCGGGCGTTCGCGGCGGATTAATTTGCCGTTCTCATCGTAATGCCAGCGGGTGACAAGACCGGCGTCCTCGCTGTGGGTGAGTTCGCCCGCCTTACTGTACTGATAACGGTGTTCACGGCCGTCAAAACCGGTTTCAGCTGTCAGTCTGTCCATCACGTCATAGCTGAACTGCGTGCGGGCGACGTTTTCGTTAATCAGCCCGGTGATGCGACCTGCCGTATCAAATTCAGCCTGACGGATGAGCCCGCCGGATGTCTGCGACAACGGGTTGCCACGCGCATCGTAACGCTGCGTGGTGGTGCTCCCGTCGGGATGCGTGGTGGTGAGCAGGTCACCGGCCTCGTTGTACTGACGGGAGGTGCGGCCACCGGTGTTGTCTTCGCTGGACGTCAGGCGTCCGCGTGCATCGTACTCATACTGAACGGACAGGCCTTCTTCATGGGTGACCTCGAGCGGCTGGCCGTCGCGGTTATAGCGATACTGCGTTTTGTAGCCTGAACAGTCGGTGTAGGACGCCAGCAGCCCGTGTTCATTCCATTCCAGCGTCTGACGGCCCCCGGCTTCGTCTTCGGTTTCCGACGGCTGAGCGCTGTTTTCGTCCGCGTAGTGGTAACGGCGGGTGTGGCGCAGCGCATCGGTTTGCGCGGTCAGCCGCCCGTATTCGTCATATTCCCTGCCGGTACGACTGCCATCCGGTGCGGTGGCGCTGGTGAGCTGGTTGCGGGCGTTGTAATCATAACGGCTGACGCTGCCGTCCGGGTGCCAGAGGGCCAGCAGGTTGCCGCTCACCACATCGAGCTGGAATTCGGTTTTGCGCCCGGCGGCATCGGTCTGGCTGACCAGCCGCCCGCTGCCGTCAAACTCACTGTGGATGTCACTGCCGTCGGGCTGCTCCAGTCTGACGACCCGCTTCAGGCCGCGTTCACCGGCAAAATGGTAAACGGTTGTCCGCTCAAGGCTGTCAGTGACCACTGTTTTCTGGTCGGTGTAAACAAACTGATAGCTCAGCCCGCCGGTGTTGCTCTGGGAAATGACCCGCAGGCTGTCGTCATACGCATAGCGGGTGGCGGGCCGCCCGGTGTACTGGTGGGCGACCATCAGGCCTGCATGTTGCGGGTGCCATTCGAAGTGACGCGTTTTCACACCTGCCCGGTCATACACCGCCGCCAGCTCACAGCGCGGGCTGTAGTCATAACGGGCGAGCGGGAGTGACGGCAAATCGGGAAACGCCACATCGCGCACCAGCCAGACGGCGGCAAGACGAATGCCGGCGGGGAGCGTGACAAGCTCGAGCCGAAAGCGGCGCCCGCTGCTGTCAGTCACCGCAGTCACCTGCCCGGCAAATTCCCCGTCAGCATCACGGTGATAGCGCAACTGATTACCAAAGCGGTCCACCAGACCGGAAAGCACGCGGAACGGCGGCAACGGGCGTGGCAGCACGTCGTCCGGTGAAACCGGTAACTGAAACGCCTCCAGAATCCACCACGGCCCGGTGGCGTCGTTTGCGACAAAGTAGGTATGCGGACTTAACCGAACCTCCGAGGGCAGCGCCTGCCACAGGCGGCTCAGACGGTGATTATCAGGCTGCTTATCCACACCGCCGCGGGCCAGCCAGAGTTTTTCGGACTGACTGTACGCGATAGCACCGGGGGCCAGAACATCAAAATGAATACTGCGTCCGCCGTTATCGTTAAGAATGAGCTCAGAAGAACGAATCTGCAGACGAATATCCATCGCCGACTGCCAGCCGGGGCCGAAGGTGCCCACGAGCGCAGGCGTGTCAGTGCGGTAACTGCTGTAGCTGCGGGTGAGGACAAAGGGTAAATGTGCAGGCAGGGCGATATCGGTTTCACCGGGCAGCACTTTTGCGCCGAGCACCGGGTTGACCGGATTGCCCACCGCCACACCACCGGGGCAGACTGAGCAGGCCACGCCGGTGGGGGCACCAATCATCACCCCGAGGGAGCCCTGAACAATCGGGCCGCCGATTAAGGTTGCGTCACCCTGACGCGCAGCAGGCATTCCTGGCATGGTTAAGTCCTTTTAATTAATAGTTTATCAATGGGTTGTCATTCGTACCGCTGTTACCGCCATTGTTACCCTGTGGGGCAGATGGCGGAGGTGTGGTCGTTCCGCAGTTAAGATTTATCAGCAGTGCATCGCTGTTTACCGCCGTTACGGCCTGGATATGTAATTCCATCCCTGACAGAAATATTTTGCCGTCTTTGGTCAGGACAATTTTAGCCTTTCCGCAACTCAGCTCCAGGTGGTCACCTGCGGAGTGTTGTGACACCTTCCCCACACTTTCTGTTTTACGCTCGCCCACAGTGACGGCCATTTCCTTACCGACGCTGACGCTGTATTTCTGCCCGATCATCAGGGACTTAAGAATTCCCACTTCTGAGGACTGGGACAGAGCCACCGAGGTGTTCATCACTCCACCGACGCTGACTTGATATGCCAGCCCGACGGTTAACGCACTCAGTAACCCGACCGTTTCTTTTTTTGCGGTCCCGATGGTTTCCGATTGATTCTGGCCGACGGTCAGGACCTGGTTGGCGGTGATGGTTTCCATCTGGTTGGCACCAATGCTCTGCACCTGGTTCCTGGCGATGGTGACAGCCTGGTTGCCGCCCACGTTTTCGCTGTGGTTAGCTGTCACATCCGTCATGCGGTTATTCAGCACCACCGTTTTCATGTCCTTCTGGGCATGCATCGAAAGCAGTTCCTGGCCGGTCTGGTCCTCAAACATTAGTTCGTTATACCCGGCACCTTTGTAGGTCTGCGAGCGTATCGCCATCTGCGTTTTGGTGCCCGGCAGGTCGCCTGGTGAACGATTGGCGGCGTGGTAGGTGCGCCCGGTGATAATCGGCTGGTCGGGGTCGCCATTAAGGAAATCGACAATCACTTCCTGGCCGACGCGGGGAATGGCGATATTGCCGAAACCTGTGCCTGCCCACGCCTGCGACACACGTACCCAGCAGGAGCTTTCTTCGTTGGCTTTGTTATAGCGGTCCCAGGCGAATTTCACCGTCACGCGCCCGTGCTCGTCGCAGTAGATTTCTTCTCCGGCAGGGCCAGTGACGATGGCGATTTGCGGGCCGTCTATCAGCGGTTTGGGTAATGGCTGCGGTCGCCAGGTCTGAATGGCAGGAATAACGTGGAATTCGCAGTTCAGAGTGGTGCCCTGTCCGGAACTGCCGATTAACGCCTGCGGCTGGCTGCCGGTCAGCACACACGACACCACCTGCCACACGTCGTTGAGGTCTTCACGCGGATGGTCGGTCAGTGCGAAGCGGCGTCCGGGCTGGAGCTGCGGAGAGTTACTGGTGCCGCTGGCAAAGTCGACGTTGTTACGCCAGCCTTCCACCTGATATTTCGCAAAATCGGCACCGTGCTGTTCGTCCTTGAAACGCCCCGGATAGTCGAAGATTTCATACTCCGGGCGCTGATACGCCAGTTTCCTGCCGTACTCATTATACTGCGCGGGCCAGCCTGGGGCGGTGAAGGTGTAATCCTGAGTAGTGACCTGCGCCGGGCGGATTTGCGCACTGCGGCGGAAGGTGTTGATGCAGTAGGTGGAGGATTCTGAAGCAGCGTTCGGATTATAGGGCAGTGAACCCAGGCTGCGCAGGACAGAGCTGTCATCGGCAAACGTCAGTTTCTGGGCATTTTCCTTAAGGTATTCCTCTTCAAAAAAGTAAATCCCCTCTTCGGCGGCGAGACGGGAGATAAATTCATAGTCCGTTTCTATAAACTGCACACAGAATTCACGCTCAGGATGCGGGCGGCGGAACAGGGTGTCGTGAGTACGGATATCCATCTCTTTGAGCAGCTTTGCAAAAATGTACGCGATGTCGTAATTCTGAAAGCTGCGGCAGTTCTGGCGTTGTGAACTGCGCCAGAATTCGGGATGCACCGTCATGGTGTACAGGGTCTGGTGTTTACCGGTGTCGCCCTGCTCGCAGAAGGTCACGATACCGCGTACCCGGCGTCTGACAACCTCTCCCTCATGGATGGTGAGGGTGGCCATTTCATCAAGCACCTGTTTAAAGCCGATGGCCGGGTCGTTGCAGGCGACGGTGATATCCAGACAGAACAGAGAAGAAAGGGACTGTTTGAGGGTAAAGCCCACCACGGCAAAAGTATTTTCCGGGGTACGACCAGCGGTAAAGGTAAAGCGGGTGCCGTCAGCGGCCATAATATGAGTCCCTTTCCTGTCCGTGGATACATTGACCTGAGTGTATGGCAGGAGCACAATCATAACGCAGGTAAATATAATAAAATCAGTGTGATACTGGAGGTGGAAGATAAGTTGGGAACGCAGGAGTGACTGTGATTAACATCACATAAAAAGAATTAGGGAAACGGACAAAGCGAATATGAAAACAGGTTGGATTAATGAATAGCACCATTTAAAAGAGAGTTTTAATGGTGCATTGATGAATGCAAGTGTCGCGGACAAAGTTAGTGTTTACGCCGTGCCACCAACGTAAATTTGTAATCGTCACTTTTGAACACATTTCGGCTGAACTCAAAAACGCGGCCATCCTTTAAATAACCACACGAAACCTTTTCCAGAATCGGTTTGCTGGCGTCGATTCCAAGGGCTTTAACTACTTCTTCTGACGGCATCACTGGAATAATCTCTTGCTCGCTGCGGTCGATGACCATTTTCTTCACGTTTTCGATGAAGTGATATTTTGAGTTTTCCATCACTTCCCAGGTCAGATCCGGGAAGAGTGCGAGAGGCATCCAGGTTTCTTCCAGTGTGACGGGTTTTTGTTTGATAAAACGCACGCGCTTCACATGCCAGACTTTGTCATCTGTGGTGAGTTGCAGACGAGCCGCCAAAAACTCATCGGCTTTGGTGACTTCAAAAACGTGCACTTCGCTGTGGGTTTCGACGTTTCTGTCGGCCAGTTTTTCATAGAAACTGGTCAGTTGATAAATATCGTAATTAACCCTTTCTTCTTTGACGTATGAACCGCTGCCTTGAATGCTTTCAATGATTTGCTGCTCGGTGAGTTGCTTGAGCGCCTGACGAACGGTGACACGGCTCACCGCAAACTGTGCCTGCAACGCTGATTCCGTCGGCAGCGCATCACCGGGTTTCAGCTCGCCACTTTCAACCTGCTGGCGAATAGCATCAGCAATCTGACGGTACATCGGTTTTTTACCCACCACGCAGCCCTCTGAGAACATTGAAATCATGGCGAATAATAGCGTCATTCTCCATTGCTGTTAATTGATAAGTATTAATACAAATTCAATACAAATATTCGGCATGGTGAAATTGATCACATAAAGGTATTGTTTTGCTGTGTAAAATGCCGCCAACTGGAATCGATTCATAAAGAGGGAATGATGAACCTGACGGCGTTAACTCACTCTGATTTGATCACACTGCAAACCACGTTTGCCAGTCGTGATGACGCAATACGCACGATGGCGCAACAACTGGATGCGGCAGGCAAGTTACACAATCTGGAACAGTTTCTGGCAGAGGTTTTCGCTCGTGAGGCGCAAGGGCCTACCGCATTGGGCGAAGGGCTGGCGGTTCCGCACGGCAAGACAAATGCCGTAAAAGAAGCGGCATTTGCCGCTGCAACACTTAAAACGCCCATTGAGTGGGAAGGTGTCGACGGGCCGGAAGCCGTGCAGATGATTTTCCTGCTGGCGATCCCCGAAGGAGAGGCCGGTTCCACGCATATGCAGCTTTTGACCTCGCTCACCACCGTGCTGGTAGATGACGACGTGCGCGAAAAAGTGATGCAGGCAAAAACGGTTGATGAGTTTATGTCACTTCTCAACAGCGAGCCGCAAAGTGTGGCGGTGCTGGAAGATGCCTCTCGCCCAACTATTGTCTGCGTAACGGCTTGCCCCGCCGGGATCGCACATACGTATATGGCAGCTGAGTATCTTGAAAAAGCCGGGCGCAAACTCGGTATTAATGTTTATGTCGAAAAGCAGGGGGCGAATGGGGTCGAAGGGCGCTTAACCGCCAGGCAAATAAATCAGGCACATGCCTGCGTGTTCGCCGCTGAAGTGGCAATAAAGGAAATGGAACGGTTCAACGGTATTCCGACTATAAACACACCGGTGGCTGAACCCATCAAACATGCCGAGCGTATTTTGCAGCAGGCTCTGGCACTCAAGCCGCTGACAGAAGAACGCGTGCAGCAAAACGATGCGGCACCATCGACACCAGGTTTTAAAACCGAACTCAAGCAGGCATTACTGAGCGGGATTTCCTTTGCCGTTCCGCTGATTGTGGCGGGCGGTACGGTTTTGGCCGTCGCCGTTTTGTTGGCGCAAATTTTTGGTTTGCAGCATTTGTTCGACCTCGAAAATTCCTGGCTGTGGATGTATCGCAAGCTAGGCGGCGGCATGCTCGGCACGTTGATGGTTCCAGTGTTGGCGGCATACACGGCCTATTCCCTGGCAGATAAACCTGCGCTCGGCCCTGGTTTTGCGGCAGGGCTTGCAGCAAACATGATTGGCTCGGGTTTTCTCGGCGGGGTGGTCGGCGGTTTAATCGCGGGTTATCTGATGCGCTGGGTGAAGAAACATATTCGCCTGAGCCCTAACTTCAATGGTTTCCTCACATTTTATCTTTACCCGGTAATCGGCACGTTGGTCGCGGGTAGCCTGATGCTGTTTGTGATTGGCGAACCCGTCGCGTGGATCAACACCTCGTTAACTCACTGGCTTAATGGTTTGTCCGGCAGCAACGCACTCGTGCTGGGCGCGATCCTCGGTTTTATGTGTTCGTTTGACCTCGGCGGCCCGGTGAATAAAGCCTCTTACGCGTTTTGTCTCGGGGCGATGGCGAACGGTGTGTACGGCCCGTATGCCATTTTTGCCTCGGTCAAAATGGTGTCGGCATTTACGGTCACCGCTTCGACATTAATTGCGCCAAAACTCTTTAAAGATTTTGAGATTGAAACCGGTAAATCGACCTGGTTGCTCGGGCTTGCGGGGATCACCGAAGGGGCGATCCCGATGGCGATTGAGGATCCTGTCCGCGTGATTGGCTCATTCCTGGTGGGTTCGGTCGTGACTGGCGCGATGGTGGGGGCGATGCACATAGGTTTATCGACGCCGGGGGCGGGCATCTTCTCATTATTCTTGCTTCATCCGGGCGACCACTCGGGCATAGCTGCGGCGGCTGTCTGGTTTGGCGCAGCGTTGGTCGGCACCGCCATTTCCACATTGGTCTTGATTTTGTGGCGCAGGCAAGCGGTTAAGCAGGGCAAATATTCCACTGAAAGCGTTTTATCTTAATCACTCAGAAGTAAGGCAAACAAGAATGAAAGCTGTATCTCGTGTTCATATCACTCCCCATATGCACTGGGACCGTGAATGGTATTTTACTACCGAAGAATCACGCATCCTTTTGATTAATAATATGGAAGAGATTCTGGAGCGCCTTGAGTGTGACCCTGAATATAAGTATTACGTGCTCGATGGGCAAACGGCTGTGCTGGAAGATTATTTTGCGATTAAGCCGGAAAATAAGCCGCGGGTGAAAGCACTGGTCGAGGCGGGCAAGTTGATTATCGGCCCGTGGTATACGCAGACGGACACCACGATTGTTTCGGGCGAGTCTATTGTGCGCAACCTGATGTATGGAATGCGCGATTGTATGGCGTTTGGCGAACCGATGAAGATTGGTTATCTGCCGGATTCTTTTGGCATGTCGGCACAGTTGCCGCATATCTTTAACGGTTTTGGCATTAAGCGTGCCATGTTCTGGCGCGGCTGCTCGGAGCGTCACGGCACCGACAGAACGGAATTCTTATGGCAAAGCAACGATGGCAGCGAAGTCGTCGCCCAGGTTCTGCCGCTGGGTTACGCCATTGGCAAATATTTACCGGAAGATGAAGCCGGGTTGCGTAAACGCCTCGACAACTATTTTGAGGTGCTGGAAAAAGCCTCTGCAACGCAGGAAATCCTACTGCCAAACGGGCATGACCAAATGCCGCTGCAACAGAATATCTTCGCGGTGATGGACAAATTGCGTGAGATTTACCCACAGCGCGAGTTTGTGATGAGTCGCTATGAAGAGGTGTTCGAGAAAATTGAAGCTTTGCGCGGGAAACTTGCCACGCTGAAAGGCGAGTTTATCGACGGCAAATACATGCGTGTACACCGCACTATTAGTTCTACGCGTATGGATATCAAAATCGCCCACGCGCAGATTGAGAACAAAATCGTCAATATTCTCGAGCCTCTGGCCTCTATCGCGTGGTCGCTAGGCTTTGAATATCACCACGGCTTGCTGGAAAAAATGTGGAAAGAGATCCTGAAAAACCATGCGCACGACAGCATCGGCTGCTGCTGTAGCGATAAGGTTCACCAGGAAATCATGACGCGATTTGTGCTGGCAGACGACATGGCCGAAAACCTGATTCGTTTTTATATGCGCAAGATTGTCGACAATATGCCTGCGACAGACGCCGACAAACTCACGTTCTTCAATATGATGCCGTACCCGCGCGAAGAGGTGATTAACACCACGATTCGCATTCGTGCCAGCCAGTTTTCACTGAAAGATGAACAGGGTAATGAGGTGGAGTACTTCATTCGTGAAGCGCGTGAAATCGACCCAGGCCTGGTCGACAGGCAAATTGTGCATTACGGTAATTACGATCCGTTCATGGAATACGACATTCAGCTCAGCCAGGTGCTGCCAGCGATGGGCTATTGCACGCTGTATGTGGAAGGGAAAAAACCAGGGGTGCAGCGCAGCGCAGCGGAAAGCACAGAAGCCTTAATGGAAAACAATTTCTACCGCATCGAGCTGAACCAGAATGGCACGCTGCATATCGCTGATAAGCAAAGCGGCCTGACCTACGACCAGGTTCTACAACTGGAAGAGGGTTCGGATGATGGCGATGAATATGACTATTCACCTGCCAAAGCCGAATGGCTGATTTACTCGACCGCCAGCGCGCACGTTTGTGAAGTGAAACACGAAGCCTGGCAAAGCACGGCAACGCTGAAATTACGCATGGAGTTGCCTGAAAATCTGCAACAGCGTGCCGTGCGGCAAGCAAGTGGTTATCTGGATGTGGAATGCCGCGTTACGCTTGCGCAAAATAGCCGTCGCATTGATATCGAAATGCATCTTGATAATCAGGCTGAAGATCACCGGGTGCGCGTTTTGATCCCGACGCCATTTGCCTCTAAAACTGTTCTGGCAGATAACCAGTTTGGCACCATTACACGCTCGGTCGATGACTCAGCAATGGAAAACTGGGAACAAGAAGGCTGGAAAGAAGCGCCGATTCCGGTGTGGAATTTACTGAATTATGCTGCGCTGCATGATGGTAAAAATGGTGTGGCATTGTTTACCGACGGGCTGCGCGAGTTCGAAATCATCGGTGAGAAAAAGGATACGTTTGCGCTGACACTTTTCCGTTCTGTGGGAGTGCTAGGCAAAGAAGAGTTGGTTTTACGCCCAGGGCGCCCATCTGGTATCAAATTGCCTACGCCGGATTCTCAGTTGCGTGGAAAGTTGCGTTGTCGTTTTAGCCTGATGGCGTTTAGCGGTTCGCCCACTACTGCGGGGATTGCTCAACACGCACGCGCATGGCTGACACCCGTCCAGTGCTACAACAAAATTCCATTCGATGCGATGAAACTCAACCGCGCAGGTTTCGAAACGCCGGGCACATTTAGCTTGCTTACGATGCCTTCAGTGGGATGTATGCTCAGTGCACTTAAAAAGGCGGAAGACCGCGATGAATTGATTGTTCGCGTCTTCAACCCGGATGAGCAACATATCAGTGAAGGAATGGTCGCTTGCGCGTTGCCGGTTGAGGGCTGGCAGGAAACGGGGATGGATGAAAAACCATTGCAGGAACAATCAGAAAGGGCAGGGCAGTTTGCCAAAGTTAAGCCTTGCCAGTCGCGAACCTTCAGCCTGGCGATAGTTCGTTCAAGATAGCGTTATTGCTTAAATCCTTTCCATAAGGCCACGTTTGTACGTGGCCTTTCTGTTTTTACTGACCACCATGTTCGACAACTAACTTTATCAAAAGCAATGGTTTGTTAATTCGCTTGGCATTAAAAGTAAAATAAATGTTACTGATGAGCAAAAAAAGAAATGAATCTCATAAAATACCGCGAGGTGATTAACGCAATGCGACATTAATGGATGAGGAGTTAATTTCTGACTTTGCCTCAAATAAATAACTTTTGTTTATAGATATCATTCTTGTATTAACGGAAGCGGCATTTGCAAAACATATCATTAACAACAAATTCACCTCTCGTTGTTGTGAGAAACTAAATTAACAAACAGAGAATAAATTGCGCTAGATCAATATCTAAAACTAGCAAGTAGTGTGCGAAAACGGGTAAATTGTTGCAGATCAAGATGGCGGTAATTCGACATTTTCGCTATAAATTGATCACTGTCGAGAAACGTAAATAAGCCTTAGCAATTACCTATTTATCGTAAGGGAATTGCAGGGTAATATATTTGCGGATTATTTTTGGGTTTTTATTAACGTGTTTGTAACCTTTCATCCTTCTTTGTTACATGTAAATAACGAGAAGATGAAGTTTGGAAGCGAATGTTTTTGTATTAGGGCATGCGTTGTGGTTAACCATCGGGTGAACCACGGTCGGAGTCTTCATGCGAAGAGCAAGGAGTCAAGATGTTTGATATTGTCGAACTGTCGCGCTTACAGTTTGCCTTGACCGCGATGTACCATTTTCTTTTTGTGCCACTAACGCTCGGTATGGCGTTCTTGCTGGCCATCATGGAAACGGTATACGTTCTGTCAGGTAAGCAAATTTATAAAGATATGACCAAGTTCTGGGGCAAGTTGTTTGGTATCAACTTTGCTTTGGGCGTGGCCACCGGTTTAACCATGGAGTTCCAGTTCGGCACAAACTGGTCTTATTACTCACATTACGTGGGTGATATCTTCGGTGCCCCTCTGGCCATCGAAGGCCTGATGGCATTCTTCCTTGAATCCACATTCGTGGGTCTGTTCTTCTTCGGTTGGGATCGCCTCGGCAAAGTCCAACACATGGCGGTAACCTGGCTGGTGGCACTGGGCTCCAACCTTTCCGCATTGTGGATTCTGGTGGCGAACGGCTGGATGCAGAACCCGATTGCTTCCGACTTCAACTTCGAAACCATGCGTATGGAGATGGTCAGCTTCTCCGAGCTGGTTCTGAACCCGGTTGCGCAGGTTAAATTCGTTCACACCGTGGCTTCTGGCTATGTGTGTGGTGCGATGTTCATTCTTGGTGTGAGCTCTTACTACCTGCTCAAAGGCCGTGACGTTGCATTTGCGAAGCGTTCTTTTGCCATCGCGGCAAGCTTTGGTATGGCGGCAATCTTGTCTGTTATCGTGCTGGGTGATGAGTCCGGTTACGAAATGGGTGACGTGCAGAAAACCAAGCTGGCTGCCATTGAAGCCGAGTGGGAAACACAACCGGCACCGGCGGCATTTACGCTGTTTGGTATCCCGGATCAAGATAAGCAAGAAAACCACTTCGCGATTCAAATCCCTTATGCACTGGGCATCATTGCTACCCGTTCGGTAGATACGCCAGTTATCGGTCTGAAAGACCTGATGGTGCAACACGAAGAACGTATTCGTAACGGGATGAAGGCTTACAGCCTGCTGGAACAGCTACGCGCAGGTTCTAAAGACCAGGCGGTTCGCGATAACTTCGAGTCCGTCAAGAAAGACCTGGGTTACGGTTTGCTGCTCAAGCGCTATACCCCGAACGTTGCTGACGCGACGGAAGAGCAAATTCAGAAAGCAACCAAAGACTCTATTCCACGCGTTGCTCCGCTGTACTTCGCATTCCGTATTATGGTCGGTTGTGGCTTCCTGATGCTGTTTATCATTGCGGCTTCGTTCTGGACTGTGACGCGTAATGCCATCGGTTCGAAAAAATGGCTGTTGCGTGCGGCGCTCTATGGCATCCCGCTACCGTGGATTGCGATTGAATCTGGCTGGTTTGTTGCTGAATACGGTCGTCAACCATGGGCAGTTGGTGAGGTCTTGCCAACCGCGGTGGCTAACTCCTCGCTGACCGTTGGCGATCTGATCTTCTCCATGGTACTGATTTGCGGCCTTTACACGCTGTTTATGGTGGCGGAACTGTTCCTGATGTTCAAATTTGCTCGCCTTGGGCCGAGCAGTCTGAAAACAGGTCGCTATCACTTTGAGCAGTCCAATGTGACCTCTCAGCCGGCACGCTAAGACAGGAGTCGTCAAATGATCGATTATGAAGTATTGCGTTTTATCTGGTGGCTGCTGGTTGGCATTCTGCTGATTGGTTTTGCAGTCACCGATGGCTTTGATATGGGCGTAGGTATGCTATCCCGCATCATTGGCCGTACTGACGTTGAACGCCGTATTATGGTGAACTCCATCGCCCCGCACTGGGATGGTAACCAGGTATGGCTCATCACTGCTGGTGGCGCGTTGTTCGCTGCCTGGCCGATGGTTTACGCCGCTGCGTTCTCCGGCTTCTATGTGGCGATGATTCTGGTGCTGGCTTCATTGTTCTTCCGTCCGGTAGGTTTTGACTACCGTTCGAAGATTGAAGACATGCGCTGGCGCAACATGTGGGACTGGGGCATTTTCATCGGTAGCTTCGTGCCACCGTTGGTTATCGGTGTGGCTTTCGGCAACCTGTTGCAGGGTGTTCCGTTCCACGTTGATGAGTATCTGCGCCTGTACTACACCGGTAACTTCTTCCAGTTGCTGAATCCGTTTGGTTTACTGGCGGGTATCGTGAGCGTTTCCATGATCCTTGCTCAGGGTGCAACTTATCTGCAAATGCGTACTGTGGGTGAACTGCATCTGCGTGCCAAAGCGGCTGCGCAAATCTCTGCGCTGGTGATGATGGTGTGCTTCGCACTGGCAGGTGTTTGGGTGATTTACGGTATCGATGGTTACGTTGTGACTTCAGAGCTGAACCACCACGCTGCATCGAATCCGCTGACTAAAGAAGTCGCTCGTCAGGCGGGTGCCTGGATGGTGAACTTCAACAACATGCCGATTCTGTGGCTCATCCCTGCATTGGGTGTGGTGCTGCCGTTGCTGACTGTGTTGATGTCGCGTATGGAAAAGGGCGCGATGGCGTTCCTGTTCTCCTCACTGACTCTGGCTTGTGTGATTCTGACTGCTGGTGTGGCAATGTTCCCGTTCGTGATGCCTTCAAGCACCATGTTGAACGCTAGCCTGACCATGTGGGATGCGACATCCAGCCAGCTGACGCTGAACGTGATGACCTTTGTTGCTGCGGTATTTGTGCCGATTGTTCTTATCTACACCATCTGGTGTTATTGGAAAATGTTCGGTCGAATCACCAAAGAACATATCGAAAGCAACACCCACTCTCTGTACTAAGTAAGGAGCTGATTATGTGGTACTTTGCATGGATTCTGGGGACGCTTCTTGCCTGTGCTTTCGGCATCATTACCGCCCTGGCACTTGAGCACGTAGAAGCTGCTAAAGCCGGTAAAGAAGAACATTAATGGAAGGAATTATCGCAAAGCTGTATGCGGTAATGGATAAGAGCCCTTTAAGGGCTCTTTCCTTGATCATGGCGCTCATCCTGGCCGGGTGTATGTTTTGGGACCCGTCACGTTTCGCAGCGAAAACTAGCGAGCTGGCAATCTGGCATGGTTTCTTGCTGATGTGGGCGGTATGCACCGGAGTGATACATGGCGTGGGCTTTCGCCCTCGTAAAGTGCTGTGGCAGGGCGTTTTCAGCCCGTTACCTGCGCAATTAGTCCTGCTGGCAGGACTGGCTATTTTCTTCTTCTGATGCTTCTTTAACCTCGAAGACTTTTACATAAATTTTATGGGCTTTAACAAGCCCATAATTATTTACCTTACGTTTAATGCAACCCATTCCCAACCCCCATCCTCTTGCGTATAGTAGCAACGTTTAATTGCATTACCGGGATGTAAAGTGAGTACAACGCTGTTTCGATGGCCGGTTCGTGTCTACTATGAAGATACCGACGCCGGTGGTGTGGTTTACCACGCCAGTTATGTTGCTTTTTATGAAAGAGCACGCACAGAGATGCTGCGTCAACACCACTTTAACCAGCAGGATTTGTTGGCAGAGAGCATCGCGTTCGTCGTACGTAGGATGACAGTAGATTATCTTGCGCCTGCCCGACTCGACGATTTACTCGAAATCCAAAGTGAAATTACATCAATGCGTGGCACCTCTATGGTGTTTACGCAGCGAATAGTCAATGCCGATGGCAAGGTCCTCAATGAAGCTGAGGTCCTGATCGTTTGCGTTGATCTTCTCTCAATGAAGCCTCGTGCGCTTCCCAAGTCTATTGTCGCGGAGTTCAAGCAGTGACTGACATGAATATCCTTGATTTGTTCCTGAAGGCAAGCCTTCTGGTCAAATTTATCATGTTGATTTTGATTGGTTTTTCCATTGCATCATGGGCAATCATTATTCAGCGTACGCGAATCCTCAATGCTGCCACTCGTGAAGCTGAAGCATTTGAAGATAAGTTCTGGTCGGGCATTGAATTGTCCCGTCTCTATCAGGAAAGCCAGGGCCGCCGTGACAATCTTGCTGGCTCTGAACAAATTTTCTATTCAGGCTTTAAAGAGTTTGCCCGACTGCATCGTGCGAATACACATGCACCTGAAGCGGTTGTAGATGGGGCCACTCGTGCGATGCGTATCTCTATGAGTCGCGAGCTGGAAACCCTGGAAACACATATTCCTTTCCTCGGAACAGTCGGTTCCATCAGCCCGTATATCGGTCTGTTTGGTACGGTTTGGGGGATTATGCACGCCTTTATCGCACTCGGTGCGGTAAAACAAGCGACGTTGCAGATGGTCGCACCAGGTATCGCAGAAGCACTGATTGCAACCGCAATCGGCCTGTTCGCTGCAATCCCTGCGGTTATGGCGTATAACCGCCTGAATCAACGTGTGAACAAACTGGAATTGAATTACGACAACTTCATGGAAGAGTTCACGGCTATCCTGCACCGTCAGGCTTTTACCAGCAGCGATAAGCAGTAAGGGGTTAGCATGGCCAGACGTGGACGTGGGCGTGGTCGTCGGGAATTAAAGTCCGAAATTAACATCGTTCCTCTGTTGGACGTACTGTTGGTGTTGTTGCTGATTTTCATGGCGACAGCTCCCATCATTACGCAGAGCGTTGAGGTAGATTTGCCGGATGCAACAGACTCGCAAACGGTGAGCAGTAACGATGAACCGCCGGTCATTATTGAAGTGTCCGGGGTAGGGCAGTACAGCGTGGTGGTAGAGAAAGATCGTATGGATCAGTTGCCGTCGGAACAGGTTGTTGCGGAAGCACAGCGTCGTTTGCAGGCAAATCCAAAAACGGTCTTTTTGATCGGTGGTGCTAAAGATGTTCCTTATGAGGAAATCATCAAAGCACTGAACATGCTGCATAGTGCAGGTGTGAAATCCGTCGGTCTGATGACGCAGCCAATCTGATCCAACTCGCTATATTTGGGAACCGATAGTGTCAAAGGCAACCATAGAAAACGATAAGCTCAAGCGTGCGATAATCGTCTCAGTGATCTTGCATATCATTTTGATTGCAATCCTGATTTGGAGCTCGTTTGACGAGCACATCGACGCCAGTGCTGGCGGCGGTGGGGGTTCGGCTATTGACGCGGTCATGGTCGACCCAGGTGCAGTTGTTCAGCAGTACAATCGCCAGCAGCAACAGCAGGCGAGCAGTAAACGTGCGGCAGAGCAACGCGAGAAACAAGCGCAACAGCAGGCGGAAGAACTTCAGGAAAAACAGGCTGCTGAACAACAGCGTCTGAAGCAACTGGAGAAAGAACGCCTCGACGCGCAGGAACAAGCGAAGCAGCAAGCAGACCAGCAGAAACAAGCGCAAGAAGCAGCGAAAGAAGCGCAGGAGCAACAGAAACAGGCAGAAGCGGCTGCGGCGAAAGCCAAAGCAGATGCTAAAGCACAGGCTGATGCTCAGGCGAAAGCGGCAGATGACGCGGCGAAGAAAGCCGCTGCTGATGCACAGAAGAAAGCGACTGAAGAAGCGGCTAAAAAAGCTGCCGATGCAGAGAAAAAAGCTGCTGCTGATGCCGCTGCTGCGGCTAAAAAAGCCCAGCAGGACGCTGAGAAGAAAGCCGCAGATGCAGCAGCCAAGAAAGCTCAGCAAGATGCTGAGAAGAAAGCTGAGGCTGAAGCTGCCAAAAAAGCGGCTGCTAAAGAAGCTGCAGCAACTGCTGCTGCCGAAAAAGCAGCCTCTGATAAAGCGGCTGCCGATAAGGCCGCAGCTGCAAAAGCTGCTGCTGATAAAAAAGCCGCTGCGGATGCGAAGAAAAAGGCTGCAGCTGACAAAGCGGCTGCCGATAAAGCAGCAGCTGCAGGTGTTGACGATCTCTTTGGTGACCTGAGTTCAGGTAAGAATGCGCCGAAATCAGGTGCTGGAGCTAAAGGTGATAGCGCAGCTGCGGCTGGGAAAGGGAATAATAAAAATAATGGCGCTTCTGGCGCAGAGATCAACGGTTACGCAGGTCAGATAAAAGCCGCAATCGAAAGTAAGTTTTACCAGGACCCAGCCTTCACCGGTAAGACCTGTACATTGCGCATAAAACTGGCTCCTGATGGTTTACTGCTTGATATCAAGTCAGAAGGTGGCGACCCGGCTCTTTGCCAGGCTGCCGTTGCTGCTGCACGTCTGGCGAAGATTCCAAAACCGCCAAGCCAGGACGTTTATGAAGTTTTCAAAAACGCGCCTATCGACTTTAAGCCATAGTGAAATTTTCCTCGCGAAAGTGGGGAAAACTAACCAGGCTGAGTCACAGGGTTTTGGTAGTTTTGTGTATTTGAGTTTGTTAACATTCTGCTAAATTATCGTGGGCTATGGGTCCAGATAAGGGAGATATGATGAAGCAGGCATTTCGAGTTGCATTAAGTTTTTTAATGCTGTGGGCAGCCGTGCTGCACGCAGAAGTTCGTATTGAGATCACCCAAGGGGTGGACTCAGCACGTCCAATCGGTGTAGCACCGTTCAAATGGGCTGGCCCAGGCGCGGCACCAGAAGATATTGGTGGCATCGTTGCCGCTGATTTACGTAACAGTGGCAAATTCAATCCACTCGATCGTTCACGTTTACCGCAGCAGCCTGGCTCCGCTCAGGAAGTGCAACCGGCCGCGTGGACTGCTCTGGGTATTGATGCTGTCGTTGTTGGTCAGGTCACACCAAACGGTGATGGCAGCTATACCGTAGCTTACCAGTTGGTTGATACCTCTGGCGCTCCAGGTACTGTGCTGGCACAAAACTCCTACAAAGTGAACAAACAGTGGCTTCGCTATGCCGGTCATACCGCCAGCGACGAAGTGTTTGAGAAGCTGACAGGTATCAAAGGTGCATTCCGTACGCGTATTGCTTACGTCGTGCAGACCAATGGCGGCCAGTTCCCGTATGAACTGCGTGTCTCTGATTACGATGGCTACAACCAGTTTGTGGTTCACCGTTCTCCGCAGCCGTTGATGTCTCCAGCCTGGTCTCCAGACGGTAGCAAACTGGCTTATGTTACGTTTGAAAGCGGTCGTTCAGCTCTGGTAATCCAGACTCTGGCGAATGGCGCAGTGCAGCAGGTGGCTTCTTTCCCACGTCACAACGGTGCACCAACCTTCTCTCCAGACGGCAGCAAACTGGCCTTCGCATTGTCGAAAACCGGTAGCCTGAACCTGTATGTGATGGATATTGGCTCTGGCCAGATTCGTCAGGTGACGGATGGTCGCAGCAACAACACCGAACCAACCTGGTTCCCGGATAGCCAGAACCTGGCGTACACCTCCGATCAGGCAGGTCGTCCACAGATTTATAAAGTGAATGTGAATGGCGGTGCTCCACAACGTATTTCCTGGGAAGGTTCTCAGAACCAGGATTCCGATGTGAGTTCCGACGGCAAGTTTATGGTGATGGTGAGCTCCAACGGTGGGCAACAACATATCGCCAAACAGGATCTGGTAGCGGGTGGCGTACAAACTTTATCGTCAACGTTCCTGGATGAAACGCCAAGTCTGGCACCTAACGGCACGATGGTAATCTACAGCTCTTCTCAGGGGATGGGATCTGTGCTGAATCTGGTCTCAACAGATGGGCGTTTCAAAGCGCGTCTTCCGGCAACCGATGGTCAGGTTAAATTCCCTGCCTGGTCGCCGTATCTGTGATAATAAAATATTAAAGGATCAAAGAAATGCAACTGAACAAAGTGCTGAAAGGGCTGATGCTGGCACTGCCTGTTATGGCAATCGCTGCGTGTAGTTCTAACAAGAGCGCCAACAACGAGAGCGGCGAAGGTATGCTGGGCGCCGGCACTGGTATGGACGCTAACGGTAGCAATGGCAACATGTCATCTGAAGAACAGGCTCGCCTGCAGATGCAACAGCTGCAACAGAACAACATCGTATACTTCGGTCTGGACAAATATGATGTGAGCTCTGAATTTGCTGCAATGCTGGATGCGCACGCAAACTTCCTGCGTAGCAACCCATCTTACAAAGTGACTGTAGAAGGTCATGCGGACGAACGTGGTACTCCGGAATACAACATCTCCCTGGGTGAGCGTCGTGCTAGCGCAGTTAAGATGTACCTGCAAGGTAAAGGCGTTTCTGCAGACCAGATCTCCATCGTTTCTTACGGTAAAGAAAAACCAGCAGTTCTGGGTCATGACGAAGCGGCTTACGCTAAAAACCGTCGTGCCGTTCTGGTTTACTAAGAGAACAGTATGAACAGTAACCTCAGACATCACTTGTTGAGTCTGTCGTTACTGGTTGGCATAGCGGCCCCCTGGGCCGCTACTGCTCAGGCGCCAATCAGTAGTGTCGGCTCAGGCTCGGTCGAAGACCGTGTCACTCAACTCGAGCGTATTTCTAACGCTCATAGTCAACTCTTAACCCAACTCCAACAACAACTCTCTGATAACCAAAATGATATTGATTCCCTGCGCGGTCAGATCCAGGAAAGCCAATATCAGTTGAATCAGGTTGTGGAGCGTCAGAAGCAGATTTTATTGCAGATAGACAGCCTCGGTAGCGGCGCCGCCGCGGGGCAAGCAGGCGGTACAACCGATCAGGGCGCTGCGGCAGCAGCAGCACCTGATGCGGGTGCGTCAGCAGCCACACCGGCGGCTCCAGTGCAGGGTGGCGACGCTAACAGCGACTACAATGCAGCGATTGCCATGGTGCAGGACAAGTCCCGTCAGGACGAAGCCATTGCTGCATTTCAGAGTTTTATTAAGAAGTACCCAGATTCAACTTACCAGCCAAATGCCAATTACTGGTTGGGACAGTTGAATTACAACAAGGGGAAAAAGGATGATGCGGCGTTTTATTTTGCCTCCGTGGTGAAAAACTACCCAAAATCACCTAAAGCACCGGACGCCATGTTTAAGGTCGGTGTGATCATGCAAGACAAAGGCGATACCGCAAAAGCGAAAGCTGTGTATCAACAAGTGATCAAACAGTTCCCAAATACCGAAGGCGCAAAGCAGGCACAAAAACGTCTGAATGCGATGTAATGTGTGCGGCATGACCAGATATTGCTGGTTTTCTGGTCAAGCCGGACAAAACACAAGCCATTAGGTGATCTTGATCGAAATTCTTGTTGCGTCAAAATCTTAAATCAGTAATATATGCCGCCGTTGCCAAGGGATATCAAACAAACCCAAAGTGACACGAAATTGGGGCGTTAGCTCAGTTGGTAGAGCAGTTGACTTTTAATCAATTGGTCGCAGGTTCGAATCCTGCACGCCCCACCAATTTCGATGCAGTAAGTATTTGAAGAAGCAGTAAACCGCATAGCGGGGCGTTAGCTCAGTTGGTAGAGCAGTTGACTTTTAATCAATTGGTCGCAGGTTCGAATCCTGCACGCCCCACCACTCCTCGAGTGAAAGCATCTTCGATATTAGCAGTAAACCGCATAGCGGGGCGTTAGCTCAGTTGGTAGAGCAGTTGACTTTTAATCAATTGGTCGCAGGTTCGAATCCTGCACGCCCCACCAATATTTAGTAGTACCGAAGTTTGGGTGATTAGCTCAGTTGGTAGAGCACCTCCTTTACACGGAGGGGGTCGGCGGTTCGAGCCCGTCATCACCCACCATTCGGGGCGTTAGCTCAGTTGGTAGAGCAGTTGACTTTTAATCAATTGGTCGCAGGTTCGAATCCTGCACGCCCCACCAATATTTAGATAGTCTGTGCAAATAAATCGTGAAGGGTTTGAACCTGTAGCAGGTTCGAGTTGAGCGCAAGCGAAACAGCGTTGCTTTAGCAACGACCCGAAGGGTGAGGCCAAAGGCCGAATCATCCTGCACGCCCCACCAAATTTAGACTAAGGCGCCTTTACGGCGCCTTAGTTGTTTCTGAAGATTCAAATTCCTCACGACAATCCCGCCATAATTCGCTATCTTGTTTAGCATACAAAACAACTCTAGCCGTTTCTGGTAGGTTCACGCCGGAATAGTGCTAATTTGGTTAAGTCAGTAAAACGAGAAAGCACTATGAGCGTAATGTTCGATCCAGAAGCAGCGATTTATCCCTTCCCACCTAAACCACAGCCTTTGAGCGCGGACGAAAAGCAATTTTACCGCGAGAAAATCAAGCGTCTGCTGAAAGAGCGGAACGCTGTAATGGTGGCGCATTACTACACCGACCCTGAGATTCAGGCATTAGCAGAAGAGACGGGCGGCTGTATCTCTGATTCTCTCGAGATGGCTCGTTTTGGTGCAAATCATCCAGCGACCACGCTACTAGTAGCGGGGGTGCGCTTTATGGGCGAAACCTCGAAAATCCTCAGCCCGGAAAAAACCGTGCTGATGCCAACGCTGAACGCGGAATGTTCTCTGGATCTCGGCTGCCCAATCGAAGAGTTTAACGCCTTCTGTGATAAGCATCCTGACCGCACCGTGGTGGTCTATGCTAATACTTCCGCTGCGGTGAAAGCTCGTGCGGATTGGGTCGTAACTTCAAGTATTGCTGTTGAATTAATTGAACATCTCGATAGCCTGGGCGAGAAAATTATCTGGGCGCCGGATCGCCATTTGGGGAACTACGTCCAGAAGCAGACGGGTGCTGATGTATTGTGCTGGCAGGGCGCGTGTATCGTGCATGACGAGTTTAAAACTCAAGCCCTGACCCGCATGAAGGCACTTTACCCGGATGCTGCGGTACTGGTTCATCCTGAGTCACCACAAGCGATTGTGGATTTAGCCGATGCAGTCGGTTCTACCAGCCAGTTGATTGCCGCGGCACAAACACTGCCGAACAAGCAGTTGATCGTCGCGACCGACCGCGGCATTTTCTACAAAATGCAGCAGGCATGCCCGGATAAAGAATTGTTCGAAGCGCCGACAGCAGGCGAGGGCGCAACATGCCGTACCTGTGCACATTGCCCGTGGATGGCGATGAACGGCCTTAAAGCTATCGCTGAGGGACTTGAGAACGGCGGAGCGGCTCACGAGATTCATGTTGATGCTGCGCTGCGTGAGGGCGCTCTGGTGCCTTTAAATCGAATGTTAGATTTTGCCGCCGAGTTGCGACGCAATATTAAAGGTAATGCATAAGGAATTTATGCTCAGGAGCGAATATGGATTTTTTTAGCACGCAGAACATTTTAGTCCACATCCCAATCGGGGCGGGCGGGTACGATTTATCGTGGATTGAAGCTATCGGAACCGTGGCGGGTTTACTGTGTATCTGGTTAGCGAGTCATGAAAAGATCAGCAATTACGCGTTCGGTTTAATTAACGTTACGCTGTTTGCGATTATTTTCTTTCAGATTCAACTGTACGCCAGCTTGCTGCTCCAGTTGTTCTTCTTTGTGGCCAATATTTACGGATGGTATGCCTGGTCCAGGCAAACAAGCGACAACCAAACGGCTCTTCAGATTCGCTGGCTGCCATTGCCTAAAGCGATTGCCTGGATTGCGGTTTGTGTCGGTGCGATTGGTTTGATGACGGTATTTATCGACCCGGTGTTTGCTTTCCTGACCCGCATTGCCGTCCATGCTATGCAAGCCTTGGGCCTGAATGTGGCGATGCCAGAACTGCAACCTGATGCCTTCCCATTTTGGGACTCGTGCATGATGGTGCTGTCGATTGTAGCGATGATCCTGATGACCCGTAAGTATGTCGAAAACTGGATCCTGTGGGTGGTTATTAACGTTATCAGCGTGGTTATCTTTGCCTTGCAAGGCGTCTACGCAATGTCGCTGGAATATTTACTCCTGACGTTTATCGCGCTCAACGGCAGTCGCATGTGGATTAAAAGTGCGCGTGAACGTGGCTCACGCGCCTTGTCTTAATCAATGATGATGAGCATGGTCGTGCTGACCATGCTCATTTAAATCGCAATCCTGCCCATGGCAAAGCTGATACTCCATCTGCACCGTCGCATGTTCAATCTGATATTCATCTTTCAGAAAATGATGAATACGCTCCAGCAGCGCGTCGTGATCGTGCGGTGGCACTACCTGAACATGCATCGTCATTAACGGCTTTTCGCCAACCAGCCAGATATGCACATGGTGAACGTTACGGACTTCGGGGATGGCTCGGGCTAATTTTCGCTTCAGGGCCGGAATATCAATGGAATGCGGCGCACCTTCAAGCAGCTCGTTGACGCTCTCTTTCAGTAAATTCCACGCACTACGCAAAACCAGACACGAAACCAAAATAGAAAGGATCGGGTCAATGGGTGTCCAACCGGTCCACAAAATAATGAGCGCTGCAGCAATCGCACCGACGGAACCTAACAAATCTCCCAGCACATGCAACGCTGCGGCGCGCACGTTAATATTCTTTTCTTCATTTCCGCGATGCAAAATCCAGAAAGAAAACAGATTTGCTAATAATCCGGCAAACGCAATAATCAGCATCGTCCATCCAGCAATTGGCTGCGGATGATAAAAACGGATGATGGCTTCCCAGACAATCAATACGGTGATCACCACCAAAGCAATCGCGTTTACAAACGCCGCAAGCGTGGTCAGGCGTAGCCAGCCGAACGTGTGACGAGCATTGGGTGGGCGACTGGCAAATTTAACGGCAAGCAACGCGACTAACAACGCAGCGGCATCAGTCAGCATGTGGCCCGCGTCAGCAAGCAAAGCTAGCGACCCGGAAATCACTCCACCGATGACTTCAGCCACCATAAATAGAGCGGTGACGGCAAACGCCCATAGCAGACGTTTGCTATTGGAATTACCCGCGGAATGTTGATGTGTATGCGCCATGGATTCTTCTGTTTTCGGAAACAACGATGCGCTAATTATAACCACTAATGCTGATTAACTTATTGAATAAGGCCCATAAAAAAGGAGAGCCGAAGCTCCCCTGGTTTTAGCCGGGTTTCATTTACTGCGAGGTGCCGTCCACTTTCGTGTTCACGTCATCGCCGCTACCGGTTTCAACCTTTTGATTGGTGTCCGGGCATTTGCCGTCTTTACACATCGAGTTTTTATGAATTTCATCTTTGCTCATCCCTTCACTGGTCATACCGCTACTGCTGGTTGAACCATTTGGGTGGAGCATGGTGCCGCTGTTATTGATATTGCTGTTATCAACGCCTTTTGGCGCAAGGTTCTGATTCGCATCCGGTGCGACCTGGCCTGCTGAAGCGGCGGCATTAGCCTGTCCATTATTGTCCGATGCCGTATCTGCGGCCATTGCCATGCTGCTGGCGACTGAAAGGGTTGCTGTAAGGAAAAGTGCGGTTAATTTATTCATCATCATGCTCCTGTTCTGGTTGTTATTGCTGGATAACTTCTTCCAACAGTGCATCAGCTTTATTCTGAGTATGAAGCTTTTATCGGCTAAACATTTCACCGATGAAACCCTCAACAGAATACAATTTTGTGAAACGATAACTTTTTAGTGTTAACACTTAAAAATTGTAGCGGCAAACCGAGGTTTTACCATTTTTTGACGCCTTTTAGCGCGTTTCCAGGAATATTCTGCCTGAAGTGTAAAAGCCCGTTTACACTTCAGGCTTGAAGCGATAGATTGAAGGGATTGCAACTAAGTTAAATCTCAAGGCCATTCCCGGAAATCTCATGAATTATCAGAACGACGACTTACGCATCAAAGAAATCAACGAACTCCTGCCTCCTGTAGCGCTGCATGAAAAGTTCCCCGCCACTGAAAAAGCGGCACAAACGGTTTCTAACGCTCGCAAAGCGATTCACAAAATTCTTAAAGGTAATGACGATCGTCTGCTGGTAGTCATTGGCCCTTGTTCTATCCACGACACCAAAGCGGCAAAAGAGTATGGCGAGCGCCTGCTGAAACTGCGCGAAGAGCTGCAAGGTGAGCTGGAAATCGTAATGCGCGTTTATTTTGAAAAACCGCGTACTACCGTGGGCTGGAAGGGCCTTATCAACGACCCGCACATGGACAATAGCTACCAGATTAACGACGGTCTGCGTATCGCTCGTAAGCTGTTGCTGGACATCAACGACTCAGGCTTGCCTGCGGCAGGCGAGTTCCTTGACATGATCACGCCACAGTATCTGGCTGACTTGATGAGCTGGGGTGCCATTGGCGCACGTACTACAGAATCTCAGGTTCACCGTGAACTGGCGTCTGGCCTGTCTTGCCCGGTTGGTTTTAAAAACGGTACCGACGGCACCATGAAAGTGGCTATCGACGCCATCAACGCGGCTGGCGCGCCACACTGCTTCCTGTCTGTGACCAAATGGGGCCATTCGGCTATCGTTAACACCAGCGGTAATGGCGACTGCCATATCATTCTGCGTGGCGGTAAAGAGCCAAACTACAGCGCTGCTCACGTTGCTCAAGTTAAGACAGATTTGCAAAAAGCGGGTCTGCCAGCGCAGGTAATGATCGACTTCAGCCACGCGAACAGCAGCAAGCAGTTTAAGAAGCAAATTGAAGTTTGCTCCGACGTTTGCCAGCAAATTTCAGGCGGCGATACTGCGATTACCGGTGTGATGATCGAAAGCCATCTGGTGGAAGGGAATCAAAACCTGGAGAGCGGCGAACCGCTGGTCTACGGCAAAAGCGTGACCGATGCGTGCATTGGCTGGGAAGATACTGAAACTGTATTGCGCCAGTTGGCCGATGCGGTAAAAGTGCGCCGCGCTTAAGTTTCTGCGTCGTAGCAAAAGAAAAGGCGTGGTGAAAACCACGCCTTTTTCACATCTAACGAATTACTTCGCTTTACCCTGGTTTGCTACCGCTGCGGCTTTTGCTGCGATTTCATCAGCATTGCCCAGATAGTAACGTTTAAGTGGTTTGAAGTTCTCGTCGAACTCATAAACCAACGGTACGCCCGTTGGGATATTCAGCTCAAGAATCTCTTCTTCGCTCAGGTTATCAAGGAATTTAACCAGTGCGCGCAGGGAGTTACCGTGAGCGGCAACAATCACGCGCTCGCCGCTTTTCATGCGTGGCAGAATGGTTTCGTTCCAGTAAGGGATAACGCGGTCGATAGTCAGCGCCAGGCTTTCAGTCGTTGGCAGTTCTTTTTCAGTCAGGCTTGCATAACGCGGGTCATGGCCCGGGAAACGCTCATCATCGCGGGTTAATTCTGGTGGAGTCACCGCAAAACCACGACGCCATTGTTTAACTTGATCGTCACCGTATTTTTCTGCGGTTTCAGCTTTGTTCAGACCCTGCAACGCACCGTAGTGACGTTCGTTCAGCTTCCAGGACTTCTCAACTGGCAGCCAGGCTTGATCCAGTTCATCAAGAATGTTCCACAGGGTATGGATGGCACGTTTCAGCACAGAAGTGTAAGCAAAGTCGAAGGAGTAGCCTTCGTCTTTCAGCAATTTACCCGCAGCTTTAGCTTCAGTTTGACCTTTCTCAGACAGATCAACATCATACCAACCGGTAAAGCGGTTTTCGTTGTTCCACTGGCTTTCACCGTGACGAACCAGAACCAGCTTAGTAACAGCCATAGTTTACTCCTCAATAAGCTTACGATTAATGATAACGATTATCATTATATTGCCGCGAAGGGGCCAGCGGCAATGCCAAACGTTTAACATAGCGAAAAAGAGTGTGGAGTGTAAGGTGGATGTGAATGGTTGTTATATTTTTGTCGCTAAATGGCGGGAATTCCAGCGATCTGAATAAGAAACGCCCTCCATGAAGGAGGGCGGAAAACTTAAAGCGCAATGAACTCGTATTCCGTAATACTCAGATATTCATCATCCGGCTGTAACCAGCAATCGGGTTGCGGCCATTCCGGGTGATTTGGGCTGTCCGGCAGGAACTCGCTCTCCAGCGCCAGGCCCTGATACGCACTGTAAGTCCCTTGTTCACGGGCGGGCGTACCATCAAGATAATTGCCGCTGTAAAACTGCAACGCCGGAGCCGTGGTGTAGACCGTCATTTGCAGCTGGTTATCGCTCGACCAGACGTGAGCCGCAGGCAGACTGGCATCGCCTTGCGCCTGTAACAAGAAGGCATGATCGTAGCCTTTCACCAGTTTCTGATCGTCGTCGCTGAGAAAATCATCGGCGATGGTTTTTGGCGTGCGGAAATCAAAGCTGGTGCCATCGACATCTTTAAGTCCGGCTTGCGGAATGCCGCTGGAATCGACCGGCAAATAGCTGTCAGCCAATAGTTGCAGGCGATGCTGGCGAATATCGTTCTGCTGACCATCAAGATTGAAATACGCGTGATTGGTCAGATTCACCGGGCACGGCTTGCTGGTTTTAGCGCGGAATTCAACGGTGATGCAGTTATCTTCCGTTAGCGCATAACGCGCCGTGGCACGTAACTCGCCAGGGAAACCCTGGTCGCCATCAGGCGAGTCCAGCGTATACAACACTTCATGCTCGTTCTGGCGAACAATACGCCAGCGGCGGGTATCAAAACCATCCGGGCCGCCATGCAACTGGTGTGCGCCCTGATTAGCCGTGACGTTTACGGTCACGCCGTCGCGTTCAAACTGGCTGTTAGCAATGCGGTTGGCATAACGGCCAACGGTTGCGCCCAGATAAGCGGATTGATTCAGATAATCTTCCGGCGTTTCGCAGCCGAGCAGCGTTTCCCGCACACTTCCATCTTTCATCGGCACGCGGCAGGAGAGCAGGGTCGCGCCCCAGTCCATCACGGTGACAACCAGCCCCGCGCTATTGCGCAGGGTGGAAAGGCGGAACGGTAGCCCGTCAGGTGCGAGCTGTGGAGTCTCTTTTAGCATTGGCCAGCGCCCTCCGAAGGTTTGCAAACATAGAAGGTTTCTTTGATACCGGTTTTCGCTTCGTACTGTTTTTCGACCGCTTGCTTAACCGCTGGAACCAAATCTTCCGGGATCAGCGCCACAATGCAGCCGCCGAAACCGCCGCCGGTCATGCGCACACCGCCTTTATCGCCGATAGTCGCTTTTACGATTTCAACTAGCGTATCGATTTGCGGGACGGTGATTTCAAAATCATCGCGCATCGAAGCGTGAGATTCAGCCATCAGCTCACCCATACGCAGCAAATCGCCTTTTGCCAGCGCGTCTGCCGCCTCAACGGTGCGGATGTTTTCAGTCAGAACGTGGCGCACGCGTTTGGCGACAACCGGGTCAAGCTCATGAGCCACTTCATTAAATTTAGACAGCTCAACGTCGCGCAACGCTTTCTGGCTGAAGAAACGCGCACCGGTTTCGCATTGCTGGCGGCGGGTATTGTATTCGCTGCCGACCAGCGTGCGCTTGAAGTTACTGTTGATAATCACAACCGCGACGCCTTTTGGCATCGGAACCGCTTTAGTGCCGAGCGTGCGGCAATCAATCAGCAAAGCGTGATCTTTTTTGCCTAACGCTGAAATCAGCTGATCCATAATTCCGCAGTTACAGCCAACAAACTGGTTTTCTGCTTCCTGGCCATTTAACGCAATCTGCGAACCGTCCAGCGACAAATGATAAAGCTTCTGGAACACCGTACCGACGGCCACTTCCAGTGAAGCCGATGAACTCAAGCCTGCACCTTGTGGCACGTTGCCGCTGATCACTAAATCCGCACCGCCAAAGTTTTTATCACGCTTTTGCAGATGCTTCACCACGCCGCGAACGTAGTTCGACCACTGCTGCGTGTCGTGGCTCATGATCGGTTTATCCAGTGAAAACTCATCAACCTGGTTGTAATAATCCGCCGCAATAACACGTACCATGCGGTCGTCACGTTTTGCACAGCTGATCACCGTCTGGTAATCAATCGCGCATGGCAGCACGAAACCGTCGTTATAATCGGTGTGTTCGCCAATCAGATTTACGCGCCCCGGAGCCTGAATGGTGTGGGTCGCCGGATAGCCAAACTTTTCGGCAAAGAGGTGTTGGGTATTATCTTTCAGACTCATTTTTTTATTCTCCGGATTGGCGAAAGTGGATATCGGATACCGCACGCAAGCGTTCTGCGGCTTGCTCTGCGGTTAAATCACGTTGGGTTTCAGCCAGCATTTCATAGCCGACCATGAATTTACGCACGGTTGCGCTGCGCAACAGCGGTGGATAGAAGTGGGCATGTAATTGCCAGTGACCATTTTCCTCGCCGTTAAACGGTGCGCCGTGCCAGCCCATGGAATACGGGAAGGAGCACTGGAACAGGTTGTCATAACGGCTGGTCAGTTTTTTCAGCGCCACGGCTAAATCACTACTTTGTTCAGCTGTTAAATCGGTGATGCGCAGGATATGCGTTTTTGGCAGCAACAGCGTTTCGAACGGCCAGGCCGCCCAATAAGGCACTACCGCAATCCAGTGCTCGGTTTCAACCACCGTACGGCTGCCGTCTTTAAGCTCGCGCTGCGCGTAATCGACCAGCATCGCCGAGCCATTTTTAGCAAAATATTCACGCTGCAATACATCTTCACGCGCCACTTCGTTTGGCAGGAAGCTGTTTGCCCAAACCTGGCCGTGTGGATGCGGATTAGAGCAACCCATCGCCGCGCCCTTGTTTTCAAAAACCTGCACCCACGGATAAGTTTTGCCTAAATCCGCAGTCTGTTCTTGCCAGGTTTTCACCACTTCTTCCAGCGCAGGCACAGAAAGTTGCGGCAGCGTTTTACTGTGGTCAGGAGAGAAGCAGATAACCCGGCTGGTGCCGCGTGCACTTTCACAACGCATCAGCGGATCGCCATTTTCCGGCGCATCCGGGGTGTCCGTCATTAGTGCGGCAAAATCATTGGTAAAAACAAAAGTGCCGGTGTATTGCGGGTTTTTATCGCCGGTTACGCGCGTATTTCCGGGGCACAAGAAACAATCCGGATCGTGCTGCGGTAATGTTTCTTGCGATGGCGTTTCCTGCGCCCCTTGCCACGGGCGTTTAGCCCGATGCGGGGACACCAGAATCCATTGTCCGGTCAGTGGGTTGTAACGACGATGTGGATGATCCACCGGGTTAAACTGCTCCATCACATTTCCTTAGTCTGGATAACCTTGAGGATGGCGGGACTGCCAGCGCCAGGTATCATCTGCCATTTCTTGCAGAGTCCGGCTGACACGCCAGTTAAGTTCTTGATCGGCTTTGGTGGCATCGGCCCAATAAGCGGGGAGGTCGCCATCACGACGCGGGGCGAAGTGATAATTCACCGGCTTGCCGCAAGCGGTGCTGAAGGCGTTGATCACGTCCAGCACGCTGCTGCCAATGCCAGCGCCGAGGTTGTAAATATGCACGCCAGGTTTGCCTTGCAGTGTTTGCATCGCGGCAACGTGGCCGTCAGCCAAATCCATCACGTGAATATAGTCGCGCACGCCGGTGCCGTCTTCGGTTGGATAATCATTACCAAAAACTGCCAGCGAATCGCGACGCCCTACGGCAACCTGTGCGATATACGGCATCAGGTTATTGGGAATACCTTGCGGATCTTCCCCCATATCGCCTGACGGATGCGCGCCAACCGGGTTGAAGTAACGCAACAGCGCCACGCTCCAGTTCGGCTGGGCTTTTTGCAGGTCAGCCAGAATCTGTTCAACCATCAGCTTGCTGCGGCCATAAGGGCTGGCAGGGGTTCCGGTTGGGAAACTTTCAACATAAGGGATTTGCGGCTGATCGCCATAAACGGTGGCGGAGGAGCTGAAGATGAAGTTGGTGACGTTGGCGATGCGCATCGCGGAAATCAGGCGCAAAGTGCCGGTAACATTGTTGTCGTAATATTCCAGCGGCTTGTTAACGGACTCGCCGACAGCTTTAAGCCCGGCAAAATGGATAACCGCATCAATTTGATGGTCGTGGAAAATTTCAGCCAACAGGCCTTCATCACGGATATCACCGTCGATGAACAGCGGATGTTTACCGCCAAGGCGTTCAATGACCGGCAGCACGCTGCGTTTGCTGTTGCAGAGGTTATCCAGAATGACGACATCGTGGCCATTTTGCAGAAGTTGCACACAAGTGTGACTTCCAATGTAACCGCTACCACCTGTTACCAATACTCTCATTTTTCGCTCCATTGCGCGTATGGTATGTAATAATCTTAGCATAACAGAGATGCGAAAAGTGTGACATGTGCTAAATTAGTGGAATCGTTTACACTAATATTTCAACGGCAGATATCATCATAGAAAATGATTATAAAACAAATGAGTAGAGTGGGGCTGTTGCGGGTTGTCTGAAAGTCGGGTGGATACTTGAAACCGTTATCCACCCGGAATATGACGCGCTTTATTTTGCGGGCGGCAAGTCATCAAACTGATAGCGATAAGCGTCGCCGTCGGCCACGAAGGTTAGCCGTTTGGTGATGCACTCTGGCGCATCTTCCGCATGGTGAGAAACAAACAGCAGTTGGGTCTCGCCTTCACCAATCAGGATATCAATAAAGCGGCGCACCAACTGGCGATTCAGCGGATCAAGCCCTTGCAGCGGTTCATCCAGAATCAGCAATGTAGGGTGTTTTACCAGCGCGCGAGCAATCAAAGCCAGGCGTTGTTGGCCCCAGGAAAGACTGTGGAAAGGGGCGTCAGCAATCGCATTATCCATGCCGAGCATGTTCAGCCACTGGCGGGCGAGTTTTTGCTGGCGATCAGAAACAGCCTGATAAATGCCAATCGAATCGAAATAACCCGAGAGCACCACATTGCGCACCGTAGTGCTGACGCGGTAATCCAGATGCAAATTACTGCTGACGTAACCAATATGCTTTTTGATATCCCAGATGGTTTCGCCGCTGCCGCGACGGCGGCCAAACAGCGTCAGATCGTTGCTGTAACCCTGCGGATGATCGCCGGTAATCAGACTGAGTAATGTCGATTTACCCGCGCCGTTTGGCCCGACGATTTGCCAGTGCTCGCCAGGATTTACCGTCCAGGACAGTTTATGCAGGATAGGGCGGTCGTTATATTCCACCACGCCATCGCGAAGAATAATGCGCGGCTGGTTTTCGGGAAGCGTATAACGCGCACTCGGATCGTCTGCTTCCGGCAGTGCAACGCCCGCCAGTTTTTCGCTGTGGGCCAGTTGTGCAATCAGCGCCTGTTCGAGCAGCTTTTGTTTTTCACCGACTTCAATCAGCGCGCAGTCGGCCAGCACGCCAGCGTGCTGGACAAAATCAGGGATTTCATCAAAGCGGTTCAGCACCAAAACCACGGTGTAACCTTGGGTGCTCAGTTCACCTAATAATGCGGCGAGTTGCTCGCGGGATTTCACATCCAGCCCGTCAAATGGCTCATCAAAAATCAGCAAATCGGGCTGTGACATCAGCGCCTGGCAAAGCAGCGTTTTGCACGTTTCACCAGTAGAAAGGTATTTAAAACGGCGAGTGAGTAACGGCGCGATGCCGAAAAGCTCCGCCAGTTGCTGGCAGCGGGCTTCGTCTTTGACTTCATCCTGAATAATTTGCGCCGTGGTGCGCCCGGTATCGTCTTCGTCAGGACTCAATAAATCGGTGTTATTGCGCTGCCATTCATCGCTGACTAACTTTTGGAGCTGTTCAAAAGAAAGATGGGCGATACGAGAAAATGTGCACTTGCGCTCGCCCTTTTGCACGGGAAGTGAACCGGCTAATGCGCGGGCAAGGGCTGATTTACCGCTGCCATTCGCACCGACAAACGCCCAGCTTTCACCGGCGTTAATGGTTAAATCATTGAGGGCAAGAGTTCGGGTGTCGCTAAGGTGAAATACCCCTTGCGAAATATGCAACGCAGTCATAAATCATTCCATTTTTTGCAGTGATTAACGTCAGATTTAAATATTGCCTGCGCCCTTGTCAATTCGCCGCGCGGTTTTAGCACAGCGTGGCGATAATCACGCGATCGGCATTAAAAAATGCTATGACTTCAGCACCTTCTACCAGCGCCTGAATTTCTACCACGCTATTTGGCACGGTGGCGCACAGCGTTTGCCCGTCTGGCAGCTGCACCAGAATTTCGCTTTGCTCACTCCCTTGCTGAATATGACTGATCTTGCCGTTGAGTTGGTTATCGGCACCGCTGGCGCGTTTTGCATCCGTTGTGATTTCCACCCACGGCGCTTTAATCAGCACCAGCACTTCTTTGCCTTCGCTCAAACCCAGGCGTTCGGCACTCTGGCGCGTAATCGCCGCCTGTAAACGGGTTGAACCATCCGCCAGTAGGATATCAACGTGCTGTTGCACTTGTTCGCAATCGCGATGCAAAACGGTGCCAAAAAGCTGGTTACGGGCGCTGGTTTGCAAGGAAAATCGGGAAATGGCAGCGAGCAGGCTGTCGAGCGGTAAAGCGTCATCTCGCAGCACATCGAAGGCTTTTTGTTGGATTTGCGCGAGCAATTCATATAGCTGAATCAGGCGCTCGCCATAACGCGTCAGAACCGCGCCGCCACCGCCTTTGCCGCCGGTTGCTCTATCAACCAGCGTCTCGTCGCTAAGCTGATTCATCTCATTGATGGCGTCCCAGGCGCTCTTATAGCTAATGCCTGCAAGCTTCGCGCCCTGGCTAATTGAGCCGGTATGTTGTATTTGTTTAAGTAGCGCGATACGACGTGGATCGGCGAACAGCCGCTGCTGGAGTTTCAGCGTCAGGAGAATTTCAGCTTGCATAACCGCTCCGTAATAAGGAAAACGCCATTTTCCCCTATTGCGTGGGGTTGGGCAAATCGCACAAAAGGAGAGTGCGTTTTTCTGTCAGGTCGTTAGAATAGCCGCTCTCACTTTTGTTGGAGGCATCCATGTTAGAGTTATTGAAAAGCTTGGTGTTTGCCGTGGTCATGGTGCCTATCGTTATGGCAGTGATCCTCGGTCTTATCTATGGATTGGGTGAAGTCTTTAACGTCTTCTCAAAAGTCGGTCATAACGACCAACCTAAGAAACAAAACCATTGATTCCCTAACGCCCGCTGATGCGGGCGTTTCTTTATCCTCTTCATAAATTCAGCAACGGCAGCAATGTCGGTATTTGCGACAGCAGATACAGCACCAGCCCGATTGAACCCCCAACCAGCGTGCCGTTAATACGGATAAACTGTAAATCCTTGCCGATATTCAGCTCGATTTGCCGCGACATATCCTGCGCATCCCAGCTTTTCACCGTATCGCTAATATGACGGGTTAAAAACGTGGCAAACTCCGGTGCCATTTTTTGCACCGCTTGCTCCAGATGTTCATTCAGTGAAGTGCGCAGCGCACTGTCAGCAACCAGCGTTTCCCCCAGCCACTGCCCGGCTTCTGCAATCCGTTGTTTTACCCGCGAATCCTCTGAGTTGATATCGACTTTCAGCCATTGGCGCAGGTCGCCCCATAATTCACCCAGATAGCGATTAAACGCTTCATCTTCTTTCAAATAACTCTTAATGCTGTCGGCTTTCTCAGCCATTTGCGGTGAGTGTTTAAGGTTATCAATCAGCTTCAGCGTAGCGCGATCAAATGCCTGGCGGATCTGGTGCCCCTGATCGTGGCTGACGTCATCGAGAAACGAATTGACCGCATTAGAAACCATGTCGGCGCTGTGTTCCCCGAGCCATTCTGTTGGCAGGATTTTGGCTTTGCGTGGGTGTTCGGTTTCCAGCCAACGCACAATCTGGCGGGCGATAAGCGCGCGGGTGCTATCGCGTTTAATCAGCGTCAGCATTTGAGCAATAACGGCGTCGAGCAATTCCTGATGGCGATTATTTTTGGTCAGGCTTTCCAGCAGCAGAGCACTGGAATGGGTCAAATCGACCTTATCGATAGCCTTGTGAACCGCCTGGCGAATTAAACGCTGAATACGTGCATCGTCAGTCAGGTCGAGAAACGCGCTCATCACTTGCAGCAGATGCTGCCCGACGCGCTGTGCATTATCGGGCTTGCTGAACCACTGGCCAATCATGTGCGCCGGTTGGTGGCGGCGAATCAGGGCAATCAACGATTGGGTATCGAGAAACTTCTCTTGCACGAAGATGCCGAGATTTTCACCAATCCGGTCTTTATTGCGCGGAATAATCGCCGTATGGCGGGAAATAAAAGGAATGGGGACACGATGAAATAGCGCTGCAACGGCAAACCAGTCAGCGAGCGCACCCACCATCGCGGCTTCGGCGATCGCCTTTAAACCACTTACCCAGAAGTTGGGTGGCAAAAAGAGGGTAGTCACAAAGGTTACAGCGGCAATCAGCAGTAATGACAACGCCAGGCGCTTGGTTCGTTTTAGTTCAGCTATTTTCTCCATTAGCTAAGCATAGAACGGCGAGCAGCGGATCGGTAGGGCAAATTTGCGTTGCGATTAATCCCGAGCGATTTCGATTAACTAAATTTTCCACTCCTTCAAATTGTTATAAGAATCTTCCTGCAAGCGACTTGCCTGATGCCTTCATTTAACGATACTGTATGTATATACAGTTATTCTTGTTGGGGGATTATATGGCAGCGCTGACGCTTTTAGTTTTTGGCTTATTAGCAAGTGATGGAGCATAACCATGGGCGCATTTCCATCACCGGCTCAGGATTATGCCGAGCAGAGCATTAATCTTCATGATTTGCTGGTTAAACATCCCACTGCCACATATTTCGTTCGGGCTGCGGACGATTCGATGATCAACGGCGGGATCGGTAAGGATGACTTGCTGGTGGTCGATAGCGCCAGAACGGCGGTGCATAACAATATTGTGATTGCAGCGATCAATGGCGAATTTATTATCAGACAGTTACAGCTTCGGCCTGTGATTCAGTTAATGCCACTCAATCGTGCCTACAAACCGACTTTCCTCGGAACCGATGAGGCGCTTGAGGTATTTGGTGTCGTTACTTTTATTGTGAAAGCAGCGAGTGAATGATGTTTGCTTTGGTGGACGTGAACAGTTTTTATGCGAGTTGCGAAGCCGTATTTCGGCCCGATCTGAAAGGCAAACCGGTGGTGGTGTTAAGTAACAACGATGGCTGCATTATTGCGCGTAATGCCGAGGCCAAAAACTGTGGTGTGCCAATGGGAGCGCCATATTTCAAGCAGAAGGATCTTTTCCGGCAAAAAGGTGTCGTTGCTTTCAGCAGTAATTACGAACTTTACGCCGATATGTCTTATCGGGTGATGACCACGCTGGAAGAAATATGCCCACGTGTTGAGGTTTACTCTATTGATGAAGCGTTTTGTGATCTATCTGGAGTGCGAAATTGCCGCAATCTGAAAAGCTTTGGCCGGGAAATTCGTGACATTCTTCTGCAGCGCACGCATTTAAACGTGGGTGTGGGAATAGCTCAGACCAAAACGTTGGCCAAGCTTGCGAATCACGCAGCAAAAAAGTGGCCGCTGGAATCGGGTGGCGTTGTTGATTTGTCAGGTCGCGAGCGGCAGCGCAAATTGATGGACAGTCTACCGGTGGATGAAGTGTGGGGGATTGGTCGCCGAATCAGTAAAAAGCTTGATGCCATGGGCATTAAAACCACTCTGCAACTGGCGGATGCGGATATCCGTTTTATACGTAAACATTTCAGCGTTGTACTTGAGAGAACGGTGCGTGAACTGCGCGGCGAACCTTGCCTGGGGTTGGAAGAGTTTGCACCGACAAAACAGGAAATAATTTGCTCGCGCTCATTTGGCGAGCGGCTTACCGAGTACGAACATATGCGTCAGGCTATTTGTAGTTATGCGGCACGCGCCGCAGAAAAACTCAGAGCTGAGCACCAGTATTGCCGCCATATTTCTGCCTTTGTCAAAACATCCCCTTTCTCTGTGAATGAACCCTACTATGGCAACCAGGCGACGATGAAATTGCTGACGCCTACACAGGACACCAGAGATATTATCGCCGCGGCCACACGCTGCCTGGACGCTATCTGGAGAAGCGGTCACCATTATCAAAAAGCCGGCGTGATGCTGGGCGACTTTTTTAGCCAGGGCATTGCGCAACTTAATCTGTTTGATGACAACCCACCGCGGGTCAACAGCGAAATGCTGATGCAGATGATCGACGGCCTTAATCGGAAGAAAGGTAAAGGAACCCTTTATTTTGCGGGGCAGGGGATTGAGCAGCCGTGGCAGATGAAAAGAGCGATGTTGTCACCGCGTTATACGACTCGAGCCTCAGATTTGTTGTGCATTCCATCGCGGAGCGTTTTTTGAATATGTTGTTCCGCTAATAGCTGACACACCGTGTTACCCGGCAAAGGGCGGTAGAAGAGATAACCCTGGCACAGTTCGATTCCCGCCGTTTGCACTTGTTCTAATTCATCTTGTGTTTCAACACCTTCAATAAGAACTTCGCACTGAACGACCTTACATAACTTCACGACTTGTTGCAGGAAGTTAAATCCATCGGGTTTAGCTAAGCCCAACACCATGGACCTGTCGAGTTTGATTTTATCCAGTGGATAACGGGTCAAATAATGCAGCGTCGAATAGCCAGAACCAAAATCATCCAGCGCGATTTTAATCCCTAAATTGCGCATCTTTTCCAGTACCTCAGCTACTCGCACCGGTTCCTGCACCTTTTGTGATTCAGTAATTTCAAATTCCAGATGCCATCCATCGGGGAGTGGCTTTGCCAGCACTTTGCGAACCACATTCAGCAATCTGTAGTCGACCAGCGTCTGAGGTGAAATATTGACGGATAGCGTCATGTTCTCAGCATCAGCCATATGTTCTCTAACATAATCTAACGCATGTTCCATGACCCAGAAATCAATCTCCGGCATCAGCCCGGTACGTTCATAATGCTTCAGGAAAACAGGCGGCGTTATCTTCCCATCATCACTTTGATGGCGAATCAGTACCTCAAGCGCGACAATTTTGTTATCAGTCAAACGCACCTGCGGCTGGAAATAGAGAATGAATTTGCCCGTGGTTTGCAGCTTTTCGATTTGCCTCTGGGCTTCAATGTAACTATTCCCTTCGACGACGTGGCTGTAATTAGGCACCATATCAAAATCAGTCGGTTGGCTGATATTCATCTCACCCGTAAATCCATCCAAATCCTCGTTGTCGGGGATGGAATGTTTTAGCGAACTGGTGACAAACGGGCGATAAATGACCACGCCAAGCGCGACAATAAAAAGGTATAACACGACTGCGCTAATTGAGTGGCCGCTGGCTAACCAAACTTTAATCGGGGAGGGGGTCGACCAACTGACGACTTCCGAGATTCGGGGAACGAGATTCAGATAAGTTGCCGCATAAGCTACCAGATAGGACATTAATGGTGCCAGCACAAACGGAATAATCATCACCGGGTTCAGAACAATGGGATAACCAAAAATCAGGGGCTCATTGATGTTAAATAACGCCATGGGGCCAGCGATACCTAACAATCGACGGTGAGGGCTTTTACCTTCCATCAAAATACAAATGATCAGACTCAGCGTATTACCCGTTCCGCCAGCATTACACCACATGTCATAGAACACGGGGCTAAGAATATTGAGCGGGTGGCGGAGGGTATGCCAGTCACTGATATTTATTTTTTGCGCGGCGGTAAAAGCAACATCAATATCCAAAAAAAGATAATAACCGTGGAGGCCAAAGAACCATGGCACAGTGCGCAACAATACGTATGAAATGCCATGTAAGAAATCTTTGGGATAAAAATACAGGGATAAACTACTGAGGAAGTCCATCCCATCTTTTAACCAGATGGCCGCGCCTAGTTTAATGACGCCACTAAAGAGTGCGATAATACCCAGGGTGATAAAAAAAGAGAGAATGTTAACGTAGCTACTATCTTTCCATCGCCGGAATTTTAGTAGGCTCTCACTCACCACTTCTTGTAAATAATTGCCGATGATCCCGGAAGCTAACGCCAGGGGAATACTGATATCTAAGAAAAACTGGGCGTTATCATCAAGGATTCTGCGAAATATCATCAGCGTGCTGATGCTAAGCGCAATACAGTAAATCTGTGAAAGACGGTTTCTGACCGCCCAGTGAACGGCAACGTAGATGTTCATCACCAGCGGTGCGAGTGCTAAGAAACCAACCTGCAATTGCATGAACCAGATTGCTGCATTGTTGAAGCCAGCAGTATCACAGATGACCGATGCAGTGATGACCAGCCCGCGAACAATGGATAACGGGACAATTGCCATGGTGCTGGCAATAATGGCATGAGCAAATCGATTGTTTAACAGTCGACTTTGACTGTTATGCAGACGATGCAACAGATTATTATACAGCCACAGTTTTCTCACAAAATTACCTGAAGCATTAATGCTCATTGATGATTGTATTTAAATGGACATTGGAGTGGTAAAAATAATGGCTGAATGAGTGTTTTTTTTAGTTTGAAAATCAAACATGCTAAAACCACGATAATTATATCAGAATTTATTATTTCATTGTAGAGGGCTTCTGCTGTTGAGTCATAAATAGTTATTATTAATGATCATGACTTGTTAAGGGCTTTATTAATTCAGAGAAGCTGTGTATATAATTTGAAAGTTAATAGTTTGACATATTCAGTGTTGTACAAGGTTTAATTGTTGCATCCCCTGATAAAGGCAACAACAAGAATGATGCCAATTACAAAAACCGCAAACACTTTGGATATCATGCCTGTAATTAAGAATACGGCCCATAGTAAAGACAGAATTATAAATGCCTTCCAACAATTTGATAGTTTGATTAACAACTTACTAACCTTAATATTAAATACATGCAGGACGGAGATAATTTAATCAAGGGTAACAATTTTTGTGCGGCGAGGTAAGTTTAATAAATGTTCAAAATTGGGCAATGACGCAGCGTCATTGATAATCAGGTGGAAAACTAAATCAGGGGAGATAAAAGGAGTTTTGGTCGGCACGGAGAGATTCGAACTCTCGACCCTCGCCACCCCATGACGATGCGCTACCAGGCTGCGCTACGTGCCGACTGAAAAATAATACTACCTTTTTCGCGATCGTTTGCAAGATAGCCTGACGCTAACTGATTCATAAATAAGCAATCAGTTAGCGATGAAGCGCTTCTCGTCAGTCAGGACTTGCAGCAACAAACCCAACTGAGGTTTGGTTTCTTTGATGCGTTCGCCCTGTAGGTCGTACATCCGATAGTTACCGTTGTTATCGAGCACCAGCGTCATGTCCGGAAGGGTGACTGCGAGGCTATTATTATCTGCACCCACAACCCAGTTATGGCGACGTGTCGCGGCAAACAAGTCTTCACCTTGTGAATACTCATTGGCTGGATTTTTAACATGCAACAGGCGCTGCATCAGCGTTGTCATCACATCCTGATGGTCAGTAAGCTTGGTGATGGTTTGCGCCGGAGTGCCAGGCCAATGGATAACTAATGGCACCTGAATACGCGAACGTGACCAGGCAAAAGAATCCTGCTCTTTGCCAAGCGGCACACCGTGACCCGCGGTAATAATCACCACCGTGTCTTTGAGTTTGCCGGAAGCATCCAGTGCATCCAGCACACGTTTGATTTGCTCATCAACGTTTTCTGCTGCACGGGTATAGCGGCGAGCAAAGGCTTGTTGATTGGTATCATCCGTAATGTTGGTGCCATTAAAAGCAACCCAGGAGAACCAGCGGTTATCCTCAGAAGCGTATTGATTCAGCCAGTTGATCCACTGCGTTGCTGTTTGCCCGTCAGACTGGCTTTTTGCGGACGGTAAAGAGAAGTCTGACAGCAGCGCCTGGCGGTACATTGATGAGTCAAAACCATCCGAGGCGAACAGCCCCAGTTGATAGCCTTGCTGGTTCAATGCAGTAATTAATGCCGCCGGGACTCGAGCGGATAAAACGCCGTCCATATAGGCAGGTGAAATGCCGTAGAACAGGCCAAAGATGCCGTTATCCGTCCCATTACCCGCGCTCATATGCTGAGTAAAGTTAATGTTGCTGGAGGCAAACTGGCTCAGATTTGGCAGATCTTTCTGAGTATGGTCAGCATTCAGACCATCCACCGTAATCAGCAGTACATTGTGCCCGGTACCCATATCGCGGAATTGCAGGTCGCTCAGCGGATACTGCACGGATACCGCTTCAGGATTCCCCTGTTCGACAAGACGGCGCTGGTACTCTTTTGCATCCAGCAAGCCATGTTTCTCGAGGAAACGGCGAGCCGTCATCGGATAGGAAAGTGGCAGGTTTGCACGCTGCATGGTAATCGGGCGATAGAAATTCGCATCCGCCCAGATGTACATAATATGGCTACTGAAGAAGGCGACAAAAAACAGCACGACCACAGGTTTAGCATAGTGTTTGCGCCGCCCCAGGCTGCGCAATTTCTGCCAGCTCCAGGTCGCAAACAGCATTTCAATCAATAAAATCACCGGCACGCTGATAAACATCAGCTGCCAGTCTCGCGCCATTTCACTCTGGTCGGGGTTGATCACCAGTTCCCAGACAATCGGATTAAGATGGAGATGGAAGCGAGTAAAGACTTCGCTGTCGATAAGCAACAGCGTCATGCCTGCGGTAGCAAGGGCTGCCGAGACAAAGCGCATCAAGCGTTGCGACATCACAACGAACGTTAGTGGGAAGAGAATCAGCAAATAAGTGGCGAAAACCACAAAGCTGAAATGACCGATAACACTCAGCCAGGAATAAATACGGCCTGTGAGCGTTGTCGGCCAGTCGGCGACAAACAAATAGCGGCTACCCAGCAATGTTGCCAGCAGGATATTAAACAGGGCGAACCAATGTCCCCAACTGACCATTTGGGAAACTTTTTCGCGGTAGCGCTGACGGTTAGTCACCATAACGTGTAACTACGATCCCTTAATGAGCTTTGTCTTCGCTCACGGAGGCTTGCAGCGCCTCAGCGAAAGAGCGAGCCAACGAGCGGCGTTGAGCAGAAGCTACGCTGGTATTAATCAAGTTGGTGACCATATTTCCCAGCACCATCAGGGAAAGATCGGTAGGCGTTTGATGCTTTTCCAGCACGCTTGCCAGTTCACTCAACAGTTCTTCGACGCGTTCGTCACTATAACGGGATATTTGTGGCATAAATTAACAATCAATTAGAATCAGGAAAGGGCGTTATCTTACCGTAGAAGGACCTGTTTTTCTGCTTTTTTATCCGCTATATCGTCAACCCTAATTATCTAACGGATGTTGCGCCAAGCTTCCGGCAATGGTTGAATACCGCCGAGTCTAAAAGGAGAGTTTACCATGAGTCTGGATATCAACCAGATTGCCTTACACCAGTTGATCAAACGCGGCGAACAGACACTTGAAGTGGTGCTGCGTGATTCTCTGTTGGCAACGAACGGCGCCGTAGAAGAAATGATGGCCGAATTGCACCGTGTGTATAGTGCAAAAAATAAAGCATACGGCCTGTTTAGCGAAGAGAGTGAACTGGCCGAAGCACTGCGTTCACAACGTAAAGGCGACGAGGATTTCCTCGCTTTCAGCCGCGCAGCCACTGGCCGCTTGCGTGATGAACTGGCGAAATACCCCTTTGCAGATGGCGGCATTGTGCTGTTCTGCGAGTATCGCTATCTGGCGGTGGAGTATTTGCTGGTGGCGGTGCTGAATAATCTAAGCAGCATGCGCGTTAACGAAGAGCTGGATATCAGTTCCACGCACCACCTCGATATCAACCATGCTGATATCGTGGCGCGTATTGATCTGACCGAATGGGAAACCAATCCGGAATCATCACGCTACCTGACTTTCCTGAAAGGGCGAGTAGGGCGTAAAGTTTCCGATTTCTTTATGGATTTCCTCGGTGCAAGCGAAGGTTTGAACGCGAAAGCGCAGAACAAAGGTTTGTTGCAAGCGCTGGACGACTTCACCAACGAAGCGCAACTGGATAAGAACGATCGCCAGGCCGCGCGTCAGCAAGTTTATGCGTACTGCAACGAACAGCTTCAGGCGGGTGAGGAAATTGAGCTTTCTGCGCTGGCCGATGAGCTACCGTGGGCGGTTGAAGACAAGAACTTCCAACAGTTCACGGCTGATAAGGGCTATGAGCTGGAAGAAAGTTTTCCAGCCGATCGCAGCACGCTGCGCCAGTTAACCAAATTCGCCGGTAGCGGCGGTGGTTTGACGATTAACTTTGATGCCATGCTGTTAGGCGAACGCATTTACTGGGATCCGGCGACCGATACGCTGACCATTAAAGGCACGCCACCTAACCTGCGCGATCAGTTACAGCGCCGTAGTTCTGGCAAATAACGCTTTAAGAGAGCCATAAAAAAACCCGCCGAAGCGGGTTTTTTTTCGAACCAGATTCGCGATTAAGCGCGAACGAAGTCGATGTGGTTCAGTTTTGGCTTGAACGGGTGACGCTGAACAGCCTGAACTTTAACCTTAACTTCTTTACCGTCTACAACCAGAGTCAGAACTTCTTCGTAGAAACCTGGCTTAGCTTGCAGGTTCATTACGTTGTCGTGATCCAGTTCGATAGAGATCGCAGCTTCGGAACCACCATAGATGATTGCCGGGAATTTGTTAGCTGCACGCAGGCGGCGGCTCGCACCCTTGCCCTGCTCTTTGCGTTCTACTGCATTGATAGTAAACATTAACTGTTTCTCTCTTAAATAATCCTGTTACAGGCGACCCAGCAACAGGTAAGTGATCTGCTTTGCGGATGCAAAAGCGGGCGGGATTATAGCCATATCTGGCCTGGGCTTCAATGAAAAGAACCTCTAGCCGCGTAATTCATTTGCCCGGCGGAAGCGGCCTTCATAATCAAACACCTTTTCCCGCACGTTCCAGAAGTTGCCATTCTTGCGGGCAACCACAAAGTCCGGGTGGCGAAGCGCCGATTGCTGGGCGACGACATCCGCCGCATTTATCCAGCGCAGCGGCACGCCAGGCGCACGACTGTGTGGCCGAATAAATAACTGCTCGAAGGCCATGCGCTGGGCGGGCGTTTGCAGCCGAAAACGTTCGCTGACATCCGCACCGTCTTCATCGAAATAGGTAATTTTCAGCCAGTCGCCTTTTTCATCGCCACCGTGTTGCAAGGTCATCCCACCGCAGCGCAGAACCAGCGCATCTTTTAATTTCAGCGCGGCTTTTAACATATCGTCAGGATCGACCAGAACGTGATCGCACTGATGGCAGCGACGCGCGGCGATATCGTTTTCAGCGTGACATTGCGGGCAGTTTTTAAAGCGAAAACGGTAATCGCACTGTTCACGCGTGCCGTCATCGTCTTCAAACCAGCCCTGGCAACGACGACCAAAATGCTCAATCAACGTGCCATCGCTGGTGGTTTTGCCCCAAAAAGTGTTGGCAAAACCGCAGGAAGGGCAAAATACCTGAACCGGCACATTGTCGCTTTTGCCTTTGGCCGCCCCAACTTCTGGCGTAAACAAGTCATGGGGATTTCCGGCGTAGTCGAGAATCAAACAATCTTTCTTGCCTGGTGCCAGACGTAATCCGCGCCCAACAATTTGCTGATACAGGCTGACGGATTCCGTCGGGCGCAAAATGGCAATCAAATCGACATGTGGCGCATCAAAGCCGGTGGTGAGTACCGATACGTTTACCAGAAAGCGAAACTGCTGGTTTTTAAACGCTTCTATTAATGTATCGCGCGCGGGTCCGGGAGTATCGGCGGTAATCAATGCTGCATCGTTAGAGGGCAGCAGGGCGGTGACTTCTTTGGCGTGTTCAACGGTGGCGGCAAATATCATCACGCCGCGCCGCTCGGTAGCAAATTCCACAATCTGGCTGATGATATGCGGGGTAATACGTTTTTGCTGCTTCAGTTCGCGGTTAAGATCCGCCTCGCTGAACAGGCCATTGGATTGTGACTGCAAGCGGCTGAAATCGTATTGTACAACCGGCATATCCAGACGCTCAGGGGGCGTTAAATAGCCGTGCTTGATCATGTAACGCAGCGGTAACTCGTAGATACAATCGCGGAACAGGGCGCTTTCGTTGCCGCGTACCATGCCGTGATAATGGAAATGATAAATCCAGCCTTTCCCCAAACGATAAGGCGTGGCGGTCAGGCCTAACAGGCGTAACTTCGGATTTGCAGTGCGTAAATGGGCAAGGATTTGCTGATACTGGCTGTCATCGGAATCACCAATGCGGTGGCATTCATCGACAATCAACAATGAAAACTCGCCCTTGAACTGCTCAAGATTTCGCGCCACAGATTGCACGCTGCCGAAAACCACTTTGCCGTGGCTCTCTTTGCGTTGCAGACCGGCGGCGAAAATATCGGCCTCAAGACCCAGCGCACAATATTTAGCGTGGTTTTGCGCAACTAATTCTTTAACGTGAGCCAGCACCAGTACGCGCCCACGCGCCACGCGAGCCAGTTCGGCAATCACCAGACTTTTTCCCGCGCCCGTAGGCAAAACAATCACCGCAGGAGTGAGGTGTTTGCGGAAATGGGCGAGGGTGGCGTCGACCGCTTCTTGTTGATAAGGGCGCAGGGTAAAAGACATCGGTACTCCTACCCTTCATCTTTCAAGCTACAGGGGTGTTGGCTGCACTCACTTACCCCAGTCACTTACTCAAGTAAGCTCCTGGGGATAAGCTCCCTTGCCGCCTACCTGTAACTCGAAATCTAAAGGGTATCAAACTAGTCATAAGTGATACGAAAGCGTCGATTATGGCATGAATCGGGGTTTTAGCTTGAGAGAGTTTTCTATCCCGCTATACTGGCAAACTAATTAACAGGCAAACGATTTTTCCCTTAGAAAATGGGCGAATGCCCGGCTAGCCTTATGCTGGCACCTCTTAGAAACAGGCAATATTTTAATGCGACTCGATAAATTTATCTCTCAGCAACTTGGCGTGAGCCGCGCTATTGCTGGCCGTGAAATCCGCGCACAGCGTGTCACTATTGATGGCGAAATGGTGCGTGACGCCGCTTTTAAACTGAACCCGGAACACCAGGTTGAGTTTGATGGCCGTTCGCTGACTCAGGAAAATGGCCCTCGTTATTTCATGCTCAACAAACCACAGGGTTATGTTTGTTCAACCGAAGACCCGGATCACCCAACCGTGCTCTATTTCCTCGATGAACCGATGGCGCACAAACTGCATGCTGCCGGGCGTCTGGATATCGACACCACCGGACTGGTGCTGATGACCGACGATGGGCAGTGGTCGCATCGCATTACTTCTCCGCGCCATCACTGCGAAAAAACCTATCTGGTCACGCTGGAAAACCCTGTGTCAGATGACACAGCAGAACAATTCGCCGCAGGCGTTCAATTGCATAATGAAAAAGATCTGACGTTACCCGCGGTGATGGAAGTCATCACGCCGCTTGAAGTGCGTCTGACCATCAGCGAAGGGCGTTATCACCAGGTAAAACGTATGTTCGCCGCAGTGGGTAACCATGTCGTTGGCCTGCATCGTGAACGCATTGGCGCTATTGCGATGGATGAGGATCTCGCGCCAGGTGAATATCGCCGATTAACCGAAGAAGAAATTGCCAGTGTCGGCATGCCGCCACGTTAATTCCCGGAGGAAGCGTTGAGTAGTAAGCAAAACTCGTCAATTGGTATTGTGGTGATCCTTGGCCTGCTGGCCATGTTAATGCCGTTATCAATCGATATGTATTTACCGGCCTTGCCGGTTATCGCCTCGGAATTTGGCGTGCCGGCGGGCAGCGCACAAATGACGCTCAGTACCTATATTCTCGGCTTCGCTATCGGCCAGCTATTTTATGGCCCGATGGCAGACAGTATTGGCCGTAAGCCTGTGGTACTGGGTGGCACGCTCATCTTTGCCGTGGCGGCCATTGCTTGCGCACTCTCGCAAACCATTGATCACCTGATTGCGATGCGCTTCCTGCATGGCCTTTCGGCGGCTGCGGCAAGCGTGGTGATTAACGCCCTGATGCGCGACATTTACCCGAAAGAAGAGTTTTCGCGCATGATGTCGTTTGTCATGCTGATTACTACTATTGCGCCACTGGTTGCGCCAATGGTCGGGGGCGCGGTGCTGGTTTGGTTTAGCTGGCATGCGATCTTCTGGATTCTGGCAGTGGCTGCATTGTTAGCCTCAGCCATGATCTTCTTTATGATTCACGAAACGCTCCCGGTTGAACGACGTCAGAAGTTTCATCTGCGCACTACCATCGGTAACTTTGCCACGCTGTTCCGCCACAAACGCGTGTTGAGTTATATGCTGGCGAGCGGGTTCAGCTTTGCGGCGATGTTCTCATTTTTGAGCGCCGGGCCGTTTGTGTATATCGAGCTGAACCATGTTGAACCACAGCATTTCGGTTACTACTTCGCGCTGAACATTGTCTTCCTGATTGTCATGACGCTGATCAACAGCCGCTTTGTGCGCCGTTTTGGCCCACTGGCGATGTTCCGTTTCGGCTTGTTTGTGCAGTTCGCCATGGCTATCTGGCTGGTGGTGAGCACCGGAATGGGGTTAGGTTTCTGGTCGATGGTGCTGGGAATTGCAGTGTTTGTCGGCTGCGTTTCGATGGTGTCGTCGAATGCGATGGCGGTCATTCTTGATGAATTTCCCCATATGGCGGGAACGGCTTCTTCATTGGCAGGCACGTTCCGCTTTGGTATTGGCGCATTAACAGGGGCGTTGCTTTCTATCGCGACCTTTAATACAGCGTGGCCAATGATTTGGTCGATTGCGGTATGTGCTACGTGTTCTATTGGTTTCTATCTCTACGCCAGCCGCCCGCGTTTAGCCACGAAATAGATTAATATCTCAAAACGGGCATCGCCAGATGCCCGTTCTTTAATCCACATCAACGAAATTCCCCCACGAATGCCTACAATTTGTTTCTCAAATGTAAACGCATCAGCAATAAAAAGTCACATTCTTGTAGTTAAAAAGGTTGAGTTACATCGCAGAAAGCGTTACATATAGCGCCGAAACGTGTGCAGCAGCACAAAAATAAAACGTTAAATATGAAATGGTAGACAAATAATTACAACGGATGTAAGCGGTTTCGAGGTTGTTTACACACAATTAACTAACATTGTGTTAACCTTTATGTGAATCGTTTGTGAAATAAATTTGGATTTTTTTGGGGATACCACAGTGAATACGTTACAACTTTCCATCGTTCATCGCTTACCACACAGCTATCGCTGGTTGGCGGGCTTTGCAGGTTCCAGAGTTGAACCGATTCCGCAAAACGGGCAGAGCGCTGAAAACTGCCTGATTGGCCTGAAATTACTCAGCGATAATAACAGCGATTCAGCGTGGCCGACGATGCACAAACTAAGCCTGGCGCTGCGCGATATCGAAGTGGATTCTGCGGTTGTGGAGTGTGAAGGCCAACCGTGCCTGTTCGTTAATCGTCAGGATGAACAAACAGCAACTTGCCGACTGAAAAATTTTGGCGTGGCGATTGCCGAGTCGTTTTCCAGCGCGAACCCATTCTAACGCCCAAATTTATCAGGCAAGTGCGAGTAACTGGCGTGTGTATTCCGCCTGAGGCGCGGCAAAAATTTGCTGACAAGGCCCTTGTTCCACAACTTCACCCTGCCGCAATACCACGACCTGATGGCACAACGACTTCACCACGCGCAAATCATGGCTGATAAAAATGTAGGCCAGCTGATGCTTTTCCTGCAATGACTTCAGCAACGCAAGAATTTGCGCTTGCACCGAACGGTCAAGCGACGAAGTCGGTTCATCAAGAATAATCAATTCGGGTTGTAAAATGAGTGCCCTGGCAATCGCAATGCGCTGACGTTGCCCGCCAGAAAACTCCGCCGGATAACGGTGCATCGTTTCGGGATCTAAACCCACTTCCTGCATAGCCACGATGACTTTTTGTTCGCGCTGTGCGGCACTTAACGCCGGTTGATGAACGCGCAAACCTTCTTCAATAATCTGCAACACATCCAGCCGCGGGTTCAGTGATGAATTCGGGTCCTGGAAAACGACCTGAATACGGCTACGCAACGGCAGCAGCTTTTTGCGATTAAGCTCGTGCAGCGGTTTCCCATCAAACCAAATCTCGCCGCTGGAATGAATTAACCGTAACAGCGCAAGGCCGGTAGTGCTTTTCCCCGAACCTGATTCCCCAACCAAACCGATACTTTCACCCGCACGCAGCGCAAAGCTCAGATCTTTAATTCCATAGTTGTAGCCAATGGTCTTTTTGAGCAGACCGCGACGGATAGGGAAGGCGACCTGCAAATCACGAACCGTAAGTAGTGGGGAAACAGACTCATCAACTGGGCGAGGAGTGCCAGCAGGTTCTGCCGCCAGCAATTGCTGAGTATAGGAATGCTGTGGTGCAGAGAGTAATTGAGCCGCTGAGTTTTGCTCAACGCATTTGCCGTGGCGCATCACCGCCACGTTATCGGCCAGCTTTTTGACGATGCCCAGATTATGGGTGATGAACAGCAATCCCATATTCAGCTCTTGCTTGAGCTCTTTGAGCAGTTGCAGAATTTGCGCCTGCACGGTGACATCGAGCGCGGTGGTCGGCTCATCGGCAATCAACAATTCCGGGCGAGTGAGCAGCGCCATGGCTATCATCACGCGTTGGCGTTCGCCGCCGGAAAGCTGGTGCGGGAAGTCAGTTAGACGACTTGCTGCGTTGCGAATGCCAACGCGATCAAGGCAGGTAAGCATTTCTGCACGGGCGGCTTCACGGCGCATTCCGCGGTGCAGCGATAACACTTCATAAAGCTGCTTTTCAATATTGTGTAATGGATTTAACGAAACCATCGGTTCCTGGAAAATCATCGCGATTTTGTTGCCGCGCACCGTGCGAAGCAGTTTTTCGGGGGCGTGCAATAATTCCTGGCCTTTAAAGAATATTTCGCCATTGGGATAAACAACCGGCGGCGCGGGCAGCAACCGCAACACCGACAACGCCGTGACACTTTTCCCAGAACCAGACTCGCCAACCAGTGCCAGCGTTTCACCGGCATTCACCTCAAGTGATAAATCATCCACCACCTGGCGGACGGTATCGCCGCTGCGAAAAGCCACGGATAAATTCTTGATAGAAAGCAGTGGAGTGGTCATATCAGTGCGCCTTGCTCGGGTCGAAGGCGTCGCGCACTGCTTCGCCAATAAAAATGAGTAACGTTAGCAAAATGGCTAGCGAGAAAAATGCGGTGATGCCAAGCCACGGTGCCTGTAGATTGTTTTTGCCTTGCAGCAGCAGTTCGCCCAGAGACGGCGAGCCAAGCGGCAATCCAAAGCCTAAGAAATCCAGCGAGGTGAGGGTGGTAATCGAGCCGCAAAGGATAAACGGCAAAAATGTGAGGGTGGCGACCATCGCGTTGGGCAGCATATGGCGCAGGATGATTGACCTGTCGCCGACGCCCATCGCCTGCGCGGCACGAATATAATCGAAGTTACGGGTGCGCAGAAACTCAGCGCGTACCACTCCTACCAGGCTCATCCAGCCGAACAGCACCGTAATACCCAGCAGCCACCAGAAATTCGGCTGAATAACGCTTGAGAGCAGGATTATCAGAAATAACGTCGGCATCCCTGACCAGACTTCGATAAACCGCTGCCCCCACAAATCCACTCGCCCACCGTAATACCCCTGAACTGCGCCCGCAAGAATGCCAATCACGCTGGAAAATAGCGTCAGCATCAGGCCAAAGAGGATTGAAATACGTGTGCCGTACAAAATCCGCGCCAGCACATCGCCGCCATTGGCGTCGGTACCCAGCCAGTTCTGGCTGCTCGGCGGCGAAGGGAAAGGCACGGTGGTGGCAAAGTTTATCGCATTCGAGCCAAAGCGGATCGGCGCCCACAACACCCAGCCTTTCTCGCTCAGGCGCTGTGCAAGCCATGGATCCTGATAATCAGCCGGTGTTGCCAGCGGGCCGCCAAAATCACTTTCGCTGTAATTCTTGATAAACGGGAAGTAAAGACGCTCTTGATAATGGACGATCAGCGGGCGATCGTTGGCGACCAACTCAGATCCGAGACTCAGTAAAAACAGAACAGCGAAAACCCAAAGCGACCAGTAGCCGCGTTTGTTGTGGCGAAAACGTGCCCAGCGGGCCTGATTAACGGGACTTAAGCGGCTCATCCTCGCCCCTCGAAATCAATACGCGGATCAACCAGCGTGTAGGTGATGTCACTGAGAATATTCAATAGCAGGCCAATCAGCGTAAAGATGTACAAAGTGCCAAACATCACCGGGTAGTCGCGGGAAATGGTCGAGTCATAACCCAATAACCCCAGCCCGTTTAGCGAGAACATCACTTCGATAAGCAATGAACCGGTAAAAAACATACTGATGAACGTGGCAGGAAAACCCGCAATGACCAATAGCATGGCGTTACGGAACACATGGCGGTAAAGAATTTTACTTTCATCCAGTCCCTTGGCTCGCGCCGTGACGACGTATTGCTTGCGAATTTCATCGAGGAACGAGTTTTTCGTTAGCATTGTTAACGTTGCAAAACCGCCAACCACAGTCGCCAGCACCGGCAGCGTGATGTGCCAGAGATAATCAATGATCTTACCGTACCACGGCAGGGTATCGAAATTGGTCGAAACCAGGCCTCGCAGCGGGAACCAGTCCAGATAGCTGCCGCCCGCAAATAAAACAATCAGCAAAATAGCGAACAGGAAAGCGGGGATCGCGTAGCCAATAATAATGAACGTGCTGCTCCAGATATCAAAACTGCTGCCGTTGCTGACCGCTTTGCGTATGCCGAGTGGAATCGACACAATATAGATAATTAAGGTGCTCCACAGGCCAATCGAGATTGAAACCGGCAGGCTTTCTTTAATGAGATTCAAAACCGATGAGCTGCGGAACAGACTGTCGCCAAAGTCAAAACGCAGGTAATCGCCGAGCATTTTGAAGTAGCGTTCATGAAGCGGTTTATCAAAGCCGTAGCGGTGAGTGATTTCGGCAATCACTTCCGGGTCAAGGCCGCGCGCCCCGCGATACTGGCTGTCAGTCGCATTAGCGACACCCACACGCGCATGTCCGCTGCCCATGGTGTCAGTTGCCATGCCAGGCACGCCTGAACCATGGCCAAATTGAATCGCCGCTATCGCCTGATCAACCGGGCCACCGGGCGCTATCTGTACGATGAAAAAATTGATGGTGATAATCGCCCACAAGGTAGGGATTATCAGCAGCAAGCGACGTAACAGATAACTTCCCATGAGTGTCCTTAACGCCGGTTTTCTGGTAGTTGAGCGGCTTTGTTAACGTCATACCACCAGGTGTCAAATCCGGTTGTGTATAACGGATGAATCGCCGGTTTGGAGAATTTGCTCCACCAGGCAAAGCGGTCTGCAGCCATGTACCACATTGGAATCATGTAATTATTCCAGGTCAGTACACGGTCGAGTGCGCGGCCTAAGGGTAACAGTTTTTGTTTATCGCCCTGATTGGCGACAATCTGAGAAATTAGGTTGTCGATAACCGGGCTTTTCACGCCGGGCGCGTTATAGGTGGAATCGACATATTCAGACGCCCACGAAATTTGTACGTCAGCACTCGGATAAGGCATGGCGCTGTAAAGCGTTGGCATCATGTCATAGTCGCGTGTACGCAGGCGGTTGGTCAGCTGCGAGTTATCGACCTGGCGAATTTCCATCGTGACCCCCAGGCGTTGCAGATTATGCTGGAAAGGCAGAATCCATTGCGTGTTGCCGGTGGTGGCGGTCAATAATTCAAAGGTGAAGGGTTTACCCGTTTTAACGTTGATCAGTTTCTGGTCTTTCAGTTCCCAACCCGCTTCTTTGAGCAATGCCAGGGCTTTGAGCAGATTGTCCCGGTCAAAACCATTGCCGTTGGATTTTGGCGGGTTGTATATCGTGGTAAAGACCTCGGGCGGTAAATCTTTTTTCATCGGTGCCAGTAACATCAATTCAGCGGCGTCAGGGTAATCACGTGCAGCATATTCGGTGTTCTGGAAATAGCTGTTTGCCCGGCTATAAGAGCCATAAAACAGTGCCTTATTCATCCATTCAAAATCAAACGCCAGGCCAATAGCCTCACGAACTTTTCGGTCAGCAAAGATGGGGCGTTGAATGTTAAAGGCCAGCCAGCGCGTATCTTGCGCCGCTTCGTTAGGCTGTTCTTCTTTGACGATGAAATGATTAGCGAAGTTTTTCCCGATGTAACGCGTTGCCCAGTTTTTGGCTGAGGCTTCATTGCGGAAATCAAACGCACCGGCTTTGAAAGCCTCAAAGGCGACATTATCGTCAAGATAATAGTCATAACGGATGGAGTCGAAATTCCAGCGCCCACGGTTAACTGGCAGATTGGCGGCCCAGTAATCCCTGACGCGAGAATAAGTGATGTACTGGCCCATGCGCCATGCGGTTATTTTATAAGGGCCGCTGGCTGGCGGCGGCGAGGATAGCGGGTCGCTGAGTTTATGGTTTTTCCAGAATTTTTCCGGGAATACCGGCAGTGAAAATAGCCCCAACATGCGATCTTTGCTCGGTTCTGCCAGCTCGATACGCACGGTTAAAGGCGCAATAGCTTTGACCTTCGCGCCTTTATAAACCAGGCGAAACTGCGGAACGCCTTCGGTCATGAATTTATTAAAGGTGAAGGCAACGTCGTTGGCTTTAATGGGTGTACCGTCATGAAAACGCGCCCGGGGATTAATTTCGATTTCGGCCCAGGCAAAGTTATCAGGGTAACGCGCCATTTCGCCAATCAAGGGGTAGTAGCTACCGGGTTCATCATCAGAAGTGGTAAACAGCGTGTCGTAAAGTGCTTCGGTGCGCACCCCCGCATTGCCACGTAGGGCATAACGGTTGAAATTATCAAAGGTTCCAATCGCTGAAAGCGTGATATTTCCGCCCTTTGGAGCCGCAGGATTGACGTAATCGAAATGGGTAAAGTTAATCGCGTATTTAGGCTCACCTAAAACGGCAAACGAATAACTTTCCTTGATGTTTTCGGCCTGACTTTGGAAAGTCATCAGGCAAAGGCTTAGCAGTGCGAAGGCGCGAGCTAACATCGTATGGGCCAATCCTTGTAACGTCATGATGATGAATCATAAGTTATACCCACGATACTTCAAGCGGCATCTGTGTTAGTCCTGGGCGTTACTCTGAAAAATCAGTCCCTTTAAGCTCGTCGTAGGATTTCGGCTGGCTTTCCCATTCCTTTAATTGCTCGAGGGTTAGGGGCCAGGCAAAGAAGTAACCCTGCAAGTAATTGACTCCCTGATCAATCAACCATTTGGCTTGCTCACGCGTTTCTACACCTTCCGCAACGGTCGTCATACTCAGTTTCCGGGCGAGCGTCAGTACGGCGTCAAGCACCGGCGAAGTGACCGTTTCCAGGCCAATGGAGTTCACAAAACCGCGGTCAATTTTCAAATAATCGAGTTTGAAGCGCTCAAGATAGATAAGCGCACTGTGCCCGGTTCCAAAATCATCGACTGCAATTTCAAACCCTTGCTCATGCATCCAGTGGAACAAGCAACTGGCTTCGTTTTCCTTCACCATATCGCGTTCGGTGATTTCAAAAATCAGCTGGAAATGATGTGGCGGCATCGAGGCGGCGAAAGCTTGAATATCTTCTTTGAAAGTGGGGGAGTGCAAATGGCTGGGCGCCAGATTCACACCGAGCCGGGCACCCGGCGGTAAAACTTGCTGTAGCCGTCTGGCATCACGGGCAATCAAATCAAACAAATGGCGAGTAAGAGGAACAATCAGTTGTTGCGCTTCGGCAAACGCGATAAACGCATCAGGCGGGATAGGCCCGGCAATCGGGTGATTCCAGCGCATCAAAACTTCGACGCCCGACATGGTTAAGGTTTTCGCATCCACGACAGGTTGATAGACAACATAAAATTGCCCCCGCTTAATGCCGGTAAGGATTTCTTTACCCGAGCGTAACCGCACCGTCAGGAAATAGGCGCAGAGCGCTCCGCCAAGAATCCCGAATACAAGGCCGGTCAGAACGGAGATTTGAATATCTTCAACAGGCCAGGTTTTACCGTAAAGCGCAATTTTGATCGGATAACCCGGTATTGAGATCTCGCGCGTGGGATTCGGGGGAAGTTCCGACACGTTCATCACATTGCTGGAAATCGTCGTGAGCGCTTTGCCGCTTGCGATGATGGCCATCGAAACCACATCACTCTGGCGGGTGGTGAAAAGCAAATAAGGTGTGAGATTCACATTCAGGGTGGCGAAAACACCGCGCCCTTGAATCACAGGGTTTTTAAACCAGGCAGCGATTGTCGGCTTGCCCGGCATCATCGGCGTGCCGTGCAGGATATCAATGTCGATGTTGGAATTGATGTCGATATCAGGCACCAGCTCGTGCATGTCGAGCATCATGCTGCCCGTTGCAGACGAGCAGTAGGCAAAACCCTCACGGACTAATACAAATGCGCGGACGTTGGCGTTAAACGCAGCGCTGGATGTCAGTTCGCCGGAAACCTGGTGGCAATCAGAAAGTGTTAATGGCTGGATGCCGTTGGCGGTGGAGTGAAGGTCTTGAAAAAATTGACTGAGATAATCACGGACATCGCCAGAAAGAGAATCATAGCTTGCTTCACGCTTGCTGTGTAGCGCCAGGCTAGTTATCCCGCCAATCAGTAGTGCGGCAAATACGCCAGCCAAAATACTAAAAGCGACAATTTGCCGGACAGAGGAAAAGTAACGCGAAAAAATTGTTTTTGAAAACATGGGTAATGGGTTCCTGCAAGAGCAAGAGACTTATTGTTTATATGTGCTTTTTTCGACTATAACGCAAAAGTTGCAACTGCGTCATAAAGTTTCGAATGTAAATTATAAATATTGTTAAAAAGGATAAGGGGATGAATTCTAAGCTAAATTTCAGGCAATAAAAAACGCTGCCAGGGCAGCGTTATTTTATTGTCTCGTTGTTTTGCTTTTTTGCAGTACAGCCAAGGGAGTAACCGTCTGCAAATGAGCGCATTAACTGCGGCTCAGGACACGGCGCGCTTCGTTATAGCGCTTATTCCAGTAGGGCTCGTCCATGCTTGAGATCGTCACACCACTGCTGGTGGAAGCATGTACAAACTGGTTATTACCGATGTAAATACCAACATGTCGACCCGTTGAACCGGCGCGGAACAGAACTAAATCACCTGTACGTAATTTACTACGTGAAATTGATTTACCTGTATCCTGCTGTTCAGAAGTTGAACGAGGCAACTCTAAACCAAATTGTTCGCGGAATGTACGCTGCACGAATGCAGAACAATCAATACCGCTTTTATTGCTGCCGCCAAGACGATAACGAACGCCTTTCCAGCTTGCATATTGATCCATGAGACGTGATTTCACATCTACATTACGGACCATCTCTTCGAATTCATCCTGAGAAGCTTGCAGTAAAAAACCATCTTTATTGCCGACTGCATGCGTCTCAGAATGCATATTTGCGGTGTTTGTCGAGCTACAGGCTGAAAGCATTACTGCCACAGCAATTGCGGGAATCGCCCGCAAGATATATCTCAAAATAGGTTGAGATTTGACCATTATGTTTGTTATCCCTTGATGTCCTTAACGATAAATATCGTTATACAAAATGCCAACGTGACGAGACTAATTACCTCAGCGCTGCGAAACAAATGCTTATCAACAAAACTGTGGTGTGACGCACAAATTTATTCACAATGCGAATGAATCAACGGTTAGCGCAAAACGTTCTCGAGGTTACCTTATCAATACCCGCATAGCGAGTGGTTTTCTCTGAAAATTTATAAGAAATTGTGATGTAAAAAGGCAATAAGGCATATTGCACGTTTGTTAACCAGAATTGTTGCTTATGTATGTAGGTGATTCATTTGCTGGAGGAATGAAATGGAGCAAATATTAGCCGATTGCCGTGGTGGGATAAAAACGGACAGGGATCGTTTTCGATCCCTGGTCATTTTAGTTAAGTGATGTTTGTTTTGTGTTAATTAATTGTTTTATTTTTGCCAGGTAAATAGCGATCAAACAGATTAATTAACCCATCGCTTAATGGGGTTAATAGCGCCCACGGCAGGCAAACAAGTACCACAGATAATGAGCCGACAAACACATCCGTAAACCAATGCGCGCCAATCATTATGCGGGGCATCATGAATACCAGGAAAATAATAAGGGCAATCGCGAATGCTTTTTGACCTAAATAGCGCAGCATGAAGCCGGTGAAAATCAGCAACATTAATCCATGATCGCCCGGGAAACTATCTTTCGAGGCATCTTTAGTCGGGATGTGGAGTAATTCGCTGACCCGATAAATATTAGGGAAATACAGCGTTGGGCTAACGTGGGATTCGGGAATCAAATGGCCAAGCTGATTAATGATAATTGCGCAAAATAGCATCACAATCCCCATGATAACCATGCGGCGGCGACCTTTTGGCGTCTCTTTGCGCCAGTAGCAGAAAAATAGCGAACCCATTGCTAATAGCGATATGCCATCGAATACGCGGTTATTGGTTATGGCGACAAAAACCAGGAAAGCATGACTCTTAATCAGACTCTGATTGAAAAAATGGAAAATGCTGGAGTCCAGGGTGAACCACGCGCCATGGCCTGCAGGCAGATACCAGCTGAAAAACAAAGCTAATCCTAGTGCGTTCAGCACCAGAATCTGAGGGAGTCGAATATTATTCATGCAAAACCACAAAATCTTTTAACAAAGGAGAAAGGGTAGACTTACAAACTTAAACGTAGCTTCAACAACGCGTTTTGCAACGCGTTCCAGTCCACTTCACCGCTATGAATCAACTCAATACGGCTGTCTGGTGGTGCAACGTTCTGAGTTTCAATATGAAAATCCTGTCCCTGGCGGTTGATGCGCACTAAGCCTTCAGCGATGCGCATGACTCCTTTCACCCGGTCAACGGGAGCAAGTCTAGCCCATTCCAAAATACCGACTGTGTCAAAAAGTGTGTCTGCATCAAAAATCCAGCCGCAGCCTGTGTAACCCTGGCCGCTGTTTATGCTGCGTCTCCAGCGTTGATGTTCGGGCAAACTGAGCGCGGCGAGGCCACGAGTTGCCGCATGGCTGTGGTTGTGATCGGGGCTGGAGGGTAGCTCGCGTAAGTTCTGGCGCGGTTTATCGAGAAGGGCGCTATCAATGTTGCCATTTTGAGCGGTAACAATTTCACGGTCGCCCCCTTCACGCTCTTGCCATTCACTCAGCGCAGCACGGCTCTCATCGCTGGCGCGGTCTTCTTTATTAGCAATAATGATATCGGCGGCGGCGAGTTGGTCGCGGAAGTTGTCATTACTTACCGCCCGTTCATCCAGCAACTGACGCGGATCCAGTAAACAAAGCGTGGCGTTGAGTTCAATCCAGGGCTGGTAAACTTCAGCAGTCAGCATATCGAGAATTTGCTTTGGATGACCGAGGCCGGTTGGCTCGATAAGCAGGCGATCGGGTTTACCCTGGCGCAGCAAAGTGTTCAGACCAACCTGCATTGGCAGCCCGTTCACACAGCACATGCAACCGCCGGGGATTTCCTTCAATAATGCGCCGCTGTCGGCGAGCAACGCGCCGTCAATCCCGACTTCACCAAATTCATTGACCAGTACCGCCCATTTTTCATGTTCAGGTTTATTAGCCAGCAAATGCAAAATAGTGGTGGTTTTACCGCTACCGAGGAAACCGGTAATTAAGTTGGTTTTGGTCACAAATGCTCCGGACAGGTTGCGTGAACCTTACGTGATATTCAATGCCCACTATCCTGAACAACATTTGCCAAAATTTGAAGCCTTAGCTTGCTTCGTTCGCCTTTAAAGCAAGCTAAGGGCATAGAATGCCAAATTAACCGGCGAGTTTTGCCACGGCTGCGCGAGCGCCAGAGGTGGATAATTCATTCCATGCGGAGGTTACGCGTGCGACAAATTGCTCGTCAGCAGGCAAATCGCTACCAAAGATTTCATGCAAGCCGAGCAGGGCATGAACACGATCTTCGTCGCTGCTGGTTTCAACCAGCGTTTTGATTTTTGCCGCCAGCGGATCACGAATATCAATTTCGTTTCCAGCATCGTCAGTGCCACTGACATAGCGCATCCATCCGGCAATGCCGAGCGCCAGACACGGCCATTCATCACCCTGCTGTAAATGCCAGCGCACGCTTTCCAACATGCGCTGCGGTAGCTTCTGGCTGCCGTCCATGGCGATTTGCCAGGTTCGGTGTTTCAGCGCTGGATTCTCAAAACGCTCAAGCAAATTATTTGCGTACTGCTGCAAGTTAACGCCCGTAACACGAAGCGTAGGCGCTTGTTCCTGCATCATTAAACGGTGGGCAGCCTTGCGGAAATTCTCGTCAGCCATGCAATCATTCACATGCGGGTAGCCCGCAAGATAGCCGAGATACGCCAGGAACGAGTGGCTGCCGTTTAGCATACGCAACTTCATTTGTTCCCACGGCATCACGTCATCGACCATTTCGACGCCGACTTCTTCCCACGCCGGGCGGCCCGCCACAAAATTATCTTCAATCACCCACTGGATAAACGGTTCGCCAGAAATCGCACACGGGTCTTCAACACCCAGCGTGTCAGTGATTTCTTGTAATGATTCAGGCGTAGCGGCAGGCACGATCCTGTCGACCATGGTGCTTGGGAAGGTGACATGTTCGCGGACCCAGTCGGCTAATTCCTGGCTGCGCGTTTCCGCCATGCCAATTACGGCATTACGCACCACATGGCCGTTATCGGGAATATTGTCACAGGAAAGCACGGTAAACGGGCGCAGGCCGCGTTCACGGCGGCGGTTCAGCGCTTCTACCAGAATGCCGGGGGCGGAATGTGGTTCGGTCGGATTTTGCAGGTCATGAATAATGCGATCGTTATTACCATCGAGCTTGCCGGTTGCCGGGTCGATGCAATAACCCTTTTCCGTCACGGTCAGCGAGACAATTGCTACTTGCGGCTCGCAGAATTTTTCAATAATCGCGTCCAGCCCATCAAGTTTTGCATTCAGGCATTCCTTAACGGCACCGACAATAATCGCCTGATTTCCATCGCGACCTTTTTCCAGCACGGTATATAAATGGTCCTGCGCGCGCAGCGAACTCATCAGCTTATCGCCGCTAAACAGGCTAATCTCACAGATGCCCCAGTCGCCGCCGAGTTTATTGAGCACGCGATCGGTCAACAGCGCCTGGTGTGCCCGGTGAAACGCACCAAAACCAAAATGGACGATGCGTGTTTTCAAAGCCTTGCGATCATAACGAGGCACTTGAACATCAGCAGGTAACGTGACTGAAGCAATTGTGTTCATAAAATGCAAATCCTGATTAACCAATTAGTAACATTGCGCAGTCTAAAGTTATATGACAACAAATCAAATTGGTGTGCTGCCTTTATCCCTTTAATGTGAGCTGGATCAACCAATGTCATCGCAAAATTTGACCATAAAGCAGATTCCGGTATGGTAGTAGTCAATACAGCATTCTAGAATTGGTATGACAACTTAACTGAGGAACTGTCGATGGAACAAACATGGCGTTGGTACGGCCCAAAAGACCCGGTATCACTGGATGATGTGCGTCAAGCGGGCGCGACCGGTGTCGTTACTGCTCTGCATCACATCCCAAATGGCGAAGTCTGGCCGGTTGCCGACATCAAAGAGCGCCAGGCGGTATTGGCAGCTAAAGGTCTGACCTGGTCAGTGGTTGAAAGTATTCCGGTACACGAAGAAATCAAAACCCATTCTGGTGATTTCGATAAGCATATCGCTAACTACCAGCAGAGCATTCGTAACCTGGCTGAATGTGGCATCGACACCGTGTGCTACAACTTTATGCCGATTCTGGATTGGACGCGTACCGACCTGGAATATGAATTGCCAGATGGTTCACGCGCACTGCGTTTCGACCAGATTGCTTTTGCGGCATTTGAGCTGCACATCCTCAAGCGCAAAGGCGCTGAAGCAGATTACAGCGAAGAAGAACAGCGTCAGGCGCTGGATTACTTCAACAATATGTCGGATGCAGAAAAAGAAAAACTGACCCGTAATATCATTGCTGGACTGCCTGGTGCGGAAGAGGGTTACACCCTTGACCAGTTCCGTGCGCGTCTTGCGGAATACGACGGTATCAACAAAGAACAACTGCGTGAAAACATGGCGTACTTCCTGCGCGCGATTGTTGCGGTAGCGGAAGAAGTTGGCGTGCGTCTGGCGGTTCACCCGGACGATCCACCGCGTCCAATCCTCGGCCTGCCGCGCATCGTTTCTACCATTGAAGATATGCAGTGGCTGAAAGAAACCGTTAACAGCATTTATAACGGCTTCACCATGTGTACCGGTTCTTACGGCGTTCGCGCGGATAACGACCTGGTGCGGATGATTGAAACCTTCGGCGATCGTATTCACTTCACTCATTTGCGTGCAACTTGCCGCGAAGATAACCCGAAAACCTTCCATGAAGGCGCACACCTGCAAGGTGATGTGAACATGGTTGCGGTGGTGAAAGCGATTCTGACTGAAGAACAACGCCGTAAAAACGCCGGTGACGTGCGTCCGATCCCAATGCGTCCGGATCACGGTCATCAGATGCTTGACGATCTACACAAGAAAACGAACCCAGGTTATTCAGCGATTGGTCGCCTGAAAGGTCTGGCGGAAGTTCGCGGTGTGGAACTGGCTCTGAAACAGACTCTGTTCCCGGACTTGCTGAAGTAAGTTGCAAAGCTTCAAATAAAAAACGCGCCAGTTGGCGCGTTTTTTACATTCTAAACAACCATTAATCTGCACGACCCATAGAACGCTTTTCAGCGATATGAATGCGGATCTTCTCACCCGTCACCATATATTCTGGAACCTGAATCACAAGCCCTGTGGACATGGTTGCAGGCTTAGTGCGGGAACTTGCTGACGCGCCTTTAATGCCCGGTGCGGTTTCAACAATTTCCAGATCCACAGTCTGTGGCAGTTCAAGCGCCAGCAGTTGACCATCCCAGGTCAGAACCTGCATATCTGGCATGCCGCCTTCAGGAATGAATTGCAGCTCTTCTTCAATCTGATCTTTGGTGAAGATATACGGGGTGTAATCTTCTTTATCCATGAACACGTATTCGTTGCCATCGATATAAGAGAAATCAACGTAACGGCGGGTCAGGGTAATGGTGTCGACGATATCGTCACCTTTAAAGCGCTCTTCAACTTTCTGGCCAGTGCGGACATCAGAAAAACGCATTTTATAAAGGGTTGCAGCGCCGCGTGCGCTAGGTGCCTGAATATCGATATCTTTAACAATCAGCAGCTTGCCGTTGTAATTCAGTACCATACCCTTTTTGATTTCGTTAGCTCTTGGCATCGAAGTTTCCTGTAAAAAATTGAGGAGCGAAAATATTGCGTCAAATTACTCGCGAGGCGTGTTTCAGGCAAGCGGATTTCATCTCTGAAATTATATAAATCTACGTAGTAAAGCCGCGTCGTCGCTGCTACAGTCCAGATCCTTGTCAGCCCACCGGAGCAATGCTGATGGACTGCCGTCCCGATTGTGGCGCGTGTTGCACAGCGCCTTCTGTATCAAGCCCCATCCCCGGAATGCCTGATGGCAAACCCGCCAACACCATTTGCGTTCAGCTTGGAGCAGACATGCGCTGCAAAATCTTTACTTCGCCGCTTAGGCCAAAGGTCTGCGCAAGTCTGCAAGCGTCCCGCGAGATGTGTGGCACCACGCGCCAACAGGCGATGGATTACCTGATTTATCTCGAAGAAGCGACGGCACCTTAAATATCTTTGATTCTCGCCATGCAATACGCGGTGATGGCAATCATTCCCAACGCGATATAAAACACGGTGTGGTAATTCCAGATTTCTGCCACTACACCGGCCATCGAGCCTGCAATAATCCAGCCGACACGCGTGGTATTAGTATAAAGCGTTGTTGCGGCACCGGCCTGGCCGGGCATTAAATCCTGGAAATACAACATGCCGATACCCGCCAGAATGCCGATGAAAATCGCGTTCAGCAGTTGCAGGCCAAGCAGCATATATTCGTTGTGTATCGTCAGCATCCCAATATAGAAAAACAGACCCGCCACGCCCGCAATGCGCATCAGGAAGCGTTTACCAAAGCGTTTCGCGTAATAACCGGCAATCAGCATGGTTGGGATTTCAAGCCCGGCCGCCGTCCCCATCATCACGCCCGCCAGTTTCTCCGGCAGATGTAATTCATTAATGATGTAGAGCGGCATATTGATGATGTAGAGGCTGTTGCAGCCCCACATCATGGTGCAGGCGACAAACAGCAACAGCGCATCACGTCGGTTGCGGCGCGGCGCTTCAAGCTTAGTGGTTTTCGCCGCCAACTCTTTACGCATCGACGGTAATAGCAACCGCACCATCACACTGCACACCACAAACGCAAACGCGGCGCACAAATACATCGTCGTAAAGCCAAAACCCAGAGCCAGTGCGTAAGCGATAGGCGGGCCAATGACCCATGCCAGCGAAACCTGCGCACGCAAAATGGAGCTGAACATTACCGCTTCACGGCCTGTGTGGTCAGCGTGCTCGCGGGCCAGGGCAAACATTTGCGGGTTGGCGGTGGAGCCGAAACTGCTGAGGAACACGCCGACAAACAGCAACACGAAATAGTTACGGTTCCAGGCAAACAGTACACAGGCGAGTGCACCCAATAAGCAGCAGACAAAAATCAGCGATTTACGGTCGCCTTTGCGATCGGAACGTCCCGCTAAAAACTGGCTGACCAAAATTCCGATGACCGCACTTCCGGTGAAAAAGAAGCCGACCATTGCCGGGCGGACGTGAACTTCTTCTGTCAGAAACAGGCTCAGCGTCGGGGTTTGTAATGCGCCCGCAATTCCGGTTAAAAAAGCTACAATCAAGAAGGCAGAAGAAGTGATATCAAGGGGCTTTCGGGTTGCTGCTATGGGGGAGTTTTGCATGCTCTCGGAGTCGATTATCAATGAACGCGCGGAGTTTACGCGCCTTACCTGTAAATAAACAGTTGTTCAAATCAAAAGCGACACGAATAGATAAAACGCTGTTCCTGGATGTGTTCAGCAAAAGCTGACGTTAAAAAATAATGTGCTGAACGCACTGTGATGCTGCTCACTTTTGCTGCGGTGATGGCGTTAAAAATGTGCGTAACCTCTAAATTCCGGTAACGAAATGACAACATCTCTTGCCTGAATCGCTGAGGATCTCCACACTAATTGAAACGTTTCAGCGTCGTCTTATTTTAGTTCAGGAGTGGGATGGCGCATTTTTTCTCATTGCAGCTGAATCGTTTCAATTCAGCAGGAGAGGAGATCCATGTTCCAGTTATCTGTACAAGATATTCATCCGGGCGCAAGCGCCGGAAATAAAGAAGAAGCCATACGCCAGGTTGCCGCCGCGCTCGCGCAGGCCGGGAACGTCAGCATCGGCTACGTAGAAGGTATGCTGGCCCGCGAGCTTCAAACCTCCACCTATCTGGGCAACGGCATTGCCATTCCACACGGCACCACCGATACCCGTGATTTGGTGCTGAAAACTGGCGTGCAAGTGTTCCAGTTCCCGCAGGGAATCGAGTGGGGCGAAGGCCAGACTGCCTATGTGGCAATTGGTATCGCAGCCAGCTCCGACGAGCATCTTGGTTTACTGCGTCAGCTGACGCATGTGCTTAGCGATGATGAAGTTGCTGAACAACTCAAATCTGCAACTTCAGCAGAAGAGCTGCGTGCTCTGCTGATGGGTGAAAAACAATCCGCCTCTTTGCTGTTTGATAACTCCTTACTGGCGCTGGATGTCACCGCAACCGACTTGATGACGCTGCAAGCATTGAATGCCGGGCGCATTAAACAAGCGGGTGCGGCCAATGCGGCATTCGTCAGCGATGTCGTTTCCAGCAAACCCCTTTATTTAGGTCAGGGTATCTGGCTGAACGACAGCACCGAAGGCAACCTCGCCAGTGCAGTCGCCATCAGCCGTCCTGCCGCTGCTTTTGAAGCTGAAGGCAAACCGGTATCACTGCTGATGACGGTTGCTGTGGCCGACGACCAACCTTTGCAAGTGCTGAACCGCCTGAGCGACATGCTCATCAACAACACGGCTGACCGTTTGCTGAACGCAGATGCACCGGCGTTGCTGACGCTGCTGACATCCGATGTTGCTCCTGAGCAAAACAGCCTGAGTGCTGATTTCCAGATCCGTAACGAACATGGTTTACACGCCCGTCCTGGTACGGTGCTGGTGAATACCATCAAACAATTTAATAGTGAGATTACCGTGACAAACCTTGATGGCAGCGGCAAGCCAGCCAACGGACGCAGCCTGATGAAAGTCGTGGCACTTGGCGTGAAGAAAGGTCATCACCTGCGCTTTACCGCACAAGGTGATGATGCTGAACTTGCGCTGAATGCGATTGGTGAAGCCATTGCTGCCGGTCTGGGCGAGGGGGCAGCATGAGCCGTCGCGTCGCAACAATCACATTAAACCCGGCTTACGATTTGGTCGGTTACACCCCAGAAGTTGAACGTGGGGAAGTGAACCTGGTTCGCACTACTGGCTTACATGCCGCGGGTAAAGGCATCAACGTTGCTAAGGTTCTGAAAGATTTAGGTATCGATGTCACCGTTGGCGGTTTCCTCGGCAAAGATAACCAGGACGGCTTCCAGCAACTGTTCAGCGAACTGGGTATAGCTAACCGCTTTCAGGTGGTTCAGGGCCGTACTCGTATCAACGTAAAACTGACCGAAAAAGACGGCGAAGTCACCGACTTCAATTTCTCCGGTTTTGAAGTGACCCCGGCGGATTGGGAGCGTTTTGTTGCCGATTCCCTGAGCTGGCTCGGTCAGTTCGACATGGTTTGCGTCAGTGGCAGCCTGCCTGCGGGCGTTTCGCCAGAAGCCTTCACCGACTGGATGACACGTCTGCGTAGCCTGTGCCCTTGCATTATTTTCGACAGCAGCCGCGAAGCATTAGTCGCCGGGCTGAAAGCGGCGCCATGGTTAGTGAAACCTAACCGTCGCGAGCTTGAAATCTGGGCGGGTCGCAAACTTCCTGAAATGAAAGATGTGATTGAAGCGGCTCACGCACTGCGTGAACAGGGCATCGCGCATGTAGTGATTTCACTGGGCGCGGAAGGCGCACTGTGGGTTAACGCATCTGGCGAATGGATTGCAAAACCACCAGCTTGTGAAGTCGTCAGCACCGTGGGTGCCGGGGATTCCATGGTCGGCGGGCTTATCTATGGCCTGTTAATGCGTGAGTCCAGCGAACACACCCTACGTCTTGCGACTGCGGTCGCCGCTTTGGCAGTCAGCCAGAGCAACGTCGGTATCACCGATCGTCCTCAACTGGCGGCCATGATGGCCCGTGTTGATTTGAAACCTTTTAACTGACAGCAGGAGAGGAACAATGAAAACGCTGCTGATTATCGAACCAGGCCTTGGGCAAGCACGCGCCTATCTCGCGAAAACGCTGCTTGGGAGCGCTGCGGCTAAAGCACGCTTGCAGATTATCGACAATCCAAACGATGCCGAAATGGCTATCGTTGTGGGAACCGCCATTCCTGCCGATAACGCGCTGAATGGCAAAAAAGTGTTTCTGGGTGATATCGACCGTGCCGTACAGCACCCTGAACTGTTTTTAGGTGAAGCGAAAGACAAAGCGAAGCCATATACCGCTCCAGCCACTGTGGCTCCGGTTGAACTGGCTAAAGGGCCGAAGCGCATTGTCGCGGTAACGGCTTGCCCAACGGGCGTTGCGCACACCTTTATGGCGGCAGAAGCCATTGAAACTGAAGCGAAAAAACGTGGCTGGTGGGTCAAAGTTGAAACGCGTGGCTCCGTGGGCGCGGGTAATGCGATTACTCCAGAAGAAGTGGCTGCCGCCGATCTGGTGATTGTTGCTGCTGATATCGAAGTGGACCTGGCGAAATTTGCTGGCAAACCGATGTACCGCACTTCAACGGGTTTAGCGCTGAAGAAAACCGCGCAGGAACTGGATAAAGCCGTTGTCGAAGCAACGCCTTTTGAAGCCGCTGGAGCGACTGCCACTCAGGCAAAAGAAGGCAAAAAAGAGTCGGCGGGCGCTTATCGCCACTTGCTGACCGGCGTTTCATTCATGCTGCCAATGGTTGTTGCGGGCGGCCTGTGTATCGCGCTGTCGTTTGCTTTTGGTATTGAAGCGTTTAAAGAGCCGGGTACGCTGGCTGCGGCACTGATGCAAATTGGTGGCGGTTCAGCCTTTGCATTAATGGTTCCGGTTCTGGCGGGTTACATCGCGTTCTCGATTGCTGACCGTCCGGGTCTGACGCCGGGTCTTATCGGCGGTATGTTGGCGGTGAGCACCGGATCTGGTTTCATCGGCGGGATTATTGCGGGCTTCCTCGCAGGTTATATCGCGAAGCTGATCAGCACTAAGCTAAAACTGCCATCCAGTATGGAAGCGTTGAAGCCAATCCTGATTATCCCGCTGTTCTCCAGCCTGATTGTTGGGCTTGCGATGATTTACCTGATTGGTACGCCAGTCGCGAAAATCCTCGAAGGTCTGACTCACTGGCTGCAAACCATGGGGACGGCGAATGCGGTTCTGCTGGGCGCAATCCTCGGCGGCATGATGTGCACTGACATGGGCGGGCCGGTGAACAAAGCGGCTTACGCGTTTGGTGTCGGTTTACTGAGTACGCAAACTTACGCACCAATGGCCGCAATCATGGCCGCAGGTATGGTTCCACCGCTGGCGATGGGTCTGGCAACATTTGTTGCGCGTCGTAAATTCGACAAAGCGCAGCAAGAAGGCGGCAAAGCGGCGATGGTTCTCGGCCTGTGCTTTATCACCGAAGGGGCAATCCCGTTCGCTGCTCGTGACCCAATGCGTGTGCTGCCGTGCTGTATCATTGGCGGCGCGGTAACTGGCGCAATCTCTATGGCAGTTGGTGCGAAATTAATGGCACCACACGGCGGGTTGTTCGTACTGTTAATTCCAGGCGCAATCACTCCGGTCGTGGGTTACCTGATTGCGATTGTGGCAGGAACATTGCTGGCGGGTCTGTCTTATGCCTTCCTCAAGCGTTCAGAAACAGAGTTAGCAGTTAAAGCGGCATAGTTCCGTAGGTCGGATAAGCGCAGCGTCATCCGACAAAAATAGTAAGCTCCCGGCATCCACCGGGAGCTTTTTTTATGCCTACGCGGCGGCAGTTTCGTGCTGTTGAGCTTTCAGCCAGGCAATTTCTTCCGCCCAGATATCCGGGTTTGTGGTTTCCAGAATCAACGGAATACCGTCGAAACGGTTGTCACGCATAATCCAGGCAAACGGCGTGTGGCCGATATTCCCTTCACCCAGACTATTATGGCGGTCAACGCGGCTGCCAAAGGCACTTTTCGCGTCGTTCAGGTGCATACCGCGCAAATACTGGAAGCCTACAATTCTGTCGAATTCCGCGAACGTCTTTTCGCATTCCTCTTCAGTGCGCAAGTCATAACCCGCCGCAAAAGCGTGGCAGGTATCAATACAAACGCCGACGCGGGATTTGTCTTCAACGCCATCAATAATTGCCGCCAGATGTTCAAAGCGGAAACCAAGATTGCTGCCCTGGCCTGCGGTGTTTTCGATTACCGCCGTCACGCCTTCGGTTTTATCCAGCGCGATGTTGATCGACTGCGCAATACGCGCCAGGCAGTCTTCTTCCGGGATTTGCTTCAAATGGCTGCCAGGGTGGAAGTTCAGCAGCGTCAGACCCAACTGCATGCAGCGTTCCATCTCATCAATAAAGGCTTCGCGAGATTTTTCCAGCGCTTCTTCAACCGGATGGCCGAGGTTAATCAGATAGCTGTCGTGGGGGAGGATTTGGCCTGGACCGTAGTTGTACTTTTCGCAGGCGCGTTTGAAATTAGTGATAACTTCTTCGGTCAATGGAGCGGCGCGCCACTGACGTTGGTTTTTGGTGAACAGGGCAAAAGCGGTGGCTTCCAGTTCGTGTGCGCGAATTGCGGCATTTTCCAGGCCACCCGAGGCACTAACATGTGCGCCAATAAACTTCATCATTCTGTCTCCTGTCAAAACCCGCTACCGGGAAAGTGCCAATGATAGCGGGTTAGACAGGAATTTGCCGTTCCAAATTATGCCATCAGGTGATGGATGCCGAGGTTAATCGCGCCGCCACCGACAATCAGCCAGATAAAAAGCACCAGTGCCATCAGCAGTGGACGCACACCGGCTTTTTTCAGCGCGCTAAAGTGCGTGGTCAAACCGAGTGCCGCCATCGCCATGGCTAACAAGAAAGTGTCCAGCGTTATCAAGGCATTGACAGCCCATTCTGGCAGCAAGTGCAGCGAGTTAAACATCGCTACCACAATAAACAGCACCGCAAACCAGGGAATAGTGATTTTACTTTTCTGTGCCTGGCCTGCTGGAGCCAGTTGTTTAACGCGGGCTGCCAGGAAAATCAGGAACGGAGCCAACATCATCACGCGCAGCATTTTCGCGATCACCGCCGCATTTTCCGTTTCCGGGCTGATGGCATGACCCGCCGCCACCACTTGCGCCACTTCATGCATGGTTGAACCGGTATAGATCCCAAAAGTCTCCGGTGTGAACCACTGTGTTACGTACGGATAAATCATTGGGTAAATGAAGATTGCCAGCGTACCGAAGATAACGACGGTGGCCACCGCAACGGTGACTTTACTGGCTTCGGCTTTCACTACCGGTTCAGTTGCCAGAATCGCTGCGGCACCGCAAATGCTGCTCCCCGCGCCAATCAACCAACTGGTTTGTTTGTCCAGGCCAAACACTTTCTGGCCCAGCCAGCAGGCGAGGGCAAAAGTGCTGGTTAATGTCAGAACGTCAATAATGACGCCGCTGGCACCGACATCCGCAATTTGAGAAAACGTCAGTCGGAAGCCATAAAGAATAATGCCCAGACGCAACAAATGTTGCTTGGCAAACAGCACCCCGCCGTCGCAGTGCTGCCAGATTTTTGGGTAGAGCGTGTTGCCAATCACCATCCCGCACAGAATTGCGAGCGTTAATGCGCCCAGACCCAGACCTGCAACGGAGGGAATATTTCCCAACCAAAGTGCCAACGCGGTAATGGCTCCTGCCAGCGCAAGCCCTGGCAGAAAGTGCCACAATGTATGTCGATGAGTGGGAATTGATAACGTAGCCATAGCCTTCTCCTTTGTGTCGCCGTCATACTTCAAGCCGCAGGTGCGTTGGCTGCTCGCGCTTACCCGAATCACTTACCGGCGTAAGCTCATCGGGTTTCTCGCGCTTGCCGCCTGCCTGCAACTCGAATTATTTAGGCTTTATTGGCAAAAGAATAAGGTCTGCTAGCTTAAAAATAAAATTGATTATATATTTATAATCAATCTGAATAAGTGTTAAGGCGTACTTAATATGCATATCACGCTGCGGCAATTAGAAGTGTTTGCCGAAGTTCTAAAAAGCGGTTCAACGACCCAGGCTTCGCAAATGCTGGCACTGTCGCAGTCGGCGGTGAGTGCGGCGTTGTCCGATCTTGAAGGGCAACTGGGCGTGCAGTTGTTTGACCGCGTCGGCAAACGTCTGGTGGTCAACGAGCATGGTCGCTTGTTATATCCGCGAGTGGTGGGGTTGCTGGAACAGGCGGTCGAAGTCGAGCAACTGTTTAAAGAAGACAACGGCGCGATCCGCGTTTTCGCCAGTAGCACCATCGGCAACTATATTCTTCCGGAAATGATTGCCCATTATCGCCGTGATTTCCCAACGCTCCCGCTGGAGATGAGCGTCGGCAATAGCCAGGATGTGATTAACGCGGTGGCAGATTTCCGGGTTGATATCGGCCTGATTGAAGGCCCAAGCCACATGACCGAACTGGTCACAGAGCCGTGGCTGGAAGATGAGTTAGTGGTGTTTGCACCGCCAGATGCGCCGTTATTACAACAGCCTGTGACGCTGGAAACGCTGGCAGAACAGTCGTGGATCCTGCGTGAAAAAGGTTCCGGCACCCGTGAAATCGTCGATTATTTGCTGCTTTCCCATTTGCCGCAGTTCCATCTCGGCATGGAACTGGGTAACTCCGAAGCGATTAAACACGCCGTGCGTCATGGGTTAGGCATTAGTTGCTTGTCGCGCCGGGTGATTGCCGAACAACTGGAAACCGGCTCGCTGGTGGAAGTGCCGGTGCCGCTGCCGCGCCTTGTCCGCACACTTTACCGAATCCATCATCGCCAGAAGCATATTTCCAATGCTTTGCTGCGTTTTTTGAAGTATTGCGATGAGTAATTATTTTTAGCAGCTTAATCTCTTGAATGTTAGGAATAAGCCTGGTTGAACGCCAGGTTTATTATTCGTTTAATATTATTATTGAACTCTCGGCATTTAACTTATTAGCATCAATGTTGCTACGGCCAGATAACGGCGCCATTGTTAACTTAATCTTATATATAAACGAATTTCAAACGGCGTTTAAATAACCGGGGAGACGTGGTTATTCATATTGCATAGATAAATGTGCAATGCGAAGCTGTACTGGAATTTAATTATAAATATAGGGTTGTTATGAAAAAGTTACTGATAGCTGTTATTGCTTCTATGGCGCTGGCAGGTTGTGCACAGCAAACTTTCACCATGAAACATGATGTTGCTGAAAAGCCGACGCAGGAAGTTAAACAAGCTTTCTTTGTTCAGGGCATTGGTCAGACGCAGACCATTGACGCTGCTCAGGTGTGCGGTGGCTCCGATAAAGTGGTTCGCACCGAAGTGCAGGAGTCCGGCATGGATGTGTTGCTGCGCGTAGTCACTCTCGGGATTTATACCCCGCGTGAAGCACGAGTTTATTGCTCTAAATAAAATAAACAGCCAGTGGTTAACGCTGGCTTTTTATTGAATGCTTTCTTGTTAAATTGATTGATGCGCCGTTTATATATTCCCATTTAGCATGGCGTTTTTAACCCCAAAGGTTTTTATAATGAACAATCTGTTTATTACCGGCGCTACAGGTTTCCTGGGCGGGGCTGTATTAGCGCGCGCGCTTTCCGATTCCTCAATTGAATCTATTCTTTTATTGGTGCGGGCAAACTCTGCAAAAGAGGGTGTCGAAAGAATCAGAGATAATTTATCTAAATTTGGTTGTAGTGAACGCTTACGCGAAAAAATAACCGAAGAAAATATATTACTGGGTGATTTAGCGTATTCAGAAGATTTCCTGGATGATGAGCGTCTTTCCAGCGTCACGCACGTTATCAACTCGGCGGCGGTTGCCTCTTTTGGTGATAATGCCTTGATTTGGAAAGTGAACGTCGAAGGAACGCTAAAATTCGTCAAACGCATGGCGGATGTTGCCGGATTAGTGCATTTTGTGCATGTTGGCACCGCGATGTCCTGTGTTCCCGAAGCCGGAACGCTGGTCACGGAAAGCCTGACGCGCAAGCCAGAAGAAGAGCACCTGGTGCAGTACACCTGGTCTAAATCCACCATTGAACAATTGATGATTGAACAATGCCCGCAACTGCCGTTGGTGATTGCCCGTCCGTCTATCGTTGTCGGTCACAGCGAAGAAGGGTGCCGCCCGTCGAGCAGTATTTTCTGGGTATTCCGCATGGCGCTGATGCTCGGGAAATTCATGTGCTCAATGGAAGATAAAATAGATGTTATTCCTGTCGATTATTGCGCCGAAGCCTTGCTGCTATTATCCAAAAGTTCGTCACTGAGCGAAAAGGTTTACCACATTTCAGCGGGCGATAACGGGAGCACGCAGTTTGTCGAAATAGACCGGGCGATGGCTGCCGCACTGAATCAACAGCCTATTTATTCGCGCTATCAGCAAGTGGATTACAGCGAACTGGTCAAAAACCGTCGGGATTTCAAAACCATTTATGGGCCATGTAATGAACGGATGATGCTGCGCGCGATGCGCCTGTACGGTGAGTTTTCGATGCTGAACGTGCGCTTTTCGAATAAAAAGCTGTTGGATTTAGGCATGTCGCCACCACCGCGTTTTGTTGACTACATCAACCGCTGCGTCGAAACCACCCGTGGCTTTAGTATTCCAGAATTAATGAAGGTCGATTTTAAGTAGCATTACAATGGCAATTCAGTGGGGAATGGACTCCCACAATCCCTCGTAAATTCCCTCTATCATAAGTGCGTTACTTATAATTCGTCCCCGATCATGAAGCTCTCTTATAACAGCGTATTTCTACTATATGTATAAGACTGGTTTGCTACAATCGCGCCTCATTTTTTGGAAGGACCGCAATTTTCTATGGTTTCTCAAGATAAAACAACACAAGCGCCTGGCTTACGTCGTGAGCTAAAAGCGCGCCACTTAACGATGATCGCCATCGGCGGTTCCATCGGTACCGGGCTATTTGTTGCCTCTGGTGCAACCATTTCTCAAGCGGGCCCAGGCGGCGCGCTGCTCTCCTATATGCTGATTGGCCTGATGGTGTATTTCCTGATGACAAGCCTGGGCGAGCTTGCGGCTTACATGCCGGTTTCTGGCTCTTTCGCCACCTACGGTCAGCAATACGTTGAAGAAGGTTTCGGCTTCGCACTGGGCTGGAACTACTGGTACAACTGGGCGGTGACTATCGCCGTTGACCTCGTGGCATCACAACTGGTGATGAACTACTGGTTCCCGGACACCCCAGGCTGGATCTGGAGCGCGCTGTTCCTCGGCATCATGTTCCTGCTCAACTACATCTCCGTTAAAGGTTTTGGCGAAGCAGAATACTGGTTCTCCCTGATCAAAGTGGTCACCGTGGTGGTGTTTATCGCCGTCGGCGTGATGATGATTCTCGGCATCTTCAAAGGCGCACAACCTGCGGGCTGGAGCAACTGGGCGATTGGCGATGCGCCGTTTGCCGGTGGTTTCTCGGCGATGATAGGCGTGGCGATGATCGTCGGCTTTTCCTTCCAGGGGACGGAGCTTATCGGCGTGGCTGCGGGTGAATCTGAAGATCCAGGCAAAAACATTCCACGCGCGGTGCGTCAGGTGTTCTGGCGTATCCTGCTGTTCTATGTGTTCGCGATTCTGATTATCAGCCTGATCATTCCTTACACCGATCCAAGCCTGCTGCGTAACGACGTGAAAGATATCGGCGTCAGCCCGTTCACTCTGGTGTTCGAGCACGCTGGCCTGTTGTCTGCGGCAGCGGTCATGAACGCAGTTATTCTGACAGCGGTACTGTCTGCGGGTAACTCCGGCATGTACGCCTCAACCCGTATGCTTTACACCCTGGCTTGTGACGGCAAAGCGCCACGCATTTTCTCTAAGCTTTCCCGTGGTGGTGTGCCGCGTAACGCGCTGTACGCAACGACCGTGGTCGCTGGCCTGTGCTTCCTGACTTCTATGTTTGGTAACCAGACCGTTTACCTGTGGTTGCTGAATACTTCCGGTATGACCGGCTTTATTGCCTGGTTGGGGATTGCTATCAGCCACTATCGTTTCCGCCGTGGTTATGTGAAGCAAGGGCTTGATCTTAATGACCTGCCGTATGTTTCTGGTTTCTTCCCGCTGGGGCCAATCTTTGCCTTCGTCCTGTGCCTTATCATCACGTTGGGTCAGAACTACGAAGCATTCCTGGCTGATAAAATTGACTGGGCTGGCGTGACTGCAACGTACATCGGTATCCCGCTGTTCCTGGCTATTTGGTTGGGCTACAAAATTACCAAAGGGACGCGTTTCGTGAAATACAGCGAAATGACCTTCCCAAAAACGTTTAAAAAATAAAACGAAAAGGGCGCGATAATCGCGCCCTTTCTTATGCTGACCCCCGCAAACTTCCTTCCTAAACATTACAAATTTTAACAATTTGATTGATAACTATTCTCGTTTATCTTATGGTGTCGCCACACTTTACCCCGGCTGGATGTTGGTGAGTAAAGTTTGCAGACGTTTGCCAATGTAGCAAGCGTCGCATCAGGAATGTGAGCGCAATCTATTTGTTAAGTATTGTTTGCCATTCACCTCATGGAGAAAGGAATGTTAAGGTTGAATCCCATCGTCCGGGGAGGACTTTGCGCGTCAATAATCAGTGCTGCGTTTCCCGTCATCGCCTCTGAATACGAAGACACCGTGGTGGTTACCGCGTCTGCTAGCGAGCAAAATCTCAAAGATGCCCCTGCCAGTATTAGCGTTATCACGAAAGAAGACCTGAAAAAGAAACCGATCCAGAACCTGAAAGATGTCTTGCAGGAAGTCCCAGGTGTGCAGCTCACCAACGAAGGGGATAACCGCCAGGGCGTGAGTATTCGTGGCCTGAGCAGCAGCTACACGCTGATTCTGGTGGATGGCAAACGAGTGAACTCGCGTAATGCGGTGTTCCGCCATAACGATTTCGATCTTAACTGGATCCCGGTCGATGCCATTGAACGTATCGAAGTGGTGCGCGGGCCGATGTCCTCGCTCTACGGTTCCGATGCGTTGGGCGGCGTGGTCAACATTATCACGCGTAAAGTCGGCAAAGCCTGGCATGGTACGGTGACAGCGGATACCACGATTCAGGAAAAACGCGATCGCGGTGATTCCTATAACAGCAATTTCTTCGTCAGCGGCCCTATCGTTGACGACCTGCTGGGGGTGAAGGTTTACGGCAACCTCGGCAAACGCGAGAAAGACAAACAAGAAGAATCCAGCACCAGCGCAACGGGTGAAACGCCACGTATCGAAGGCTTCACCACGCGCAGCGGCAGCGCTGAATTTGCGCTCACGCCAACTGAAAATCAGGATATGACTTTTGGTTACGGCTTTGACCGCCAGGACCGTGATTCTGACTCGCTGAATAAAAACCGCATGGAGCGCCAGGATTACTCAATCGCCCACAATGGTCGTTGGGATTACGGCAATACCGAGCTGCGTTTTTATGGCGATAAGATTGATAACCTCAATCCGGGCAATAGCTCACCTATCACTTCACGCAATAACAGCCTCGACGGCAAACTGGTGCTGCCATTAGGCGAAATCAACCAGTTGCTGACTTTCGGCGGTGAATGGCGTCACGATAAACTAACCGACCCGGTTAACCTGACGGGCGGCAACAGTTCCGAAACGTCCGCCAGCCAGTATGCGTTGTTCCTGGAAGATGAATGGCGGATCTTTGAACCGCTGGCATTGACCACCGGCATCCGTATGGACGACCACGAAACCTACGGCGATCACTGGAGCCCGCGTGCTTATCTGGTGTATAGCGCGACTGATACCGTGACGGTAAAAGGCGGCTGGGCAACGGCGTTTAAAGCTCCTTCTTTATTACAGCTTAGCCCGGACTGGACCAGCAACTCGTGCCGTGGCTCTTGTAAAATTGTCGGCAGCCCGGATCTGAAACCAGAAACCAGCGAAAGCTTCGAACTTGGCCTGTATTACGCTGGCGACGAAGGGTTGTTGGACGGCGTGACCGGGAGTATCACGACCTTCCAGAACAACCTGGAAGACATGATTGATATTAACCGTACAGCAAATCGCGCACAGGCACCGTCGTATTCCAACTTTGTTGGTTTTGACAGCGCCGGGAACCCGATCTTCAAATACTACAACGTCAACAAAGCGCGTATTCGCGGTGTGGAAACTGAAGTGAAAGTGCCGTTTAACGATCAATGGAAATTGACGCTGAACTACACCTATAACGATGGGCGTGATTTGAGTACCGGTGGGAATAAACCGCTGTCATCTCTGCCATTCCATACCGCCAACGGTACTGTGGACTGGGCGCCGCTCGATGACTGGTCATTCTATGTTTCTGCCAACTATACCGGCGAGCAGCGTGTAACAACCAACGGCGAACCAACGCCTGGCGGTTACGTGGTGTGGAATACCGGTGCGGCATGGAAGGCGACGAAAAACGTCAAATTACGTGCGGGCGTGCTGAACCTGGGTGACAAAGACCTGAGTCGTGACGATTACAGTTACAACGAAGATGGTCGTCGTTACTTTATGGCGGTGGATTACACGTTCTAAGTTTTCGCCCTCACCCTAACCCTCTCCCCCAGGGAGAGGGGATAGTCCGGTTTTCTCCCTGTCCCCCAGGAGAGGGGATGATATGGTTTTCTCCCTCTCCTTTGGGAGAGGGCCGGGGTGAGGGGAATGAATTACGCCAAATGCTCCGCATGAAAACGCAGATGGTCTTCAATAAATGACTCAATAAAGTAATAGCTGTGATCGTATCCAGGCTGAACACGCAGCGTTAACGGCCAGTTCTTCTGTCTTGCGACTTCTGCAAACTGCGCCGGTTGCAGTTGATCGGCCAGGAACTGATCGGCATCGCCTTGATCGATCAGCACCGGAATCGCCTGCGTGGTATCGGCCTGCATCAACAACCAGCAACTATCCCATTCGTGCCATTTCTGCTGGTCTGCACCTAAATAGGCAGCAAAGGCTTTTTGCCCCCACGGCACACGCGTTGGGTTCACAATCGGCGCGAAGGCAGAAACAGAACAGTAGCGACCTGGGTTTTTCAACGCGATGCTAAGCGCACCGTGGCCGCCCATGGAATGCCCGAAAATAGAGGCTTTCTCGCTGATGCTGAAGTTGTCAGCGATTAATGCAGGCAGCTCATCATTAATGTAGTCATACATCCGGAAATTGTCGGCCCACGGTTCTTCTGTGGCGTTGAGGTAAAAACCTGCGCCCTGGCCGAGATCGTAGCTTTCATTATTAGGTACGTTTTCACCACGCGGGCTGGTATCTGGCATCACCAGTACAATCCCCAATTCAGACGCGACACGTTGTGCGCCGGCTTTAGTGGTGAAGTTTTCGTCGTTACAGGTTAAACCAGACAGCCAATAAAGAACCGGTGGAGGAGTGGTGCGCGGCGTTGGAAGAAAAATACTGAACGTCATCGGACATTTCAATACTGCGGAATCATGGCGCCAGCGCTGCTGCCAGCCTTCAAAACATCGGTGTTCTTCTAGTAGTTCCATCCAGAGGTTCCTCAAATATATTCAATATCAATGAATAACTTTCACTTCTCCCCAGTCTAGCCATGCGGCATCATGCTGGCAACGAAATCGTAACAATTGGGGGCTGTGTGGCGGCACGTATCGCATTGACGGGATTTTTGGTGCTGGTGGTCGCAATGGGCATTGGCCGTTTCGCGTTCACGCCGCAAGTCCCGTTGATGATAGCGGAAGGGCAACTTACCTTAACCAGCGCGGGTTTGGTAGCCGCGATTAACTATCTCGGTTATCTGGTTGGCGCGTGGGATGCCATGCGCGCGCATCGGCGTGTCGAGCTGCGATTAATGGCTGGCGTCTGGGGGGCGGTGATTTTAACGCTGCTTTCAGCAACCGTAGATTCCGCATTGTGGCACGCACTGATTCGTTTTCTGATTGGTTGTGCCAGCGGTTGGGCGATGGTGTTAATCGCCGCCTGGAGCAACGAACAACTGGCGCATTTAGGCAAGCCGGGGTTAAGCGCCGCCGTGTTTGCAGGGCCGGGAGCGGGGATATTTATCAGCGGTTTGCTGGCGGTTGCGATTCACAGTTATGGAATATCGGCCAGCCACGCCTGGCTAATTTACGGCGTTTTAGCACTGCTATTTATTGCCTTAATCGCCCGCAACTTACCGCGCAAAGGCGAATTGCATCGCCCGGAAACGGCACCAGAACCGCTGGTTTTAACGCCGCAACTGAAACGCCTGGTCTGGAGCTACAGTCTGGCGGGATTTGGCTACATTCTGCCCGCGACGTTTTTATCGCAAATGGCCAGCGCGCGTTTCCCCGGCAGCGCATTCGCGCAGTTCGTCTGGCCGATTTTCGGTGGGGCGGCGGTGTGTGGGATTTTGCTCGGAATTGCTGCGCGGCATTGGTTGCAAAGCCATCAACGCCTGGCGCTGGTTCTCTGGTTACAAGCGCTTGGGGTATTCGCCTCAGATATGATTCCCGGCATGTTTGGCCTGGTTTTAGGATCGCTGCTGGTGGGCGGAGGCTTCTTATGTGCGGTGCAATTGTCGCTACTTTATGGGCGCGAACTGGCACCGAAACATACCCGTTATATGGCTGGATTGCTGACCACCGGCTACGCGACGGGGCAGTTAGTCGGCCCGATGCTCTCGGCATTATCGACTTCACTGACCGGGCAGCTTGAACCCGCACTTTATTTCGCCGGATTTGCTTTATTAATCGGCGGCGGTCTGGTGTGGAGAAGGTATTGACGATTTCAATAATTATCGTTCGCACTACTGGATTATGCGACCGCGCTCACGCACAATGAGCGCACACTTTGCCCCTATGAGAGCAGAGGTCAGCCACACCTGCAGGAGAAAACAACATGACATCACTCAGTCCAGAAGCCACATTGGTTCACGAAGCACTGGTTGCTCGCGGTTTAGAAACCCCGTTGCGCCCACCTGTGCGTGAGCTGGATAACGAAACCCGCAAGCGTCAGATTGCCGAACATATGACGGAAATCATGCAGTTGCTCAATCTCGATTTGAGCGACGATAGCTTGATGGAAACCCCGCATCGCATCGCAAAAATGTATGTCGATGAGATTTTCTCCGGCCTCGATTACGCCAATTTCCCGAAAATCACCGTCATCGAAAATAAGATGAAGGTCGATGAAATGGTTACGGTGCGCAACATTACGTTGACCAGCACTTGCGAACACCATTTCGTCACTATCGACGGGAAAGCGACGGTTTCTTATCTGCCGAAAGACACCGTGATTGGCCTGTCGAAAATTAACCGCATTGTGCAATTCTTTGCCCAGCGCCCGCAGGTTCAGGAACGTTTAACTCAGCAAATCCTGATTGCTCTGCAAACTCTGCTCGGCACCAACAATGTGGCGGTATCTATTGATGCGGTCCATTATTGTGTGAAAGCGCGTGGTGTGCAGGATGCGACCAGCGCGACGACCACCACGTCGTTGGGCGGATTGTTCAAATCCAGCCAAAATACTCGCCAGGAATTCCTGCGCGCTGTGCGTCATAGCTAACCATTAATCAGGCAGGGTGTATGGAGCGGAATGTAACGCTGGATTTTGTCCGTGGCGTCGCTATTCTCGGCATCCTGCTGCTTAATATCGTGGCCTTCGGTTTACCGAAGGCGGCGTATCTCAATCCTGCCTGGGCCGGTACTGTTACCGACCGCGACGCCTGGACATGGGCAATTCTCGACGTTTTCGCTCAGGTCAAATTCCTCACGCTTTTCGCTCTCTTGTTCGGTGCGGGTTTGCAGATGTTGTTACATCGCGGCAAGCGCTGGATTCAGTCACGCCTGACGTTATTAGTTCTGCTCGGTTTCATGCACGGCATTTTGCTGTGGGATGGTGATATTTTGCTGGCCTATGGTTTAGTCGGCCTGGTGTGTTGGCGTCTGATTCGTGATGCACCGGGGATTCGCTCACTGTTTAATACCGGTGCGATGCTTTATCTCACAGGCGTGGGCGTGCTGCTGTTACTGGGCTTTATTTCAGGTGACGCGCCAAACCGCTCGTGGATACCGGATGCGGCCAATTTGCAGTATGAAAAGTGGTGGAAGCTGGGCGGCGGCACCGAAGCCATCAGCAATCGCATTGATCTTCTGTCGTCGAACTTAGTGGCGCTTGGCGCGCAGTATGGCTGGCAACTGGCGGGCATGATGCTAATGGGCGCGGCATTAATGCGCAGCGGTTGGTTGCGTGGCGAATTTAGTCTGCATCATTATCGCCGCACCGGTTTGTTCCTGATTGTGGTGGGTATGCTGATCAACATCCCGGCGATTTACGCGCAATGGCATGTCGGCTGGTCATATCGCTGGTGTGCTTTCTTGCTGCAAGCCCCGCGTGAACTGGGCGCGCCGTTTCAAACGATCGGTTATGCGGCGCTGGCATTTGGCTACTGGCCGCAGCTTTCACGTTTGTGGCTGGTTAACGCGGTGGCGCACGTCGGGCGCATGGCGCTTTCAAACTATTTACTGCAAACGGTGATTTGCACCACGCTCTTCTTCCGTATGGGCTGGTTCATGAAGTTTGACCGGTTAACCCTGCTGGCCGTGGTGCCTGCCGTCTGGGTTATTAACATTATTTTCTCCATGCTCTGGCTGCGTTTCTTCCGCCAGGGGCCTGTAGAATGGCTGTGGCGGCAACTAACCGCACGCGCCGCAGGGGTATCACTGAAACATCCAGCAAGATAATGATATACATCACAAACGTTAACGATATGTATGTAACCGTTTTCATTGATGTGATCATCCTCACGTAGTCATTTACAACTCACTGCCAAAATAGCCACCTTGCCAAATACAGGGTGCATTCATGAGACTTATTCCTCCAGCGTCAGGTCGATACCTATGATCACCATTCGTGACGTTGCCCGAATCGCCGGCGTCTCCGTGGCGACAGTATCCCGCGTACTCAATAACAGCGCATTAGTCAGCGCCGACACTCGTGAAAGTGTTATGCAGGCGGTGGCGCAACTGGGCTATCGCCCGAATGCCAACGCCCAGGCACTGGCGACGCAGGTCAGCGACACCATCGGCGTGGTGGTCATGGATGTGTCCGATCCGTTTTTTGGCGCACTAGTCAAAGCAGTGGATGTGGTAGCCCAGGAACACAACAAATATGTGCTCATCGGTAACAGCTATCACCAGGAAGAAAAAGAACGTCATGCCATCGAAGTGCTGATTCGTCAACGCTGTAATGCATTGATTGTTCATGCTAAAGCCTTAAGCGATCAAGAGTTAAGCGAATTCCTCGAACACATTCCAGGCATGGTGCTGGTTAACCGCATTGTGCCAGGTTTCGAGCATCGTTGCGTTGGGCTGGATAACGTCAGCGGTGCCTTGATGGCAACGCGAATGCTGTTTAATCAGGGCCATCAACGCATTGGTTATCTGGCCTCCAGCCATGCGATTGAAGATAACGCGCAGCGCCGGGAAGGGTGGATGCGTGGCATGACGGAGCAGGGAATTACACCGCCAGAAAGCTGGGTGGGCGTGGGTTCACCGGATATGCAGGGTGGCGAAGCGGCGATGGTGGAACTGCTTGGACGCAATCTGCAACTCAGTGCGGTGTTTGCCTACAACGACAGCATGGCTGCGGGCGCGTTAACGGCTTTGAAAGATAACGGTATTGTCGTGCCGCACCATGTTTCGGTGATTGGCTTTGATGACATTCCTATCGCGCGTTACACCGATCCGCAACTCACAACGGTGCGATACCCCATTGTTTCAATGGCGCGTCTGGCGACTGAACTGGCGTTACAGGGAGCAGCAGGCACGCTCGATAATGGTGCAACACACTGTTTTATGCCGACTTTAGTCCGTCGCCATTCTGTGGCTCCTCGGCAAATTGCGGCACCGATCACTCTCTGAATAAAGTCTTTGATGTAACCGGTTTCAATTTGTGAGTAAATTCACAGTTAATTAACATTGCCATGACTATGATGTCAGCGTTTTATCAGCTGAAACTATATGTAACGGTGATTAATCAGTTTACGTATATGTATTAGGCCAAAACTATCAATAAAAGCAGTTATGGATCGTTACAGAACACGGAAGAGTTTTTTAACAGAGAAAAATTTTCGGCATTCAGTAACGTTTTCATAACAATGCTGCCTGCCTGAATACCACTGAACTACCCTGCAAAAAAACCGGAGATACCATGAATAAGAAGGTTTTGACCCTGTCCGCCGTTATGTCTTGCATGTTGTTTGGCGCAGCCGCTCATGCAGCTGATACTCGTATCGGTGTGACCATTTATAAATACGACGATAACTTTATGTCGGTCGTGCGCAAGGCAATCGAAAAAGACGCAAAAGCTTCACCAGACGTTGAACTGCTGATGAACGACTCCCAGAATGACCAATCCAAGCAGAACGATCAGATTGACGTGCTGTTGGCTAAAGGCGTGAAAGCTCTGGCAATCAACCTGGTTGACCCGGCAGCGGCTGGCACGGTTATTGAAAAAGCCCGTGGTCAGAACATTCCAATCGTTTTCTATAACAAAGAACCTTCACGTAAAGCGCTGGACAGCTACGACAAGGCTTACTACGTAGGTACTGACTCTAAAGAATCAGGCATCATTCAGGGCGACCTGATTGCTAAACACTGGGCAGCAAACCCAGCGTGGGATCTGAACAAAGACGGCCAGGTACAGTTCGTACTGCTGAAAGGCGAGCCAGGCCACCCGGATGCTGAAGCGCGTACCACTTACGTTATCAAAGAGCTGAACACCAAGGGCCTGAAAACCCAACAGCTGCAGTTAGATACCGCAATGTGGGATACCGCTCAGGCTAAAGATAAGATGGACGCATGGCTGTCTGGCCCGAACGCTAACAAAATCGAAGTGGTTATCGCCAACAACGATGCGATGGCAATGGGTGCTGTAGAAGCGCTGAAAGCACACAACAAATCTTCTATTCCAGTATTCGGTGTGGATGCCCTGCCAGAAGCGCTGGCAATGGTTAAATCTGGCGCAATGGCCGGTACTGTTCTGAACGATGCGAACAACCAGGCTAAAGCCACCTTCGATCTGGCGAAAAACCTGGCCGATGGTAAGCCTGCTGCTGACGGTACTAAGTGGAAGATCGAGAATAAAATCGTTCGTATCCCTTACGTCGGCGTTGACCAAAGCAACCTGGCTGAATTTACGGGTAAATAAGTTAGACAGTGATTACCGGGCGCAGATTCGCGCCCGGTATCAAACCTGATACTCAGTGACACTATTGGAACCAGGTATAATTATGGTCGACAATAATACAAATCAATCGTCGGAATTTTTGTTGGAAATGACCAACATTAATAAATCATTCCCCGGCGTTAAGGCACTGGATAATGTTAATTTAAAAGTCCGTCCTCATTCCATTCACGCATTAATGGGAGAGAACGGTGCAGGTAAGTCAACATTATTAAAATGTCTTTTTGGGATCTACAGCAAAGATTCCGGCAGCATCCTTTTCCAGGGGCAAGAAATTAACTTTTCCAGCACTAAAGAAGCGCTGGAAAATGGTATCTCAATGGTGCACCAGGAATTAAACCTGGTTTTACAACGTACCGTCATGGATAACATGTGGTTGGGACGCTATCCAACCAAAGGTGTGTTTGTCGATCAGGACAAAATGTACCGTGATACCAAGCATATTTTCGACGAGCTGGATATTGATATTGACCCTAAAGCACGAGTGGGCACTTTATCAGTATCGCAAATGCAGATGATCGAAATTGCCAAAGCGTTTTCTTACAATGCCAAAATCGTCATTATGGATGAGCCAACATCCTCATTGACCGAAAAGGAAGTTAATCACCTTTTCAAAATCATTCGTAAGTTAAAAGAGCGTGGCTGCGGTATCGTTTATATCTCTCACAAAATGGAAGAGATCTTCCAACTTTGCGATGAAATCACCATTTTGCGTGACGGACAGTGGATTGCCACTCAGCCATTAGAAGGGCTGGACATGGATAAAATTATTTCCATGATGGTAGGTCGCTCCCTGAACCAACGCTTCCCGACGAAAGAAAACGTGCCGGGCGAAGTGATTATGGAAGTGCGTAACCTCACTTCTTTGCGCCAGCCTTCCATTCGTGATGTCTCCTTCGATTTACACAAAGGGGAAATTCTTGGGATTGCCGGTCTGGTCGGTGCAAAACGTACTGACATTGTTGAAACATTATTTGGTATCCGTGAGAAATCAGACGGAACCATTATGTTGCACGGCAAAAAGATCAATAACCATTCCGCGAATGAAGCGATTAACCATGGTTTTGCATTAGTGACTGAAGAGCGTCGCTCAACAGGTATTTATGCTTATCTGGATATCGGTTTTAACTCGCTGATTTCTAATATTCGCAATTATAAAAATAAAGTCGGCTTGTTGGATAACTCGCGTATGAAAAGCGATACCCAATGGGTTATTGACTCTATGCGTGTAAAAACGCCAGGTCACCGTACCTCTATTGGTTCGTTGTCCGGTGGTAACCAACAAAAAGTTATTATTGGCCGTTGGTTATTAACACAGCCAGAAATTTTAATGTTAGATGAGCCAACTCGCGGGATTGATGTCGGCGCTAAATTTGAAATTTATCAGCTTATTGCTGAGCTTGCCAAAAAAGGGAAAGGAATCATTATTATTTCGTCCGAAATGCCGGAGTTGTTAGGGATTACAGATCGTATCCTGGTAATGAGCAATGGTCTTGTTGCAGGAATTGTAGACACTAAAACAACCACGCAGAACGAAATATTACGTCTTGCGTCTGTGCACCTTTGATAATTTAGGGGCTATTAAAATGAGTGCGTTAAATAAGAAAAGTTTTCTAACTTATCTGAAAGAAGGCGGCATTTATGTCGTATTGCTGGTTCTGCTGGCGATTATTATTTTCCAGGATCCTACGTTTTTAAGCTTAATGAACTTAAGTAACATTCTGACCCAATCTTCGGTGCGTATTATTATCGCGCTGGGTGTAGCGGGGCTGATTGTGACACAAGGTACTGACCTGTCAGCAGGTCGCCAGGTGGGTCTGGCGGCGGTGGTGGCGGCAACGCTGCTGCAATCCATGGAAAACGTGAACAAAGTTTTCCCTGAGATGAGCACCATGCCGATTCCGGTTGTTATCCTGATTGTTTGTGCCATCGGCGCAATCATCGGCCTGGTGAACGGGATTATCATTGCTTACCTGAATGTGACGCCGTTTATCACCACCCTGGGTACGATGATCATCGTTTATGGTATCAACTCCCTGTATTACGATTTTGTTGGTGCATCGCCAATTGCCGGGTTCGATAGCGGGTTCTCGACCTTTACCCAGGGCTTTATCAAGATGGGTAACTTTAAGCTCTCGTACATCACGTTCTATGCGTTGATTGCGATTGGCTTTGTCTGGATTCTGTGGAACAAAACGCGCTTTGGTAAGAACATCTTCGCCATCGGAGGTAACCCGGAAGCGGCTAAAGTTTCTGGTGTAAACGTCGCTCTCAACCTGATCATGATTTATGCGCTGTCTGGTGTGTTCTACGCGTTCGGCGGGATGCTGGAAGCGGGCCGTATCGGCTCTGCGACTAACAACCTCGGCTTTATGTACGAACTCGATGCGATTGCGGCGTGCGTGGTAGGCGGCGTGTCATTCAGCGGCGGCGTGGGGACGGTTGTCGGCGTGGTGACTGGTGTGATCATCTTCACCGTTATCAACTACGGCCTGACGTATATCGGCGTGAACCCTTACTGGCAGTACATTATTAAGGGCGCGATTATTATCTTCGCGGTTGCGTTGGATTCCCTAAAATACGCTCGTAAGAAGTAAGTTATACCCCTCACCCCGGCCCTCTCCCCAAAGGGGCGAGGGGGAAAAGCAAGTTCGCTCTCCTCAAATGGGCGAGGGGGAAAAGCAAGTTCCCTCTTCTCAAATGGGCGAGGGGAAAAGAAAGTTCCCTCTCCCTCAGGGAGAGGGCTAGGGTGAGGGTAAAATCCCCGTTTATTTCTTCTCTTTCTTCTGCAATTCCAATAACTGCTCAGGCGTTACCGCCGGATAAGCTTGCGCATCTTCTGGCACTTCATGCATAGCAGGAATCGGCACTAGCGGCCCAAGGAAACGCGGCTCGCGCTTGAAAAGATACAAATCTGCCAGCGCACCCAAACGCGCGCCAAACTCCCGGATACGCACCGTCATCATATTCTTCGGCGAAGGCACGGCATAACACTGCGCTTGAATCCCCATATGCAGGGCGATAAACAGCGCGCGTTCACAATGGAAACGCTGAGTAATAATAATAAAATCGTTGGTATCAAAGACTTTACGGGTACGAACGATGGAATCCAGCGTTCGGAAACCAGCGTAATCGAGCACGATATCGGCGGGATCAACACCGCCAGCAATCAAATCTTTACGCATGGTCATCGGTTCGTTGTAGCTTTGCAGCGCATTATCTCCGCTCAGCAGCAGGTAATTCACTTTGCCGCTGTTATAGGCATTCAACGCGCCCTGAATACGGAATTGGTAATACTGATTAATCACGCCGGTGCGGTAATACTTGGCGGTGCCCAGCACCACGCCAACCTGGCGGTAGGGCAAGTCTTGCAGTTCGTCGTAGACGTAAGGCGCCGTTTTCCAGCTTATCCAGCGGTCAAGACACAGCGCAGCCACCACAGCCAAGCCGATGATAACCAACAGGCTATAAAACAAGCGCTTCAACATGGACTTGCGGCTCAATAAAGGGATGAAATTTTATCCAAGGCTACTTTACCTGGGGGGGAAGAGCAAGATTCCGGGAATTGGTTGAATTAAAAATCACCAATGCGGGCGTAATCACGCCCGCAAAGTGCGCATTAATTCAGAAGTGTGCGGTCGATATTCATGCAGCCCAATGCTTTCAACGTCGCAGCGGTAGCATCCCACTGCGTCAATGGCGCTTCGGCTTTTTCCGCCAGAATGGCGCGCTGAATTTCGTTGTAGTCATAGCCTGAAAGACTGAGCAAATTCAATGCAGCTTGCAACGGCGGCAGGGAAGGGTTGAAGGCGGCGTTTTCCGCATAGCTGCCTGTGAAAATCGTCCCGTCGCGCATTTCCAGTGCCACACCCGCAGGAGCGTTACTGTAAGGCGCATGGCTACGGTTAGCAGCTGAGATGGCAGCATGGCTGAGTTCGTCACCTTGCAGCGCAAAGCCATGATCCTGTTCATCAAGCAACAGCGTTTTGATGTCTAAATCGCGTGGGCCAAATGCATCCGGCAGATAATCGCCGAGCGTTGCAGGCTTACGGCCTGGCAGATTAATACGCAGCGCCACGCCGCTGTTAAGTTCGTTCATAAACTGGCGGCAGTGACCGCACGGTGTGTAGTTAACGGTAATTGCGACCAGCGCTTTTTCACCGCGCATCCATGCGTGAGTAATCGCACTTTGTTCGGCGTGAACGGTTTGCTGCATGGTGGAGCCAAGAAACTCCATATTGCCGCCGAAATAGAGATTACCACTGACGCCACGAGCTACCGCACCGACATAGAACTGTGATAAATCCGCACGCGCACAGGCGGCTGCCAGAGGCAGCAGCGCAAATGCCAGCGCATCATCATCAAGCCCGGTCTGGGTTTTCAGTGATGCCACTTCCGTTGCGCTAAACATCGCTGGAAAATGATCACCCGTAAGCAAGGGTTGCAAAGCGGCTTGCAGTGAAGCCGGGAGTTGTGCGAGAGCAGCCTGAAAACGTGAGCGCATAAATAGTAGCCTCATAACAAGTGAATGAATCGTAGTTTACGGTTCTGTATGGGCTTTATATGTGATCTTTCTCTAATTACAAATGCAACATATGAAATAAAGAATGAAATTGCGCGATCTCTCGCAAGTTTTAACCAAACATGGCTAAAAGCACCGGGAATAAGAACGGGGCAATCAGCGAAGTCATGATGCCGCAAATCACCAGCGCCAGTGAGCTGAACGCGCCTTCCTGGAAATCCAGTTCCGCACAGCGTGCAGTCCCCAGTGCGTGGGATGCTGCGCCCATCGACAGGCCACGAGAGGCTTTGGTTGAAATACGCATCAGGTTCAAAAGAGTGTGGCCAAATACCGCGCCAAGAATACCGACGAAAATTACGCACACGGCGCTGATTGCCGGTATGCCGCCGATGCTGCCGCCCACCGCCATCGCAATCGGTGTGGTGACAGACTTAGGCATAATTGACGCGGCGATTTGCGGTGTCGCACCCATTAATAATGCAACGGATGTCCCGGAAACCATCGCCACCATGCTGCCAATAAAACAGATGGTAATAATGGATTTCCAGCGTGCGCGAATCTGGTGAAGCTGTTCGTACAGCGGGAACGCGAGGGCAACTACTGCGGGTTGCAGTAAATCGTTCAACACTTTACTGCCCGCAAAATAGTGATCGTACGGCGTGCCGGTAAACACCAGAATCGGGATGATCACAATCATTGAAACTAATAACGGGTTCAGCAGTGGCGATTTAAAACGCATACCGATTTGGCGGGCGAGAAAGAAAGTCACCAGCGTTAAAGGTAAAGACCACCAGATATGATGCATCATTTTGTTTCGCCCTCGTTTTCACCGACTACTTTGCGCTCACCGTGTACTAAATGAGAACTCCAGCTCACGACAACTAACACCACTAAGGTACTGATAAAACAGGAAACCACGACCGGGCCAAATTGCTGCTTTATCACATCGACATATTGCATGACGCCTACGCCAATCGGCACAAACAACAGCGCCATATAGCGAATCAACAAATGGCAACTCGGTTTAACCCATTTGGCTGGCAGGATTTGCAGCGACAGCAGAATAAACAGAATCAGCATGCCAATAATACTGCCGGGAATGGTAATTGGCAGAAGGGCAGCAATGGCAATGCCTGCATATAAGCATATGTAAATTAAGATAAATGAACGCAGGTACTGCCAGACAACGGTGAGCAAGTTACGCATGGTGATGACCCTTTAAGAAACGCATTCATCATACAATTAAAGCTTAAAATGTGCTACCGATCACATCATGAATTATGAGCATACCAAAGATTCCAAATTGGAACGTTCCAGATTGTTTTAGACATAAAAAAAGCGACCCGAAGGTCGCTTCTTAAAACTCGAAAGTTTCGATTAGTTCAAACGCACCGGCATACCGGAACGGCTTTGAATTGCCTGGTCCAGAACAGTGCTGTCAACGTCAGGCTGAGCGGTGATAGCCGTCACGTTGCTTTTCAGCGTGATTGGCACGATCTCAGTTGAGTTGAACTGCTCTTCAGTGGTGGACAGTGGGTTATGCACTTCCACATAGCGCGTGCCATCTGGCTCAACGGTGGCTTTCACCGCTTCATTGATGAACTGAACGCGCGTACCGACTGGCACTTTCTCGAACAGGAATTTGATGTCTTCGTTACGAAGACGCACACAACCGTGGCTCACGCGCAGGCCGATACCAAAGTTGGCGTTGGTGCCGTGAATCGCATACAGGCGACCGATATACAGTGCGTAAAGACCCATCGGGTTGTCCGGGCCAGCAGGAACAACGGCTGGCAGTGGCGTACCGGCAGCGATGTATTCCGCATGCATTTTCGCAGTTGGAGTCCAGGTCGGGCCTGCTTTCTTACGCTCAACTTTAGTCGTCCAGTTCAGCGGGGTGTCTTTGCCCAACTGGCCGATACCGATTGGCAGCACGATAACCGTGTTGGTGCCAGCCGGGTAATAATAAAGGCGCATTTCAGCACTGTTAATCACGATACCTTCATGAACGGTATCCGGCAGAATTAACTGCTGAGGAATGTTCAGGATGGTGCCAGGCTTTGGCAGATACGGGTCAACACCTGGGTTCGCTTCCAGCATGTTGGAAAGACCCATCTGGTAACGTGCGGCATATTCTTCCAGCGGCGCAGTGCTGCCTTCAGGAATAGTAACAACCTGGTTTTGACCAATCAGACGGCTACCATCGGTTGGCAGAGGATAGGTCACGGCAGAAGCTGTCTTACTGAAAGACACGACAGCCACAAATGCCAGTAAAATTGTGCGTAGTTTCATATTCATGTTATGTGAAGTATTTCTGGCCATGCAGGCTATTGAGTTAGGAAACGGAGCGATTTAAGCGCGCATTATATGTGCATTCCATCGACCTGGGAAATCAGATGTGGATTAAATCACACTTTTTTGCACATTGATTATTTTATCACCAGCGCACAAGCAGAGCGATCTGCACGTTGAGTTATGGCATAATGTGCCCGATCTCACATATTAAATAACTTATTTTACCAGGACATCTCTGTGCTAGTTTCCAGTAACGTCACAATGCAGTTCGGCAGTAAGCCGTTGTTTGAAAATATTTCTGTCAAATTTGGCGGCGGCAACCGTTACGGCTTGATCGGCGCTAACGGTAGCGGCAAGTCTACCTTTATGAAGATCCTCGGTGGCGATTTAGAGCCAACGCTGGGTAACGTATCACTCGATCCTAACGAGCGTATCGGTAAGTTGCGCCAGGATCAGTTCGCCTTTGAAAAGTTCACCGTTCTCGACACGGTGATCATGGGCCACGCTGAACTTTGGGAAGTCAAAGAAGAGCGCGACCGCATTTATGCACTGCCTGAGATGAGCGAAGAAGACGGCTATAAAGTCGCCGATCTGGAAGTTCTGTATGGCGAAATGGACGGTTACACCGCCGAAGCGCGCGCCGGCGAACTGCTGCTTGGCGTTGGGATTCCAGTAGAACAGCATTACGGCCCGATGAGCGAAGTTGCTCCAGGCTGGAAACTGCGTGTGCTTTTGGCACAGGCGCTGTTCTCAAATCCAGAAATTCTGCTGCTCGATGAACCGACGAACAACCTGGACATCGACACCATTCGTTGGCTGGAAAGCGTGCTTAACGAACGTAACAGCACCATGATCATCATCTCGCACGACCGTCACTTCCTGAACATGGTTTGTACCCACATGGCGGATCTGGACTACGGCGAGCTGCGTGTTTATCCAGGCAACTACGACGAATACATGACGGCGGCGACACAAGCGCGTGAGCGTTTGATTTCTGATAACGCGAAGAAAAAAGCGCAAATCGCTGACCTGCAATCCTTCGTTAGCCGCTTTAGTGCCAACGCCTCGAAATCTCGCCAGGCGACTTCTCGTGCGCGTCAGATTGATAAAATCAAACTCGACGAAGTTAAAGCCTCAAGCCGTCAGAATCCGTTCATCCGCTTCGAGCAGGACAAAAAACTGTTCCGTAACGCGCTGGAAGTGGAGTCCGTGGCAAAAGGCTTTGATAACGGCCCGCTGTTCAAAGGCGTTAACATGCTGCTGGAAGTGGGTGAGAAGCTCGCGATTCTGGGTACCAACGGCGTGGGTAAATCTACCCTGCTGAAAACTCTGGTTGGCGAATTTGCTCCAGACGCTGGTACGGTGAAATGGTCTGAAAACGTGCAAATCGGTTATTACGCACAGGATCACGAATACGAGTTTGAAAACAACCTGACGGTGTTTGACTGGATGAGCCAGTGGATGCAAGAAGGCGACGACGAGCAAGCAGTGCGTAGCATCCTGGGCCGTCTGCTGTTCAGCCAGGACGATATTAAAAAGCCTGCGAAGGTGCTGTCCGGTGGTGAGAAAGGCCGCATGTTGTTTGGTAAGTTGATGATGGAGCGTCCGAACGTTCTGATCATGGATGAACCGACCAACCACCTGGATATGGAATCCATTGAATCGCTGAACATGGCGCTGGAAATGTACCCAGGCACGCTGATCTTCGTTTCTCACGACCGTGAATTTGTTAGCTCGCTGGCAACGCGTGTGATTGAGATTACGCCAGAACGTGTGATTGACTTTACCGGTGGGTATGAAGATTACCTGCGTAGTAAAGGTATTGATAACTAAGTTTTTCGCTTAAAAGGCCCTCACCCTAACCCTCTCCCCCAGGAGAGGGAATTAACGGTTT